>NZ_WBZB01000050.1 GCF_009017255.1 Alkaliphilus serpentinus | reverse complement strand
AGGTGTAAAACTCAAGTTATATGAATTATCTAATATCTACCCATATAATTCAATATTTTTCGAAAAGTACTTTTTTATATTCTACTAAAGTGACAAAAATATTATAATATTATAACAAAGGCTTGTTTAGCTGTTAACTGGGTATGATATTGATTATCTTACATTAAACCTTTTTAAAGGAGCGCTTTCTATGATGGAACAATTCATTGTATTTTCTACAATAGTATTTACATTAGTACTTTTTATAAATGGTAAGCTGCGCTATGATGTGGTAGCGATTTTAGCTTTGTTAATTATAACCCTAACGGGTATTATTTCTCCCAACGATGCTTTTTTAGGCTTTAGTCATCCTGCTGTTATCACTGTTGCTGCTGTGTTGGTGGTTAGTAAGGGATTATTAAAGGTTGGAGCAGTAGATGTATTAACAAGTTGGATAGACCCTACAGGTAAGGGTATGGCCGCACAAATTGCTAGTTTAATGCTTCTGACTGCTGTTCTATCCAGTTTTATGAATAATATCGGTGCCCTAGCCTTAGTTATGCCCATTGCAATAAAAATCGCCAACAAAAATAACCATCCCACCTCGGTACTGCTTATGCCCATTGCTTTTTCGTCATTATTAGGTGGTCTCATAACGGTTATTGGAACTCCTCCAAATCTAATTATTTCCACCTTTAGAGCTGAGGCTGGTTTGCCTGCCTTCAATCTTTGGGATTTTGCTCCTGTGGGTATAGGCTTAACCATTATTGGTATTCTATATATCGCTTTAATAGGCTGGAAGCTGATTCCCCAAAGAAAGTCAAAAAACCCACCAAAAGACCTCTTTAAGGTTGAAGAATACTTAACAGAGGTATGTGTCCCTAGCAATAGCAAAATGATTGGAAAAACCATTCGGGATATGGGTATGGAGTTGCCCCTTGGTTTAAATATCTTGGGGATTGTAAGGAATAAAGTAAAAATTCTAGCTCCCTCCAGCTTTGAGATGTTAAAGGCAGAGGATATATTAATTATTAAGACCGATACCGGGGAATTAAAAAAGCTTATGGAGGCTACAGGCTTTATATTTGCTGGGGTAAAGATTAATAAAGGGATCAGTACCGACCTATTAAAATCTCAGGATTATACCTTATTGGAGGCTGTAATTAGGGATGATTCCCCTATGGTTGGAAAAACCGCTAAAATGATAAATTTGCGATGGAGATATGGAGTCAATCTTGTTGCAGTATCCAGACAAGGGGCAAGGATCCATGATCGTTTAGGTGATGTTAGCTTTAGGGCTGGTGACATTATTCTAATTCAGCTTCAAGCCAGAAACCTTCAGGGAACATTGGCAGAGTTGAGAACACTACCCTTGGCTGAAAGGGCCTTTGACTTTGGTAACTTAATTAACAAAAAAAACATCCTTATTTCAGTTGGAATATTTGCACTTGCGGTAATCGCGACAACCTTAAACTTCATTTCAGTGGAAATTAGCTTTGTTACAGCAGGCATCGCTATGGTTTTGTTTGGGATTATATCTCCAAAGGAAATATATGAGTCTATTGATTGGCCAATTATTATTCTCCTTGGATCCATGCTTCCCTTGGGAGGGGCATTAGAAACCACAGGCGGTGCCGAAACAATAGCCAGCCTACTACTGAAGGTCTCAGGCCTTCTCCCCCCATCTATGTTAATAGTCTTCTTAATGCTGGTCACGATGTTATTAACTAATGTTATTAATAATGCTGCTGCAGCTGTTTTAATGGCCCCTATAGCTATTAGTATGGCATCGGGAATGGGGGTTTCTGTGGATCCCCTCCTTATGGCGGTGGCAGTCTCCTCCTCCAGTGCCTTTTTAACCCCAATTGGTCATCAATCCAACACACTAATTATGGGACCGGGTGGCTATCACTTTGGTGACTATTGGCGACTGGGACTACCATTATCATTATTAATCCTGATTTTAGGAACCCCCTTGATTCTTTTATTTTGGCCATTGTAAAAATACCAATACAAAAGCAGGGTTTTACCCTGCTTTTGATATTCTATTCGCTTTTCCCACAGCATCTTTTATACTTCAATCCACTACCGCAAGGACAGGGTTGATTTCTGCTTATTTTAATTACTTTATTTGATTCATCTTTTATAGGCTTTTTATTTGAAACACTCTGTAGAGGGTTAGGTCTCAAATCTGCAGGAGAATGGCCCTTAAGAACCCACTGTTTTGAATTGTTGTACATTTCAACTACTAAGTCAGCTGCTTGTTGGGTCTCTTCTATATTGTTAAAATGAAATTGCTCAATAAAATAACTAATAATATCATTGGGTCTATCACTATTATTTATAAGTAGCTTACCTTCAAAGAAGAGGAGATCTAACTCTTCCTTGTCAATTTCAAAGAAGTTATATAAGTAGTTTAACAAGTTTAAATCATATACATTGTAAGGAATATGCCCTAATGCGGCAGCCTCCTTTATATCCTTTAGAGTTATAGGATAATAAGGTATCTCCCTTTTATAATGCTCTAAAAAAATTTTTTCAGGGTTTTCAGCATCACAGTGGGAAACATATTGGTAAACTACCTTAAATAAAGACCTTTCATCTTTTTCCCATGTAAGGGCTTTTGCTACAATTTCATAATCTAGTGGCTTCTTAATTACTCTGCCAACGATATTATAAAGATTGTTTACTGTAAGAGCTCCATAATAAATCATTACTCCATTAATGATTTCTATCAATTTTTTAATTTCTTTTCTATCCTTTGCATAGCTTGTACTATTTATTTCATTACTGATTGGTTCTATAAGCCCCCTAGGGATAAAGGCTCTTAATTTCCCGCCTTCAATAACTTCGGAAAAAACCAAACCTTTAGTAAATAGCCAAAAAGTATCAATAACCTCATTAAGTTGTAAAAACAGTTCACCCTTTACCATCAATTTTTTCAGAAGCTTAAGGTCCTCATCAGTTATGTTTACCAGTAAAGCCCCCACCCCATAGGGTATCTCATGCTCTAAAATTTCTATCAAATCCTGCTTCTTCAAGGTGCTAGCTCCAACTATCCCTAGTGCCTTTCTAATCTCATCCAGCTCAGATTTATTAAGCCTATTTAATAAATCTGAATAGGTTGCCTGTGGATTATACTGAACTAAAAGTCGTTTCTCCATCTTACTTAGGTGTCTGAGGATTTTATCTCTATGTTCTACATAAAATTCATCATATCTATCCATTTAATCAGCTCCTAAAAGTACTATGGTTTTATTATAGCATTTTTGAGGGTTGATAATGAAGTATAAAGACAAACGATGGGTAATTTAAGGAAAAAAGACAGCTAAATCTGCATTTTAAGATTGATTACATCTAGTGTTGATGTTCAGCTTTTCTTTGCATCTGGTCTTTTCTAGCCTCTGCCTCTATTTAAATACATCCAATGTTGAGGTTCAGCAGGAATTAATCGGGGAAATGACAAACCAACAACCAAATTTAAATACATCCAATGTTGAGGTTCAGCACCAATTTAGATACCAATTAGCATCTGCCTTTTCATTTAAATACATCCAATGTTGAGGTTCAGCTACATCAATTATTGGTGGTATATTCATATCATAAGATATTTAAATACATCCAATGTTGAGGTTCAGCAAGATAAAAGAAAGCCTGTCTTAGCATGGGTAGAATTTAAATACATCCAATGTTGAGGTTCAGCCTCCTCTAGTTTATCTAACCTCTTATGAGCTTGCTTATTTAAATACATCCAATGTTGAGGTTCAGCTCCTCCATCGGTAAAACCCTATCTAAATAAAAAGATTTAAATACATCCAATGTTGAGGTTAAGCTAATCAAAATTTAGATTATTGGAATGGACGTAATCAATTTAAATACATCCAATGTTGAGGTTAAGCGCCATCCATGAGCAAACCAATGAGAAGGTAAAGTAATTTAAATACATCCAATGTTGAGGTTAAGCCCACAGTTAATAAGATTCATTAATTTATTCAACTCTATTTAAATACATCCAATGTTGAGGTTAAGCTCACACCTGAGGACGTCACCGATGAACGAGGAGAATTTAAATACATCCAATGTTGAGGTTCAGCGCTCAAACCACTTTTAATCCACTTCGAAGCTGTACCATTTAAATACATCCAATGTTGAGGTTCAGCTAGTTAATGCTTTTGCTTGCAGAGTAGCAAAGGTATTATTTAAATACATCCAATGTTGAGGTTCAGCCAGCACCATCCTGTCTGGCACCCCTTTGTTGCCAGGATTTAAATACATCCAATGTTGAGGTTCAGCGTGCACACACTCACTTCATGAAGATCTATCTCCTATTTAAATACATCCAATGTTGAGGTTCAGCGTCTTTGGTATTTATTCTGATCCTGCCCCATAGTCCAATTTAAATACATCCAATGTTGAGGTTCAGCGATAATGAGTATCATGGCCAATGTTACAAGAAATAGATTTAAATACATCCAATGTTGAGGTTCAGCATGTAGCTTTGGGTTTAATATTCTAAATGAAGCAACATTTAAATACATCCAATGTTGAGGTTCAGCTAACATCATTGATGAGGTAAACCATTCTAGGATTTAATTTAAATACATCCAATGTTGAGGTTCAGCTATTGACTATTCTTATAATCACAGAGATGATTTCCTTATTTAAATACATCCAATGTTGAGGTTCAGCGATGTTGAGGATTACTGTAATAAGGTCTTTTTCGATTTAAATACATCCAATGTTG
>NZ_WBZB01000005.1 GCF_009017255.1 Alkaliphilus serpentinus | reverse complement strand
CTTATAAAAATAAGGAGAGTACAGGGAAGCATCCTAGAGAACGCATGGGTTCTCTGGAAAATAAAAGCATTTAACCATAGAAAATTAATGCATGAAATGCTTTTGTTCTTATAAATGTTGAATTGAGGAGGAAATTTGCAGAAGCAACTTTCTCCCTCAAATCTTTAAATTGCTATTACACGAATGATTGATATATATATATATGGTATTTATTGGTTTTAAGAATTTAGGAATCGTTATTTTCAGTATCTAAAGGAGGATTTATAGAATGTGGACGGTTGTATATATGGCAAATACTAGACAAGACGCTGAAATGCTTAAAGATATATTGGTGAAGGAAGGCTTTTTGGTTAAGATTAAACCCATAAGCAAGAGCAATGAAGAGGGTATTTGTGAGGTATTGGTACCAAGGTCAGAGGTAGAGGAAGTACACAGCATAATGATGCAAAGGGGCTTTTAACCCATCTTTTTTCAAAAAGGTGGGACAATTATATAATAAACGGGACACAAAAAGTCCATATTGGACTTATAGGAGGGAATAACATTGAAAACAATAGGTGTATTGACAAGTGGCGGAGATTCACCAGGAATGAATGCAGCTATAAGGGCTGTTGTTCGAAGTAGTATATATCATGGTTGTAAGGTAATAGGCGTTAAGCAGGGTTATCATGGATTAATCAATGGATTTATGGATGAAATGAATTTATCCTCTGTGGCAGATATCATTCATCGGGGGGGAACCATCCTACAAACAGCAAGAAGCGAAGCCTTTATGACAGAGGAAGGTAGGAAAAAGGCATTATATGCTTTGCAGATATTTGGGATTGATGGCTTGGTTGTAATAGGGGGTGACGGTTCCTTTAAGGGTGCACAAAAATTAACAGAATTAGGTATACCAACGATGGGGGTTCCAGGAACAATTGATAATGATTTAAGATATACCGAATATACCATCGGTTTTGATACAGCTGTAAATACAGTTTTAGATGCCATAGGTAGAATTCGGGATACCTCTGCATCCCATGGTAGAGCCAATATTATAGAGGTTATGGGCCGCCATTGTGGAGATATTGCCCTATATGCTGGGCTAGCTGGAGGCGCAGAAAGCATTATTGTTCCTGAGATTCAATTCGATATAGACAATGTTTGCAGTAAGCTTATAAAAGGTAGAAATAGAGGGAAACTACATAGTATCATCCTATTGGCAGAAGGTGTTGGTGGAGCCCTTGATATAGGCAAAGAAATTGAAGAAAAGACCGGTATGGAAACTAGGGTAACAATCCTAGGCCATATTCAGAGGGGCGGAAGTCCTACTTCCTTTGACAGAATCATAGCCAGTAAAATGGGAGCAAGGGCAGTTGAACTTTTGTTGGAGGGTAAAAAAAATAGAGCATTGGGGATTAAAGGGTTAGAGACAATAGATGTTGACTTTGAAGAAGCATTTAACACAACCAATAAATTTGATGAAGATACTTATAGGTTGGCAAATATACTTTCGATATAAAGGGAGGAGAAATATTTATGAGAAGGACAAAAATCGTATGTACAATAGGTCCTGCAAGTGAAAGTCCTGAGGTATTTAAGGAACTTGTTAAAGCTGGACTGAATGTTGCTAGATTAAATTTTTCCCATGGAGATCATCAGGAGCATGGGAAAAGAATTCAGGTGATAAAGGATGTTAGGGAGGAGCTAAACCTACCGATTACCCTTTTATTAGATACAAAGGGACCAGAAATTAGAACCGGTAAATTTAAAGAACCAGAGGTTCAACTTCAAGAGGATCAGAAGTTTATCATTACTACAAGGGATGTTTTAGGGGACAGTACCATCTGTAACATCACCTATTCAGGCTTACCTAAGGATATTAGAGTAGGTAATTCAATACTGATAGATGATGGACTCATAGAGCTGGAAGTAGTGAATATTTTAAATGATACCGATATTGAGTGTGTTGTTAAAAATGCAGGGGTTGTTAAAAACCATAAAGGGGTAAACGTACCTGGTGTTAAAATCAATCTTCCTGCCATAACAGAAAAGGATAAAGAAGATATTTTGTTTGGAATTAAAATGGATATTGATTTTATTGCTGCCTCCTTTGTCAGAAAGGCTAGTGATGTTTTGGCAATAAGACAAATCCTAGAGGAGAATAACGCAGATCACATACATATTATTTCTAAGATCGAAAACCAAGAGGGCGTTGACAATCTAGAGGAAATCATTGAAGTATCCGATGGTATTATGGTTGCCAGAGGGGATTTGGGAGTAGAAATTCCAACTGAGGAAATGCCCCTGGTACAAAAAAGAATGATCGAATTATGTAATAAGGCCGGTAAGCCTGTAATAACAGCTACTCAAATGTTAGACTCCATGATTAGAAATCCTAGACCAACAAGGGCAGAGGTAACGGATGTAGCCAATGCCATATTAGATGGAACCGATGCAATAATGCTTTCCGGAGAGACGGCTGCTGGTAAGTATCCAGTAGAGGCGGTAAAAATGATGGCTACCATAGCAAAAAGAACGGAATCAGCCATAAATTACAGACATTTACTAGGTACTAAAGCAATGGAAAAAGAGGTTTCTATAACAGATGCCATTAGCCATGCCACCTGTAACACCGCTATGGATCTTCAAGCCTCAGCTATTATCACAGCAACCTCCTCTGGATATACTGCGAGAATGGTGTCTAAGTTCAGACCTCAGGCACCAATCATTGCTGCTACCACCAGTGAGAGAATTAGAAGAAGGCTAAATTTAATTTGGGGTGTTGAAACCCTTCTAACTCCTGTAATGGAATCCACAGACGATGTAATTGAGGGAGCAGTTCAAAGAGCTTTACAAGAAGATTTTATTAAGAGTGGAGACTTAGTTGTAATAACAGCTGGTGTCCCTGTAGGAGTATCTGGAACAACCAATCTGATAAAGGTTCATATAGTTAGTGAGGTCCTTGTATCAGGGGTAGGTGTTAGTCGGGGATCTGTAACGGGTAAGGTGGTTATCATAGATCATAATCAAGAAAAATGGGCTCAATTTAACAAAGGGGATATTCTTGTAACCCATGCTACAGATAGAGACATTATTCACCTAATGGAGATGGCAGGAGCCATTATCACTGAAGAAGGGGGCATCACAAGCCATGCTGCAATTGTAGGCCTAAATCTTTCTATCCCTACAGTGGTGGGTGCAAACGATGCTACAACAATCCTTAAGAATGGAGATATCGTGACTGTTGATGCTGCAACAGGGCTAATTTATCAGGGAGAGACAAGAGTATTATAAAAAAGTAATGAAGAAGTTACGTTTAGTTAATTGTTTTGTAACACATTTGAGATGTATATATAATACAATATATTTAGGAATTAAATAATTCCCCCCTTTTTTTTATTGTACTTAGTCTAATAGGACGGAAGCTTACAGATGTGTAGGCTTTTTTTTTTGGGTTTTTTACAAAAAAAAAATACAAAGGAAAATTGTCAACCAAAGCGAATTAGTAATAGAATATGGCGTATATTATAATACAATAGGAGGCGCAATATTGTGAAAAACAGATGCGAAACAACAGTAAGATATGCAGAGACCGATCAAATGGGAGTAGTCTATCATGGTAATTATTTTACTTGGTATGAAATAGGAAGAACTACTCTGTTAAAGGAGTTAGGCTATTCCTATAAAGAACTGGAAGGAAAAAAAATTATGCTACCTGTGGTGAAGGTCTCCTGTAACTATATTGATGCAGCTAAATATGATGATGTCCTTATAATTGAAAGCTGTATAAAGGAGCTTAAAGGAGTAAAAATTACCTTTGAGTATTCAATACTGCGAAAGGAAGATCATAAGCTTTTGGCCACTGGGACCACTACCCATGCCTTTGTAAATACAGAATTCAAACCCGTAAACTTCAAAAAGCACTATCCAGAAATCTATAAAGCATTAGAAACCAATATGGAGGGGTGATGTAATTAATGTTAGGAAAGTTAATTTTATTATTTACCGTGATTCCTATAGTTGAATTGGCCCTACTGCTTAAGCTGAATACCTATATAGGTCTACCCTATACAATTTTAATCGTTCTTTTAACGGGAGTTGTGGGGGCTTATCTAGCCAAAAGTGAAGGCAGAGGAATCCTACGAAACATACGATATGAAATGAGTCAGGGCCGAATGCCCGGTGATGAATTGGTAAATGGTTTGTGTGTATTGGTTGGAGGAGCCTTTCTCATTACACCAGGACTATTAACCGATGTTACAGGATTCATCCTTGTTATTCCCATTACCAGAGAGATTCTAAAAAGAACAATTAAAAGAAAATTGAAGCGGATGCTAGAAGAAGGTACCTTTATGTTCTATTATAGAAAATAGTAAGGGGTTTCTATAATAGTAAAACAAAGGAGGGAGGATTTACATATGGAAATGAGAAAATTAGGAAGAACCGGTATTGAAGTTGGAATAATAGGCTTTGGTGGAATCCCTATACAAAGAGTATCAGAGGAAAAAGCCCTATCAATTATTAAGGCTGCCAAAAGAGAAGGAATGAATTTCATCGATACTGCCCGTGGCTATAGCAATAGTGAAGAACTGATTGGAAAGGGAATTGAGGGCCAACGAGGGGATTGGATTATTGCAACGAAATCCACTGCAAGGGATTACCTAAGTATGAAGAAGGATATAGAAATTAGCCTTCATAATTTAAGAACAAATTGGATCGATTTGTATCAGCTTCACCTGATTAAAACTAAAGAGGATTACGAAAAAGTCATGTCCCATGATGGAGCCTATAGGGCCCTAAAGGAGGCTCAAGAGGCAGGACTCATTAAGGAAATTGGCATAACAAGCCATAATATTGAGATTTTAGAAATGACAGTAGAAACCGATGATTTTTCTACAATACAATTTCCCTATAATATTGTTGAAAATCAGGGAGAAGAGCTATTTAAAAGGGCCTATCAAAGAAATATAGGTGTAATTGTCATGAAGCCCTTGGCAGGAGGAGCTTTGACAGAAGGGAGCCTTGCCCTAAGATATATTATGGAGAACCCCTATGTTAGTGTGATTATTCCTGGTATGGATAGTGAAGAACAGGTTGTAGAAAATTCAAGGGTGGGCAATAGCTATACTCCCTTAAAGGAGAAAGAAAAGGCTAGATTACAAGAGCTTAAAGAAAGTTTAGGGAATCAATTTTGTAGAAGATGCGGATATTGCTTGCCATGTCCCCAGGGGATTGATATACCTACTAATATTATTATGGAGGGCTATTACACAAGATACGAGCTTAAGGATTGGGCTAAAGAGAGATATAGTGGCTTACCTAAAAAAGCTTCGGATTGTGCCCTATGTGGTGCCTGTGAACCGAGATGTCCCTATAATCTCCCTATAAGAGAAATCATGACAAGAATAAGAGAAACCTTTAAAATACAATGAGTAATGAGTAATTAATAATGAGCAATAAGTGATTAAAAGAGTTAAATAATACAAAAAAAGATGGAGCACAATTTTGTGCTCCATTAAAAAATCAGTTACCCTTTGCCTTCATTTCAAACTATTTTAAATTATTAACCAGCTTTTATAATTTTATTCATGAAATTTTCATATACTGGACATTTTTATACTGTGGTTATTTATTTTCATTTGTCACTTTTCATTTTTAATTTATAATTTTTACTTACTCCCTGTAATCCATCTCAGGATTGATATACAAGCCATCAACATTAGATGGGATTTCTACACCATGTAATTCTTCGATTATTTTACCATTAACCTTAATTTCCACTGTATTTACATCATCTAAGCTACTAAAGCTAAACAATATTGCATCAATCATCATAAGCTGCCTATCTACATCCTTATTATAAGCTTCTAAAAAAGCACTATTAAATTCTAAGGTTAGATTTCCATCTACTAAAGTATAATTTTCTAGATTGATTTCTTCAGGTACTGGAGGCATAAGCTTAGCATTATAAACTTCCATAGCACCACTATATTTTAAAGAGTTAAATAATCCCTGAGGGGTTTTATCATTTGATAAATTCAATGGAGTCAACAAAAGTCTATTGCTGTCAGTCACTAAGGCCGTGTAGGTTTTAACCTCTGTAGACGGAGTATAGGGATCCCTCATGGACTGATCATGTAAAGCTGCATCCACTATTCTATTTTTGAAATAGAACTGTACGCTATTTACCTCTTTAATGGACCCTAAAGATTCCACCAATACTTTTACAAGGAAATAGGAATTTGATGGATAGCCTTCGTATTGGCTTAGGTCGCCATAAAAGTTAACCCCAGCGATATCTTTATTTAAGCTTACACTTATCTCATTAGGTATAAGGAATTCATTAGCTAAATTTAAGGATTCATCTGGACCCTTAATCAAATTGTCAATTGTTGCCCTTAACGGAGTTGAGGTATATGGAAGAATTCTAGTGATTGGAATTATATGATTATGCTCTGAGTCTGGGAAAAATAATGTTAGAGCTGATTGGCTTCTATTGATACCCCTTGCAGCAGGAATATAGGTATATTCGTTTAAAAAGCTTATATTCACCAGGGCTGTATTATGATCCAACTGATAATCCATAATATTTGCTTCTATATGTATTTTGTAGTCTCCATCTGGAAGATTCAGCTTTTCTTGATTTAAAGTAAGATGAATATTTAAGGGGGAATCCTTGGACACTGTTATCTCATCTAATAGGTGGGTATCTAAAATATTCTGCAAGTCGATAATCCTACTAGCTTCATCTTGAACAATTAAGGACACTGCTAAAGGAGCATCGGGATTTAAAGCAACAGTGGTGGGACCCCCATCAGTAGCTATTGAAAAAGTGATTTTACTTTCTTTTTCAGAAAGCACTTCAACTTCAGAGGAAAATTCTAAATTAATCTCCTCGACTTTGGGAATAAAAGCTTGAAAATCAATGGAGTCTGCGTAAAGTGGTAGACCCGAAGCAGTCAAACAAATGATTAAAACTAAAATAATATTTCTAATGCTGCGAAACATAACAATAACCCCCTATCTTGTCCCTTCCTATATATTTATTATAGAATATAGAGTGGACAAGGTAAACACCATTCGAACAACAAAATTAGTCAAAATAGTAGGAAAAATGAAAAAACAAGATAAAATATCAGTTAAAGTAAATGGAGGCAACTAAAATGGTGGAAATAAATAGAACATATCATTTAGAAATCATCGATATTGGCCATAACGGAGAGGGAATTGGTAAGATTGATGGTTTTACCATCTTTACTGAAGGAGGAATACCAGGGGATCTCCTAAAGGTTAAGATTACCCTAGTTAAGAAAAATTATGCCCTTGGACAGCTGATGGAAATCCTAACTCCATCTCCCTATAGAGTAGAAGCCAAGTGTCCCGTTGCAGATATTTGTGGTGGGTGTCAAATTATGCATATGGACTATCAAGCCCAATTGGATTTAAAGAAGATTAGGGTGGCTGAAACCATGAAACGGATTGGCAAAATAGATCCCATCATCCACCCAACCTTAGGGATGGAAAATCCCTATGAATATAGAAATAAGGCCCAATTTCCTGTGGGTATAAGTAATGGTAAGGCAATTTTAGGCTTCTATCAAAGGGGTAGCCATGACATAGTAGATATTAATTATTGCCACATACAGCATCCAATAAATGAAGGTGTGGCAAAAACCATCAAAGAATACATAGAAAAATATAAAGTACCAGTTTACGATGAAAAAACAAGGAAGGGCTTAATTAGACACGTTGTAACGAGAAGGGGATACACCACCGGTGAAGTGATGGTGATTATCATCACCAATGGCAATGACCTGCCCCATAAGTCAGCGCTAATCGAGGGTCTAAAAAAAGAAGTACCCCAATTAGAAAGCCTTGTACAAAACATCAACAAAGAAAATACCAATAAAATCTTTGGTAGAGTAACTAAAACCCTCTACGGTTCCGATACAATTGTGGATTATATAGGAGACTTAAAGTTCTTAATATCACCCCAATCCTTTTTTCAGGTAAATCCTCTGCAAACCAAGGCATTGTATGATAAGGCCCTAGAATATGCCAGTCTAACTGGTGATGAAGTGGTTTTTGACATATACTGTGGTATTGGAACCATATCCTTATTCCTTGCTCAGAAGGCAAAAAAAGTGATTGGTGTAGAGGTGGTGGAGGCTGCCATAGAGGATGCAAAACGTAATGCTAACATTAATAACTTAACCAATACAGAATTCTACACGGGAGAGGCAGAAAAAGTTGTGCCTCACCTATATAAAAAAGGCATGAAGGCCGATGTGGTAGTTGTAGATCCACCAAGGAAAGGCTGTGAAGAAGCGGTATTAGAAACCATAGTAAACATGGAGCCCCAAAGGATTGTTTATGTATCCTGTAACCCAGCCACCCTTGCTCGAGACTTAGCCTACCTAGATGAAAAGGGCTATAAGGCCTTAGAGGTTCAGCCTGTGGATATGTTTCCCCATACGGTGCACGTTGAGACGGTAGTAGCACTATACAAAAAAGACTAATCATATTTGCCCAAACATCGCTAAAAATCAAGCTTTTCATGTTTAAGACAAATATTGCGAACTATCGCAATAAGGAACTGAAGGACGAAATTATCGTAAGACTTGGCTTTTGGATGTGAAATGTAGGGACATAAGAATTGAATAATGTATATGAATCCACTAGTATAATATCGGTGGATTTTCATTTGGGATAATTTTTAAATTAAGGTGGGCAAATATTATAACATTTGTTATAATATAAAGTGACGTACTGGAGGTGAAATGATGCCGTATGAAAAAAGTGGAAGAGCGGATAAAAGTGGAAATAGGTTCGAAATTAGAGTTGTTGTTTACCATATGTTAAAGTTGCTGGAAGAGAAAATTGATTATATTATTCTTGAAGCTATTGGTGATGAGGAGCAAGGTGTTGATCTGTGGATTGGACAAAAAGATGGAACCCAAGAAGGCATTCAATGTAAGGGGAGAAATGGAAGTAAAGAATATTGGGATTTTGGAACTGCTAATGCAAAGAACATATTTACCAATTGGAAGTTACAATTGGACCGAGATCCATCTACTCTCGTTTCATTAGCTTCACCATTAGCGTTTACATTCCTTGAAGATTTAATTGATAGGGCAATTAAGTCTAATAATAATGGTCGTGACTTTTATGAGCATCAAATTAAGCCAGCGAGCAAAGAATTTGTTTCATTCACTAATAATATTTGTAGAGTGATGGAAATTAATCATAAATCTGAGCATGATTTAATACGCTTAAAAGGCTATTTAAAGAGGATTAGATATCGTCAGTTTTCTGATTATGAGCTTAGAGAGACAATATTGTCAAAGATGGATTATTTGTTTTTAGGTAACTCTAAGGATGTGTATAACTCTTTAGTTTCTTGGATTGTTGATGGAGATATACTCGGTAAGAACATCAATCTTTCCATTTTATATCAGTTTTTTGATAATAATGAAATCAAGTTTAAAAACTTAGCTCTGGATAATAGAATTGTTCCACGAATAATGGAATTGAATAGAGAATATAAGAGGCTTTTTCAACCCTTAAATAATGGAATGAAGACAGTGATGAAATGTTTGAATTAAGGATGCAGTTTTATCAAAAATATCCTAGGATTACGGATAACTATATTGATTTTAAATCCATGTTAAAAAATTGTGAACTGAGAACGATTAGATATTTTGCATTTTTATTAGAGAATAAGATAAAAAATAGAGAGAAAATGATTCATAGATATGAAAATGAGTTTTTACATGATGATACTGAACTCCTAATTCAAAATGGTGAACAGGTTCTCAAATTACTAATACCATATCTGCCAATAACTTCAGAAGAAATTCATTCATTTAGTGAATGGTCAGGGAGGTATTACAAAAATAGTATTGAAAGGGTCTGCATTAAGATAATAAAAAAGGCAAATGCAGCTGTTATTACATCGAATCCTGAATTAGTTTGGAACATTTTTAGAAGTTTCGAAGTTTGTAATAGTGACCTTTTGAATGAAGTTTTATTAGATGCATTTGTAAAATTCCCCACGTCTTATAGTGATTGTATAATTTCTTTTATATCTAATGATTTTAACAAAATTATATTTGATAAAACCAGTGGTAACGGTGACGAGTTAAATTTAGTTAAAAAAGTGATTAGTAAGCATGGAGAGAATTGTATAAAGGAAACGTTCTTAGATTTAGAACAGCAGATTATTAATTATGTATCTCTTAGAGCAAAAGATATTTACATGAGACGTGTGGAGTTTAATAAGCAAAACAATGAACATACTGTCTATTGGAGTTTTTGGGGTGATTTACAATATGAACTGCTTAGGGCTCTACCGATTGACAGATTAAGTAATCAATCTAAACAATTACTACGGGTTTTAGAACGTAAATTTATTAAAGGATCAAGAATGTATTATTATTCTTCTGGTGGTGGAGGTTCAGTCAACTCGCCGGTTTCTGGTAAGAAATTGTCTGATAATAATTGGAAAGAAATACTGCTTAGTAAAAAGTTAAAAAATAGAAAAGAGTCGAGTTGGAAGGATGTTCCTGGTGGTATCATTGAAAATTCTCGTGAAGCATTTTCGAGAAGTTTTAATTCTTCGGTAACAGAAAATCCTGAGAATATGTTGAAATTAGTGTTATCTATGGAAGAAAGTATTGATGATGTATTTATTGATGCTTTGCTTAGTGGAATCGCTCATAGTAACTCTTTAATTAATGTTGATCAATTTCTAATTGAAAAGGCGATATTAAGATATCCAGGTAGTTATGATTCTTATAGAGCCAGCTCAATGTGCACGATAATAGAAAAGAAAAGGCATATATTATGGTCTCAAGAAATTATAGATGTACTTCTTGACATAGCAGTTAATCATCATAATCCTGAAGGTGAAAAACCAAATGTCACTAACGCAAATGATAAAGAAATGAAAAGCATCAATATGCTCTTTAGTAATGCAATTAACTGTGTAAGGGGGCAAGCAGCAGAAGCGATAGGAGCATTATTATGGGATGATTCAAGTTATTTTCAGCAATTTAAAGATACCATAGAGCACATTATTAATGATGATAATCCAGCTGTTAGACTTTCTACAATGTTTATTCTCTGGCCAGTTTATAATATCGAAAGAGATTGGGCAGCTGAAAAAATTCTTAAACTTATTGAAGATGATTATAGATTTGCTGGTTTCCATGGAATGAAGAACATGTTTTTCTTATTATACTCAAAATACAGAGAGCGCATTATAAGAGTTATAGAAAAATGCTATAACTCTGATGATGAAGATTTAGTAAAAATGGGAGCACATTGCTTGGCAGAAATGTATATTCTAAAAAATGAATTTGTAGCTGAGATGTCTGATGTAGATACGATGAGTATGAAGCAAGCGGAAGAAGTATTGATGATGGTAATGTTGTATTTTAACAAAGACGAATACAACGAATTGGCTAAAGATATTATTTATAGATATCGAAATAGTGAGTTAGACTTAGAAATGCCAATTTCTAGATTGTTTTATGATGATTTAATCAATCTGGAAAGGGATGAAGAATTTTTATTACAAATAATGAACTCAAAGCTAAGTCGCAGAACAGTCCATGCCTTTATACATTACCTTGAAGAAGAATCTCGATCACTAATAGCCTTTAAAAACATCATATTCACGATGAGTCAGAGTTTAATCACAGGAAATATTAGTTCTGAAGAAAGAACATGGGGAATTGATGATTCAGTTTCAAAATTGATAATTGGTTTATATGATGAGGTATCTAGTAGTCAACAATATGAACACAAAGAAATATCTGCGAAATGTCTTGATGTGTGGGATTTGATGTTCGAAAATCAAATAGGATCGGCAAGAACACTGAGTCAAGAAATGATGCAACGGTAAAGATTTTCAAATGTCATTACTGTTATACTGGAGGTGTATGGAATGGATTTTGACCAAACAGTAAAAGAGATTAGAATCAAACTAAATATGAGTCAGGAACAACTGGCTAGAGAGCTTCACGTTAGCTTTGCCACGGTTAACCGGTGGGAAAATGGCAAGAACAGTCCTAACATGATTGCAAAACAAGCACTATATGACTTTTGTAAGAAAAAGGGACTGGAAGAAGCGTTGATTAAACATTTACTGGATTACTAAACTGAAATATATGAGATTAAGTGAGTTAATGCTATAAGACTATTATTAGAAAATTAATCTATTGAAATCGTTTTAAAAAGGATAAAGTTTAGGAGGAGAGAAATCTGTGGCAATACCAAAATATCATGAATTTATGAAACCCGTATTGGATCTATTGAAAGATAATCAAGTCCATAAGCGTGTGGACATGTATAAGGTTTTAGCAATGCAGTTTCAATTAACTGAGGATGAACTTGAAGAGTGGCTGCCAAGTGGTAAACAATTGGTTTATACAACAGAATAGGCTGGGCATTGACTTATTTGAAAAAAGCTAAAGTGATTGAATCACCTGCTAGAGCTAGTTTTAGAATTACTGAACTTGGACAAAAAGTACTGATTGAAAATCCAGAAGTTGTGGATCAAAATTATCTAAAGAAGTTTGAAGGTTTTCAAGATTTCATAAACAGTACTTCGGATAATACCCTTCTTGATGAAGATATTACTGATATAGGTAGTGACGGGTCACCTCAAGATTTGCTGGACAGAGCTTATAAGACCATATCTAATACATTGGCAGATGATCTATTAACAGAAGTCATGAACCAATCACCGGACTTCTTTGAAAAACTTGTGGTGGATTTGTTAGTTTCTATGGGTTACGGTGGTAGTAAAATCGAAAATAGCCAAGTTCTTGGAAAATCTGGTGATGAAGGTATTGACGGCGTCATTAAAGAAGATAAATTAGGCTTTGATAAGATTTATATACAGGCTAAGCGTTGGGATACTGAAAAGACAGTTGGAAGACCTGAACTGCAAAAGTTTGTTGGTGCACTAACCGGACAAGGTGCATCAAAAGGAGCTTTTATAACAACAGCAAGTTTTACGAAAGAAGCTAAAGAATATGTAAGCGAGCAACATGCTTGTAAAATTGTCTTAATTGATGGCAAATCTTTAGCCGCACTTATGGTTGAACACGATCTTGGTGTTTCGGTAGAAAATACCTATTTGATTAAAAAAATTGACACAGATTATTTTAACGGAGAATAAAAACAAAATATTTTCGGCACCCCCCTATCTATATTCGGCTTATAGATAGGGGGATTTTTTTATATTTTTTTTCGTACACCCTCTATGATTTTTCGGCTTAATAGTGAGGGAAAAATTAATCTTGAAAAAATTTCGCCTACCCCTCGTGTTTTTTCGGCTAATAAGTGAGGGGCAAAAAATAAAATGAAAATTGTATAGACCAGACCCCTCGAAAAATCGGCTTATAAGTATAGGGACAAAAAGGAGGTAAACAATGGAGCATGAAAATGAACTAAAACTCATCAACATGAACTAAAACTCATCAACATGAACGATGTTGAGGTAACAGAAGTGAAATGGTTATGGAAGCCCTATATTCCCATTGGAAAAATCACCATTATTCAAGGTGATCCAGGGGAGGGCAAGACGACCATGATTTTGGCAATTGCATCAGCAATGACGACTGGTGCTATATTGCCTTTAAGTGAGGAAGCACTAGAATGTAGCAATGTTATTTATCAGACAGCAGAAGATGGCTTAAGTGACACCATTAAACCAAGGTTACTGGTAGCAGGTGCTGATTGTACCAAAATAATCGTTATTGATGAAAGTCATAAGGAGCTGACTTTATCAGATAAAAGGATTGAAGAAGCCATTATTGAGACGAATGCTCAACTACTTATCATTGACACCTTACAGGCTTATTTAGGTTCTGGTGTAGATATGCATAGGGCAAATGAAATCAGACCCATTTTCAAAAATCTTTCTAGCGTTGCAGAAAGGACAGGCTGTGCCATTGTCATTATTGGTCATATGAAGAAGGCAGGTGGTACAAAAGGGCTTTATCGTGGACTTGGTTCTATTGATATTACAGCTGCCGCTAGAAGTGTTCTATTAGTAGGGCGTGTAAGAGCAGACCCATCTATTCGAGTAATGGCTCAGATCAAATTAAGCTTAGCGCCTGAAGGCAAGAAGGTTGCTTTTAAACTAGATGAAGAAAATGGTTTTGCGTGGATAGGAGAATATGACATTGAGCTGGATGAATTGCTTGGTGGTAGTTCATCTGAAAGTGTTCTAAAGCGAGCAGAAAAGCTGATTAAAGAAGTTCTTGATGATGGTGCGAAGGCCAGTGATTATATTGTAGAAAGAGCAAAAGAGAAGCAGATATCTCAAAGAACGCTGAAAATAGCTAAAAAGAATCTTGAAGTGAAATCCATCAAAACAAAAGAAGGTTGGAAATGGCAGCTATAAAATCAAGAGTGCAAGGGGGCAATGCTTATAACCTTTGCACGCTTGCACCCTTGAAAGGAAGGTGAAGAAATGCTAGGCAAATTATTTGGTGTAGAAGAAGTGAAAATAGAATTGAAAGAAGCTAGGGAAGAGATCCAAGTACTTGAACATAAGCTTCAAATCAAGGAAAAGTCCATAAAACAACTTGAAGATGCAGTGAGGATATTGGAATAGAATATTAAATCATTGCTTGATGAAAATAATCAATTAAAGACACGTCCAGATCATTTTGGATGATCATCAAGAGCATCTGGTGAACATATGAGACTTCTTAAAATGTATCAGCACAATCAATTATCCTATCAGGAAATTGCAGATAAAATGACGAAGTATACCGGTGAAAAATGGTCCAAAAGCACAGTTCATTATTTGCTGACGAAGTCATAATCCTTTTTTCTTCAATATCCCAGAATAAATCCGAAAGCGTCTAGTTTGTTGCTGGACAGTAGGATAAGGCTGAGGATTTATTTACCCTGTTTTAACAGGGGCAAGCTTCCACTTTGTACAGCCAAAGTGTTTAAAAGTGGGCCAGCCCACACCCATTTGCAGGAGGAACATTATGAGACAGCGAAACAAGCAAATCAATATACGCGTAACAGAAAAAGATAGAACAAAAATTTTAAAGTTAACAGCTAAGAGTGAGTGTAAATCATTAACGGATTATGTACTAGATAAAGCTTTAAACAAAGAAATAATCCAGTATGATTTGCATGAATAAATGCAAGGCTATCAAAGATTGGGGGTGAGATAAATCATTTGGTGATGCTATGTCATCAAGGGAAAATTAAATTGGTGAATCTGAGAAAATACACCATAGAACTAGAAGAGCTACAGGAGGCTCTTAAGAACATAAAATAATATGAAAAGAAGATCAAGCAGGAGGGTCAGATGGAAAACTTAATGAAGTTTACAATACAGTTAGCCATGCTTTCTAGCCTGCTTGATGAAAAGATGATTTCAGAAAAAGAATTCATCAAGATCAAAGCTCAGTTGGAAAGAAAATACAAAATCAAACCAGGTTTAAGTGGCACATAATTATCTACTGTGATAAAATAAAAGTGATAATTAGGAACATAGATTGATGAACTATCCGGAATTACCGGATAGTTCTCTTAAAAACATCAGACAGTGTCTGACGAATTTGAAGCTGCATATGGAGAAGGAGGGTTACATTGGAACATAATAACGATTTACTCATATATCAGACAGAAGATGGAAAAACAAAAATAGATGTAAGACTTGAAAATGAAACCGTATGGATGACACAGAAGGCAATTGCAGAGATCTATCAAAAAGGCGTTAATACCATTAATGAGCATATAAAAAACATTTATTCAGAAGGTGAACTTGAAGAAAATCGAACTATTCGGGAAAACCGAATAGTTCAAACTGAGGGAAATAGAGAGGTTGAGAGAACAGTACGTTTTTACAACCTAGAATTAATCATTGCTGTTGGCTACCGTGTTCGCTCTAGCCGAGGTACACAATTTAGACGATGGGCAACTGAGCGGTTAAATGAGTACTTAGTTAAAGGCTTCACTATGGATGATGAACGACTTAAGGATATGCGTAATATTGGTGATGATTACTTTGATGAGCTATTAGAACGTATTCGTGATATTAGAGCTTCAGAAAAAAGATTTTATAAGAAAATTACAGATATTTATGCTTTATCTATAGATTATGATGGAAAATCGGAAGAAGCTAAAAAGTTCTTTGCAACGGTGCAAAACAAGCTCCATTTTGCTATTCATGGTCATACAGCTGCAGAACTTATTGAACAAAGAGCTGATGCTTCAAAAGATAATATGGGACTTACCACTTGGAAAGGTGACAAGGTACGTAAAGGGGATATTTCCGTTGCTAAGAATTATTTGACGGAAAAAGAAATAAAATCTCTCAATCGTATTGTAACTATGTATCTCGATTATGCAGAAGATCAGGCAGAAAGACGTAACCCAATGTATATGAAGGACTGGGAAGAAAAGCTCAATGCTTTCCTAAAATTTAATGAGCGAGACATTCTTACTGGTGCAGGTTCTATTTCACATGAAGTGGCTAAGGAACTTGCTGAGAAAGAATATGAGAAATTCAATCAAAAGCGTTTAAATGCAACTGAAAAAGATGACTTTGATGTGTATTTAGAAGAGCATGAATGGACACATAAGAAGTAACCCTGTTTTAGATTTCGCAAAGGAAGTGATTTCATGAAAGAAGTAGAAGTTATAAAACCTAAAAAGAATAAGTTTGACCGTGCATCGGGGAAAGAGCTTTCAAAAATAAGAGTTGCCCCATATTGTAGAGTAAGTACTGATTCTGCTGAACAGATGGCAAGTGTAAGCGTCAAATCCAACCCA
>NZ_WBZB01000049.1 GCF_009017255.1 Alkaliphilus serpentinus | reverse complement strand
TTTGCCATTTTTTCTCCTCCTTAAATCCATTATAAGATCATTTAATTTTTATTGAATGAATCTATGTAAATAGAATAGAGATTATTAATATCACTATTCTATTTTTAAAATTCATTACTTACCAGTTACAATCTTTTCTGCTATGCTTGCAGGAACCTGCTCGTAGTGATCAAAGTGCATTGAATAGGTGGCTCTACCTTGAGTTTTAGAACGAAGATCAGTTGCGTAGCCAAACATTTCTGATAATGGCACATAGGATTTAATAACCTGAACCCCGCCTGTTCTTGGCTCCATTCCTTCAATCTTTCCACGTCTTGAGTTCAGGTCACCAATTACGTCTCCCATATAATCCTCTGGAGTAGTTACCTCTACCTTCATATATGGCTCAAGTAATACAGCTTTACCTTTTCTCATACCTTCTTTAAATGCCATAGATCCTGCAATTTTGAAGGCCATTTCAGAAGAGTCAACATCGTGGTATGAACCATCATAAAGTTCTACTCTAAAGTCAACAACCTCGTATCCAGCAAGGACCCCATTCTCCATAGCCTCTTGTATACCGGCATCAACTGCTGGGATATATTCCTTAGGAATGGTACCACCAACAATTTTATTATCAAAGGCATAGCCTTGACCTGGTTCTTGGGGATACATACGGATTTTACAATGACCGTATTGACCTCTACCACCTGATTGACGTGCGTACTTACCTTCAACTTCAACCATTTGGGTAATGGTTTCTTTATATGCAACTTGAGGCTTACCTACATTGGCTTCAACCTTAAACTCCCTCATCATTCTATCAACGATGATTTCCAAGTGAAGTTCTCCCATACCAGCAATAATCGTCTGGCCTGTTTCTTCATTGGTATAGGTTCTGAAGGTAGGGTCTTCCTCTGCCAGCTTTTGTAAAGCGATACCCATTTTTTCTTGACCAGCCTTTGTTTTAGGTTCGATGGCTACTGAAATAACAGGCTCAGGGAATTCCATTGACTCAAGAATAACTGCATGGTCTGGATGACACAGAGTATCACCTGTTGTAGTATCCTTTAAACCAACTGCTGCAGCGATATCTCCAGCATATACTTCACTAATTTCTTCCCTTGTATTGGCATGCATCTGAAGAATACGTCCGATTCTTTCCTTCTTACCCTTAGTAGAGTTTAATACATAGGAGCCTGATTCAAGCCTACCTGAGTAAACCCTAAAGAAAGCAAGCTTTCCTACATAAGGGTCAGCCATAATTTTAAAGGCTAGGGCTGCAAAAGGTTCAGAATCATCTGCATGTCTTTCGATTTCTTCTTCTGTATCTGCAGAAATACCCTTAATAGCTGGTATATCCGTTGGAGCTGGCATATATGCAACAATCGCATCAAGAAGTCTTTGAACCCCTTTGTTTTTATAGGATGATCCGCATAGTACAGGAGTCATTTGTACATTTATAGTACCTCTTCTGATACCTGCAACAACTTCCTCTTCAGTAAGTTCTTCCCCTTCAAGATACTTCATCATTAATTCTTCATCTGTTTCAGCAACGGCCTCCATAAGTTTTTCTCTAGCTGCAGCTGCTTCTTCCTTCATATTATCTGGAATTTCTACCTCTTCGATATTTTGTCCAAGGTCATCCATATACATAAAGGCTTTGTTTTTTACTAAATCAATAATCCCTTTAAAGGTATCCTCTGCACCAATTGGTAATTGAATTGGCACTGCATTGGCACCAAGTCTGGTTTTCATCATTTCAACTGCTTGATTAAAATCTGCACCTAAAATGTCCATTTTATTAACAAAGGCCATTCTTGGAACATGATACTTATCTGCTTGTCTCCATACGGTTTCAGACTGGGGCTCTACTCCGCCCTTAGCACAGAATACTGCTACTGAACCATCAAGAACCCTTAATGAACGTTCAACTTCAACTGTGAAGTCCACGTGTCCTGGTGTATCTATGATGTTGATTCTATGGTCAAGCCATTGACAAGTAGTTGCAGCCGAAGTAATGGTTATTCCTCTTTCTTTTTCCTGCTCCATCCAGTCCATTTGGGATGCTCCCTCATGGGTTTCACCTAACTTACGGGTTCTACCGGAATAGAACAGAATTCTCTCTGTAGTTGTAGTCTTACCGGCATCGATGTGGGCCATGATACCGATATTCCTGGTTTTTTCTAGTGGAAACTGCCTAGGCACTAATTATCCTCCTTCCAAAATCACAAACAATCGCATTTGATTCTTACTCTAAATAGCATATCCAAATAATGTTGAGTTAAACATTATCTTACCATCTATAGTGAGCAAATGCCTTGTTGGCTTCAGCCATTTTGTGTGTATCTTCTCTCTTCTTAACAGAAGCACCTACATTATTGGCTGCATCCATGATTTCCTTTGCAAGCCTTTCGGTCATACCCTTCTCTCCTCTTTTTCTAGAGTAGGTTACCAACCATCTTAAGCCTAATGTCTGTCTTCTTTCAGGTCTTACTTCAACAGGTACCTGGTAGTTAGAACCACCAACACGTCTTGCCTTTACTTCAAGTACTGGCATGATATTGTTCATGGCCTTATCAAAAACCTCTACTGGTTCTTGGCCTGTTTTTTCCTTAATCATATCAAAGGCATCGTACACAATTTTTTGTGCAGTACCCTTTTTACCATCCAGCATAATAGCGTTGATTAGTTTTGCTACAACCTTACTACCGTGCATTGGATCTGGTAAAACTTCTCTTTTTGGTACATTTCCTTTTCTTGGCACTTTACTTCCCTCCTCAATAATGAATAATTTGTTCATAGGTACTCGACAGTTTTTAACTGCCGTGGTGCGCTTATAAATGCCTTATCATTTCAAACCCCCCTAGCATCTCCTTGTAAAACTGAGATACTGAAAAGGGGGGGTAGTGATCTATATGCATTATCGCTCCGTCTTTTCCTATTTCTTAGCAGCAGTCTTACCTGCCTTTGGTCTCTTGGCACCATACTTTGATCTACTTTGCATTCTGTTGGCTACTCCAGCGGTATCTAAAGAACCTCTAACAATATGGTATCTAACACCTGGTAAGTCCTTTACCCTTCCTCCTCTAATAAGAACAACACTGTGTTCCTGAAGGTTGTGACCTATTCCTGGGATATAGGCAGTTACCTCAATACCGTTTGTTAGTCTTACCCTTGCAACCTTTCTTAAGGCTGAGTTAGGCTTTTTAGGAGTAACAGTTTTTACAGAAGTACAAACACCTCTTTTTTGTGGCGCGCTTTGATCAGTTGCTGTTCTGGACAAAGAGTTAAAACCCTTTTGTAGAGCGGGAGCTGTTGATTTATAAGCTACTTCTTTTCTACCCTTACGAACTAACTGGCTAATAGTTGGCATCCATTGCACCTCCTTCCAATATAGATCTTTATACATAGAAAAACATTTATCCTATAAAAGATAAATTGTCTATTCCTAGCTGTGTGAATGGTTTAGATTAAAACTGCCGCTACTGCTGCACCTACATCAATTTGACAAGCCTTACCCAGCTTCTTCATAGAATCAATATAGATAATTTCAATGCTCTTGGACCGGGCTAATTCAACTAAGTTTTCCACAAGGTGAGCTTCAGCGTCCTCTGCCACATAAAGGGTCCTAACCTTATCATGCTTTAAAGCCTTAGCGGTTTCCTTTATGCCGATGGTCTTATTTTCATGCTGCAAAATTTCTAACATCAAGTTTCCTCCCTTTTTAAATTTCCGAAGTGTATCAAAAGTCCCCGGAAGATAAAAAAGTCAACTTCATAACACACTTTAATATTTTAACACTGGAGATTTTCAGTGTCAACTGTTTATTTGAAGCCTAGGAAAGGTTCCTCCCCTTCCTAGGCATCAACTTTATTCTTGATCTAGTGGATCTTCTATTTCTTCGATAGGATCTTCGTCCTCATCCAGCCCCTCTGTGGAAATAGCAATGTTTTTGTATTTCTTCATTCCTGTTCCTGCGGGAATAAGCTTTCCAATTATTACATTTTCCTTAAGACCAATTAGATGATCCTCTTTGCCTTTAATTGCTGCTTCAGTTAATACTCTAGTGGTTTCCTGGAAGGAAGCAGCCGATAGGAAGGATTCCGTTGCTAAGGAGGCTTTGGTTATACCTAGTAAAACCCGTTTGTAGGTGGCTGGCTCAAGGCCCTCCTCTAGAGCTTTTCGATTGGCCTCTTCAACAGAGAAAATTCCTTCAAGGGCACCCGGCAATAGGTCGGTGTCTCCTGCTTCTTCAATTTTCACCCTATTAAGCATCTGACGTACAATAACCTCTATATGCTTATCATTGATATCAACCCCCTGAAGACGGTATACCCTTTGAACCTCTTTAGTGATATAGGCTTGAACTCCGTCAACGCCCTTAATTCTTAAGATATCATGGGGATTAACACTACCTTCAGTGATCTCATCTCCGGCCTCTATTATTTGGCCTTCCTTAACCTTAACTCTAGAGCTGTAGGGGATTGTATAACTTACATTTTCACCATCTGGAGTTACTATAGTTACCTCCCGCTTTTTACGGTTTTCACTTTGCTCTACTCTACCTCCAACTTCACTGATGATGGCCAAACCTTTTGGTTTTCGAGCTTCAAAGAGCTCCTCAACCCTTGGGAGACCTTGGGTAATATCTGCTCCAGCTACACCACCGGTATGGAAGGTTCTCATTGTAAGCTGGGTTCCAGGCTCCCCGATGGATTGAGCTGCAATAATACCAACAGCCTCTCCTACCTTCACCTCTTCACCAGTTG
Organism: Alkaliphilus serpentinus; assembly: GCF_009017255.1. Classification (GTDB taxonomy): domain Bacteria; phylum Bacillota; class Clostridia; order Peptostreptococcales; family Natronincolaceae; genus Alkaliphilus_D; species Alkaliphilus_D serpentinus. The sequence continues at coordinate 10,711 of NZ_WBZB01000049.1, read as the reverse complement.
CCAGGTTTCTACCATAGCAGGTACTACACACACCATGCTTTGTTTGACAGGTTAGTATCGATCTGATTTTAACCTTCTCTATACCAGCAGCAACGATTGCTTCAGCTAAGTCTTCATCTATTAGATTTCCTGCGGCAACCATTACCTCTTTTGTTTCTGGATGTATAATATCCTCAAGGGCGTGTCTTCCAACAAGTCTATCAAATAGCTCTTCTATAACCTCATTGCCATCTTTAAAGGCTGCTGCAGTAACCCCTTCATCTGTTTTACAGTCTATTTCCCGGATGATAACATCCTGACTAACATCAACAAGTCTTCGAGTAAGATATCCAGAGTCGGCCGTTCTAAGGGCTGTATCTGCAAGACCTTTACGAGCACCGTGGGTGGATGTAAAGTACTCTAATACCGTTAAGCCTTCACGAAAGTTTGACTTAATGGGTATTTCCACAGTTCTTCCTGTTGCATTGGCCATAAGACCCCTCATACCGCCCAGCTGTCTAATCTGGTTTTTACTACCCCTTGCACCTGAATGGGCCATGATAAATACGTTATTAAGCTTATCTAAACCTGCCATTAGGGCATCGGTAACCTTCTCAGTGGTTTCAGTCCAGGTTTCTATAACCTTTTCATATCTCTCTTCATCAGAGATTAATCCACGACGATAAGCCTTTTCATATTTATCTACCTTCTCTTCTGCAATAGAGATGTATTCAGCCTTTTCCTTCGGTATATCCATATCGCTTACTGCTATAGTAACAGCTCCTCTGGTGGAGAACTTAAAGCCCATAGACTTAATATAGTCTAGCATAATGGATGTAAGGGTGTTTCCATGCTTTCTAAAGCATTTATCGATTACCTTACCAAGGGCCTTCTTATCACAAAGGAAATCAACCTCTAGGCTATATAAATCCTTGCTTCTATCAACAAAGCCTAAGCTTTGGGGGATTTTTTCGTTGAAGATAAATCTTCCAACGGTACTTTCAACAAGCTTCCCTCTATCCTCTTTATTTAATCTTCTACGAACTTTAACCTTCGCATGTAAATCAACTACTCCATTGCCATAGGCCATAAGCATTTCATCAAAATCCTTAAAAATCATCCCTTCACCCTTAGCACCTTCCACCTCGATGGTTAAGTAGTAGCTACCTAGAACCATATCCTGTGTAGGGGTGGTGATTGGCTGACCATCCTTTGGAGCTAGGATGTTATTAGGAGCCAGCATTAAGAATCTAGCCTCAGCTTGTGCTTCAACGGATAATGGAACGTGGACTGCCATTTGGTCACCATCGAAGTCGGCATTATAAGCTGTACACACCAATGGATGAAGTTTAATTGCTTTACCTTCAACTAGAATTGGCTCAAAGGCTTGTATTCCTAGTCTGTGAAGGGTTGGAGCACGGTTTAGCAGAACTGGATGTTCACTAATAACCTCCTCCAATACGTCCCAAACCTCTCCCTTTACCTTTTCAACCATTCTCTTAGCGCTCTTAATATTGTGGGCATAGTTCTCTTCTACAAGCTTCTTCATAACAAAGGGCTTAAACAACTCTAATGCCATTTTCTTTGGAAGACCACATTGATAGAATTTAAGTTCTGGGCCAACAACGATAACGGAACGACCAGAATAGTCTACACGCTTACCAAGAAGATTCTGTCTAAAACGACCCTGCTTACCCTTCAGCATGTCGGATAAGGATTTTAGGGGACGGTTACCAGGTCCGGTTACAGGTTTACCCCTTCTACCATTATCTATTAAAGCATCTACTGCCTCTTGTAGCATCCTTTTTTCATTTCTTACAATAATGTCCGGGGCTCCAAGGTCTAGAAGTCTCTTTAATCTATTGTTTCTGTTAATTACTCTTCGATACAAGTCATTTAGGTCAGAGGTGGCGAATCTTCCACCATCCAGCTGAACCATTGGTCTAAGATCTGGAGGAATCACAGGAATTACATCGAGAATCATCCATTCTGGCTTATTTTTTGATAACCTAAAGGCCTCAACAACCTCTAAACGACGGATGGTTCTAACTCTTTTTTGTCCTGTACTTTCCTTCAGCTTATACTTTAACTCTTTGCTCAATTGCTGTAGGTCTATTTTATCTAGCAATTCCTTAATTGCTTCTGCTCCCATTGCAGCTTGGAACCTGTGGCCATACTTTTCAATGGCTTCACTATGCTCCTTTTCAGTAAGAATCTGCTTCTCTGATAATGGTGTTTCACCTGGATCTATTACGATATAGGCGGCAAAGTAAAGGACCTTCTCTAAGGATCTTGGAGACATATCCAGTAGCAAGCCCATTCTACTTGGTATTCCTTTAAAGTACCAAATATGAGAAACTGGTGCTGCCAGCTCTATATGGCCCATTCTTTCTCTTCTTACCTTAGATTTTGTAACCTCAACTCCACAACGATCACAAATTACACCCTTATATCTAACTCTTTTATACTTACCACAATGACATTCCCAGTCCTTTGTTGGACCAAAGATCTTTTCACAGAAAAGTCCTTCCTTTTCAGGCTTTAATGTCCTATAATTTATGGTTTCTGGCTTTTTGACCTCTCCCTTCGACCATTGTCGAATTTTCTCTGGAGATGCCAGTGAAATTTGAATTGATTCAAAGTTATTTAATTCGTACAAGGAGTATCGCTCCCTTCCCTATAGTCTAATAAGCTCCCGCAACAGCTTAAACAACTATCAATTGAAATCATCGTCATCATAATCATCCATTTCATCTACATATTCTTCCTGGAACCCTGATGGTTCAAAATCTTCCTCAGAAATATAGTCGATTTCTACTGTATCATCATCGTCATCATTTGTATCATCAACAGCTTCTTCATCCTCCGGCATAATGTCTGGACCAAGGTCTGTATGCTCCATACTTAACTCGCTGGAATCATCTTCAATTGACTCTTTGATTTCAATTTCAGTATCTTCTTCAGTTAATACCTTAACGTCAAGGCATAAGCTCTGAAGCTCTTTAATTAAAACTTTAAAGGATTCTGGTACCCCTGGTTCTGGAATATTTTCACCCTTTACGATACATTCGTAGGTCTTAACCCTTCCCACAACATCATCGGATTTAACAGTTAAGAGTTCTTGAAGGGTATGGGCAGCACCGTAAGCCTCTAGGGCCCAAACCTCCATCTCTCCAAATCTCTGTCCTCCGAATTGGGCTTTACCACCCAATGGCTGTTGGGTAACCAAAGAATAGGGTCCAGTACTTCTGGCATGGATTTTATCGTCAACTAGATGATGCAACTTAAGCATATACATATAGCCAACAGTAACTGGATTGTCGAAGGCTTCTCCAGTTCTTCCATCATAAAGGGTAAGCTTACCGCTTCTTGGGTAACCAGCATCTTCAAGGGCATCCATTATATGGTATTCATTTGCACCATCGAAAACCGGTGTAGCAACCTTCCAGCCTAGGGCCTTGGCTGCAAGTCCTAAATGAACCTCAAGTACCTGGCCGATATTCATACGGGATGGTACCCCCAGTGGGTTTAACACGATTTCTAGAGGTGTTCCATCTGCTAGGAAAGGCATATCCTCCTCTGGCAGAACCCTTGAAATAACCCCTTTATTACCATGACGGCCGGCCATTTTATCACCAACATTAATCTTACGCTTCTTGGCGATATATACCCTAACCATTTCATTTACACCTGGAGGAAGCTCATCTCCATTTTCACGATTAAATACTTTTATATCTACGATGATTCCCGATTCACCATGGGGAACCTTGAGGGATGTATCTCTAACCTCCCTGGCCTTTTCACCGAAGATAGCCCTTAAAAGCCTTTCTTCAGCGGTTAATTCCGTTTCACCCTTTGGTGTTACCTTACCCACCAAAATATCACCAGAATTAACCTCAGCACCTACTCGAATAATCCCTCTTTCATCAAGATCCTTCAGGGCATCTTCACCAACATTGGGGATATCCCTTGTAATCTCTTCTGGGCCTAGCTTAGTGTCCCTTGCTTCGGCTTCATACTCCTCTATATGAATTGAGGTTAACGCATCCTCTTTTACAAGCTTTTCATTGATTAGTATAGCATCCTCATAGTTGTAACCTTCCCAAGTCATAAAACCAATTAAGCAGTTTCTTCCTAGGGCTATTTCACCATGATCCGTTGAAGGTCCATCAGCAATTACTTCTCCTTCTTTGATAACCTCACCCTTACTTACAATAGGCCTTTGATTGATACAGGTTCCTTGATTGGAACGTTTGAACTTAAGAAGCCTATAGTAGTCCTTCTGTCCATCAGCCTTCTTAATAACAACTTCCTTTGCCGATACCTTATCAACTACACCGTCATTCTTGGCAACCACAACAACCCCTGAGTCGATTGCAGCTTTATATTCCATTCCTGTACCGATAATTGGTGCATCGGTTATTAATAAAGGAACTGCCTGACGTTGCATGTTGGATCCCATAAGAGCACGGTTGGCATCATCGTTCTCTAGGAAGGGAATCATTGCAGTAGCAACTGAAACCACCTGCTTTGGAGATACGTCCATGTAATCTACCTCTTCATAGGGAACAATATCTATACCCCCAAATCGAGTTCTAGAGGTTACACGTTTATTTACGAATCTACCCTCTTCATCAAGAGGTTCGTTGGCCTGTGCAATAATAAATAAATCCTCTTCGTCAGCTGTTAAGTACTCTATAGTGCTGGTTACTAAGTTCCGTTTTTTATCTACCTTTCTGTAGGGAGATTCTATAAAACCATATTCATTAACTCTAGCATAGGTACTTAGGTTGTTGATAAGACCGATATTTGGACCCTCTGGAGTCTCGATTGGACACATACGGCCGTAGTGGGATTGATGAACGTCCCGAACCTCAAAGCCTGCCCTTTCCCTTGAAAGACCTCCTGGTCCTAGAGCCGATAGTCTTCTTTTGTTTGTTAGCTCAGCCAGCGGATTGGTTTGATCCATAAATTGAGATAACTGGGAGCTACCAAAGAACTCTTTTATAGAGGCAGCCACAGGTCGAATATTAATTAAAGCCTGGGGAGTTACTAAATCAACGTCTTGAATGGTCATCCTTTCCTTTACAACACGCTCCATACGGGATATACCAATTCTAAACTGATTTTGTAGAAGCTCTCCTACTGAACGAAGTCTTCTATTCCCTAGGTGGTCTATATCATCCACATTACCGATCTCATGGGATAGATTAAAATTATAGTTTATTGAAGCAATAATATCAGAAACGATGATATGCTTAGGGATAAGCTCTCTATATCGCTCTTTAATAGCTTCTCGGATCTCATCTTCATTCTGGAAGGTATCTAGAATTTCTTTTAATACAGGATAGAATACCCTTTCCTTTATTCTTAGTTCTTTTATATCAAAGGATACATGGTTTTTAATATTGACAAAATGATTACCAATTACCTTAACAACCTTGTTTTCCTCTGAATATACCAACACCTCATTGATACCAGAGTCTTGAATTGCTAAGGAGGTTTCTCTATCAATCTTCTTTCCTTCTTCTATTAAAACTTCGCCGGTGGTTTGATCAATTATGTTTGAAGCAGCCTTTTTACCCATAATCCTATTGGCTATGGATAGCTTCTTATTGAACTTATATCGTCCCACTTTGGCTAAATCATATCTTTTAGGGTCGAAAAACAGCGTATTTAATAGAGATCTGGCATTTTCCACAGTTGGTGGCTCACCAGGTCTTAATCTCTTATAAATCTCCAGCAGACCCTCTTCAACACTTTTGGTGTTATCCTTTTCTAGAGTAGCCAGTAATCGCTCATCTTCCCCTAGAAGGTCCTTTATTTGCTCATCGGTACCATAGCCTAGAGCCCTTAATAATACGGTAACTGGTTGCTTACGGGTTCGGTCAATTCTCACGGATATTACGTCATTGGAATCACTTTCATACTCTAACCACGCACCTCTATTAGGGATAACAGTGGCTGAATATAAAGATTTACCTGTTTTATCAATTTCTCTACCGTAGTATACCCCTGGGGAACGTACCAATTGGCTAACAATTACCCTCTCAGCACCATTTATGATAAAGGTACCGGTATCTGTCATTAAAGGGAAATCTCCCATGAAAACTTCTTGCTCTTTTACTTCACCAGTCTCTTTGTTGATTAGACGCACCTTTGCCTTAAGGGGTGCTGCATAGGTTACATCCCTTTCCTTAGACTCTTCAACATCATATTTAGGCGTTTCTTCTAAATAGTAATCAACAAATTCTAAAATTAGATTTCCAGTATAATCTTCAATTGGGGATACGTCACTGAATACTTCATGAAGGCCTTCGTCTAGAAACCACTGGTAGGATCTTTTTTGTAGCTCGATTAAGTTTGGTATGTCCAATACTTCATCGATTACTGAATAGCTCATTCTGGTTTTCTTACCAACTTGAACAGGATGTGGCATTTTAAATTCACTCCTTAAACATAAGGTATTATAAAGCAAATAACTCAAAACTTTTGAATGCAAATACCCAAAAGCGTATCTGAGCTTTTGGTTTTTTCAAAATGCATTTTATACTATTGACATGAATAGTATAAAATATACATTACTTGGTTATATTTACATGGTGTATAAACAGTTTAATGCAATATATAATTATATCACAACATGCATTTACTTGTAAATATTTTCTTCTATAGCTATTTATTGCTTTTTGCATAAATAAACCTTTAATTTTTTTAGCTTTTATTATATAATGAATGTACGAAAGTTATCATTTGTCCCTTTTTCCACAAGGGGCTTTTTTATTTGCAAAAATACATAAAAAGGTACTCCAGTTGTCTGGAGTCCCTTTTCAGACGGTTTAAAAGCCAATATTACTTGCTGTGAAAACCCAGTAATCTAACGGATGATAAATGCGTTATGATTCTGGGTTTTCCTCTATGGCTCTATGGGCCTTTAACCGTCTGCTGAGTATTAATTTTTATTACTTAACAGTTACTGAAGCTCCTGCTTCTTCTAGCTTAGCTTTAATAGCTTCTGCCTCTTCTTTAGCAATACCTTCTTTTAATGCCTTAGGAGCATTGTCTACTACTTCTTTAGCTTCTTTTAAGCCAAGGCCAGTAAGCTCTCTAACAACTTTGATTACATTGATTTTTGATGCACCTGGGTTGTCAAGGATTACATCGAACTCAGTTTGCTCTTCAGCTTCTGCACCTGCTACTGCTCCACCTGCAATTGCTACAGGAGCCGCTGCAGATACGCCAAACTTCTCTTCTGCTGCCTTTACCAATTCGTTTAACTCTAAAACCTTCATATTCTCAATAGCTTCTAAAATTTGTTCAATTGTCATTACAAGCACCTCCGATAATTTCTATTAATTATTAGTTATTTTTATGGTTGCTGATTAATTTGTCGTGAAATATTGATATGTTATTATGAAATTTCATGTCAAATTCCCAGCTAAGCGACTGACACAAATCAAAGATTTGGTCATCTACTTAAAATTAAGCACCTTCTGCTTCCTTCTTCTCAGCAATAGCCTTAACAAGATAAGCGAAGTTTGATACTGGAGCCTTTAAGCTGCCAAGTAATTTAGCAATAAGTACTTCTCTTGATGGTACAGTAGCTAGTTCCTTTAACTGTGCCTCATTATAGAAGACCCCTTCTACCATTCCAACTCTAAGCTCTAATTTTTTATGATCCTTTGCGAAGCTATCAGCAATCTTAGCTGGAGCAACGGGATCATCATAGCTAAGGGCAACAGCGTTTGGTCCAACTAATTCCTTAACTAGTTCTTCCATTCCTGCATTTTCAGCAGCTCTGCGCATTAAGGTATTCTTATATACCTTATACTCTATACCCGCTTCTCTAAATTTGGTTCTAAGCTCTGTTACTTCCTCCACCTTTAGACCGCGGTAATCTACCAAAATGGCAGCTGTGGCTTTTTGTAGCTTTTCTGTAATCTCTGCTACAGTTTCTTTTTTCATTTCAATTGCCTTTGACATATGAATGTCCACCTCCTTCATGGTAGTCTTCAGGATATTTTGCCGTATCTAATATAAAAGGCCTCCACTATGGTAGCATAAGGAGGCCTTGTAATTGCATTCGCATTTATCAGAAGCCTCGGTAGGATATTTAAGCTTAAAAGCACCTACTTTCTGTGGCAAAATATTCAACTCTTAACTTTACTAAGTTTATCAAAGGAGTCTATTGTTGTCAATAGCCTTTATATACCAATGATAAAATTATTCAGTGATTTTAGCAGGGTTTACCTTTATTCCAGGTCCCATTGTGCTGGTTACTGTAACACTTCTTAGATATTGACCCTTTGCTGCTGCTGGCTTAGCCTTTACAATTGCTTCTAGCAATGTCTTAAAGTTTTCTGTCAGCTTATCATCTTCAAAGGAAGCCTTTCCAATAGGAACGTGGATGATATTGGTTTTATCTAATCTGTATTCTACTTTACCTGCTTTAATTTCTTTCACAGCCCTTTCAACGTCAAAGGTAACTGTTCCAGATTTAGGGTTTGGCATTAATCCCTTAGGACCTAACACTCTACCCAATCTACCAACAACCCCCATCATATCAGGTGTTGCAACTACTACATCGAAATCGAACCAGTTTTCTGATTGGATTTTTGTAACCATATCCTCAGCGCCTACATAATCGGCCCCGGCATTGGTTGCTTCTGTAGCCTTCTCACCCTTTGCGAAAACAAGAATTTTAGAAGTTTTTCCAGTTCCATGGGGTAAAACGATAGCGCCCCTTACCTGTTGATCAGCATGTCTTGAATCAACTCCAAGTTTGATGTGGGCTTCAACTGTCTCATCGAATTTAGCTACTGCTGTTTTCTTAACCAATTCAACAGCATCTTTAACATCATATAATTTCGTATTATCAACTAGCTTTCTAGCCTCTTGATACTTTTTACCTCTTTTTGGCATTTTTTTAACCTCCTTGTGGTATTAACGGTTTTTAGCGAGAAACCTCCCACCAATTTACCTACTCTTCAACTACAACGCCCATACTTCTAGCTGTTCCTGCGATCATGCTCATGGCAGTCTCAATGGATGCAGCATTTAAATCAGGCATCTTTAATTCTGCAATTTCTCTGATTTTAGCTTTGGTTATCTTAGCAACTTTCTTTTTGTTTGGTTCTCCAGATCCACTTTCAATACCAATAGCCTTCTTAATTAAAACTGCAGCTGGTGGAGTTTTAGTGATGAAGGTATAGGATCTATCTTGATAAACAGAAATAACAACTGGAATAATTAATCCAGCTTGATCTGCAGTCTTTGCATTGAATTCTTTACAGAAACCCATTATATTAACACCGTGTTGACCTAGTGCTGGACCAACTGGTGGTGCTGGAGTAGCTTTGCCTGCAGGAATTTGAAGCTTAATTTGACCTACTATTTTCTTTGCCATCTTCTTTACACCTCCTTAAAATTAGTGCTTTGTAAGACCTTTAAGTAATATATAGAATTATTTGCATCTTAAAAAGCAATTATAGTGCTTGAACTTGATAGAATTCCAATTCAACAGGGGTTTCCCTTCCAAACATAGAAATTCTAACTTTAAAGGTTTGTTTCTCCATATTAATATACTCAATGGAGCCAATAAAGCTTTCAAAAGGTCCTGAAATCACTCGAACTGAGTCTCCAACCTTCATATTAATTTCATGACGAATCTCTTCTACTCCCATATCCCTTACTTCTTTATCTGTTAAAGGAATTGGCTTTGAGCTAGGTCCAACGAATCCCGTTACACCTCGGGTATTTCGAACTAAATACCAAGTTTCATCGGTCATAATCATTTTAACAAGGACATAGCCTGGAAACAGCTTGGTTTCCTTAATCTTTTTCTTGCCATTTTTGATTTCTACCGTCTCTTCAGTTGGAACCTTTACTTCAACAATTAAATCTTCCATACCTCTGTTTTCAACCATCTTTTCGATGTTCACCATTACTTTTTTTTCATGACCAGAATAGGTATGGACAACATACCATTTTGCAACTTGATCCATAATTAAGGGGCACCTATTGTATCAATAGATACCGCTCCCCTCCTTTGATCTATATTTGTTACTTAATAATAAAGTTTAAGCCGAAACCAAAGGTAGTATCAAGAACCCACAATAAAGCAGCTGCAGCTAAGGAAACTACAATTACTATAGTAGTATGGTTTGTCAGCTCCTTACGATTGGGCCAATTAACCTTTTTTAACTCAGACTTTACACCTTTAAAATATCTACCAATGTTTCTTGAGTTTTCTTTATTAGTATTTGCAGGGGTGCTCATTTATCATTCACATCCTTTAACAACTTTTTCTTTAATGATTCACTATTTTGTTTCCTTGTGATCAGTATGGGTTTTACAGAACTTGCAATACTTCTTCATTTCCATTCTATCAGGATTGTTTTTCTTATTCTTAGTCGTATTATAATTTCTCTGCTTACACTCTGTACAAGCCAATGTAATTTTAACTCTCAATTGTTACACCTCCTAAAAAGCCGATATGATTGCTCTATACATCAAAGCATAGGTCGCTCTTATTATATAATGGTTACCTAATAAAATCTATCATACTTTTATTTTTATGTCAATATAAATTTCCCTTATATAGAATCATGGCTCCAACCTTTAAAATGCTGGTTTTTGACCACCTATAACGGGATAATCACTTGCAAGGGACTAGGCCATCCTAGTCCCCTTAGTATGTTAGCTTTAATATAATTACTCTATAATGCTGGCA
>NZ_WBZB01000048.1 GCF_009017255.1 Alkaliphilus serpentinus | reverse complement strand
AAAGGGTTAGGGGGATTAAGAGCTAGTAATATTTCAAATTTCAGTACATTATCTTATTTTATCTGAGGAAAGATGGTGTATAAAAGAATTTGGAGAAGAGTATAAAATCTATATGAGTAAGGTTAGACGCTATATATAAAGGACATGCTACTAGTCCAAAGGCGTCGTAAATACAGAAACGTTATAGGAAATTGAATATCATAGATTTTCTCAGAGGTCTATTGAAAAGACAAGGAGATACCCTATTATTTGTTAATGCTAAATACAGGTAAGGGAGGTGAAGCTATGGCGATGTGGAATCCATGGAGAGGTTGTTGCAAGTATAGTGAAGGATGTAAGTTCTGCTATATTCACAAAGGTGACAGCAAGCGAGGAGTTAAAACGAATAATGTGGTAAAAACCGAAAACTTTAATGCTCCGATTGAGACAAATAAAAAAGGCGAATACAAAATAAAATCGGGACAAACAGTTTATCTGTGTTTTTCTACAGATTTTCTTATAGAAGATGCAGACCAATGGAGAAATGACTGTTGGTCTATGATGCGAGAGCGTCCCGACTTGCATTTTATCTTTTTGACAAAGCGTATTGAAAGATTTATGCAGTGTATTCCTAATGATTGGAATGTCGGCTATGATAATGTGACAGTTGGTTGTACAATAGAAAATCAGGATAGAGCTGATTTTCGACTTTCAATATTTTCAAAGCTGCCCATAAAACATAAAAATATTATTTGTCAACCTCTTATTGAAGGTGTTAATATTAAAAAGTATCTTGATGAAGTAGAGTTAGTTGTAGTTGGAGGTGAGTCAGATTATAATGCTAGACCTCTTAATTATGACTGGGTTTTATCGATAAGAGAACAGTGTATTGCTAAGGGTGTACCCTTTGAGTTTAGGCAATGTGGTACACATTTTATAAAAGATAACAAAAGCTATACGTTAAATGTTAGAGAGCTGTGCAGTCAAGCGAAAAAAGCAAATATAAACTGCTAAATAATATATAGTAAAAGTTTTGAGACAAATAACAGGTAGTGGGGGAGGAAAAGCATGGAAAATTTAGTTTTCTTAAAAATTAAAAAGCAAATGATTGATGATTGTGTGGATTTGTATATTAATACATTCACTAAAGAACCATGGAATGATGTTTATGAATCGAGAGAACAAGTAGTGAATTTTTTTTATAATCACTTTAACAATAACTACTTTGTAGGTTATGCAGCTTTGTTAGATGATAAGATAGTAGCCTTGAGTATCGGTATGAAAAAACCTTGGATAAAAGGTTTTGAGTATTATATTGATGAATTTTGCATTAGTTACGAAATGCAGGGTAGAGGTATTGGAAGCTGGTTTATAAAGACAATAGAGGAAGATATTAAAGCGCAAGGAATGAAGGCAATCATATTAAATACTGAAAAAGATTACCCAGCGCAGAAATTCTATGAAAAAAACGGATTTAAAACACTTGGTGATTTGATAGTTCTGGTTAAATAGTGGGAATTGGACAATCATATATAAGTGAGTTGATGCACGGGACTGTGAGCCACCTGTCCATAAATTAACTATACAAGCACCGGGAATAGAGTTCGACAAAGTCGTTTTAGTTTAGGGCTTGGGCCTCAGGGATGTTATAATTATGAAAGGTTATCTATGTAACATGATTGCTTCAATTTATATAGAATATAATTATGTTTCAATTATAAGAGGAGTTGAAATCATTATGAAAAACGGAAGAAAAAAAACTATTTTGCATGAAGTATTAGAATGGGCTGTGTATATAATCATAGCCATATTAATTGTTCCATTCTTAAATAGCGAGGTATATGCACTAACTGAAGTAAAACATAGTTCTATGGAAAACACATTGTTTGAAGGAGAAAAATTATATATAGATAAGATTTCTTACCATTTTTCAAATCCTAAGACCGGAGATATTGTTGTATTTCTTCAAGGCGAAATAAATGAAGGATTTAATGATAGATTTATAAATGTACTTAAGGATATGAAAATGAAATTAGATGGTGAAATTCGCAGAAATAGATTTATTAAAAGGGTAATAGGGGTGCCAGGAGATAAAATTAATATTAAAGATGATAAAATTTACCTAAATGATAAACTTTTAGATGAGAAATATATTAAAGGTAATACAATCAAAAGCTCAGTTGAGTATCCTGTTTTTGTCCCTAAAGGAAAACTATTTGTAATGGGGGATAATAGAGAAAATAGCGACGATAGTAGAAGATTTGGCTTTGTAGATATTAAGAGTATTGAAGGAAAAGCAATATTTAGGCTTTGGCCAATTAATAAATCTGGAGATTTAAAATAGGTATGCAATCAGTGTCAGATATCCTGTAAAAGTTTGGTTACCTAACAATGTTTGCATAAACGGAACAACAGTTCAATAAAAAGATAAATTTTTAGTCTTTATCGAGGGAGATATTAGTTTATGACTCAAATAAGGTACAAAGTTGATTAGTAAGTCGAAATACATTTTAAAATAAAGTGTATTTAATATTTATATATGGTTAAGACAATAAATATGTGTTAAATTAATACCATATTGAGCCATTCGATAAATAATTAACTTAAACTAAATGATTAAGACTATATGAATCCAAATAGTTGGTTTTTAAAATTATTATTGCATAGATGAAACAACATGATAGTGGTACATAAAAACATCATATTAAGTAATAGATAAATAATTCAATCTAACTATTCCCTAAATATACATTTAAAGAATAGTTAGATTGATGTTTATATAGGGTAATTTTTAGTGGATTTTGTACCTACCCCTTTTATTCTATGATCTTAGGTCTCTTCTATTTGAGGCAATTAAGGTTTACATATTGTAATTATATGGTATAACATATTTAAAGGTAATCGGTTCCGCAAGGTGCGGTTACCAAGAATAGTTAATTTATTAAAATAATCACTATCCTTGGCGGTGCAGGGTGATTATTTTTTTGGTCTTTATTCCTATCTAGATAGCAGATTAGAGATATATGAGTAAGTTGGCAACCACATCCTGCCTTATCCGATTACTTATCATTATAATAAAAGAACTATGTTTTCTTACAAATATTGGTATTTATTATTATGTTTTTTTATATAGATTACTTTATTTTTTAATCATCTCTAGCAATTCATTAATAGTAAAGACTTCTTCTTCAACTTTATACTCCATGTATTGTTCATCATGTTTTGCATACATGATGGTTACTTCAGAAGGTTTGATAACCAAATCCATAATCTCTCTTCTATTTTCATCCTCTTTTTCTAACAATAGTTTATAATTATTTTCCTTTGTATCGTAGATATATAGGCTGCCACCACGACTTACTGTTCCATAAGCATAGCCTATTATTGTTAGAAGGTATCTATCATCCAACCATTTTACAAGCTTAACAGATGATTGATCGCCTATATCAATGGTTTTGATAATCGTTGATTTAGTTTTACTATCAATATCATATATATGAAGCTCCCCTAAGGTTTCAAACTCATAGGGTGATATAAAAGCTAATCTCTTTTGGTCTGGAGATAAAACTGGTATAGATGAAAAATCGTCGCTGATATACTCCTCACCATCCTTGGTCTTAATCTTTATTTTGGTATACTCACCAAAAAGGATTGTTATATCATTATCCAACATATAAATCTCTTCATACTCCATATAGTCATCTTTCACATCTTCATCATCCTGAGATACATCCTTTTGATCATCAGCTGCTTCATTTGCATCACCATTATGATCATCGGCCTCTTCTGCACTATTATCAGCTGTTAAATTACCCTCTGAATTATCTAACTCTATTGAATTTCCCTTTTCTCCACAGGCTGCAGTCAATGATGTGATGAGAAAAATAATCATGATAACTATTAAGGTTCTTTTCATTAATATCAGCTCCTTTTAATCAGTTAACTTTATTATATCAAAGGAACAGCAAACTAACAAACCTAAGGAATTAATCCATTATAGTAATAAATTGCTTTGCATCTCTTGTGTATAACTTTATCCTTTATCCACAGAGTTTGTTAAATTATTAACTTTATATTGGATAGAGCTTGTTATATATTACCAATATGAATTTATTATGATTCTTAATGTCGATGTCGATTTTTACTACGGAGATTCTATGTCGAAAACAACCTTCGACAACATTTCAAAATGTCGAAATGTCTTGCAACTCTTTATCGACATTGCTTTAATATTTAGTCAAGAATGAACTATATTGTACACCACTGAAGGACACTTCGTGTGTGCTCCACTGAAAAACACTATAGTTTTCAATTATTCTATTTAGACATTTTAGCTATTATTTTAGGGTAAAATATATAAAACTCATTAGATAACATCAAAATACAAATATGAAATGGGGTGAAAGCCTTGATTATTCACTTTGGATATGTTGCATTGCCATTAAATTTGAAGAATGCTTCACCAAATAAAACCGTAACCTATAAGCGTTTTTCACAGCTACCTGACGTAGATACCCAACTTTACAAACTTAAGCATTTAGTTGGTGAGAATCTAGATGCTACTAGAAGAATTTTGATCTATAATAGGGCCCATGATATTAAAGTCTACAGATTTACTTCTAAGCTAGTACCATTAGTAACCCATGATGAAGTTTTTGATTGGGATTATATAGAACCCTTTAGGGCTCAATACAAGATTATCGGTGACTATATTAAAGAACATAATCTTAGAGTTAGTGCTCATCCCGATCACTTTACAGTCATCAATACAACCGAAGAAGGTGTATTAACTTCTTCCATTAAGGATTTAGAGTACCATGACAATATTTTTAATGCAATGGGTATCAACCCTATTGATGGCAAATTAGTTTTGCATGTGGGTGGGACCTATGGAAACAAAGAAAAATCTATAGAGAGGTTTATACAGCAGTTTCATAGATTAAATGAAAATATAAGGAATCGTATCATATTAGAGAATGATGATAAATCTTATACTGCTAAGGAAGTTTTATGGATATGTAAAGAGTTGAATATACCAATGGTCTTAGATATACATCATCATTGGTGTAATAATGAAGGAGAAAATTTATTGGATTTATTGGAGGATATATTTAATACATGGACTGGCCAAGCTTACCCTCCTAAGATACATGCATCAAGCCCAAAATGTGAAAAGCAACCAAAGGCCCATGCTGATTATATAGATACCAGCTTTTTAATGGATTTTATTCAGATTGCTAAGGAAATCAATAGAAATTTTGACATCATGATAGAAGCCAAGGAGAAGGATCGAGCTCTATTTAAGGTAATGGAAGAGCTTAAATCCTTTGATGAGATCACCATACTTGACGGAGGGTCAATTAAGGTATAAAATAAAAATCTTGTAAAATATAAAACTGATATCCGACTAAAGATATCAGTTTTTTTCTAGATTAGTATTTACTGAAATTTTAAGGAATTAAGTATTTCTTTTACTTCCATTTCTTCTGCTTCATTAGAATAGGATACACTAAATACTAGGGCATATTTGTTGATAATTGCTGAATAATTCTTTTGAATGATTTTCGCCACACCGATATCAACATAGGATTCTAATACGTGGAATTCTCTACCACCAATATTTTCAGTATATACCTCCTTAAATACATAAGGCATTCCTGTCAACTTAATTACTTCCTCCATATTAGCTAAATAGTCAGCTCCATCCTTAATGGTTAACCCTGTAAGAAGATCTAGGTTCTCAGCCATAGTTAAGAAGCTAGGATTAAAGCCTTCTGTATAAGAAAGAGGATACTTAAAAGCAAAAATCATATTTAGGGTTTGTTCCATAGAAAGATCATATTCTTTTTCTTTTTCTTCATCTTCACCAACAATAAGATCTTTACCTGCATTGGTAATTGTTGCAATTTCTTCTTCTGAAGCTATTATCCACTCCTCTGGTATCTCTACAAAAAAACCAAAATAATCATTGGTAAAGGTGTTTCCTTCTAAGGCTCCCATACTAATAACCTCTTCAACATCCCGTTTGGATGAACAGCCTACAATAACTGACATTATAAGACTCACCATTAAAACCAGCAATAGAACTTTTTTAGCTTGTCTCATATAATCTCCTCCTCAATTTATGTCCCGTGTATATTTATGCAATAACCTAAAGAGTCTACCTCGAAATTCTATCATTATTTGTCACAACATGTCAATATTATATCCTCCTAAAAGATAACCATTTTTACATAAATTCAACAGTTTACAATGCAATACTTTAAAGTTTTAAGAACCTCCCTATAAAGGGAGGCCTCATATCATATACTTATTTATATGCTTCTATATCCAACAATTCATCTACTGTTTCGAAGCTATAGCCATGGAGCTTTAATGTTTCAATAAGCTCTGGAAGACTATCTACAGTTGCCTGCATGCTTACCCCTTCACCACTGGAATCATGGAATAATACGATATCATTTGTTCGAATGGTTTTAAAGCTATTTACAAGAATTTTATCTACCTCTTGATCTCTCCAATCAACCGAATCAACAGACCAGTTTATTGTTTTATAATTCATTGAAATTAAGGTTTCAAGCTTTTCTTGATTTATTGCCCCATAGGGTGGTCTTATTAAAGCAGTTTTCTTTCCTGTAAGATCTTCGATAACCTTCTCCGTACTTTCAAGTTCAGTCATAAATTTACTCATATCGACTTTTCTTAAATCTGGATGATTCCATGTATGGTTTCCAATAACATGACCCTCATTAACGATTCTTCTAACCAGTTCAGGACTGGCTTCAGCCTTTGAACCCATGATGAAGAAGGTGGCCTTAACATTGTACTTCTTTAAGATATCCAAAATCTGTGGTGTATAGATTTTGTTTGGACCATCATCAAAGGTTAAAGCAATTTTTCTATCATAGCCCTTACCCTTTAAAAAGAAGTGATCTGTATACATTTTTACTAATTGTGATACCGTTAATTGAAACTCTTTTTCTGGTTGTTTTTTTACTGGAGGGGGTATGATTAACTGTTGGCCAATATATAAAATATCTGTATCTTTGATATTATTTACCTTAGCTAATTCCCCTACTGTTGTACCCTTTGCCAAAGAAATTTTGTATAGAGTGTCTCCCCTTTTTACTGTATAACTATTATTAGCTGGAGGGGTTACTGGTGGTGTAGGGCTATTTACTGTTTTTTCTGGAATATGCAGTAATTGTCCCACCTGAATACTATTAACATCAGATATTTTATTGGCAGCAGCCAACTCTAATACTGATAGCTTATAGCTACTAGCTATTTTAAATAAGGTATCACCGGCTTTTACTCTATAGGTATTAACTTTGTCCCTAGGTATTAATAATACCTGCCTGTTGAAGACTCTATCTGGTGCTATTAAGAACTTGTTAAGAGTAGCGATTTCATCATAGGTGACTCCATATTTTTGAGAAATAGAAAATAAGCTTTCCCCAAATGAAACCCTATGAATTTGCGCACCAAAACCAGCAACAGGGGTAAGGGCAAACATCAATACTATAAGAAACACCATGTATCTTTGGTTTTTCTTCATTACATTATTACCTCCCTTTTACAGTTCTAGTTTAATAGTATAATATTATGTAAACTATATCTAGGAGTAATAAATGGAATAACAACACCACAGACTAATCCCTTTCGAGATACCATCAGTGGTGTTTAATTTAACATCCCTGAGGTATGCTATCGTTCTTTAAAGACCTCAGTAAACCATATTTTATTAAAGATACACCATTCACCCTCTATTTTCAGCAGATTACAATAATCGATAAATTTAATCCATGTTGTCTAGGCCAGCAAAAAACACTGTAGGGTTGCCTCTATTTTTCCTCTTTCCTCTGTCATTTAATTACCCCTTTATAATCGATCATTGGTATGTTTATATTATAGAAAAATACGCCATTATTTCAACATTACCTCTTGAAACCAGTAACCATTCTTCAATACTTTTTCTCCTAGCTTCAGATAAAGAGGATATGAGAATATGGGTCCATCATAAACAACTGTATGGAACTCCCCTTCTTCTCCGCAGGCATCCACTCCTAATTTTTCTATTTCTTCCACAAGACATAAATCCATCGTTTTACCTAAGAAGCTTTTGGGCATAACTTTATCCTTAGCTGCTATAATCATGGTTTTAAAGCCTAAGTTTATAAACTCCAATAAAAGCTTTCTTCGTTCTTCCTTCCAAAGAGGTAAATAGGGTCTAACATTTGCTGTTTTGCATACCTTCTCTTGCCATTGACGATGCTCATCTAAATCAATATCGCCAAATACACCCATTTGAATTCCTGATTCCTTAAAGTTATGAAGAACTTTAACAAATACCTCCTCATAACTTTGCCAGGTGGCACCTTTGCAAACAAAGGGAATATTTAACGATCTAGCCTGGGCTATTAGAACCTCTTTAGGTAATCCATGGGATCTTGAATGGGTATCTTCCTCAGTAAACATCGTAAATAGAGCCTTTGCTTCACCCCCATTTTTCAAAGCTCTATAATGGGCTAGGGTGGAATCTTTGCCACCACTCCAGGATGTAAAAAAGGGTAGGTTTTTAGTAATTATATTCTGATCCATAAAGTTAATCTCCTATCAATGATTGATTATTTTGATTGTTGTTCATTCTTATTAAATGATATATAAAAAATAAAGTAGCCTATTAAGCCTCCAATTGAATTTAGAATAATATCGTCTATATCAAAGCTTCCCACTTGAAGGACTCGTTGGGAGGTTTCTACTACGAAGGTTATTATAAGAACTGATATAGTTGTTTGAACACCACTTCTTAAAGTTTTGAATATAGAGGGTATGAAAAATCCCAAGGGTATAAATACAACTATATTGCCTAAAAGATTCGTAAGGACATTTTCTATAGTGTAATATTTAAGGTTCATAATATATTGGATTATGGTTTTAAAGGGTATTATATTGAATCCAACCCTTCCGGGAGTTCTATTATAATAAGAACTTATAAAAAGTACATATATCATAAAAAATAGATACAGTGAAAATGCCAAACATACAAATATCCAAGTAGTTTTTTTAGATCTTTTATGGAAATTCATTGGTTTCTTCTCCTTAGTGATAAGAGTTGCTATCTAAATTATACCAAGGCTGAATGGCATAAAAAAGCCTTTATAGTAATAAAATTTTCTTTTTTCAGTATATAAAAAAAGAGTGGGACTACTACTCAATGTAGTTGTACCCCACTCCAGTTTTAGAATTTTATAGGATTACCTTACCCGGATTTAACACTCCCGTTGGATCAAAGGCTGCCTTTATTCCCCTCATAATAGCCAATTGTGGCTCCGAAAAGGATTGTCTTAAGTATTCCATTTTTGCAATGCCTATACCATGCTCACCTGAAACTTGACCATTTAATTCCCTTGCTCTTTTATACATACAGTCAAATACTTCAGAAAGCTTCTTATCCCATGCTTCCTGTGATAAATCATCCCTTAATACGTATATATGAAGGTTTCCATCACCAGCATGGCCAAAGGACTTAATCCTTACATTAAATTCCTTCTGAAGGTCATTTGAATACTTAACAAATTCAGCTATTTTATTTCTTGGTACAACAACGTCGCATTCGTCCATTTCAGTAGTTGATGCCTTAATAGCCTCTAGGAAGGCACCTCTTGCTGACCAAATTGCCTCGTGACGCTCTTGAGTTTCAGATATATAAACATCTAAAGCACCAGACTCAATGCAGAGTTCTGCAACCTTTTCATAGTTCTTTTCAATCTCTTCCTTTGAATTTCCATCAAAGGATAATAGAAGATACGCATCTGAGGATTTGTCTGGAAAGGGCTTACCTAAAAATTCTTCAGCAGATAAAATGGTATCCCTAACCATGTATTCAACTGCAGTTGGAGCAGATTTCGATTTAATAACCTTTGGTACTGTCTCAATGGCCTCTTCTAGACTATTAAAAGGTACCAATAAACTAATGGTCTTCTTAGGTAAAGGTAATAATCTTAGAATAGCTTTTGTTACAATACCTAAGGTTCCCTCTGAACCTACGATGATGTCCTTAAGACTATAACCAGAGCTATTCTTAACAATTTTTCCGCCAACTTCGATAACCTCTCCGTTTGGTAGAACTACCTCTAAACCTCTAACATACTCCCTTGTAACCCCGTACTTTACAGCCCTCATGCCACCTGCATTGGTATTTATATTCCCTGCAATGGTAGCACTCTTTTCTCCTGGATCTGGTGGATAGAAAAGATCAAAGGTTTCTACATATTTATTAATCTCCATAAGTAATACACCTGGCTCAACAGTAAGGGTTAAATTCTCTTCGTCAATTTCTAAAATTTTGTTCATTTTACTCATATTAAGCATGATCCCACCATGGAGGGCTACAGAGCCTCCCACTAGGCCAGTACCCTGACCTCTAGGGGTAACAGGGATGTTATTATCGTATGCATACTTCATAATTTGCGATACTTCTTCAGTTGTTTTAGCTTCAACTAATACCTCTGGCATCCTCTTTACACTGGCCAGTTCATCATGACTAAAGTCCTCATTTATGTCTTCACCTACATAAATTTTATCTTCACCAACAATAGCTTTAAGAGCTTGGATATCCTTCTCATCTATTTTTTTAAAGTTCATCATTTCACCCCTATACTGATTTAATTTCTTCTAATAAAGTTGGAATAACTTGATAAATATCTCCAACGATTCCATAATGGGCTACATCAAATATTGCTGCCTTAGGATCTTCATCGATGGCTATAATTACTTCAGAATTACTCATACCCGCCTTGAACTGAACAGATCCAGAAACTCCACAGGTAATTATTAGCTTAGGTCGTACTGTTCTTCCACTTAATCCTATCTGCTTTCGAGGGTCTCCCCAGCCAGCCTCTATAAGAGGCCTAGTACAAGCCACCTGTCCGCCAAGGGCATCAGCTAGCTTATAGACCAAATCTAGATCCTTTTCTTTTTTAATACCCCTACCAGCCACAACAATTACTTCAGCATCAGAGATGCTTTCTTCAGCTTCCTTTTGATTAATTTGAAGAATATTAATTTTAGATTCTAGCTTTTCATTAGGAAGACTACAGGATGTGATCTTTCCTTTTACAACCTCACTCTTTTCTGGAGCATTAAATATCTTATACCTAACGGTTGCGAATTGTGGCCGATGGTTTGGTGTAATAATTTGGGCCATAATATTTCCACCAAAGGCAGGTCTAATTTGGACTAAATCAGTATTTTCTTTCATATCTAGAATTGTACAATCAGCCGTTAAGCCGGTTTTAAATCTTGCTGCAACTCTAGGAGCCAAAGATCTACCTAGGGTAGTAGCTCCCACCAAAACCGTTGAAGGACTTACTCTGTTAATAAAATCCTCAAAGGCAACAGTGTAGGGTTCGATTTTAAATTCCTTTAATCCTGGCTCATCATATACAAAAATTTCATCCACTCCATAATGTAAAAGCTCTTCTGCCTTTTCTTGAATATTGCTACCAATGAACACAGCATATACAGGATGATTAATTTTTCCAGCCAGCTCTCTAGCCTTACCTATTAACTCATGGGTAACAGGATTGATGTCACCATCTAAATGATCTACATAAACGGCAATGCCCTTCCACAGATCCTTATTAATTTCCTTTTTTGCCTCTTCTATATATGTAAATGCACCATCCGGTCCCTTTTTAACACAAATCATACACATTTTACAGGCAGCGTTTGTTTGAACCTGGTGATCTTTATACTCAATAGCATTAAATGGACATAAACCAATTGCACCATCAATGTCAGTAATCTTTTGTTGATTAACAACTATACCCGCCATAAAATCCCTCCTATTTCATTTGATGTTTGTTACATGAATTTCAATTCGACTAACTTCTTAAATAGCCTTTTTCCCAGATCATCTCCAGCACCAGTCCAAACTTCTTTATCATTGTTTACATCTGGCGGAAATATTCTTTCCACCTGGGTTGGTGAACCACTGGCTCCATAATTTACTTCATCCGTATCGGTTAAATCCTTTAAACTATAGGTAAATATTTGCTTTTTAATAGTTTCCTTTTTCTTTTTATAGGAAGGTAGCCTAGGCTGAAAGATACCCTTTTCTACTGTTATAAGACATGGATATTGAATTTCTACTGTTTCTAATGTTGTTGCCATGTCTAGATCCACTATTATAGAATTTTCTTTTACTTCATGGATCTTCTTGACATTGGCCACATGGGGAATTCCAAGATATTCAGCCATTTCAGGACCAACCTGAGCTGTATCACCGTCTGTTGTTTGTTTTCCACAAATAATTAATTGTGGGTTACCAGTTTTCTTAACACCCTGTGATAGTGTGTAGGAAGTTGCCAATACATCAGCACCAGCGAATTTTCTATCCGTCAATAGATAACCATCATCCACCCCCATCATGAAGGCTTCTCTAATAACTGCCTCCGATTGAGGAGGACCCATTGTAATCACACTAACCTTCCAACCCTTGTCCTCTTTAATCTTTAGGGCACTTTCAACAGCATACAAATCATATGGATTCATTTTAGAGTCTATTCCATCTCTGATAAGATTCCCTCTATCATCCACCTTTACCTCTGTAGTTCCAGGTACTTGTTTAATACATACGACAATTTCCATAAATTCCCTCCTTGTAATATGGTACTATGGTATTACCAATATAGCTATAATGAAAAGGTTTATTCAATAACTTGAAAACCTTTTCCTCTAGAAGAATTTATTATGGTAATATGGTCTTACCACTCTACTATTAAATTATCATAATCTTTTAAATATTACAATATTAATTTTTATTTTCACAAACATTATTCTACATTTTTTTATATTACCATCTATTATCTAGATTTTTGCTATATACTATTATAGGACTATCCAGAATGATCAATCTTCCGCTGGCTCCATTGAAGGATATTTATATGAATTAGTTAATAGATTAACATAACTCAATTAGAATAAAAGATGAATCTACTATTTTAGTAGGACTCATCCTTCATAAATTAATGGGGTTATAAAATTTTGATTCATTATTTAAGCTTATATAAGTATTCTTGAATAATCAGTTCAATATGTACCCTCATGGCCTCAGAAGCTGCCTTTGGATCTCTGTTGGCTATTGCCTTGTAGATATTTTCATGCTGATCTACTAGTAGAATTTTATTCTTTTGATTGGTGAGGATCATCCCACGGGCATTTTCTATAAAATTATCCATTAAGGATGATATAACATTCAAGATATTTAGTAAAAGAAAATTCTTAGAAGCCTGGGCTATCATGTAATGAAACTCTTTATCTACCTTAACACTATTTTTCTCATCCTGTAGATCATTATAGGCTTTTAGCTTTTCTATTAATAAGCCCATCTCTCTTATCTCTTCATCGGTTCCTCTTCTTGCTGCCAAGGAAGCAGTCTCCATCTCAATAATTCTTCTTAAGTCCACAATCTCCTCAGGCCTACTTTCATGAAGCATAAACATCACTGAAAGGGGCTGAAATAAACAGTGGTCAAAGCTCTCCATTATAAAGTTGCCATCTCCCTGTCTTACTTCAATTAAACCGATTATTTGAAGAGCCCTTAAAGCTTCCCTAACGGATGTTCTGCTGACCATAAGCTGTTCTGCCAATTGTCTTTCCGATGGCAGTTTGTCTCCCTTTTTTAAATCTCCATTTGCGATCATGTTTTGAATTTGTTCTATAACCAATTCATATACTTTAGTGCTTTTTATTGGACTAAACATGCCTTCACTCCTACCCTATGATTAGAAAACCATAAATTTTAGTATCGTTAATTACAGTATTTTTACGAATATTACCCTTCAATGAAGTAATAGGTTTTAAATCAAAAGCTACATTAATTATATCAAATTAACTCCATTTTAGCATCGTTTTTTCTTGATAAAATTTAGTAATTCTACAAAAAAAACAGAAAAAGGGAGAGATAAAATCTCTACCTTTCTACACTTATTTAAAGGACTCCTTTAATGAAACAATTCTGTTGAAAACTAACTTTTCTGCAGTGGAGTATTTAGAATCCACACAGAAATAACCATGTCTTAAAAATTGAAATTTATCTTCCTTTATACAATCAGCAAAAGATGGTTCCAGATAAGATTTTAATAAAATCTCTAAAGAGTTTGGATTGAGAATTTCCCTCCAATCCTTACCAGCAGTACCTTCACTATCTAATAATAGCCTGTCAAACAATCTAACCTCTGCTTCTACTGCATGGGGTACTGACACCCAGTGAAGGGTACCCTTAACCTTTCTACCTGTAAATCCTGTACCACTTTTGGTTTCTGGGTCATAGGTGCATCTAAGCTCCATCACTTCTCCGGTTTCTTCATCCTTAATAACCTCTTCACACTTTATAAAGTATGCATGTCTTAATCTTACCTCGTTACCAGGGAAAAGACGGAAATACTTCTTTGGAGGGTTCTCCATAAAGTCTTCCCTTTCGATATAAATCTCTCGTGAAAAAGGAATTTGTCTAGAACCCATATCTGGATTTTCTGGGTTATTTTCAGCATCCAACCATTCAACCTGACCCTCTGGATAATTGGTTATGACAACCTTTAAAGGATTTAAGACGGCCATTCTTCTTTCTACCTTTAGCTTTAAGTCCTCCCTTATAAAATGCTCCAACATCGCTAAGTCAACGGTACTATTGTCCTTTGATACTCCTATTTCTCCTAAGAAGGTCCTGATGGCCTCAGGGGTATAGCCCCTTCTTCTTAAGCCCTTAAGGGTAGATAGTCTTGGGTCATCCCAGCCATCTACATAATTTCCTTCAACCATCTCTCTAAGATATCTTTTACTTGTAACAACCCCCATTAGATTCATTCGTCCAAACTCCCTTTGCTTTGGAGGGGTTTTAAAATCTAATTCTTGTAAAAACCAATCATAGAGGGGTCTATGGTTTTTAAACTCCATCGAGCATAGGGAATGGGTAATGTTTTCTAAAGCATCTGAGATCGGATGGGCGTAATCGTACATTGGATAGATACACCACTGATCTCCTGCTCTAAAATGATGGGCATAGGTGATTCTATATAGTACAGGATCCCTCATATTGGTATTGGGAGAAGACATATCAATCTTTGCCCTAAGGGTTTTTGAGCCTTCAGGAAATTCTCCATTTTTCATTCTCTCAAAGAGATCTAAATTCTCTTCAATGGAACGATCTCTATAGGGGCTGTTTTTGCCGGCCTCCGTTAGGGTTCCTCTATACTCCCTTAGCTCTTCGAAGGAGAGATCACAAACAAAGGCCTTTCCCTTCTTAATTACCTTAATTGCGCATTGGTAGAGATCTTCAAAGTAATCTGAGGCGTAAAATAGCCGATCCTCCCAATCACAGCCCAGCCACTTAACATCTTCTATAATTGAGTCAACGTATTCAGTGTCTTCCTTTTTAGGATTGGTATCATCAAACCTTAGATTAAACTTCCCATTATATTTTTCTGCAATGCTGTAGTTAATGTTGATGGCATAGGCACTACCAATATGTAGATAGCCATTTGGTTCTGGTGGAAATCTGGTATGCACTCTATTGCCATAAACCCCTTCCTCCAAATCCTTATCAATTATTCGATGAATAAAGTTGGAGGTACCAGTTACTTCCTTCTTATTATCAAATTCAACTGCCATAAATATTCCTCCTTACCAGTGGTATTATCATTTGATATTAGCACAAAATACTATCCTTGTCAAAATGTTGGTATGAGATAATTATAACACCTCAAACCAATTTATATCCCTATCAAATTTGAAGCCTAAGGTCTGGGCTAATGGCATAGATTTACTATTGGATTCCTCAATATGTACAAAGGGTAACAAGCCCCTATCTCGAAGTTTATGAATGATATCTATCGTAACGATTTTGGCGTAGCCCTTACCACGATGCTGGGGCATTACATGAAGGAATCCAATTGCTCCATCATCTTGGGTAATTCCCCAAGCAACGGGATTACCATTTATTTTTATGCAGGAGCCAATACCATGCTTGATACGATCTTTAATATATTCTATGCTTAGAAACTCTTTATAATCTGAATTATAATAAATTACCTCTGCATCACTTTCTATTAGTGGTTCTGTCCTATAATCTCTGTCAGGGATTTTAATTTCCTCAGGTAGATAAAGCTTCCCACAGCTTAATCGCCATTTTGTTTCCTTTCCTTCTGTCAGAATGGGGATCATCCAATTTTCTATGATAGCAAAATTCTTATCCTCATCCTTGATGAACTCTTTTAATTGATGTAGCTCCTTCTCATCTCCACAGCTTATATAAACCCAAGGTCTGTCACTGATCCCCTTAACTATTACAGAGTTTCCCATTCTTTCATAAAAGCTTATAGGATAGTTTTCTGCGAAATAGATGATGTTACAGTTTCTTATAGGATCTTCCTTTAAATAATCCAATATTCTTATTAGAACCTCATTCATTAATCTACCCTCCTTTGATATATACTTAAAGGTAGAGCATCGGTTGCTCTACCTTAATAATCATCCACCAGCCAAAAGATGGATTACTTTAACATCATCCCCATCATTGATAATGGTTGAGTCATAATCTTCCTTATTGATAATATTACCATTTATTTTTACAATTATTTTAGTAAAGGTATACTTTTTTTTATCTAAAAGCCTTTGAACAGTTAAGCCTTCTTCCCATTCAAAATCCTTTGTATTCACCTTAATCATAACAAACCTCCCCAAACAATAGTAGGTAAGGCAGCGGTTAAATCCGCCACCCACCTAGAACTCTGGTTTACATATGCTTATCTACCACTTCAAATAACTCTGGTAAATCCATTCCGATGGATTTTAAATGTTCTTTGGTTGGCACTCCATTGGGTGTCCAGCCCCTTCTCTTATAAACTGCGTCGGTAAGCTTCTCATATTGGTCTAGTCGATATTCCTTCATTACTTTGATTTTTTCTTTTGTAGTTTTACCTTCAGGGTTATAACCTAAAAGCTCCACCAACTGCTGATCGTATCTTTCTTGTCTTGATTCATACTCTTCAATGGTAACAGGTCCCATTGCTCTATAAGGCATTGCATCTTGTTTCCTTAGACCCTTACCTCTACGAATATTGAATACTCTTTGGAAATTATATACCCTTTCAGACTGAAGGATTAACTCATTTTTATCGATACTGCTGCCGGTTACACCATTGTAGAGATTTACATAATGTTGAACGTGTTCAGGCATTTTTGCTGGTTCATCTGTTAAGTGATTATCTGGTGGGGAAGTATCATTCCAAGGAAGCTTACATAATCCCATTAAACCAAACCAGGTTCTAAACATAGGGAAATAATGTAGGGCTTCCGCTTTATCCTCAAAGGTTGGAATTTGGTTATTTACCATATCCATAAAGATTAACCATGCTTCGTCATGCTGTGGACCTTTATTGGTTAAACCGTAACCTCCCTGTTGAGCTAAAGATTCCTTCGGAAGGTACTCAGATACCTCAAGGCCCTTTTGTTCCATTCCGATTTCATTTAAGAAGTCGGCATCGGCACCATGCTCCTTAACAAAAATCTCCTTAAGCTTTTTAACACCTAGGCCGATTTTAGCTCCAAAGCCTTCACCTCTGGACATTTGGTGCAATAACTCTAATTGAGCTAATCCATTTCCAAATCTAAGGTCTAAGCCTCCAGTAGCCTCTTTATCTATAATCCCTCTTTCATAGCATTCCATTGCAAAGGCACAAATTGTACCAAAGGATATGGTATCTACTCCGTAGGTATCACAGTAGAAGTTGGCCTCAAGAATTAATCGTGGGTCAAAGATTCCACAGTTGGCCCCTAAGCCTGCGGCGTTTTCATACTCTGGACCATCAACCGTTACAAGATGTCCTTTGTATGGACCCGTTTGAATTTCAAATTTATCAGCAGCCTTAGCACAGGATAAAGAGCATCCAAACCAACATCCATCAGGCATTCCTTGGGTTATGAATTTTTCAACAAATACATTTGAAGCTATTTTATAAGTATCAGGATGATTTCCATATTGATAGTTATGGACAGGTAATAAATCATATTGGTCCATTACTTCAATAATATTGGCTGTACCAATTTGTCTCATTCTACATTGTACATCATCGTAATCATGAATTTGCTTATGAAGCTTTATCCCTGCTTTGTTGATAAGACTCTGATCAGCAGGATTATTTAGGTTACCCTTTGTTCCTTTAAATTTAATGACTACAGCTTTGATTTTCTTATCTCTAAATACTCTACCAATTCCACCTCTACCTGCTTGCTTTAGTCTTGTGACACCCCTTCTCAAGTCATAAAAGGAGAAATTCAATAGTCCAATATTTGCATGGTTTGCAGCAGTTCCAGCAGAAATAACAGATATATTCTTTTTATCTTCCTCATTGTCTGCATACATTTCTGTAAGCTGTTCAGAAATAACATGTCCATCGATAGCTTCCAGTGGGGCTTCTTCAATGGTTATTTTCCCATCATTTCCGTTAATATAGATGATGATATCCTTTTCGGCCTTTCCTTGAATCTCCATGGCATCGAAGCCAGAAAATTTCAAGAAGGGTCCAAAATACCCACCAACATTACTGTCTATTACTAAATCAGTCATTGGCGATATGGTAACTACTAGGGATTTACCAGCACCAGGATATTGAGTAATACCACATAATGGGCCACCAGCTATGACAATTTCATTTTCTGGGTCATTCCATTTAGTATCGGGTTTTGTTGCGTCCCATAGGTAACGGAGACCATAGCCCTTACCTCCAATAAACTTTTCCTTCATTTCTTTAGAAACATTCTTTTCTTTAATTTGGTTTTCACCAATATTTACGTATAAGGTCTTATCGGTGTATCCTCTATTAAGCTTTGCTGGCTCATATGTATATTCAGCCAAAAGCTTATGTTCTGCCTTTATAGACTTTACATCAAACATTTTACAGCCCCTTTCTAAAATCAAGTAATAGGTTATAGGTAATAGATAATAGGTTTTAAGGTTTAGGCTTAAACTTATTACTTATTACTTATTACTTAAAATCTATAGTTTCTCCATCGGTTCTTTATCTACATCTTCAATCCATATTGCATTCGTTGGACAATCCTTTCCACAGAGGCCACAGGCAATACACTTAAAGGGTTCGATATAGTCGTCATGCTGTCTCATTGATAGTTGTGGGCAAAAGCCAACACACATGAAGCAGCCTACACATTCCTTTTTGTTAATTCTCACAACGCCATTCTTATCTCTTGTTATTGCCAATACAGGGCAAATATCAATGCAAACACCACATTGATTACAGACATTAATTTCATTTGTCTCTCCCTTTGCAACTTGAATGGCTGACTTAGACGAATGATTCTCCTTAAAGTATGCCTTAGAACAGACCTCTTCACAAAGGCCGCACCCAATACAGACCTCATCATTTTTCATTAACACCTTCATCTTCATAACCACCTTTACTTTAAAATACCTATATACTATGATATATCTTTTTACAAACCATGTAAATAAGAAGACCATAAGTTAAATACATTCATTAAAGTATAAAAACTATAGAAAAATCGTTAATATTTTCACTTTCTTCCACTTACTTACCATAAACTTCCAATAAAATATTCAATGTATCATAGTATATGCTAAGAACTCCATATATTCATTATACTACGGAAGGTTCAAAAATAAGATTTCCTTCTTTAAACCTGTTAATGTGAAGCATATCGATTGGAAGGGTAGTTTTCTCTCCTATAATAGATTCAGCAATGACGATACCAGTTGCTGGAGCCAACATAAAGCCATGTCCACTAAAGCCAATGGCTAAATAAAAGCCCTCTACCTCATCAACCGGTCCGTATATAGGTTGCCTATCTGGAGTTATGTTATATAGCCCAGCCCACTGCCTTAAAAATCGAACATTCTTTAATGGCGGAAGAACCCTCGTTATGGTTTTTGTCATTTCTTCAACAAAATGCCAGCCAGAGGTTATTCTTAAATCCCTTGGTTCTCCTTCATCACCTCTACCCATGATAAAGCCACCGTGGGGTACCTGCTGACAATAAAGGTTTAATGAGAAGGACATCACCATTGGATCTAGAATTGGCTCAACAGCCTCTGTTACCAGTATTTGATGTCTCTCTGAGAATACAGGTAGCTCTAAGCCTACCATATTGCCGATTAATTGTGAATATCCCCCAGCAGCATTTACTACCACGTTGGTGGCGATATCTCCCCTATTGGTTTTAACTCCCTTAATCTTACCATTCTCAACAATGATATCAGTTACCTCCGTGAAGGTATGAATTTGGGCACCTAATCTTTTGGCTGCTTCTGCATAGGCTTGAGTAGTATGGAAGGGATTTAAATGACCATCCTTTTGATGGAAGGTAGCACTAATTAAGCCATCGGTATTAAGGAAAGGGACTACTTCCTTTGCCTCATCGAGGGTCAATAGCTTTGATTGTATCCCTAAGCTATTCTGTAGAGCAATATTCTTTTTAAACTGCTCATGCTCCTTTTCTGTACTTGAGATTATTAAATAGCCACCTTGTTTAAACTCAATATCTCCATCATAGTCCAAATCTTCCTTTAAAGTTTCAAAGGCTTCACAGGAGTATTTAGACATTCTACAGTTCATCTCAGTACCCCACTGCTGCCTAATACCTGCACCACATCTACCAGTAGCACCACTTGCCAAATAATTTTTTTCTATAACTACAACATCCTTAATCCCTTTTTTAGCAAGATTATAGGCTATGGCCACACCTGAGATTCCACCACCTATAATAACTACATCAGCTGTTTTAACCATGGGCTTCTTCACCACCTTCTTCTATGGCTTCAAGTATTTCACCTAATTTTATTGACTTTACTGGAGGTCTAAAGGTTCCAGGAGCCAGCTCTGAAATTGGCTTGCCTGTTGCTATTGAAAGCTCTCTTAAAACCAATTGCATACAGGTTCTACCTTGACATGGACCCATTCCAATTCTACTGATTCGCTTTAACTCGTCAAAGGTTCTATAGCCTTTGGCAATAAGCTCCCTAATATCTCCCTGGGTCAAATCGGAGCATCGGCAAATGATTGTATTATCCTTCATACCTATTCCCCCATTCTTATATTTCGTACAGCTTTAGCGTATTGCTTTTCTACCGCTATTGAAACAATTGGCGTTTTGTCTAAGGCCTTACTATTAATAACCTTCACAACCCTAGCATCACATACTGGTTGGCCTCCTCGATCTAAGCCTTTAACCACCTGGTTAACAGTTGGGAGGGGTAGAAACTCATAGGGTAGTTTAATTAAGGCCTCTTCCTCTGAAAAGGTGATATCTATAACCATTATGGCAAGACCAGGACAGTTGCTTACACATAGACTACATCCGTTACATAGACTATGGTCAACATTGGGCAGATCATTGATATCAACAAATTCCTTAATAGCGCCAGTGTTACATGCTGTATAGCAAGGATTACATGGTATATTTTGATAGCACTCTACAATTACAACAGGACCTTTAGCCATTCGTTCCTCAGATGGAAAAACCCCATCAATGTCCTGTTGGGTTGGAATACCTGTGGATTCTAACATTTAATAGCCCCCTTTCATCTTACGCCTCAGTGGATGCAGCAGCTTCACTTTGAATTAATATACTGGCAATGCCCTTATTAATTCTTTCACCCACAGGGCCATGTCTTAAGGAATTTAGTTGCTGTAATAAATCTTCTCTAAGCTCCTTCGTATTATAAAGACTATATCCTAAATAAGCAGCTGCAGACATACCTGCTAGATATCCCTCCACCATAGCACTACTGGCCTCTTCAACACCAGAAACATCTCCGGCTACAAAAATTCCCTTTACAGAGGTCTGAAGATTTTCGTCCCTTGCTGGAACATATCCACTTAACTCAGGAAGATATTTCATTTCACATCCAGCCTGCCATAACAGCTCTGACAATGGTGAAAGACCAACAGAAATACAAATAATATCGACCTCTAGCTCCTTTTCTGTTCCTGATATACCCTGCCATTTATCATCTAGCTGCCAAATCACAGCCTTTTCTACTGCTTCAGTTCCTATAGCTTCCTTTATAGAATACTTCGTGTAAATTGGTACTCCCATTCTTCTAATTTTTGAGGCATGAACTAAGTAGCCACCAATAGTGGGTGAGGCTTCTACGATTGCTTCAACCTGTACCCCTGCCTGCATTAGCTGATAGCTAACTATTAGACCAATATTTCCTGCCCCTATCATAAGTACTTTGTTACCTGGTTTTATTCCATACTCATTCATTAGGGTTTGAACTGCCCCTGCACCATATATACCAGGCAAATCATTATTAGGAAAGGCCAAGGTTTTTTCGCTGGCACCAGTTCCTACAACAATTGCCTTTGGCTTAACCTTTATATACTTGCCATCCTTTTCTAGAGTGGCAACCCCATCTTCAAAAAGTCCTAATACCGTTGTATTGGTCATAACCTCAATATTTTCCATTTGATCTATTTTATCCAGTAGTATCTGGGCAATGTCAAAGCCTCTTGTGGAAGCATATTGCTTCTCTGAACCAAAAAACATATGGGTTTGCTTTATAAGCTGCCCCCCAAGGGCTCTATTCCTATCTACAACCAGTACTTTGCTTCCCATTTCTGCAGCCTGAATAGCTGCACATAGACCTGCTGGTCCTCCCCCTACAACTAAAATTTCAACGGGCTTCATAGAATATCACCCTTTCCTTTTTGAGTTTTCACCTTCATACCATCCTTTAATTCTTCTACACAAATCCTCACATTTGGTTCTTCATTTACTTCCATAAGACAGGATGAACAGTTTCCGATTGCACAAAATAATCCCCTAGGTCTATGGTTTTCTATACTATGACTGAGGGATTTAACTCCTGCTGCATGTAAGGCAGCTGCTATGGTTTCTCCTTCGAAGCCTTCTACTTCTTGATCATTAAAAAAGAAGCGAATTTTTTTACCTCTTTTAAAGTTTAAAATAGGATGCTCCTCAATTCTCATTTACACACCTCCAATGTTATAGTTGGATTCTCCCCTAATTAGGAGAGAATCCATTTAACCATTAATTATTGAGTATTTTTATTGTTGAAGGCTTTATTCACTAGTACAAAGAAGCCTCCAAAATAGAAACCAAGTACAATTACCATCATTACAATTGATGAACCTGACATATTAAAGCCCCCTTTATTTATTATCTATTGGATACAGCTCAGTTGCGCCTACTCCTATTTTAGATGCAAGCCAGTTATTGGTTAATAATGCTCCTATTAAAAGAATTGCAAATTGGAAAATGATTGTTCCCGGACTGAAGGTTTCAAATGGATGCCACCAGTTGCCAGGATACCATTCAAGGGCTTGTAAGAACCACCATCCAGTTACTGCCACGAAGAAAAGTGGGAATAACATAATACAGACGTTCCACCATTTGCCTGTTTTAAAATCCGCCCATTCTGTATTGATCCATTTGGTTCTTGCATTCTCTAATCCGAACTTAATCAAGGCAAAGGCCACAAATAAACCACTTACAAGAAGGCCTACACCCCAAACCCAATCCTGATTATCTAAAAAATTCAAGCTATAGGCTGAAGGTATACCCAGTATAAAACCGGTAACCACAACAAACTTTGTTGCTTTTTCCCTAGACATTCCTGCATCCATAAAGTTTCTAACCCCTACCTCAATCATTGGTAGTAGAGAAGATAAGGCTGCAATAGCCATAGCTAAGAAGAAAACTGCTGCTAAAACATTCCCTAGAGGCATTTTTCCAAAGAGCTGTGCCAAATAAATAAAAGTGATTCCTGTGTTACCTGAAGCTAAGGCTTCACTTGCAAATTCCGGTGTTGGAGATAAAGCAAAGATTGCTGGTAGAACTGTCATACCTGCTATTAAAGCTCCTATATGATCTCCAAAGCCCATAATCATACAGTTTCCAGCAATGTCCTCCTTATAGCTGGCATATACAGCGTAGGTGATGATGAAACCCCATCCAGCTCCGGTGGACCATGCCGACTGTGTAAAGGCATGAAGCCAGATTGTAGGATCTTTAAGCATTTCAAGCTTTGGACTAAATAAATATTCAAGACCTTGTAGAGCTCCTGGTAGGGTTAAAGCACGGATAACTGCTACTACTAATAAGGTAAATAGGGCTGGTATCATGATCTTACAAGCCTTTTCTATACCTGCTGTTACTCCCTTATAAATAATAAAGCCTGCTATTGCCATAGATATTAAATGGAATAGTATGGTTTGCCAAGGAGTTGTAGTAAAGGTGTTCCAAATTGCCGTTGTAGCTTCGGTGTTGGTTTCGGCGTTAAAGGTACCTGTTAAAGCCAAGGTAAAGTATTTAACACACCAACCCATAACTACGGAGTAATAAAACATAATTCCTAGACAGACGGCAGCAATCCAGGTTCCCATCCATGTATACTTCTTACCCACGAAGTCACGGAAGGCCCCAATTGTACCAAGCCTTGTCTTTTTACCCATTACCATCTCACCCATGAGTAATGGAATAGCCCAAACAAACATTGCGATTGTCCAGGCAATAATAAAGGGACCACCGCCATTTGCAGCGGCCACACGAGGGAATCTCCAGATGTTTCCTGTTCCGATGGCCATACCGATTGCAGCCAGTATAAAGCCCCATCTACTCCCCCATTGTTCATTGTTTTTACTCATATTGATTCCTCCTTTTGATTATAATAATGAAATAATCTTAGATTATTTCATCTAATACTTCTCTACTAAAGCATTAGTAGCAAAAGGGTTAACCTACTTAAGGGCTACAGCCCTTTAATATAGCCACTCACCAATAAGAAGAATATACTTTGTTGCTTTACTTCATAGAAATTAATTGCAATTTTATATATGTAATCTTGCAGATTAATCTCGAAATATGCCGTATAGCGAAATATATTTGGTAATATTGCAATAATCAACTCCCAATGCTTCAATAAAATTGTATTAAGTAATATTTTATTACATCTTGAATAAATATGCAACTTATTTTTCATTAGTTATTAATTAACATTATCTTCCTATTTTTTTAGGTAGGTTATTCAAATGAGTCAGGTACTTCTATTGCAATATTAATGCCAATTTGGAATTTGATAAGAAGGAATCACTAATTAAGGTTAGGATATCAACAGCTTTTGCCTTTAAACTATTTCAAGGATTTTCAATAAAATGAAAAAAGGTGTCTATTTTTAGACACCTGCTCAGTTTTCTAGTAATAATCCTACTGAATTTTTTTTATATTACAACAGTTTCCCAATAAATATAGCATTGTCTAATTTTAGACAAGTGTCTAAATTTCGACATCTAATTCCTCTTTATATTGATGAAGCTTATAGTATAATGTAGTTCTAGGGATATTTAAAACCTTAGCCGCCTTTGCCTTATTACCCCCAGACTCTTTTAAAGCCTTCTTGATCATATTGATTTCCAAAACCCTTAAGTTGTCCCCTAAATTAGCTTCTAAGGTTGTATCCTTAGATTCGTTAGTACTTTCAAGAATATAATGGGGAATATGATCCTTAGTTAATCGTTGATTGTGGCTAGTTACAACCATATATTCTACTGTATTTTTTAACTCACGGATATTGCCCTTCCAATGATAATTAATCAAGATGTTGAATACATCCTTTTCTACATAGGATATAAAGGTGTTGTTTTTCCTACAAATATCCTCTAGGAAGTGATTGAAGAATAGGATAATATCTTCCTTACGTTTCCTTAGGGGGGGTAGTTGAATTTCCACTACATTTAATCTGTAAAATAAATCTTCTCTAAATTTACCTTCTTTTACCATTTCTTTAAGGTCTTTATTTGTGGCAGATATAATTCTTACATCCACCTCTATCTGTTTATCTGCTCCAATTCTGTGGACCTTTCCCTCCTGTAAAACCCTTAAAAGCTTTGCCTGCATATTCAGGGGTAAATCACCTATTTCATCTAAAAATAAGGTGCCATTATTGGCAACTTCAAAATAACCCATCTTACCGTTTTTCAATGCCCCTGTAAAGGCTCCACCGATATAACCAAAGAATTCGCTTTCAAAAAGGGTTTCGGGTATAGCACTACAATTCACTGGTATAAACAATCCCTTCCTTTGACTATTCTGATGAATAGCCCTGGCGAAGACCTCCTTACCAGTACCACTTTCTCCAACAATTAATACACTGGTATTGGTTTTGGAAACATGCTTGGCTAGTTGCACCTTGTTTTTTATTACTGGGCTTTTACCTAATATTTTTCCTAAAGAGAAGCTCTCCTTTGTAAACTTTTCTACCTCTTCCTTTAGTAAATCTATTTCGAAGTTGGCATTTTCAAGCTTCAAAGATAGATTTCTGTTCTCAGTTATATCCTTTTCAGTAGCAACCACACCTACAAATTCACCGTCGATGAACACAGGCAAAGCACTTATGATTACATAGTAATTTGGTTTAGGAGCATGGTAAATATTCTCTATGGGAATTCTACTTTCAAGGACGGATAAGGTTAAAGCATTGGGAAAGAAGTCCTCAAGCTTTTTATAAATAATATCCTCTTCTCTTATGTTATAGATTAATTCAGCTTTTTTATTCCATAAAAGAACATGACCTGCAGGGTCAGTTACTGTAACAGCCTCATGCATATGATTAATTACATCCTTGTATTGGCGGTTAATACTTTCAAGCTTAAGGTAATAATGATCCAAAAGGTTATCTATTCGAATAATTCCCTGAAGCTTACCCCCTTCATAAACGGGTAATCTTCCTATTTTGTTATCAATAAGTATTCGCCGCGCATCGGTTATCAACATATCAGAAGCTACAGTTATAATATTCCTGGACATAAAATCCTCTATTGGTAAATCAGTGGGTTGCCCCATTTTTTTTATATTTGAAATGTCTGTTAGGGTGATAATACCTATTATGATATCAGGCCGATCATCATCCATAATCAAAACTTCAGGTAAATTTTTCAGTAGCATTTTGTCAATAGCTATGTTGAGGCTTGTAGTTTTACTTAGCTTTATAAAATGAGTTGATAGGATTTCATTAACACTATAATGCTTAAGTTGATTTTCTAACATAACCTCGCCCCTTTTTTACTTAATATAGCCATTAACTATAATTAAAAAATAAAGTAAGGATAATCCTTACTTTATTTTACCTAATATTTTCATTATATCAGAATTTAACTTATGGATAAACCCTATTCAAGGTTCTGGCAAAGGGGATTGTTTGTCTAATATGATCAACACCACATATCCATGAAACGGTTCTTTCTAATCCAAGGCCAAAGCCTGAATGGGGAACTGAACCATATCTTCTAAGGTCTATATACCATTCATAGATTTCCCTTGGTAGGTTTTCCTCCTCTATCTTCTTTAGGAGTAGTTCTAAATCATGAATACGCTCAGAGCCACCAATTATTTCACCATAGCCTTCTGGAGCAATTAAATCTGCCCCTAGAATTACCTCTGGATTATTTGGATCCGGCTGCATATAGAAGGCCTTCATTTTTGTTGGGAAGTGGGTGATAAACACTGGTTTATCATACTTTTCAGCAATATAAGTTTCGTGGGGAGCTCCAAAGTCCTCACCCCATTGGAACTCAAAACCACCATCTTGAAGTAGCTTCACAGCATCAGTATAGGTGATTCTTGGGAAGGGAGCTTTAATTTTTTCTAGGACCGTTGTATCTCGTTGTAGAATTTTTAATTCAATCTTTCTATTTTCAAGAACTCTACCAATGATATACTCAACCATTTCCTCTTGAACCTTTAGGTTACCTTCGAAATCAACATAGGCCATTTCCGGCTCGATCATCCAGAATTCATTAAGATGTTTTCTGGTCTTAGATTTTTCTGCTCTAAAGGTAGGGCCGAAGCTATAAACATTCCCAAAGGCCATGGCTGCTGCCTCTGCATATAATTGACCCGTTTGTGATAGATAGGCATTTTCTCCAAAATAGTCAATTTCAAATAGCTCAGTGGTTCCTTCACAGGCTGAAGGAGTAATAATTGGTGGTTCAATTAATACAAAGCCTCTATCATGAAAAAATTGTCTAATTGCTAGGTTTATTTCATCCCTAATCCTTAATATTGCATTTTGCTTCGGCGTTCTCATCCATAGATGTCTGTTTTCCATCAAGAAATCTGTACCGTGCTCCTTTAGTGAGATGGGATAACCTTCTTCAGCAATATGTACAGGGGTTACTTCCTTAACAAGAATCTCATAGCCACTAGGGGCTCTATCATCCTTTTGAACCAAACCCTTAACTGTGAGGGAGGATTCTTGGGTAAGCTTTTTACAATTTTCAAAAACATCTTCAGAAACCTCTGCCTTAACCACAACACCTTGTATAAAGCCTGAGCCATCCCTTAGCTGTAGAAAATGAATTTTTCCACTTGATCGTTTATTATATAACCAACCCTTTAAAATTACTTCTTGTCCTTCATATTTACTAATATTTTCTATAGTAGTGCTATTCATCTTTACACCTCCATTATACTGATCATTCTATACCTTTAACTCAACTTTCATACCTAACAGCTCTTTATTGTCATTCACTATGGGATAGATAACCTTATTTAAAAAGGATGTTACCTGTTGAGGGGCCCTCCCTATAAAATTTTTAGGATCTAATAATGAGTCTAAATCCTCTTTTGAAAGGGAAAATTCCTTATCGGCCAGTATCCGGTCTATTAAGTCATTGGGTTTACCATGAACTTTAACTTCCTTGGCGGCCTCCATCGAATGAACTCTAATTCTTTCGTGGAGCTCCTGGCGATCACCGCCTCTTTTTACGGCCTCCATCAGAATGGTTTCTGTTGCCATAAAAGGGAGCTCTGCATCTATATGACTCCTAATGATCTTTTCATATACTACCAATCCATCACAAACATTAATGGCTATACTCAAAATAGCATCGGTAGCTAAGAAGGCCTCAGGAATTACAATCCTTTTATTAGCTGAATCATCTAAGGTTCTTTCGAACCATTGGGTGGAAGCAGTCATTGCTGTATTTTGACAGCCTGCCATCACATATCTTGCAAGGGAAGCAATCCTTTCACTTCTCATGGGATTTCTCTTATAGGCCATGGCAGAGGAACCAATTTGATTTTTCTCAAAGGGTTCTTCAATTTCCTTCATGCTCTGTAGAAGCCTTATATCATTTGTAAATTTATGTAGGCTTTGGGCTATCCCACTGAGGAGGGATAATACCTCATAATCAAGCTTTCGTGAGTAGGTTTGTCCCGTAACTGGAAAGGTGGCTTCAAAGCCCATCTTTCTTGCTACTAGTTCTTCTAGGGCCTCCACCTTTTCATCATCATTATTCAATAAGCTATAAAAGCTGGCTTGAGTTCCAGTGGTTCCCTTTACCCCTCTAAGTTTCATTCTATCAATTTGATACTGAAGATTTTCATAATCCATCAACAGCTCCTGCATCCAAAGGGTTGCCCTTTTTCCTACAGTTGTCAGTTGGGCCGGTTGAAAATGTGTAAAGCCTAGTGTAGGAAGGCTCTTATATTTTTCACTGAAATTCGCCATTACATTTAATAAATTTACCAACTTTTCTTTAATCAGCTTTAAAGCATCCCTCATAATAATTACATCGGTATTATCCCCTACAAAGGCACTGGTGGCTCCAAGATGAATAATGCCTTTTGCCTTAGGGCACTGCTGTCCATAGGCATAAACGTGGGACATAACATCATGTCGGGTCTCTCTTTCACGTTCTATGGCAACTTCATAATTAATTGGCTGAATATTGGATTTAAGCTCTTCAATTTGATCTTCTGTAATAGGTAAACCTAGTTCCATTTCAGCCTCGGCTAAGGCAATCCACAGCCTTCTCCAAGTAGTAAATTTATTGTCAGAGGAAAATAGATAATTCATTTCACCACTGGCATACCTTTCAATTAGAGGGTTTTGATAACTGCTGGTACTCATGAAATGATCCTCCTTTTATATAGCTTTATCAGTATTTAAGAAAAGAAATCAGAGGACTTCAACCTCAGAAGAGATATGAGGATTCTCATATCTCTTCAAATATCTCTTAACCCTTTACTAGCTCTTCAATACGATCTAATCCCATCTTAATGTTTTCCATGGAATTGGCATAGGATAATCTTACAAAGCCTTCAGCACCAAAGGCGATACCTGGTACTACGGCCACTAGGCCCTTATCTAAACAAACCTCAGCAAAGTCCATTGAGGTGTTAATTCTTTTACCTTTAATTTCACTACCAAAAATCTTGGATATATTCATCATGATATAGAAGGCACCCTTTGGAGTAAGACAGGACAAACCTTCTATACGATTTATTCTCTCTACCATATACCGTCTTCTTTCATCGAAGGCTTTTCTCATTTTTATCACTGAAGATTGATCACCCAATATCCCCTCTATACTTGCATATTGTGCTATTGTATTGGGATGAGAGGTTGCATGACTTTGGATATTCCCCATAACCTTGGCAATTTCTTTATTGGAGGCTGTATAACCAATTCTCCAACCTGTCATGGCATAGGCCTTTGACATACCATTCACTACGATTGTAAGATCTTTGATATCATCATTGATGCTGGCAATACTAATATGCTCTGCTCCATCGTATACCAGCTTTTCGTATATTTCATCAGATATAATCACTAGATTGTTTTCAACAGCAATCTTAGCAATCTCCTCAAGCTCTGATCTGTTATATAAAGCACCTGTTGGATTTGAAGGGCTATTCATCATAATACCTTTTGTTTTAGGTGTAATTGCTGCCATTAGATCTTCCTTAGTTACTTTAAATTCATTTTCTTCTGAACAATCAACAAATACAGGAGTAGCATCAGCCATCTTCACTAATTCTCCATAGCTAACCCAATAGGGAACTGGAATAATAATCTCGTCACCGGGATTACATATGGCCTGTAAAGCGTTGTATAAAGCATGCTTGGCACCGTTGGTCACGATTATATTTTCAGGACTATACTCTAAACCATTATCTTTAAGTAACT
Source organism: Alkaliphilus serpentinus (assembly GCF_009017255.1). Classification (GTDB taxonomy): domain Bacteria; phylum Bacillota; class Clostridia; order Peptostreptococcales; family Natronincolaceae; genus Alkaliphilus_D; species Alkaliphilus_D serpentinus. The sequence continues at coordinate 19,386 of NZ_WBZB01000048.1, read as the reverse complement.
TATGACAGATTGCTTCCCTAAGCTTTGGAAGACCAGAGGCAGCTGTATATCTAGTTATACCTTTATCTAATCCTTCCTTTGCTGCATTATTAATATTCTCTGGAGTATTAAAATCAGGCTCTCCAACTCCAAAGCTTATTACATTAATTCCCTCTGCTTGCATTTTTTTTGCCTTAGCATCAATGGCTAAGGTTACGGAAGCCTCAATTTTCAGATTTTTTTCTGACAGCTTAATCTTCATCTCTTTCCCTCCAAATTTAAATTGTCTTTAAACTTAAAAAAATATGTAATACCTTCATATATCAATAACACTATACTATTTTAACAAATTTTATCTTATTTTGCTACTGCTTTTAAGATTTTGTAAGTACTTTCTTTCATCTAAGATTTTCGTCCATCATGGTGCCTAGCTTTATAAATTAAAGGAGTCTTTGATATCTTCATAAATACTATAGTGGCTTCCTAAATCTCCTTTTCCTTCGGGATTTTTATAGGGATAGTGGAAATCTGATCCTCCCGTTACTATAAGGTTAAATTCCTGAGTGAGACCATATAAATAATTTTCATCGGCTGTGGTATGAAGGCTGTGATACACTTCTATACCTTCAATTCCAGCTTTAATCAGTTTCAAGATAATGCTCTTATCCTTTATGATTCCAGGATGGGCTATTACCGAAATCCCACCTATTTTCTTTATTAAATGTATGGCTTCAAAGGGTGTAATCTTAAATCTCGGAACATATGCAGCCTCCCCTTTATTTAGGTATTTATGAAAGGCTGAAGGGATATCCTCAACATATCCCTTCTCAGCAAGGACCTTAGCTATGTGGGGTCTTCCTATAACACCCTCCTTAGATGGATCCATTACTTCTTCTGGTGAGATATCTATATGTAGATTCCTTAATTTTTGGATGATTTTAATAGCTCGATTTTTTCTTTCAAACTTAAGGGTATACAAGAGATTGATAAGCTCCTCTGCGTGAAAATCTATATTATAACCTAAAATATGAATTTCGTCTTCTTGATCCTCTGTACTTAGTTCAATGCCGGGTATAACAAGAACCCCTTCCTTTTTACCATACTCTTTTGCTTCCTCGATACCCTCTATTGTATCATGATCAGTAATTCCAATACCATATAAACCCTTTGCTTTGGCGTAATGAATAATCTCTTTAGGATTAAGACTTCCATCTGAAGCTGTTGTGTGTACATGCATATCAATTTTTTTCATAATATGACCTCATTTTAGTAATATATATTATTCTTAAGATTGATTCCTTTTACTATTATAACCTATGACTTTTCTTTTATAGAGATATTTGCTTGTATAATTTCAATAAAAAAGTCTGCTATTTAAGCAGACAAAATTACCATAAATTTATCTAGGTTCAACAATTAATTTAATTGCGGTTCTTTCTTCACCGTCTATCTGTATATCTGTAAAAGCGGGTATACAAATTAAGTCAAGTCCACTAGGAGCTACAAATCCTCGTGCAATGGCAACTGCTTTAACTGCTTGATTTAGAGCTCCGGCGCCTATGGCTTGAATTTCAGCCGATCCACGTTCTCTTAAAACGCCAGCCAATGCTCCTGCAACAGAATTTGGATTTGATTTTGCTGATACTTTTAATACTTCCATTGTTAATTGCCCCCTTTGTAATAGGTTTATTACGATAATAGATACCCTATTAATATTCTACCTATTTAAGTAAATACCTTCAAAATTTTGAAATTTCTTTTTAAAATCTGTTGTTGGTTGAAATTAACATGTTTTTTTGTCAGAAATTTGGCATTTTATTATAAAGGAATTATCCTATAGATGTAGAACTCTTAACTTCTATAATTCTATTTAAAGGAGAAGATATTATGAAATATTACGTTGCTATTTTAGAAACCTTAGATGCTGAAAAGGATAAAGCTATTAGAGAAGAACACCTTCAATATTTAAAAGATTTAATAGCTGAAGAGAAAATATATGGTAAGGGACCCTTTACCGATGGTAGTGGTGGTATGATTATTTTCAAAGTAGATTCCTTTGAAGAAGCTGAGGCACTGATGAAGAAGGATCCGGTAATTGTTGAAAATACAAGAAGTTTTCGTATGAAGGAATGGAATAGAACCTATTAATATCGAAAAAATCTCCGATAAAACGGAGATTTTATTATTATTTAAATAGAGTTGTCTTTCTTTTTATTATTAATGAAATCTATCATAACTAAAGATAAAATCATTAGAAGAGAGGCAATAAGACCATATGGAGAATAAATATAATAAATAATATCAGAATAATTACCTGTTGGTGCTAGATTCGGTTTAGGTCTTTTGAAAATTAAATCGTTTACTATAAAATTCACTGATTTTGATGTAATTGTTATAAAAATAATAACTAGAGATAGTCGTAGTAGAAAATCCTTTAATTTGTTTTGTTTGTTGCGTTTATAAAATCCTGCTATATTATTATACATGTTATGCATCCTCCCCTTTTAAGCAAGTTTTTGCGTACTGATTTGTTAATAATTGTTTGGTATTAGATCATATTAAAGTAAAAAATTCCGTATTAATTCCAATATTTGATATTTTTAATTTAACCATGCTTATCGGTAGCTTAAAACGCTTTGGACCGATACTGCCTGGATTCAGATATAACACTCCATTGATGAATTCTTCCTTAGGAGAATGGGTATGTCCACTAATTACCACATCAAAGCTCCCGGCTTTAGGGTCAATGTCAAGCTGGTTTAAGTCATGTAGTAAGTATATGTAGGTATCCTTCACCTCTATCACCTCTGTATAGTGTAATTCCTTGGCCCAATCATCCTTATCAATGTTTCCTCTTACTGCAATAACAGGAGCTATCTCCATTAACTCTTGAATAATTTCTCCTTTACCAACATCCCCTGCATGTAAAATCAAACTACAACCCTGTAGCTTTTCTAAGACTTCTGGTCTTAATAGTCCGTGGGTATCAGAAATCACACCAATAAATATATCCTCCATAATATGCTCTCCTAATTTTTATATATATAAAAATTTATTTATTTCAAACCTTTTGTTAGATGAATTAATTACCTTAGCAATCATGATGTAACCAGAAGCTTAATGATATTATCACAAATCTCCTCTACAGAATAGGTATCAGTTTCTATTGTGTAATCAGCTACACTCTTATATTTGGCCCATCTTTCTGATAACAATGCTGTTATATGGGATAAGTTCATTTTATCCCTTAACAGAGGTCGACTATCATCATCCTTTATTCGCTGGAAAATTGTCTCAGGTTGGGCCTTAAGCCAGAACACCTTGCCATTTTCTTTAAGATTATTTACATTGCTATTAATTAAAACAGCTCCACCACCACAGGAAATAACAGCATTTTTCTGCTTGCTTATTTCGGCTATCGTTTCCCTTTCAATATTTCTAAAATAGTCTTCACCATGGTTTTCAAATATTTTTGCAATAGAAGAGTTTAATCGAATTTTAATTAAATCATCTATATCAAATATATCCATTCCTAGGCTCTGAGATAGACATCTGCCAACTATTGATTTCCCAGCTCCCATGAATCCAATCAATACCACATTATATGGAAAGAGGTTCTTGGATTGATAGGTCTTGGAGGTATCTAATATTTGTCTATATATAGATTTTACTACTTCCTGATACCTAGGATCTTTAACTTCCTTAATTACCTTTTTAATTACCTCTTCTTCTCTACCAGGATGATATACTGGTAATCCCATTTGTTTTTTTGTCTCCATAATTTTAGAAACAATATCAAAGCGTTTTTCAATAAGACTAACTATTTCCTTATCACACTGATCTATATCGATTCTGAGTTTATCTAACCCTTCCATTTTTTAACCTCCTTATTTATTGGTATTTTTCCCATAAATTTCACATTTAGTCAACTACTTATTCAAAGATTAAGCCAATATACATTATCTTACTCTTATATAATTATTCATTTATTGATTCTTATGATAATCAACAAATTCTTTATACAGAGATTGGATAATCTCTTCGTCAATCTTTTGATCCAACCATATTTCTTGAGCCTTAATCCCCTGATAAAATAGCATTTGCAAGCCATTTATCCCTTTAGAGCCAATGGTTTTTGCACATTTAAGGAGCTTAGTTTGGTAGGGATTGTAGATTAAATCAAAGACCACCTCTGCACCTTGTAGATTCTCTTCCTTGATGGGGATAGAGTCTATCAAATTCCCCATTCCCAGGGGGGTAGTATTTATAATACAATCGTAAGCATCTTGAATTTTGATTATATCAATAGCTTTAACTTTATAACCTTTATTTGCTTCCTCTATATCCAGTTTTAACTCCTCAGCCCTTTTTAGATTCCTATTAGCAATGGTTACCTTAGCTGCCATTTTTATAAGCTCAAAGGCCACCACTCGGGCTCCTCCACCTGCTCCTAATATCAAAACCTTTTTATTTCTTAAATCAACTCCCTCCAGTTGTAAGGTTTTTGAAAATCCATAGCCGTCGGTATTAAACCCAATTAGCCTACCATCAGTTATTTTAACAGTATTTACAGCTCCGTAGGCCTTAGCTTCATCATCTATCTCATCAAGATACTGTAATATTTCTTCTTTGTGGGGAATAGTTACATTAAAACCCCCAAAATTTTCTCTTAAGAAGGGTATCCCATTGCCCAATTCCTGTTCCTTTATTTTTAGAGTTATATACAATCTATCTAAAGATAGTTTGTTATAGAAAAGGCTGTGAATTACTGGGGATAGGCTATGGGATATTGGATCCCCTATTACTGCAAAAGTTTTGGTATTGCTAGTAATAATTCTATTATTCAATAGTAAGAACCTCCTTTAAGACTCCTTTTAATATTTCAGTAGAAAAGAACAACTCATTCACAAGGCCTTTATTCGTTGGTAAAATAAAGGATATTTTACCATCCTTGTTCTTTTTATCACTATGGGTAGCCATAAGGATTTCTTCATAGTTTAGATTTATATTAGTATCTATATCTGTTTTCCTGATAAGGCAATAGATTTCTTTAGAGTAACCCTTAGATACTAAACCTAAAAATTCAGCAATTTTTGTTTCATAAAACATACCAACTAAAACTGCCTCACCATGGCTGTATTGCTGATAATGTGTTAATGTCTCTAGGGCATGACCAATAGTATGTCCAAAATTAAGATTCTTCCTAAGACCTGTTTCTCTTTCATCCTTGGACACAATCATAGCTTTAATTTCACAGGAGGTCTTTATAATTTCCTCAAGAACCTTTCCATTACAGTTTTTAATACCATTTAAGTTTTCTTCGATATATCTTAAAAAAGGATAATTATCAATGATACCATATTTTATCACCTCACCAAGACCACTCCTAATTTGTGATGGAGATAAGGTTTTAAGAAAGTCAGGGTCAATAATTACAGCCTTTGGTTGATGAAAGCTTCCAATAAGATTTTTCCCTTGAGGAAGGTTTATTCCAGTTTTTCCTCCTACACTACTATCCACCTGAGCAAGTAAAGTTGTTGGGATTTGATAGTAATCTATTCCCCTCATATAAATGGAGCTACAAAAGCCTGCTATATCCCCTACAACTCCACCACCAAAGGAGATAATTCCTCCATTTCTCGGGATTTTATGATCACTTAAGAATTGAAGAATCTCTTCAACTACAGCAATATTTTTGCTGCCTTCTCCTGATGGAATAACATATTTAGGGATCAATACATCTCCTAAAGCTTCCACTAATTTATCTCCATAAAGATTCTCTACAATATCATCGGTAATTATGGCAACCTCATAGTTTTTTATGTAATTTCTAAGATTTTTTAAAATACCTGCCTCTATGTAAATATTGTAGCTCCTACTGCCTAAATCAATCTTTAAGCTTGCCATCTTTTCATAATCTCCTCTTTTGAGTCTCCTCCATATTTTCTAAAGAACTCCTCAGCAATTACTGTAATAGCCACCATCTCACCAACTACCGAGGCTGCAGGAACTGCACAGGTATCACTTCGTTCTATTGATGCCGATACAGCTTCTTTGGTAATGATATCTACCGATTGCAGAGACTTATATAGTGTAGGGATTGGCTTCATTGCACATCTTATTACAATGTTTTGGCCATTGGACATCCCCCCTTCAATCCCACCAGCGTAATTGGTTTTTCTGTAATAACCCTCACTGCTATTGTAGTAAATTTCATCATGGGTTTGGGAACCTAACCTATTGGCATTTTCAAAGGCTTCACCCATCTCTACACCCTTTATTCCTTGGATACTCATTAAGGAATAAGCCAGTTTTGCATCCAATTTTCGATCCCAGTGGACATAGCTACCCAATCCTACTGGAACTCCTACAATATGTACCTCAAATATGCCACCTAAAGATTCACCCACCAGCTTTGCATCTTGGATTTTTTGAAGGATTGTCTCTTCAGTGGATTTTTCAATACACCTGACAGGAGAGGAGTCTGCGGCTTTGATTAGGTTTATATCTTGTGTTCCATCACTTACGGAAGCTCCACCAATTGCGATAACATGACTTAAAACATTGATATTGAAATCTTTTAAAATTCCCTTAAGGATACTCCCAGCTGCAACTCGTACAGCAGTTTCTCGAGCACTACTTCTTTCTAATACATTTCTGATATCGTCAAAGGAGTACTTTTGAATTCCGCTTAAATCTGCATGTCCAGGCCTTGGTCTAGTTACCCTTCGATCTTCTTTATTGTTACCATCAATACTCATGTATTCCTGCCAATTCTCATAGTCTTTATTCTGAATTAAAAAGGATATGGGGCTTCCTAGGGTCTTTCCTCCCCTTATTCCTGATAGTATCTCAATTTTATCCTTTTCAATATCCATTCTTGGACCTCTGCCATAGCCCAACTGTCTTCTGGCTAAATCCTTGTTAATGGAGTCCAAATCTATGGTGAAATTGGCTGGAACTCCCTCAATAATCCCAACAAGGGATTTTCCATGGGATTCTCCGGCTGTTAAAATTCTTATCAAATCATTTACCTCCCCACAATTATTTAACGATTTCCTTTAATTTATCATAAAAATCTGGAAAGGAAACTGCGATACACTGATCATTGTTAATGTTGATACTCCCTTCAGAGAAAAGACCGCATATAGCTAAGGACATTGCAACCCTATGATCATTGTAGCTTTCTACTGTCGCACCTTTTATCCTATTGGGTCCTTCAATTTCCATTCCATCTGGTAAATCTTTTATCTTAATACCCAGTTTTGTCATTTCATTAACCATGGCAGCAATTCTATTGGATTCCTTGTATTTCAATTCCTCTGCTCCTCTTATGATGGTTTTACCCTCTGCTAGGGCTGCAGCAACGGCAATAATAGGAATTTCGTCAATTAATCGTGGAATGATTTCCTTAGAAATAACTGTACCCTTGAGTTTACATCCCTCAATAATAAGATCTCCGATTTCTTCTCCACCGCTGATACGAAGATTATCTAGCTGAATTATAGCTCCCATGCTTCTCAGGACATCGATTATACCAGTTCTAGTAGGATTTAATCCAATATTTTTTAACCTAAGATGGGACCCTGGCAAAAGGGCAGCTGCTACCATAAAGAAGGCACCAGAGGATATATCTCCGGGGATCTCCAGCTTTTGAGGATATAATTCTGAAGGACTAAGGATTACAGCGTCATTATGATACTGAATATTTCCTCCAAAGGCCTTTAGCATTCTTTCAGTATGATCCCTACTTTGAGGAGCTTCATAAACTAGTGTTTCACCCGTTGCATAGAGGCCAGCCATTAATATAGCTGATTTAACCTGAGCACTTGAGATAGGCGATTTGTATTGGATTCCCATCAAATTTCCACCCCTTATAGATAGAGGGGCAAGCCTTCCGTTATCTCTACCTTCAATTTTTGCTCCCATTTCCTGTAATGGTGCTACAATTCTTGCCATAGGGCGTTTTCTTAGAGATGCGTCTCCAGTAATGATGGTCAGAAAGCTTTGTCCAGCTAAAATACCTGATAGCAAACGTAGAGTTGTACCTGAATTGCCAGCATTTATGATATCTTCAGGTTCCTTTAAACCCCAAAGGCCCCTTCCCTTCACTTCTACCCTCGAAGCATCCATGTTGATTTCAACCCCTAAAGCCTTCATGGCATTTATGGTACTTAGAGTATCTTGAGATATTAAAAAATTTTTAATGATACTTTTTCCTTGGGTGATACCAGCCAGCATGATTCCTCTATGGGAAATTGATTTATCGCCTGGAATAGATAATTCTCCCGTTATATAATGGGCTTTCTTAAAAGCCATATTAATCCCACCAATCTTTATTAGTAAATCCATAGTACTATTATTTTCTTCTTGAGAAGGAAAATTAATTCCATAAATATGTAATCTATTATAGCATAAAAAAACTGCCATGATGGCAGTTTTTATTATTTTGCATATTCTATAGCTCTTGTTTCCCTTATTACGTTTACCTTTATCTGACCTGGATATTCCAGATCACTTTCTATACGTTTCGTTATGTCTCGGGCCAATAGAATAATATCTTCGTCGTTGTATGATTCAGGTTTAACTAATATTCTTATCTCCCTACCCGCTTGTATAGCAAAGGATTTTTCTACACCTTCGAAATCGTTGGCGATTTCTTCAAGCTTTTCTAGACGCTTGATATAAGATTCTAATGTTTCTCTTCTTGCACCTGGTCTTGCGGCAGAAATTGCATCTGCTGCAGTCACAAGAATTGCTTCGATGGATTGTGGCTCGTAATCACCATGATGGGTGGACATTGAGTGGATAACGTCTTTAGATTCCTTATACTTTCTAAGTAGCTCCATTCCAATTTCCACATGGGTACCTTCCACCTCGTGGTCTACTGCTTTTCCAATGTCATGGAGTAGGCCTGATCTCTTAGCTAGCTTTACGTCGGTTCCTAATTCTGCTGCCATAATACCTGCTAGATGAGATACCTCTATAGAATGCTTTAGCACATTTTGGCCATAGCTTGTTCTATATTTTAGACGACCTAAAAGCTTAACTAATTCAGGATGAAGTCCGTGTATTCCTACCTCAAAGGTAGCTTGCTCTCCTTCTTCCTTAATAATTGTATCCACTTCTCTTTTGGCCTTTTCAACCATTTCTTCAATCCTTGCAGGGTGGATTCTACCATCAACAATAAGCTTTTCTAAAGCGATTCTTGCTACTTCCCTTCTAATTGGATCAAATCCTGATAAAATAACTGCTTCTGGAGTATCATCAATAATTAGGTCAATGCCAGTCATTGTTTCCAATGTTCTAATATTTCGACCTTCCCTACCGATGATTCTACCCTTCATTTCATCATTTGGAAGGGATACTACTGTTACTGTTGTTTCAGCAACATGATCTGCTGCACATTTCTGAATTGAATAGGTTATAATTTCTCTAGCTCTTTTTTCTGCTTCTTCTTTGGCCTTACTCTCAATATCCTTAATCATCATAGCAGACTCGTATCTTATGTCCTTTTCGATGTCATTTAAAAGAAGCAATCTTGCTTCCTCTGAGGTTAGACCAGACAATTCTTCTAACTTTTTGATTTCCAATTCATAAAGTTGATTAATCTCTTGTTGTTTATCGTCCAAATCCTTGAGTTTTTTAGATAATCGTTCTTCCTTTTGCTCTAAGCCTTCTGATTTCTTATCTAAAGCTTCCTCTTTTTGGATTAATCTCCTCTCAATTCGTTGCAGCTCGTTTCGCCTTTCTCTACTTTCTCGTTCAAATTCATTACGTAGCTTATGAACTTCTTCCTTAGCTTCAAGTAATACTTCTTTCTTAGAGGTTTCAGCATCCCTCTGTGCATCTTCTAAAAGCTTTTTTGATAATTCTTCTGCACTACCAATTTTTCGCTCCGCAATGTTTTTTCGAATCAAATAGCCGATAAGGCATCCTACCACAGTTGCAACTAAGCTAAAAATTATGGTTTGACTATTAATATGTGGACACCTCCTTATATTAAGTTTTAAGCAGAGCTACAGTTTAATATGTAACCCCTAAAATCGCTACGAAAAAAAGTCAAAAATCATCACGATTTGTATTAATTGTATATCTTTTTTTTTGCCGTGTCAAGTTGATTACCATTTAGACCTTTCCTATGAGGAAAAGGTTTTCAAAGGACTATACTTTAAAGTAAAAAGCTGGAGAAATAATCTCCAGCTCAGACAATCAAAAATTTATCTTGTTCTTGCTACTCTTCTTCTACAGTGGCTACAACCTCGCTTTTTCCACCATATTGAGTTAGACCGTAATGCTGACGAATTTTATTTTCAACCTCTAATGAGATATCGGGATTTTCCTTTAGGAATTGCTTTGCATTTTCTCTCCCTTGACCTAATCGATGGTCGCCATAGCTATACCATGCCCCAGCTTTTTTAATGATATCTAGATTGGAGGCAACATCTAATATATCTCCCGTTTTAGATATACCTTCTCCATACATGATATCAAATTCAGCTTGTTTGAAGGGTGGAGCTACTTTGTTTTTTACAACCTTCACCCTTGTTCTATTACCAATAACGTCATTTCCCTGCTTTATTACATCAATCTTTCTTACATCCAATCTTACTGAGGCATAGAATTTCAGCGCTTTACCACCAGTTGTAGTTTCAGGATTTCCAAACATTACCCCGATTTTTTCCCTCAGCTGATTGATAAAAATTGCTGTAGCATTAGATTTATTCACGGCACCAGCAAGCTTTCTTAATGCCTGTGACATTAATCGAGCTTGAAGTCCAACGTGGGAATCTCCCATTTCGCCTTCTATTTCGGCCTTTGGTACTAGAGCTGCTACTGAGTCGACTACTATAACATCTATAGCTCCACTTCTAACCAATGCTTCTGCTATTTCTAATGCCTGTTCACCAGTATCTGGCTGAGAAACGATTAACTCCTCGATATTTACTCCTAATTTTTTTGCATAGGCTGGATCTAAAGCATGCTCTGCATCTATAAAGGCAGCGGAACCACCATTTTTTTGAGCCTCTGCAATAATATGTAGAGTAACGGTTGTTTTACCAGATGATTCAGGACCATATATTTCAACGATTCTACCTCTAGGTACTCCACCAATCCCTAAGGCTATATCTAAATCTATTGAACCAGAGGAAATACACTCTAAATTAAGCTTAGCCTCTGCGCCAAGCTTCATAATTGAGCCCTTTCCAAACTGCTTCTCTATTTGATTGATTGCTAATTCCAGTGCTTTTTTCTTCTCCATCATCCCATATGTCAGACTTTTGTCTGACCTCACCTACCTTTCACCTTTTCGAACATTTGTTCTTTTTTATCATTATAACCCATTTAGATTATAAGGTCAAATAGAATTTTGTAAATTATTTAATGAAAGTCTTAATTGATTTAAGCCATTGTAGACAGCTAATTGCTGAATTCTGCTTCTTGGTCCATAAAATTGGTATTTTAATACCTCCATTCCGGTTGGGGTATATACTCCAATATAAACTAAACCCACAGGCTTTTCAGGTGTCCCCCCCGTTGGACCAGCGATTCCTGTTATGGATATGCCACAGCTTGTCTGGGTTTTATCCTTTAAACCAATTAGCATCTCCATGGCAGTTTCTTTACTTACTGCACCATGTTCTTCTATTGTTTCTTTCGCCACAGAAAGCTCCTTAATTTTAAACTCATTGCTATAGGTTACATAGCCACCGTCAAAAACCCTAGAAATACCCGAAACTCCCGTTAATACTGAGGCCAATAATCCCCCAGTGCAGGATTCTGCTGTAGATAGGGTGTAATTTTTTTCTTGAAGGAGGTAAAAAATTCTTTCTTCTAGACTTTCTCCTTTAAGACTATAGATATATTTTTGATATCTTTTCTTAATCTCTTCTATTATGGGCTCTAAGATATTGTCTATATCCTCATTGTTCCTTCCTGATGCCGTTAAGGTTAAGGTCAACTTTCCATTTAAGGCATAGATTCCATAAATCACATTTTGATGATCTTTAATTATGTCATCAATGGATTCCTCAAATGAAGATTCACCTAACCCAATAATTTCAATGCTGACGGTCTTTGTGGGAACTTTAATGATCTCCCTTAGGTAGGAAAGTACTTCATTATCAAACATTAGCTTCATCTCTAAAGGAGGACCAGGAATTGCATAAATTTTCTTATCTAGTGCTTCGACTAAAAATCCTGGAGCTGTACCAATTGGATTGGGTAAAATTTTAGAACCCTTTGGAAAATAAGCTTGTCTTATATTGTTGGCAGCACAGCTTTTATATCTGCTTTCAATTTGGTGCTGTATATGTTTATGAATATCTTCATTGAGCTCTAATGGGTTTCCCGTTGCGGCTGCAATCGCATCTCGTGTAATATCGTCAAGGGTAGGACCTAAACCCCCTATGGTAATAATGACATCAGAAGTGGAAAAGCAGAAGTTTAAGCCATTAACTAATCCCTTCATTTCGTCACCTACTATTAATTTGTTTTCTATAGTAAAGCCCTGATTAACTAACTCCTTAGCAATATAATAGGAATTGGTATCTATGGTCTTCCCCTTTAATAGCTCAGTTCCGATACAAATTATGGATGCCTTCATAGAGATTGAGTTCCTCCCTTTAGTTTAAAAGATGCCATAGGGCATCTTTTAAAGTTGAAAATTGATAGTTGAAAATTGAAAATTAGAGTCAATGTTAATAATTAATAATAAAAACCAAAGAATTATCCTTCCCCCTAGTGTTTCAACACATGCTTATTAAGCTTAATATAATCGACGCCGGATATAACGGTTAAAATTACTGCTGCCCAAAGCATTATTGTATCGAAGGGGATATTAATATAGCTAAAGGGAAAATTATTAATCATAATAAATATAATTGCAAGAATCTGTGTAATAGTCTTTAGTTTCCCCCACCAACTGGCGGCCATTACGATTCCTTCGGCAGCTGCAACAGCTCTTAAAACACTAATGGTAAATTCTCTAGCAATGATAATAACAACAACCCAAGCAGATAACCTTCCCATTTGAACAAGGGAGATCAGTGCTGCTGAAACCAGCAATTTATCTGCTAGAGGGTCTATAAACTTACCAAAGGTGGTAATTTGATTATTCTTTCTTGCAATATAACCATCGAGGGTGTCGGTTATGGCTGCCAATATAAAAATGGCGGTGGCAATTGCGACCCCATACGGTATTCGATTTAATAAGAAAATCATAAATATTGGGACCAACAATATTCTTAAAATTGTTAACTTATTTGCTAAATTCATTTACTTCCTCTCCCATCAAATCATATTCTAATGCTCCATTTACCTTAACCTTAACAATTTCACCAATTTCTATTTTTCTTTTAGCTTGAAGATAAACAAGGCCATCTATTTCTGGAGCATCCCCTCTAGTCCTACCCATGTATTCCTTTCCATCTACAAGACTTTCCTCTACTAAAACCTCTAGGGTTTTACTTACTTGTAACTGATTTTTCTCTAAGGATATTTGCTGCTGAAGCCTCATGATTTCATCTCTTCTAGCTTCCTTTACTTTATCCTTTACCTGCTTCTTAAGCTTTGCTGCAGGTGTATCCTCCTCCTTAGAGTAGGCGAATACCCCTAAACGGTCAAATCTAAATTCTTTAACAAAATCCTTTAGTTCTTGATATTCTTTTTCTTCTTCCCCAGGAAAACCTACAATTAAGGAGGTTCTCAAAACGATATTGGGCATCTTATCTCTTAATTTATATATAAGACTAACAATATCCTCCTTGCTGGTTCTTCTATTCATCCTTTTAAGAATGGTATTACTGCAATGTTGAATTGGCATGTCTAAATACTGGCAAATTTTTTTACTATTTGCCATGGTTGCTATCAGCTGATCTGTAATCTTTTCCGGATAAGCATATAGAAGTCTAATCCATTGTAATCCCTCAATGAGTTCTAGTTCTTCTAACAGTTGAGGTAGCATCAGTTCTCCATATAGATCCTTACCGTATCCAGTAGTATCTTGAGCAATTAAAATGATTTCCTTCACTCCCTTAGATACCAGTTCTTTTGCCTCATTTACAATACTTTCTATTTTCCTGCTTCTATATTTACCCCTAAGCTTAGGTATAATACAGTAGGTACAGAAATTATCGCAGCCATCAGAAATTTTCAAATAAGCCATATGGGTTGGAGTGGTTTGGTAACGAGGTAGAGCTTCATCGAAAATATCGTCAATATTACCCACTTTAACAATCCTATTCCCTTCAAGGCTATTATGAATGGTTTCTACCACTGTGTGGTAATTACCAGTGCCTATAACTGCATCTACCTCTGGAAGTTCCTCTATTAGTTGTTGAGAGTATCTTTCTCCTAAACAACCTGAAACTATTAGAAGCTTTAAGCCCTTATCCTTAAGCATACCTAATTCAATAATTTTATTTATAGACTCTTCCTTGGCAGCTTCGATAAAGCCACAGGTGTTAACAATTATAACATCTGCCTTGTCCTTATTAGTAGTCAGATTATATCCATACTTATTTAGGATTCCCAGCATGATTTCTGCATCTATAAGGTTTTTTGCACAGCCAAGGGATTCAACGTAAATAGATAATGTCATTCCTTAGTCTCCCCTTCTACTTTCCTATGATAGTTCATTAATTCTTCTATAGCTTCTTCAATTTTATCATAATTTATGGTTAAGTCATAATGATATTTTTCAATTGAATGCTGATATAAAGGATCATAATAATGAACAAGTAAATCCTTTGCAACTAAGGAATATTGATCTTTATTAATCCATTGAATATATTGATCAATCTTTTCATTTCCAAGGCGTTTTCGAAGCTTATTTGCTGCTTTTGCAAGCTGTTGGTTATTGGATTTTTCTTGGTTTACATAGCTTTCCAGTAATATATTAATTCTATTGTCCTCATTGGTTTCAATTAGGACATGTTTACCCTTCACCATTTTATCCATTAGCCTATTTGAAAGGGATACATTTCCGATTCGTTGGCTTTCACTTTCCACAAAAATAACTCGATCCTTATATTTTAACAGATGTTCTACAACAGTATTTTCAAAGTTCTTTTGAGTTACCCTGTTGCCCTCACCAATATGTCCAAATACTGAGCCCTTATTATGGGCTAACCCCTCAAGGTCTAAAATAGGATATCTCCTTTTCTCTAATTCAAGAAGAATTTTTGTTTTACCGACTCCTGTGGGACCATGAAGAACAATAAAGTTGTAATCCTTTAATTCTTCAAGGATTTTTAAAATATAGTTCCTATATTTTTTTACTCCTCCCTCTAGCTGGTAGATGTTCTTAATTCCCATTAAATCTAAGAGTTTTAGAAAGGAGGTACTTCTTAAGCCACCCCTTGCACAGAAAACGATTATATTTTCATACTCCTTAGATAAACTTAGGAGGGTTGAATAATATTCTGAAAGCTTTGGTGCTACCATCTCTAGCCCTCTCTTTTTAGCAGCAATGGTTCCTTCCTCTTTGTAAATAATTCCTATTTCAACTCGCTCTTCATTATCTAAAAGGGGAATATTGATGGCATTAGGGATGGTTCCAGCCTCATATTCTAGAGGAGATCGTACATCGATGAATATTTTATTGTTTAAATTATTTGCTTCTTCAAAATCTAACTGCTTCATCCTTTGCTTCACCTTCGTTTATAATAGTTAAAAGTGAAAAATGTAAAGTGAAAAGTTATAAAAGACTAACCCTTAATTTTTCGTCTTAACTAAAGTTTATGTTTTTATTTTAATGTATATTATTTTTAAATGCTACCTTCAATGTTGATGTAAAATATAGTACTATATACTGCTTACTTATTAATTATCAATTTATTACTTATCTCATTATTTATATTTCTCACTTTTGATTTGTAGTTTTTCACTTTTAATTTTTCACTTTTAATTTTTAACCTATTCTTCTATCCCAAGATTCTCTATACTGCTAATTAAAACCTGTCGGGGCTTACTTCCCTCATGGGGGCCAACGATGCCTCGTTCCTCCATGTCATCAATCAATCTAGCGGCACGATTGTAGCCTATTCTTAGGCGTCGTTGCAGCATTGAAATAGAAGCCTGCTGACTTTCAACCACCATAACCACGGCTCTGTCGAAGAAATCATCTGTACTTGACATATCTAAACTTTCACCTTGATCTAGCTTATCGATAATTTCTGTTTCATAATGGGGCTTTTCAATTTGGTTTTTTATAAAGGTTACAACCCTTTCAACCTCTTTTTCAGAAACAAAGGCCCCTTGTAATCTTATTGGCTTATTGGCTCCAATAGGATAAAATAGCATATCACCCTTACCTAATAGCTTCTCTGCTCCGCCCATGTCCAGGATGGTTCGTGAATCCGTTTGGGAAGCAACAGAAAATGCTATTCTAGATGGGATATTGGCTTTTATAATTCCAGTTATAACATCCACCGAAGGACGTTGGGTGGCTAATATCAAATGAATTCCTGCAGCTCTAGCCATTTGGGCAAGACGACATATTGCATCTTCAACCTCATTGGCTGCAACCATCATTAAATCTGCCAGCTCATCAATAATAATAACAACAAAAGGCAGTTTAAGCTCTGGAGCTTTATCATTATAGGTTTTAATATCCTTCACATGATTTTCAGCAAAAAGTTTATATCTTCTAGTCATTTCTTGTACAGCCCAATTTAAAGCACTGGTTACCTTTTTAGGATCAGTAACAACAGGAATCATTAAATGTGGAATTCCATTATAATGGTTTAACTCCACCACCTTAGGATCAATTAAAATTAATCGAACATCTTCAGGTCTTGAACTGTATAAAAGACTTAATATCAATGTATTAATACATACACTCTTACCTGAGCCTGTTGCCCCTGCGATTAATAAATGAGGCATTTTACTAATGTCCGTTACAACAGGTGTACCAGATATATCCTTTCCTAAGGCAAAGGGTAAATTTCCTGCTGTAGCTTTAAAATTATTACTATCAACTACTTCCCTTAAGGTAACCATTGAGATATCCTCATTGGGTATTTCAATACCAATGGCTGCTTTCCCAGGTATTGGTGCCTCAATACGGATGGCCGGGGCCGCCATATTAAGGGCAATATCGTCATTTAAATTAACAATTTTACTTACCTTAACTCCAACACTTGGCTGAAGCTCATATCTTGTTATTACAGGGCCTTTGCTAACCTGTAAAACCTTTGCCTCTACCCCAAAATTTTTAAGGGTCTCCTCCAGTAGCTTAGCATTTTTAACAAGTTTTCTTTTATCATCCTTTGTAGAAAGCTGATCTACTTGATTTAGTAAAGAGATGTTTGGTAAATTATATTCAATTTTATTTGTCTCATAATAATCTCCCACCTGTAATTGGATGCCTTCCTCTTCCTTTTCAGGAGTGAATTTCTCCTTCTTAACCGTCTCCTTAGATTCTTCCTGCTTATCATTTAAGGCAAAATCTAAAATTTTAATTTTCTCATCTATATCTCTTTTATCTAAGGCTACCGCCATTTCTTCCATAGAAATATCACCCTTTATAACGGGTTCTTCTTTAAGAGTGAAGTCTGGATCTTCATCTATAGTGGCCAAGCCTGATAGCGATCTTTTAAAGATATGAAAGCTCTTAAAAATAAAATCCTTTACTCCCCTTAAAAAGGATAACAGAGATGTTTTAGTATATAGTAGGGTGGATATAATTAGTAAACTAGTGATTATAATAATACCTGCAATATCACCAAAAAGCTTCACTATGATACTAGTAAAACCATAGCCTATTAAGCCTCCACCATTCCCTTCTACACCTTGAGAATAAGTGAACCTTACTCCGTCTGTAAAATTCAAACCTTTTAATTCTTTAGTGATTACTAGATTATCTCCGATGGAAAAATAAAAGAGTATACAAATAAATCCTATGCTAAAGTATAAAATATTACTTTTATCCTTCCAAAATAAAGTGTTGGTAAATATTAAAATACCACAGGTTATGATTATGTAGGGTAATATATAGGCTGCATTTGCAAATAATCCCTTTAATAGATTTTTAATGGCTTCTCCGACGGCTCCAGCTCCATTGGTATGCATTGCAACCAGTAGCACTAGGCCAATGGCTATTAGAAACAAACCCTTAATTTCATGGTTAACTTTAGATAAATCGAAGGTTGCTGTTTTTTGTTTTCTAGTTCGTTTATTCATCATATCACCCCGGTATTATTTCTCTGTCAAAAGTTCAGAGTCATTAAGTAAAGCGCAGTAAACTGCGCTTTACTATTAATACCATTTTACATCATAATTTAGAAATCTACAAATAATTTACCTCCCAATTCCTTTATTAATTTTTGAAGGGCTGATCCTCTTGATTGGATTTATTTAGGTTAATAAGTTCCTTTAATTTATTTAAGGCCTTATCTAAGCCTCCTACCTCATTTATCAATCCTTTTTCAACGGCTTCTTTTCCTATAAGGATGGTTCCTATATCATTAGCAAACTCATCAGTTGAATTCATTAGATCAAAGAACTCATCTCTGTTCACCTTAGAGGTCCTTACTACAAAATCGATAATTCTATCTTGCATTTTACTAAAGTACTTGAAGGTTTGCGGAACTCCTATCACCAAACCATTCATTCTTATTGGATGGATAGTCATTGTACCTGAGGGGGCAATAAAGGAATAATCCCCGGATGTGGCAAGGGGAACACCTATACTATGGCTTCCTCCTAATACTAAAGTGACCTTTGGCTTAGAAATGCTGTTAACCAACTCAGAGATTGCCAAACCTGCTTCAACATCACCACCTACTGTATTTAAAATAATTAACAATCCTTCTATTTTGGGATTTTCTTCTACAGCTGTTAATTGTGGAATGATATGCTCGTATTTGGTTGATTTATTCTGAGGTGGTGCCACCATATGGCCTTCTATGTGCCCAATAATCGTTATTATGTGTATATTTTCCTCCCTGCTGGGTATGTTATCTGTACCTAATGCTGCAATATTGGCTAAATTGGCTTCTTGTTGGTCAGGCTTGTTCGATTCATTTGGATTAATCGGCATTTCTCCCTTTGATTTTTTAGAGCTAGAATTCCCATAATTTTTATACAAATAATCATTTGTAAATTCATCTGTATTAAAAAAGTCTCTTGTCATCCTCTCACCTCAATTAATATAATATAGC
Source organism: Alkaliphilus serpentinus (assembly GCF_009017255.1). Classification (GTDB taxonomy): domain Bacteria; phylum Bacillota; class Clostridia; order Peptostreptococcales; family Natronincolaceae; genus Alkaliphilus_D; species Alkaliphilus_D serpentinus. Next base: position 241 of record NZ_WBZB01000048.1, on the reverse strand, counting down.
TATATTTTTACCTAATCTCCTGTATATATTCTGTTGAGGATTATAATAAAAAGAAAAAGCTCGTTATAAAATAGCTATGATTCCAAAGAACAAAAGCATTTCATGCGTTAATTTTCTATGGTTAAAATGCTTTTGTTTTCCAGAGAACCCATGCGTTCTCTAGGACACTTCCTTGTACTCTCCTTATTTTTATAAGGGGAGGGGCCCCTTAAAATCCCCCATTTAATAGGAAAAAAGAACT
>NZ_WBZB01000047.1 GCF_009017255.1 Alkaliphilus serpentinus | reverse complement strand
GAATTTAGTTTTTCATTCAAAGGAATATAACAGGAACAATCGAAAATTGGTGAAAAATGCATAATATTGTGTTATAATATAGGAAAAATGTCCTAATTGTGAATAAATTAATAAAGTAAAGGTTCTATAGGAGTTGAAATTATGGATATTGAATACACAAATTGTGTCGAGGAGTTTATGGAAAATACAGGCCTAGAGCTTCATGAAGCTGCTGAGTTATATAAGATCTTTTTAGAGGAGCTAGAGGGTGAAGTATTGGAATTGAAGGGCTTTATAAATAATGGCTACAATGAAAAAGCGCAAAAAACAGTTCATAATGTAAAGGGAATATCAAGTAACTACTTTGCCCTAAAAGTATATTCCTTGGCTAAAGAGTTAGACCAGCAGTTTAAATTGGCAACAACAAACAATATTGACTTCATGCTAAATGGTATTCAAATAGAAGCTGCTAACCTAAAGGTAGCCATTAAAGAAATATTTAAAGAAAAAGGTATAGCATTGGAGGTATAATAATCATGGTAAGTAATGAAAAAATTGTTTTAATTGTGGATGATTCTCCTGCAATCAGAAGGCAGGTAAGTCTGATCCTAAATAAAGCCAAAATCGTGGTTAGAGAAGCTGGAAGTGAATTTGGTATGTTGAATGCCATTGAGGAGTATGGAAAACTGGCAGAAGTAATTATCATGGACCTTACTTTAAAAAATGAAAGTGGCTTTGATTTAATAACAAAGTTAAAAGAATATCCCCAATATTCAAATATACCCATACTGGTGCTAACTGAGCATGCAGAGGTTGATAAGGTATTAATGGCAAGAAATTTAGGGGTTAAGGGCTACTTGAAAAAGCCAATCGACGTAGATGAACTTTTAGAAAGAGTTAAGGCTCTTTTATAGTAAATTTAGTTAATCTAAACCAAAATTGGTAATATGGAGGACTTCTATTGGGAATTTATGTTTCACTTTCAATTGTAAGTATTGTGGTAGCTTTAGCCTTGGTTTGGCAAATAAGGGTCAGATTTTCTGAAAGGGGAAGCTACAAAAACTTTACCCTTATAATGCTAGCTGTTGCCTTTTGGACCCTGGTAGCAATGCTGGAGGTAATTTCATTGAATTCAGCTATAAAGATACAATTCTCTAAGCTTGGATATTTTGGAGCCGTAAGTGTACCAGTGCTATTTCTTTTCTTTTCCTATGAATACGAAGGTAAGGATTACCTTCTTAAGAGAAGGTGGATGAGTTTCTTTTGGATAATACCTACCATTACTTTGGCATTGGTTATGACAAATGAATTACATGGTCTTATTTGGAATGAAATTTATACGCAACATCAATCAGGGAAATTGCTAATTCTCCATTATGGAAGGGGTCATTGGTACCTAGTTAATACCCTATATGGCTATACCCTTTGTGTTATTGGTGTCATAAGAATTATAATTACCCTTAAGAGAAGTAAAGGCCTAAAGGATCATTATATTGTAATTTTAGGGATATTAGCCCCATTGGTAGGTAATGTTCTCTATCAAACAAGGATGGTACATTTTGATTATGCTCCCCCTACCTTTGCCTTTATGTGTATATGCTTTGCTTGGGCTATCATAAGTGGTTTTTTTGAAAAAAAGATGGCAGTTGCTGAGACGATATATGAACACTTAGAAGAGGCAATATTCTTAATAGATAAAAATGAAAAAATCATTAGTATGAATCCCTATGCAGCAAAAGTATTTAAAATGAAATACTCAGGTGAGGTTATTGCAGCTAAAGGGTTCTTTCCTTTTTGGGGAAGCTTAGAGGGTAACTTAAAGAAAAATATGGATGAACTCTTTGAAGTATCCCTTGATAAAACAGGTGAAACCAAATGGTTTTCCGTCCATATATCCTCCATTGGGAATAATACTAAATACCCTGGCTGGATTGTCAGTATGTTTGATGTTACAGACAAAAAGCTCTATCAGGAAGAACTAGAAAAGGAGAGAACAGCAGCAGAAACAGCCAATGTTGCTAAAAGTCATTTCCTTGCTAATATATCCCATGAAATCAGAACTCCTCTGAATGGTATCATGGGCTTTACAGAGATTTTAGCTGGTACAAACTTAAATCAAGAACAAACTGAGTACTTGAAGGAAATAAAGAATGCTTCCCACACACTATACCACTTAGTGAATGAGGTTTTGGATTTTTCTAAAATTGAAGCCGGTAAGATGGAGCTGGAGAAGATTGATTTTAGCCTTTCAGAACTTGTTTTAAGTGCTGTATCCTTGGTAAAGCATGATGTTAAAAAGAAGGGCGTTCATCTCTCTAGTAATATAGAGGTGGGAATCTGCGATAATGTTAAAGGGGATTTTATACGCCTTAAGCAGGTACTTAATAATCTAGTTGGAAATGCTGTTAAATTTACGGAAAAGGGTGAGGTTCACTTAGCTGTTATAAAATTACAGGAAAACGATAAGGATATCTCTTTAAGATTTGAAGTAGCTGATACTGGAGTAGGAATCTCGGCGGATGCACAAAAAAAATTATTTGAGGTTTTTACACAGGCTGATAACTCCACCACACGAAAATATGGAGGTACAGGTCTTGGATTATCCATCGCCAAAAGAATCATCGAATTAATGGGAGGAAAAATTTTTGTTGAGAGTGAAGAGGGTAAGGGCTCTCGTTTTTCCTTTGAAGTAGAATTAGAAAGGTCACAGAAGGATACTATTGCAACACGAGAGAGTGTTGATTGCATAGAAGAGGAAATAGCTGCAGCAGCCAACCGACGTATTTTGTTGGTAGAGGATATTGAATCAAATAGGAAGCTTGCTTCAATAATCCTCAACAGGCTAGGCTACACCTGTGATATAGCCGTTAATGGTAAAGAGGCAGTTGAAGCATGTAGTCAAAGGAAGTTCGATTTAATTCTTATGGATTGCCAGATGCCAGTAATGGATGGATATTCTGCAACAGGCTGTATAAGAAGCCAGGCAAGCTTAAACAATAATACCCCCATAGTTGCCATGACAGCCAACGCCCTAGTAGGGGATCGAGAAAAATGCCTAGCCGTTGGAATGGATGACTTTATTACAAAACCAATCAATAAAGATCAGCTAAAATCTGTTATTGAAAAATGGTGTAATTAAACTACGGAAATCTAATCAACACAGCAAGTTTTGCTAAAATTTATAAATAAGTATATAATATAGTGACTGGAATATTCCAGCACTATTTTTTATAACTAAAGCTGAGGTGGATGATATGAAACGTAAGGATATGATTGAGTTTACAATAGAGGGTTCAGAATTTGGCGGTAAAGCCTATGGTTATGTTGAGGGTATAAAAATCGTTGTGAAGCACGGAATTAAAGGCCAAAGGGTTAGGGCGGCTGTTAAGAAGATACGAAACAAAGTAGCAGAAGGCAGAATCTTGGAGATTATAGAAAGGTCTCCTTTAGAGGATCAAGAAACTTGCATCCACTTTGGAAATTGTGGTGGTTGCTTTCAACAAAGCCTAGCCTATGAAATGCAACTGGAGGAAAAGGATCATCAGGTAAAAAGTCTCTTCGACAATTCAGATATCCAATATAATGAGTGGTTACCTATAGGGGAGAGTCCTATTGCCTATGAATATAGAAACAAGATGGAGTTTACCTTCGGTGACGAAGAAAAGGGTGGAGAACTTACCCTTGGTATGCATAAAAGGGGCAAGCATCATGATGTTGTTACTGTAGACCAATGTTTAATTATGGATGAGGATTATAGAATGATTCTTAAAACCATATTAAGCTATTTTAAGAAGAAAAAAATCCCCCAATATAGAACAAGAGGCCATGAAGGCTATTTAAGACACTTGGTTATTCGAAAGGCAAGCTATACTGGTGAAATATTGGTGAACTTAGTCACAACTACACAGCTGCAATTAGATTTATCTGATTTGGTAATGAGCTTACAATCTTTAAGTATAAAGGGCCAGATTGTAGGAATTCTCCATACTCTTAATGATAACATAGCTGATACGGTACAAAGTGATGAAACCAGAATCCTATTTGGTAGAGATTACATAAATGAAAAGCTTCTAGGTTTAAGCTTTAAAATATCAGCCTTCTCCTTCTTTCAAACCAATACCCTAGCAGCAGAAAAGCTTTATACAATTGTTCGGGAATTTGTGGGAAATCCTCATAAACAAGTGGTTTTCGATCTTTTCTGTGGCACTGGTACCATTGGTCAAATTGTAGCACCAACAGCAGAGAAGGTGATTGGAATTGAAATTGTTGAGGATGCTGTGATGTCAGCTAGGGAAAATGCAGCCTTAAATGGTTTAAATAATTGTGAGTTTATAGCTGGGGATGTAAGGGAAGAGGTTAAAAAGCTAAAGGTTAGACCGGATATTATAGTACTAGATCCCCCTAGGGCAGGAATCCACCCTCAAGCCCTAAAGGATATAATGGATTTCAATTCACCCAAAATCATCTATGTATCCTGTAATCCTAAAACCTTAGTTAGAGATATAGAAGAGCTTCAGAAGGCAGGTTATGGGGTTCAAAGGGTTCGATGTATGGATATGTTCCCTCATACGGTGCATGTTGAAACAGTTGTGTTACTAACTAAGTAAAATCAAGGGTTTCAAGGTTTTTTAATACTGTAAATAGTGGTTTTGTCCACTTGGTGTCCACCAAAAATCACTTGGTGGACAAAGTACCATTTACAGCATTTTCAAAGGTATCAACTGCATTTTGTTCCATGGTTTCAGTATCGTGGACATAGGTTTGAAGTGTAGTTTGAATGTTCTTGTGTCCAAGTCTTTTCTGAACTGATTTTGGTGATGCACCATTTTCAATCAATAATGTTGCATGGGTATGTCTTAAAGAATGATAATCAAAGGCAAGCTTCAATTCATTATGGATAACCCTGCTGCAATATTTAAATGAATCGGTTGAAGTGTACCCACCATTTTCAGTGACACATACCATTTTCACTCTTGGTAATATAGATCCAACACACTTCTGAACAGGCATCAATCGGATAATCTCATTCCCTTTTTCATCTTTTTCTATTTTCTTCACCATGATTGTATAATATTCACCATATGTCATTTCATTTTCAAACTGCCTTATTTTTTCAGCTTTCAATGCTTTGATTAAGCTGTCACCAATTTTAATTGTTCTTACGGAATTATATTTTGGTGCAGTAAAGTACCAAGCAGACTTTTCTTCCTTCTTCCCTTTCTTCTTTAAGACTTCACGAACATCAACCCCATAATTTCTTTTAACAATCTGTTTATCCACTGTTAGTGTCTTGTTTTCAAAGTCAATGTCATCCCAAGTCAATCCAAAGGTTTCAGATATACGCAAACCACAATTCCATCCAATTAGAAGTGGAATGTGAAATCTATTCTTTTCAGGAAACCTTTCAACAATTGTTTGGAATTCATCAGGCTTCAATATGATCCTTTCCCTTGGTTTTCTTTCAATGGTGGGAAACTTAACATAGTGCATTGGATTTTCTTTTAAATACTGTAAAGGATGCACTGAATAATCCAAAGAAGCTGAAAGAGTTGAAAGAATTCCAATCACATGTGACTTTGAAAAACCATTCAGTTTCAGATCATTGGCATAAGTTTGAAGCATTGTTGGATTCAGTGATTTCAATTTATATTGTCCAAAGTTAGGTTTTAAATGATTTTCAATGATGCTTAAATATCCAAGTTGAGTGTTATATTTCAGTTCGATTTTACAATAATTATCAAACCAAAAGTCCAAATAATCAGATACACTGATTTCAGTTGGTTCAAAATGCATACCTGCATTATTATATTGTGCAAGTGCTTTTGTTCCTTCTTCTAAAGCATCTTTCTTGGTTTTAAATCCACCTTTTGATATTTGATTTCTTTTACCATCTATCTTTGCAGCTTCAAAGCGATATTCCCATTTAGCACCCCTTTTTCTGACATTTACTTTTGCCATAGTCATGCTCCTTTCTTGATTTTGGGTATAAAAAATACACCCATTGCAGACAGGATGCTTTAAATGATATAATATAGCTGTCAAACGGTATTATATCAGGCATCTGTCCGAATAGTATCAGTATTCAAAACAGCTTTCTTATGTTCGCAGCATAAGATGGCTGTTTTTTCTTTGGAAAACTATACAATTGTAACCACTTCACCCTTTATGATTTGGTTACACAAGATCCTTGGTGTTGGTAGCACCAGGGGTTTTTTTTTCTTGTTTGGTAAAATAACCATTTTCTGCAATGTTTTGAAGTTCAAATTTAATAAGGTTCTTAACTCTATCTGTTAATTGCTTGTGTTCAGCAAGAGAAACAATAAAGGTATTACCATCTTGAATAGTCACTTCCCAAGTTGGGAAATTTGGATCAGAATCTGCTTCAATGGCAAGTCTTTCTGATTCTTCTTGTGATGATCCTGATATACCACCCTGGAATGCAGGTTTAATTTTATACCCTAAAGATGATATATAATTTTCTAATGATTCTAGTTGTGTTATGTTCGCAGTAAGTTCTTCCCAATTTTTAAAATCTGTCTTCCCTAAAAGATAATCACTAGATACTTCAAGTTTATCTGCTATATGATCAACAGTATCAATCTTTGGTGTTCTTTGTCCTAACTCGTACCTATTAATTGTTTGTGCAGGAAGATCTAAAAGCTTTGAAAATTCATCCAAAGTACAATTGTTTTCAGTACGCAATTCTTTTAACCTTTTAGCGAATAATGATAAATCTTGTTTCACGTTTTCACCACCTTTCATAATGTCATTATAAATCATACTATCACCAAATGCAATAAAAATATTCAAAAAATAGTTGATTTATATTCAAAACGGTGATAAAATTGATTTATAACCAAATGGTGATAGAAAGGATGTGAAACAGTGAAGATTAATACACAGTTACTTAGAGGTGCAATTTACAGTAAGTTCAAATCACAAAATGAATTTACAAAGACAATTGGTTGGTCGCAAAATAAGATAGGCAGGATATTGAAGGGTGAAATGATTCCCAACATTGTAGACTGCAATGCAATTATGAAAGTTCTATCATTAAGCAAAGAAGAATACTTTGATATTTTTTTACCTTCTGCATCACCAAATGGTGATAAAAGGGAAGGGGTGAAATAGTGGAAGATATTCTTTATACGGTAACAGAAGCATCAAAACTTATTAAAACAAATCCTGCTTATGTATATGAATTGATTCATGCAGGTCTGATTCCAGTAATTAAACTTGGAAGTATAAAGATCAGAAGAAGTTCCCTTCTTGAATTTCTTGCAAAGTATGAAGGTATGGATCTAACCAAACCCAATAACATTAAAAAGTTGGATTTCAATGAATAGAAAGGTAGGTGAAAACAGTGGATGAATTAACAAGCACATCAGCATTGGTCATGTATTTATTGGTTAATGATAAGCAATCCAGGAACAGTGACAATTATTTGTTTTACTTGGTAGCAAAGAAGATTCTTGGAAGCAAAGGAATTAATGTTGATGAAATTGGATTCAAAGATTTGTTCCTGGCATTAAATGAATATGGTCTTCCACCATATGAAACGGTTGGAAGGATCAGAAGGAAATTGCAGCATGATCATCCTGAATTATCAGGGTCTGAAAGTGTCAGTGAACAAAGATTCTTGAATCAAGAAGCATTCAGCGAATTTGCAAGATGAATATGAAGTAGTAACAATAAAATTCACGAAAATGAAAGGAAGATGAAAATGGCAGAATTAAAGAGTTATGAAGAATTTGAAAAAGAATTCAAAGAAATTGAACATAAATTGACTAAAGTTCAACAGTCAAGAATAGATAGGATTTTGAAAATTTTAAATCAAAGAGTTGGTGAAGTAAGCAAATATAAGAAGCATGCAGTGAAAAAAGAACTTGCACTTATGGATCTACACATGGAAGAAATTTTGATCATTGAAAGACTTTCAGAACTAGACCTGATTGAAGGAAAACCGACAAATGTTGTTTATCAAAGTTATGAAAGAGCATGTTTACATGGTGGATTGACACCTATGAATCAAATTGCTTTTTCACAGTTTGTTATAAAATACTTTGAATATACAATCAAAGATAAAAAAATTAAAGGCAAGAAGTACAGGATTTTTTCTAAAGACATTGAAGAATGGTGGAAAAAATAAAAAGTTCAATGTGGTTCAAGGTTAATAAAACAACCTTGAACCGACTGAAACCCTTATAAATCAGTGCTTTGAATGACATCAGTTCAAGGTGCAAGGTTAGTTTGATTTATTAAGACAAAATAAGAAACTATATATTCTAAAAATTATATTAAATATACTCTAAAAATAAGAATATATAGAAAAGTACGTTGAACCTTGAACCGATAGCCTTAAAAACCTAGTGAAATCAAGGGTTTGAATCGGTTCATGGTCACAAAAGGCACATTGAACCATGAACCGTTAGAAAATAAAAACTGAAAGGATGACAATAGAATGATTAAAAAAATAATAAACAATGAAGATGCAGGATTAGCAATGTTAGAAGAAGTAATGCAAGCAGTAACAATTGACAGTGTGATTGATATGCTGTTCATGCCATATAATGGTTTTCCAACAGTTTCAATTTTGATTAAAGACTATCAAGGGAATAAGGTTAACTATCTAATGAGAGCAACAACAGGTGAAGAAATTTTTGAAGTTAATCAATTATTAAGGTCATTTGATTTGGGAATTATGGTTGAATTTAAAAATTTTACACAGTATGACCTGTTTATTGACTATTGTATGAACTTAATAAAAGCAAATAGAAAAGCCACTGCATAGCATTATAAACGTGACCATTCACAGATTTCACATGCCCTAAAAAAGGACAAGGTAGGGATAAGGTATAGTAACATTTGTAACACCCTAAAAAAGAGAGGATGATAAACATGGATCATGTAATAAATGGAATGAAACCCCATTATGAAGTGCTTTTGGATTGGTTTGTTGAAGAACATAAATCAGGTAAATACAAGAAGTTATCTGATAACCCATATTATGATGAAATCAAAGCATTGATTGATTCTATGAACATATTAAGAAAATACCTTGGTTGGGAAACAATCAAGTTGAAAGATGAAGTTAAATTTTATATGGAAGGATGATTGAATGGCAACAGTATCATTTTATGAAGTAAAAGAAGTTATTGGTGAAGAAGCTGCACAAAGGATGATGGAAGAATTTCCATGTACAAGCATCTACATACCAAATAGAATGCCTGAATTTCCTGACAATGAAAGCAGGAATCAATATATTAAGAATCTGTTCTTCAATTCAGCAAAGTCAGTTTCTGAAATAGCTGATAAATTTGGATTGAGTATTGACCACATAAGAAAAATCATAAATGACAGATAAATTACTAGGTAAAACTAGAGTTTAGAAAGAATCAAAATCCACATTGCTTGAATTGTGATGTGGATTTTATTTGCTTAATAAATACAACATATAGTGGTTATTTTTCAGTAAACAACCATATGTTGTGTATTTTCAAGATTTTCAGAAAGTAAATTGGTATAATTAATATGTCAAGTTCTTGAATGAATATTGACCACTTTCAAATTTCGTGAAGGGGTTCTTCTCTGGTTGTCATTTCTGCCATTAATGGTGACCAGGGATAGAAATACCCACAGAACAAAAGAAAACTTGTATATGACCGTTATATGAGTTCTGAAACATAGAAAATGTTGAAGAATGTTGAACTGATTTTTATATAGAGAACCTCACAAAACATGACATTTAAAAGAAATATATATTTGAATTTATTTTAATTAAAAGGGGGTGACCGAATGCTGAACAAAAAACAAAAGAAATGTCTTGAACTAATGGCTTGTGGTGATTTTACACAGAAAGAAATTGCAAGTCAGATTAAAGTATTCGGACATATCGGACACCTTAAAAAGGGCAAGGTGAAAATTCACTTTTAAATATGATTAATAACAAGTTAGTAACAAAAACCTTGATAAGGCTTAATATATCAACGATTAAAATTTGTTATTTAATAATTTGAAGAAAGGAAGGTGAAGGAAATTGACAGATCAAGAAAAGAAATTTGCTGATGAATTTGTGTTCAGATACTTCAACGGTGAAGAAAAAAGTCAAGTAACCCTTGCAGTTGAAGTTGCTAAATTTGTAGGCTATATCATACCTGAATCCAAACCAAAGGCTGAACTATTAGTTAAAGCACTTTACAACAAAGAAGAAATCAAGACCTATATTGATAATCAGATCAATGAATTTAAAGCAAAGCTGCATCCATCACAAAGAAGGACACTTTGGACTGCTATTGCTGCAATGACAGTTGATGATCCTGATGAATGGAATCAACATGGATTAATTAAATCAAACATATAGAAAGGATGAAGAATAATGAGCAATGAAAAATTCAATACAATTAAACCTGCAAAGGACATAGCGAGTGAGATTAAGGACATGGTTCAGACATACACTGATGTTATGGCATTTCCTGATAGAAAAAAATTAAGGGAAATTGATAGCAAGGACATCAAGGATTATGTTCTTCCAAAGCAAGATGAAATCAATGGAATTCTTAAAGCTACTTTGAATCTTATAAAAGATAAAGATGAAAAGGAAAAAGTTCAAAAGTGTATTGAACTAAATGAAACTATTAAAGATCATCTGAATCAGTTAGTGAAAGATGATTTCGATATGGAACAGATCAATTCAGAAGTAAAAGGACTTTGGAGTATGATTTACAGATTGGTTAGATTTTATGAATGATTACATTGATCAGCAATTGGACAAGGTTCTTCAACTGAATAAAGAAAAGAATCAAGTTATCAGAAGAATCAAGACCAACAGAACCAAAAGACATGGAATGCATATCTTGTCAATCACCAAGGAAGAAAAGGAAAAGCAAATTGATAAAGCAAGAAAACTGTATGATGCAAAGATTAATGCAATTTATATCAAGATGAACCAAGAACTAAAAAAAGCAGGTTTGGAAGAATTAGAAAATCCATATCAAATAACGAAAGGGGAAAATTAAAATGTTTGAATTAAAAAAGAAAATACAAGCAATCATTGATGCCTATCATGCAAACGATGAAATGATGCACAACGAAATTAAAAGGGTTATTGATGAACATAAAGTCCAAATTCCAAAATTAAAGGATGAATTTGCCATTCAAGCAAAACAACAGATTTTGGATGGAATGAAGTCTGCACAAGATAATGCAATGAAAATCAATAAGGTTTATAACCAAAAGTTGAAAGTTATCTTGGATAAAGCAAAGAAACAAGTGCTTCCTGAATACTTCAATAAGGTGTCAAGACCATCTGATTATGCAACCAAAGTGAATAATGCACTTCAATTTCTTATGATTGAAGCTGAACAGATTACAGATGATAAAGCATATTTGATTCTGAAAGATTTTATTGATGACTATGATCAGATGAAATTATTCAAGAATGTTATTGGGAAACGTGTTTTATCAATGGAAGATGCTAATGGAAACCCAATATTCCCAAAAACTTTTGGCAGATTGAATGAGCTGGAAGTTATCTTAAATACTTTCAATGACATGGAAAGTATTGCAAATATGATGTTTATACATCCAAAACAAAGTGGACAGGGTTATGTTATCGGACATCACATGTATAGCATTCCAGTTGATTCACAAGAACAGATGGCAGATGAAGCAAATATCATTAAATATGCTGATACCATTGATGAATTTGCAAAAGAAATCCCTGGAATAAAACAGGTAACAGATCAGACAGAACATGAAACAGTTGAAGGTTAAATTTCAAGATGCAAGGGAATAGGGATTTGACACCTTATTCCCTTGTTCAATAGAAAGGTGGTGCTTAAATGTTAGTAGATGTTAATACCATAGAAAATAATATTTATACAAAAATCTGTGAAGCTTTTGCTGAATTCGCAGAAAAAAAATTAGAAAGATATAAAAGTGTACTTGAGTTTTTAAGAGTAACTGAAATTGAAAAAATAATAAGTAATACTACAAATCAGGTTTACGATTATTATTGTGAATTTTGTGAAAGTGTGAACTGTGAACCGTTAGCACATACTGTTTTTTCAAGAACTGTCTGTGAATGTGGATTCACAACATATCATCAAGTAAAACAAGTTAATGGTAAAAGAAAGAAATTTATATATTTTAAAATGGATTGATTAGGAGTTGGATAAATGGAAGATTCACAAAGAAAACAAGATAGTTTTAAGCTAAAAAGTTTGATAACTGAATATAGGAACGGAAGTCAAAGTGCATTGGCTGAAATATTTGAGCTTTGTGAACCAATGGCTAAATCAATGTCAAAGAAATATTGGTCTATTGCAATGAAACGTAATTTCTTATTTGAAGATTTAAAACAGGAAGCATATATAGGATTGTTAGGTGCAATTAATAATTTCCAAATAAAAGAAAATAATGACTTTGTTGCGTATGCTTTAACAGCTATGAATTATTCAATTTTGGTTTATATCAGAAATAATTCAAATCGAATCGTTAAGACAAATGTTAATAAAGGTTTTGCTGATATGGTTAGCATGAACAAAACATTAAGTGAATCAACTGATACTACATTAGGGGAAATGCTAACTGATGAAGATCAAGAAGCTGAATTCTTTGAAATTGAGAAATTGATTGATAATGAAATTTTAAAGAAAAATGTTCAAAATATGTTACATGATATTATCAATGACGATTCAGAAATATCTTTATTAAATGATATTTATGGGTTGAATGGTATAACATATTCACTTTCTGAAATCTGTGAAAGAAATCAAATTTCAATGAAAGAATTAATATTCAAGGAAAGAATGATGATATTGCAGATTAGAAATAAACCTAGAATTGAAAATTATTTAGAAAAATTTGATTATCATTGCAAGGAAGCTTATAAATACGGTGTACAAAGATTCAATGATACAAGAATATCATCAACAGAATTCATTGCTTTCATGAATTTGGAAGCTGAAAATGATTTGAAAGGCAGGTGAAGAAAATGAATACAAATATCAAAGTTATAAATAATGACCTTTGGGCAGTGAATTTCAATTATGTTGAAATGGAATACATCAAGGAACTGACTTTTACCAAAACAAATGCTGATGATTTCATGACTATAACCAGGGATGGCAAAATTCTTCTGAATAAGGCTTATGATCTTGAAAGGTCAATTTCAATTATGACAGCAGTGATGTCACTTCCTGATGATCTACTTGGAACAAAGCAAGGTTTCTATACCTATATGAGAAAAAGAATTCCAAAGTGGGAAAAGAAAGATGATAAATGGATTGGACTTGCCATTGAATATTACAACTTGGAATTTCAAGAAGATGGCTACAAATCAGCATGTGAATGGGAAAAGAAAAGAAGAAGTGTCAAAGCTGAATATATCAAGAGCAATAAAAAGTTCTTTGGTATAGATAAAATCAAAACATTATTTAAAAGAAAGGGGGTGTAAACTATGGCAAGTATTAGTTCTCAAATTGAACTTATAGATAGAATATCAGCACCATTGCACGATATAGCAAGTGCATTAATGGTAACTGTGAATTCTTTTGAGGATATGCAGTCAGTAGCAAGTAATTCATTTGATGGATCTAATTTTGATGGAGCAAGAGAAGAAATAGACCAAGCTACTATTGCAATTAGACAAATGGAAGAAGAACTTTCACGAATAATACCACCTGATCTTGAATTTAATATTTCAGATCAAACAACAGCCAATGTGCCTGTCCAACCCATTTGGAATTCAGATAACATGGAAGTGTTCACGAATACTGGAATTGAAAGATTTCAACAAGAAGTTCAATCAACAAATACAATGTTGAACACTTTGAACAGTACACAAGAACAGATTGCACAACAGGCATCTACTACTGACATATTCCCTGACAACATGGTTTCTGATTTGAATGCTATGACAGGAAGAATTCAAAGAATCAGAACACAGATTGACCAAATTGAAAGTAATCCAATGAATCTTGGAACTGATTTGGCAAATAGTGAACTGGAACAATTAAGAATGCAGTTAAGTCAGGCAGTAGACCAACAGGATGACTTGAATCAAGCACTCCAAAGAATGGATGTAGATGAAGCAAATCAAGCTTATATGAGGTTATCACAGACTGTTGGTGGTACTGAAAGATACATCAGGGACAATGTTGATGCACAAGGTCAATTCAATAATCAAATCAGGGATGGAACTTCTGCTGCAAGTGGGTTGGAAAGTAAATTACTTGGACTTGCTGCTGCATATATGTCAATTCAAAGTATTGGTAATTTAGTTAGTGTGTCCGATCAAATGACACAGACAGATGCAAGGTTAAATCTAATAAATGATGGACTGCAAACAACAGAAGAATTACAAGATATGATATTTCAATCAGCACAAAGGTCAAGGGCATCATATGCTGATACAGCAGATGTGGTTGCAAAACTTGGTCAACGTGCAGGTGATGCTTTTGCTTCTAACGTTGAAACCATTGCTTTCGCTGAAAACCTAAATAAAATGTTTGTCATTGCAGGTGCTTCACAACAAGAAATGGCATCAGCTTCACTTCAATTAACACAGGCACTTGGTTCAGGTGTCTTGCGTGGTGAAGAACTTAATGCAGTATTTGAAGCAGCACCAAACGTAATTCAAGCAATTGCAGACTATATGGATGTTCCTATTGGTGCAATTAGAGAAATGGCATCAGAAGGTGAAATTAGTGCTGAAATAGTAAAGAATTCAATGCTTGGTGCTACTGATGCTATTAACCAAGAATTTGAATCCATGCCTATGACATGGGGGCAAGTTTGGACTGGTGTCACCAATAATATATTGATGGCTTCACAACCATTACTTGACTTTATCAGTTTACTGGCTCAAAATTGGGAAACACTTGAACCAATAGTTCTTGGTGTAGCTGTTGCCCTTGGTGCATATGCCATTGGTCTTGGAATAAGTGCCACTGCAACATGGATTGCAGATGGTGCAGCAAAAGCATTCTTTACAACTTTATTGAGTAATCCAATATTTTGGATTGCAGTTGTTATTGGTGTATTGATTGGAATGATCTATAAATGGGTTCAATCAGTTGGTGGGTTAGAAATAGCCTGGAAGATAGCAATGAATGGAATCCTGACTGCTTGGGATTGGGTAAAGATAGGATTCTTCACTGGTGTTTATTGGGTACTTGATTTATGGGATCAAATGAAGCTTGGAATGATGACAGCAGGTGTTGGAATAACCAACTTTATGGGGGATATGAAAGCAGATGTGCTTATGATCCTTCAAAACATGGTTAATGGT
This sequence comes from Alkaliphilus serpentinus, assembly GCF_009017255.1. Classification (GTDB taxonomy): domain Bacteria; phylum Bacillota; class Clostridia; order Peptostreptococcales; family Natronincolaceae; genus Alkaliphilus_D; species Alkaliphilus_D serpentinus. The sequence continues at coordinate 61,743 of NZ_WBZB01000047.1, read as the reverse complement.
GCAATAGACATTATAAATGGCTTCATAGATACTTTGAACAATATTCCTGGTGTTTCAATTGATACTATTAACAATGTAACCTTTGGAACGAATGCAGCACTTCAAAATGAAGCTGAAAAGGCAGCAAGGGAATCAGCACTTGAAGCGTACAGAAGTGAAATAGAATCCAATATGAATGATCGTAATTCACAACTGATCCAAATGCAAGCTGATGCAATGGAAGCTACTGCAACAAGACAAGCTGAAATTGATTCAGCACAAGTTGCAGCATTTGCAAATCAGAATGATGATTCTTATGGAAGTGGTTATGATTCGGCTGCATCTAACATTTCTGATATTGCTGAAAATACAGCTGCAATGAGAGATTCAATGGATATTTCAGAAGAAGATTTGAAGTATATGATGGATTTGGCAGATAAAGAAGTTGTTAATAGATATACTACTCCTGAAATCAAAATTGACATGAGTGGAATGCAAAACATTGTAAATAATGACATGGATATTGATGGTGTAGTTAATCATCTAAGTGAAGGTGTACAACAAGCTTTGGATCATGCTTGTACAGAAGGTGTTCATAGTTAAATATTAAAGCAAAGACCCTTGGAATATAACGGTTCAGGGGTTTTTTCTATTTATTGTTTATGACAAAATGTGACACCCCTATATATAATATTTGTATTGCAGTATTTGCAAAATATTATATATCAGGAGATGGATAAAATGAACAAAACAACAAAGTACAAAAGTATCAAAATGAAGTCATTGATAGTTATATTGATTGGAATACTGTTTTCCAGTCAAATGATGCAAGCAATGGCAAATTCAACTGATCCAGTTGCTATTGTTTCAAACTTTAGAGACTTTTATTCAGCAATGTACAATGCAAAAGATGGTGACGTAATAGGTATTAATGGACAAATCATGTTATCAAGTGTTTATAAATATGGTTATACTGATAAGCATGTAATATTGAAAAGAATGAGTTCATCAGCTTTTTTCAAGATCAGTTCAGAAGTTACTTTTGAGAATGTCACATTTGATGGTGGTGAAATATCAACTTCCACTGCTTATATACTTGGAAATGGGAAGTTGATATTTAATAATTCTACTTTTAAAAACATTGTTAATACAAATTCAGGTGGTGGTGCAGTACATATCATCAATAATACGGCTGATTTTTATAACTGTATATTTGAAAATAACACTGCTGTTGAAGGTGGTCACATATATGTGAATAATTCAGGCAATGTCAATATTGAAAGTTGTACATTGAAAGATGGTCATGCTGTAACATTAGGTGGTGCAATAACAAATGCAATGGACACAGGAACAATAAACATTACATCTAGTATTATCACAGGAAATTCAGCAGAAAGAAATGGTGGGGGTATTTTCAACAGAGGTACAATGACTATTACTGGAACAAAGGTCTTTGATAATACTGCACCCAATGGTGCTGATATTGCCAATGTTTCATATGCGAATTTGAACCTTGAAGATTCAATTGAAACCCTAGTTGAATTGTTCAAAGATGATGGTATCATTCCAACAGCTTGGGTTAATGACTATGATGGAAGCACTAATTTAAGTGGTGCTAATATCGATCCCACTGCATCAAATTCCCTTTTGAAATTGGAATACGAGATTCCACCAACAGAAGTAACCCTTTCCCCTTCATCCTTGGGAACACCAGGTGATGGAAAAGTGATTGGTTTTGAATCAGGAAAGTATTACAAGGTTACAATGAATGATGTTATAAGTTATTCCAAAGCTGATGGATCACTAACAGAAATAGAAGCAGAAGCTTCACCACTTGATGGAACTGAAATCATTGGTTTGATTAATGGTGAAACTTATATGATTGAAGAATTCACCCCTGCACCAACAACAGTGCTACTTGATTCTGCATCATTAGGAACAGCAGACAATGAAAAAATAACTGGACTTACAGCAGGTAAAATGTATAAGGTTTCAGTGGATGGAACAACCAATTATACTAATGCAGATGGAACATTGACAACCATTGAAGCAGAAGCAACTGCATTGGAAGGAACAGAAATTGTTGGATTGACCAATGGTGTGACCTATTTGGTTAAAGAATATATTCCACCAGTTGAAGAACCTATTGAAGAACCCACTGATCCAGGAACACAACCTGACCCTGAAACCCCTGATGATGAAGACCCCATTGAAGAACCAACAGACCCTGGAACAGAAATACCAACTGATGATGAAGCACCTGATTCAGATTCTGAACAGCAATCATCTTCAAATACAACCACTACCACCACAACCACTACAACAGATAGCAATAATACATCAAATACCACTACAACCGACAGCAACAACACGAATACAACCAATAATACAACCACACATAATTCAGATTCAAGAGATGACAGTTCCACAGTGAAGAATTATGACTATTCATCCCACAGCACAACAGAAAATACTTATCTTCCACCTTCCAATGATGGCAGTGGTGAAAAAGGTGGTCAAGCATCAGCAAGTCAGAATCAGACCATTACAGTTGATTATGGCAGTATTGCTGATGGAATAAAAGTTCAGGATGATGGAAAGGATATAACTATCAATGTTAATGTGAACGTAGGTACAAATGAAAAGGATGAAGCTGAACCACAAATTGTTGAAGTTGCATCATCCAAAGTTAAAGAAGTTCCATCAGATATATCCAATATCACATGGGTTGAACTGGTGAAGATTTGTCTTCTGTTTGGGATCTTCATTTGTGTTTTTAGAAGACCGATAGCAAAATAAATTGAAAAAGCACTTTGCATCATGCAGGGTGCTTTTTCAAGGGTATAAATGTATTAAGACCATTGATAAAACAGCTATATGGGCATTATATGACCTTGAAATTTTTAGATAATTACATTTACAAGGCTAGTACCTGGTGGTATTATAAAATTGAACTTCATTTGAACAAATTGAACTTTAATATGATTATTAAATCAAACAGAATAAGACTTTTAATGTTAAAGGGTAAATACATCAAGGAATAGGAAAAGATGCTTATATGAAGCTTATATGAGTTATATGGGTGAATCTGAAAGGGGTGAAAGGGTGAGCTTTGCAAAGAATTTAAAAAAGGCAATGGATGAAAGAAATATGACACAATCTGAATTGGCAAAACGAATTGATAAAGGTAAATCATCAATCAGTCAGTACCTTTCAGGAAAGAATATCCCAAAGGATGATGTGAAACAGAAGATCGCTGATGCACTTGATTGTACAGTTGAATATTTAGATTCAGAAGTTCATGAAAAAGATACTGGATCAGGAATTCGTAATATATCAGTAGCAGAAGCAGCAAGAAGACTTGGAAAATCACAACAGTATATAAGGGCTGGACTTCAAAATCAAAGACTTCCTTTTGGAACTGCTGTATTTGTGAAAAGATGGTCATATCATATTTCACCTAAATTATTGGATGAATACATTGGAAAAGATACCAATGAAAATAAGTAAAACTTCTGCTTTTAGTGGTCAAAGTCCACGTTGTGTCCACCACGCAGAAGTTTTTTAACATTATAGTAAGTAATGATAAGTAATAAAAAATATTATGGTTTCCCCTAAACCCTTGATTTTACTAGGGGTCTGAATAATCATAAATAACGATAGGTAACGAAAAATAAAAGTGTATCTTAATACGGTGCATGTGGAGATGGTGGTACGACTACAACGCCAGAACCCTTGATTTTACTGGAATTCAAGCACTTTTATGACTTCTTTAGTTTTAGTAAAAATAGTGAAAATTACCACCAAAAAGACCTAAAAAATAGTATCAAAATTAAAATCGCAATATGACCTGGTACGTGGGAACACGTCTACCAGCACTAGATTTTGAGAGTCAAAAATGGAAAATAGGTAGCAAAAAATCCTGAATTCTTTGAATGGAATTCAGGATTTTTTATTATCTATTTTTTTTATTAAACATAAAAAATTAACAAACTTTTAATCGTTGAAATTCGATAAATTCTTAAGTTCATTAACAATATCTACTACATCTTCAGGTTCTAGTGATTGGATAATTGAAGTCTTTTTACCTATTCCGTTTAAAGATGTACCAAGGAAGAATCCAGACCTTTCGTTAGCAATCCACAGTCGATCATGATATTCATCCGTGAAATGAACTTTTACGCTAGGGCAATTTAATCTAGAGACTATTGAATCATGTACATCTTGGTTAAAGTTTGCTGAAGTAGTGACAAATTTAACCGACAATAATTGGCAACTATTCAGTAAAGTGCTTAAGAAATCAATATAGTTAGAGTCGTATCTCTTTGGGAAAATATAAGGATCAATAATAATTAACTCACCATGATGCGCATCGATGCTTTGTAAGTAATCATTAAATTTAATAGCTTTTTCATTATCAGTCATGTTCCTCCACATGACATCTTCATTAAGTATTTCTAACCCTTGCGTCTCGAAATATCTATAGATCTCGCTTGTTGTAGGTCCGTGATATATTCCTAATTTCAATCCAGTTTTTTCATATAATAGGGCAGAGTAATTAAGCATAATATTTCCGATATCTTCTCTTTTACCTTTATATTCATCTTCTAAGAGCACATAATATAGGCTCATAACATCCACCTCTTTTTATTCATAATATTTACAACTTAAATCCTATCCCCATTCTTATCAACAAAATATCCCTCAAACTCACAATCCAAAGCTTCAGCAATTGCTTCTAATTCATTCATTGAGAAGTTATCTCTTTTGAATTTATTTGCCATGTTCTGATTTGTGGTACCGAGTCTTTTGCTAAGTTCTATTATCGTTACATTCTTTCTTTTAAGTAAAATCCGGATTTTCTCACCCATCGTTAACTTCATTAATTATCACCTACCTAAGTTAAATAATACACCTATTAGTGAATATCTGCAATTAAATCATCGAATGATTTGATGTAAGTGATTCAAAATAAGCGATACCTTGATGTGGTTAATCTATAAGTGTACTATCACATTATAAAGTGAATATCAGAAAGGAGCATAAAAATCATGAGTAAAATTATAGCCGTTGCTTCACAAAAAGGTGGAGTAGCAAAAAGTACAACTTGTAGGAATTTAGCAACAATTTTAGCAAAGGAGGGTTACAAGGTTCTCGCAATCGATACGGATAACCAAGCGTCAATGACGGACTGTTTTGGTATTGTAAAGCCTGAAACACTGGATACAACACTGTACCATTTGATGATGGCAGTTATGAATGAAGATGATCTTCCGCCAAAAGAGAGTTACATACTAAATAGGGATGGTGTGGATGTTATTCCAAGTAGTATTGAAATGTCTGCCATTGAAATGAACTTGGTCAGCACTATGAGTAGGGAATACGTCTTAAAAGCAATCACAGAACAACTTAGACCAGATTATGACTACATTATTGTGGATTCAGCCCCATCATTAGGTTTGATGACATTAAATGTTTTGGCTGCTTGTGATAGCGTATTGATTCCGGCAACACCGGAGTACCTATCTGTAAAGGGTTTGGAGTTATTGCTTCAAACAATTATGAAGATAAAGCGCAGAATTAATCCAAGCATTACTTTTGAAGGTATTCTGCTAACCATGTTTGATGAAAGAACTAATCTATCAAAGAACATGATAGAAATGGTGGATGAAGCTTATGGTGAGCATATTAAAGTGTTTGATATTAGGATACCTAAGTCAGTAAAAGTGGGTGAAGCTAATCTTCAAAGTAAATGTATCGTGGATTACATGCCAACGAATAAAGCGGCCATAGCTTATCAGGAATTAACGAAGGAGTTGATCAATAATGGATAAAATAAAAATGAAAAAAGTTGAAACCTTTGCCTCGATATTTGGTGAAGATCATAGTGAAGTGCCATCTGAAAAAACAGATGGCACAACGTCATTAAGGCTAGAAGACCTTATTCCTTTTAAAAATCACCCATTCAAGCTTTATGAAGGGGACAGATTTAAAGACATGGTTGAGAGCATAAAAAACTATGGTGTGATTGTTCCTATAGTTGTTAGGAAAATTGATGACAAGTATGAAATTTTATCTGGTCACAATAGAGTTAATGCTGCTAAAGAAGCAGGATTAACTGAGATTCCAACAGTAATCAAAGAAGGACTCACTGAAGAAGAAGCGACGCTCATTGTTACAGAAACAAACCTGATGCAACGATCATTTTCTGAACTTGCTCATTCAGAGAGAGCAACTGTTATTGCAACGAGGCATCATGCTATGAAGAGTCAAGGTGTTAGAAATGATCTATTAGATGAAATTGAAACACTATCCAAAGCCCCTGATTTAGCTCAAGATGAAACTTGTGGCCCATTGGACCACAAGTTAAAAACTAGAGATAAACTTGGAGAAGAATATGGATTATCTCCTCGTTCAATAACTAGATACATTAGGCTAAACCACCTCAATAATGGGTTAAAAGACCTTGTTGATGAAGGTAAAATTGCAATGAGAGCAGGTGTGGATTTATCATATTTATCTGAAGATAATCAAGAAATGGTGGAAGCTATTATCTCAGAAGACACATTTAAAGTAGATATGAAGAAAGCAGCACTTATTAGAAGGTACGAAAGAGAAAGTAAGCTTAACTGGAATACAGCCCAAAAGATTATCAGTGGTGATATGCTAAAAAGTACAGGTAAAGTGAAACCATTTAAGCTTCAACCGACAATCATTTCAAAGTATTTTAATCCTAATGATGATAAGAAGGCTATTGAAAAAACAATTGAAAAGGCTCTTGATTTTTACTTTAGCCAGATGAAAAACCAATCAAGTGACATTGAGGAGGGGGAGGAGATGATTGAATAGACTGACAGAAATCAAGGAAATTTATGACTACATCTTGAAGGAAATCATGCAAGATGAGCAATCATGGAAAGACTTTTTAACCTTTCATGCAAGGATATATAAGCACAGTTTTAATAACGCCGTACTTATATATGCCCAAAGACCTGAGGCTACTTTAGTTGCAGATATGGAAATCTGGAACCGTCGCATTGGCAGGTGGATTAATAGAGGGGCTAAGAGTATTGCGGTCTTTGATGATCAAAGTGCTTATTTGAAACTAAAATACTTATTTGATATTGAAGATACCCATGGTCAGCCACATACTATTCCCAAAGTTTGGCGATTAAATGAAGCATTAGAATCACAATTACTAGAAAATTTTAAAGCAAATACCCTGTCAGAATGGATTACACGGCGAACTCATGAATCAGTCCTCGCTTATACTTCAGATATTCAGCAAGGACTTGAAAAAGAATTGTCTAAGACCAAGTTGTCGGGACTTCCCATTGAAGGTGTTACAAGGCAGTTTATGCAGTCGCTTAAGGATAGTGTAGAATATATGACTGCCATTCGCTCAGGGATTGAAGAACCTAAGCTAAGTAATATGAAACCATTTAGCACAGTAACAGATTTTGATTCAAAGGCATTAACTCTAAGATTAGGCTATCTGACAAGTACCATCTCAGAACATATTCTAAGAGAAATCGAAAGAGAAATTAAGACTATCAAAGAAGAAAAAAGGAGCGTGAATGTCAATGAAACCCATGGAACTCAGTTATCAGGAAGTACAAGGGATTTATCATCCTCAGATTCAAGTATCGAGGGAGGAAAGCTACGACAAGAAGCCGCTAGGGAAGTACGGGCAGATGGCGTTGAATTATCTGAAAGAGGAACACATCAATCGGTACAATTATCTAGTGACCGAAGGGATACTGCTTCCACCGATGCATCAAGTGAACGAGGAAGCGTGGGAGAGGATGGAGAAACTTCAAGACCAGATGCTACAAGAAGAACCCATTCAGGACCCGACCAACACTTATCAGACTTATCATCACAGAGAGATGATAAGAATGAGAGCGGAGGAGATCGTTCTTCAAGAAATTATCTTCAAGGAGAGATAGCAAAAGATTTAGAGCTGCCAGAACGCAGCTCTTTTTTAATGGAACTAACAGATGATGAAATTATTGAAAAGGTAGTACTAAGAGGTTCTGGCTTTGAAGGTGGGAAACAGCGGATTGTAGATTTCTTCTCAGAAGAACATACTGCAAAAGAAAAAGCAGACTTTCTAAAAAATGAATATGGTACTGGCGGTAGTTCTGTTACATTTTCTGATGATCTAAATGGGTTTGAAAATCACGATAGTAAAGGGATTACAATTGATATTTATAAAAACGATAAAAAAATTCATTTGTCTTGGGCTAAAGTGGCTTCCGGTATTGATGCCTTAATTGTTAATGGTAAATACTTTGAACCTCGGTATAAAAATGATAATCCACCAACAAGAAAGGCAGCCTATCAACCATCATTATTTGACTTAGGTTACGATGATAATAAAATTAGGCATGAGAATTATAAAAAGTTAATGAAGATTGCTCCTGGAATCTTAAACGGACGTTATCGGTATATGAAGCTAAAAGCGCCTGGCTTTATGGACCTTGTTATTGAAAGGCTTTATGAGAATCGAATCTCTCTATCCCACTATTACGAGCAAAATGGAGATTTAATGAGTGATCCAGATATGGAACTCATAGTGGACCATAATCAAAAGACATTAATAGCAGCCACCTTTCAGCAAGATAATATGGCAATCTATCATGCAGCCTATCAAGGTGATGAGTTAGTTAATCCTGATTTAGAAGATGAGTTAAATGATTTTCTGAAAGACTGGTTATCAAATATTGCTAGGCAAGGCCACATTGTTTATAAGGCTTATTATTCAGAGGATATTGATGAAGAGAATCAAGAACCAATATTTGATGATAAAGGTCATGAAATTATTATTGAAGCACCTTCAGAAACGGATGATTTATTGGACCTAGAAGATGAGGATCTCCATGAATACCCCTTAGAAGTAGGCATGGAAGTGGATATTGAGGGAAGGAAATTTCAAATCGAATCCATTGATTATGATAACAATGCTGTATCTCTTATGGATTTAACCTTTGCTGGGCAAACTGGTTATCCAATTTTCAGAAAAGAAAGTGTTGATTTTGTTTTGGATTTTCTGCCTGATGAGAAACCACTGACTGAAGAAGAAAAGTGGGGCATTGTATCCGTTGGTTCAGTTGAAGATGAAAAGCAAAGCCAGGAACAATCTACAAAAATCAATTATCAATTTTCACCTGAAGATGAGATTGGTATTGGTGGGTTAAAAACAAAATTCAGAGCCAATGTTGAAGCCATTAAAACGTTAAAAGTTATTGAGGCAGAAAATCGAATGGCCACTGACAAAGAACAATCCATCTTAGCCAGATATGTAGGTTGGGGTGGTATGCCAGGGGCTTTTGATATAGGGGCAAGTGGCTGGAGCAATGAGTATGCTGAATTAAAGAAGCTCTTGTCACAAGAAGAATACGATAGTGCAAAAGCCTCAACGCCCAATGCCCATTATACATCTTCAGTTGTCATTCAAAGCATTTATCAGGCACTTGATCAGTTTGGTTTTAAAAAGGGGAACATCTTGGAACCTTCCTTAGGTGTTGGTAATTTCTTTTCCCACCTTCCTGACTCTATGAACAAGTCAAAACTCTTTGGGGTTGAACTGGATGATGTATCAGGTCGTATTGCAAGACAGCTCTATCAGAATGCACAGATTCAAATTAAAGGTTATGAAGAAACACAGTTTGAAGATAACTTTTTTGATGTAGCCATTGGCAATGTCCCTTTTGGTAATTATAAAGTATATGACAGACTTTATGATAAGCATAACTTCATGATCCATGACTATTTCTTAGCAAAAACATTAGATAAAGTACGTCCTGGTGGCATCATTGCCTTTGTTACCAGTAAGGGAACCATGGACAAAAAAGATCAAGCTGTCAGAAAGTATATTGCTGAAAGAGCAGAGCTGATAGGTGCAATACGATTACCCAATACAGCATTTAAGGAAAATACCAATACTGATGTAACAGCAGATATTCTTTTTCTTAAAAAAAGAGAACGCAGGTCGGTGGAAATACCAACTTGGCTATCAGTTACAGATAATGAAAATGGGGTCCCCGTCAATCAGTACTTCATTGACCATCCCCATATGATGCTTGGTGAAATGATATTTGATGAAAGAATGTTTGGTAGAGACAGTCGTTATACGACATGTGTAAATACAGATAGTAACTTTAATCTGGAAGAAGCTTTATCTGAAGCAGTCTCTCATCTTCAAGCTAAAATCGGCTATTACGAGCAGGCAAAAAAAGAGGATAGCAATGATATCCCTGCTGATCCAAAGTATAAGAACTACTGTTATGCCTTTATTGATGATAAACTTTATTACCGTGAAAACTCTATGATGAGACGAATGGATTATACCGGTAAAACCCTTGAGCGGATTCAAGGCATGATGGCGATTCGTGAAATAACAAGAGAAATCATTACACTTCAAATGGAAGGTTGTACTAAGGAAACGCTTGAAAAGGCTCAAAATCAATTAAATCAACTCTATGATACATTTGTGAAGAATCATGGTTATATTACTTCAAGACCAAATGCCAGTGCCTTCCGTGATGACAATGATTATCCACTTTTATGTTCTCTAGAAGTGGAGGATGAAGATCATCATGTCACAAAGGCAGACATGTTTACTAAAAGAACGATTAAACCTTATGAAGCCATAACAAATGTAGATTCTGCATTTGAAGCATTATCAGCATCCTTAAATGAAAAAGGTATGGTAGATATTCCGTTTATGGCTGAGCTTTATGATGAAGAACCAGAGGTCATCATTAAAGAGTTTGAACAGGACATCTATCTGAACCCTGAAAAATATGATGAAAATGATCCTTTGAGAGGTTGGGAAACGGCTGATGAATATCTCTCAGGTGATGTAAGACAAAAGCTTAAATTTGCTAAGGTCTTTGCGGATATGAATCCGGAAGTCTTTTTAAAGAATGTACCAGCCCTAGAAAAAGTACAACCCATTGATCTTGAGGCCAGTGATATTGATGTAAGGTTGGGTACCACATGGATTGAACCATCAGATTATGAGCAGTTTATCTATGAGACCTTGAAAACACCGAGATACTATCACAATACCGGTGGCAGAAATGAAATCAAAGTGCACTACAACAATTACAATGCAAGCTTTGGTGTTGAGAATAAAGGCTTAGATGGCTATTCCATTTCAGCCAAAGAAACCTATGGGACTTCAAGAATTAATGCATATTACATCATCGAAGACAGCTTGAATCTTAGAAATTCTACGGTGAAGGATCGTGTTGAAGATGGAGAAAGTGTAAAATATGTCATCAACAAAAAAGAGACTATGCTGGCTAGAGAAAAGCAATCCTTATTAAAACAGGCTTTTAAAGAATGGCTTTTCAAAGATCCAGAAAGACGTAAAAAGTATGTGAATTATTATAATCAGCACTATAACAATATCCGCCTGAGAGAATATGATGGCAGTCACTTGAAATTTCCAGGCATGAATCCAGATATTAAATTAAGAGAACACCAAACAGCTGCTATTGCAAGAATTATCTATGGTGGGAGTACACTTCTAGCCCATTCAGTAGGTGCAGGTAAGACTTTTGAAATGGTTGCTAGCTGTATGGAACAAAAGAGACTGGGACTGATTAATAAAGCAGTGCTTGTTGTACCAAATCATTTAACACAGCATATCGGCAGTGAGTTCTTAAGGCTTTATCCATCGGCTAATATTCTTGTCACCACAAAGAAAGATTTTCAAAAATCAAATCGTAGACGTTTCGTCAGTCGTATTGCTACTGGCGCTTATGATGCTGTTATTATGGGGCACTCGCAGTTCGAGAAAATTCCTGTATCTAAAGAACGTCAGGAGGAAATGATTCATAGGCAGATCAATGATATCTCTGCTGCTATTGCTGATGCAAAAAGGAGTAATGGTGAAAATTGGAGTATCAAGCAGATGGAAAAGCTCAAGCTTTCACTAACAGCTGAAATCAAACGACTTCACGACAGCCCCAAAGATGATGTGATTAACTTTGAAGAACTTGGAATAGATTGTGTTTATGTAGATGAAGCTCATTATTTTAAGAACTGTGCTGTATTTTCAAAGATAAGAAATGTTGCGGGAATCTCCAATACACGTAGTAAAAAATCCATGGATATGCTCATGAAAACCCAGTATATCCAAGAAATCAATCAAGGACGTGGCGTCATCTTTGCGACTGGTACCCCCATCAGTAATAGCATGACTGAAATGTATGTTATGCAAAGGTATATTCAAAATAAGGAGCTTGAAGCAAGAGGTATCCATCACTTTGATGCATGGGCAGCACAGTTTGGAGAAGTTGTTTCAAGTCTTGAACTAGCACCTGAAGGAACAGGATATCGCTATAAAAGCAGATTTGCTAAGTTCTCAAATTTACCAGAGCTCATGACTATATTTAAAAACATGGCAGATGTAAAAACAGCAGATATGCTTAAATTACCTATTCCTAAATTAGATAGTTGCAAAACAAAATAAGGAGTTGTCCACAGCTTAAATAAAGTAAAGCGGTTTTATACACATAAAAAAACGCACGTCAAAAAGAGGTATGGTAAAGATCGGATTATCTTAGAAGGGACTTGATGGCGAGTTTACCATGTTTGATTTTGGAATGATACAGCAGTACAAAAGCAATTAACTGAGTAATCCCAGCCAGAAGGACATTTGCTTGAAGAGAAATTGTACTTCTGACATTTGTTGTTTTTATCTGAATCATTGATTTCAACTGAGCAATAGTCCTTTCGCAAACAGTTCTGATTTTGTAAAGTTCAATCCATTCGTGGCTGGACCTCGGCATTGCAGAATTGTAGCGATAGTTATGATGAATCGTTAGGTTCTTGATACGTCCAAATGGTGATTTTGTACATGGGTTATCGCATTCTAATATCACTTTACTTTTTCCGTTGGTCATCTTAGAGGTTCTTTTGGGACATATGTACTGAATGCGGTCGGAACGGTTCTTTCCTTTTACGATGCCTGTATATTTCATCGGTAGATTTGGGTCATGCGGGCATGTTGGTACACCATCTTCATCGTACCCGGGTTGTGGAAGTTCTGAGTGATTTCTCTGATTGATTGGAATGATAGGTGTGATCTCTTTCTTGTAAAGATATGCATAGTTGTCATCGCTATCAAAACCAGCATCTCCGAGAAAAAAATCATAATCGTGATTGGGATGGAGCTGAAAGTACGTTTCGAGAGCAGGAATCAATGAAACGGAGTCATATAAGTCTTTGGTTTGTTGGGGTGTAAGATCTGTTTCAAGGGTGTTGTCAGAGTCTATGAAATTGATATCCCTAATCAAACCGAAGCCATTAGTCGATAATATGGCTTTTCTGAAATATCCGAAATGCCCATTTAAAAAGGCCAATTTTGCATCAGGATTGGCAACGCTGCATTTAGGCATCTTACTTTGTGCATGCTTGATGGGATCAAAGTTTTTATTGTCAGGGTATGTCTTGGCAAGTATTTTAGATGTTTTTAAGATATTTTCAAAGAATTTTGGATTGTTTTCTTTTACAAAAAGTTCAAAGCCAGTTGTATCCGTTATTAATATTTGAGATTTAAATTCATCACAGTCGTAGGCGAGACTATCCGTAAAATCAACAGTGTGGTGAAACATCTTCTTGATTTCATCGTAAAACTGGGACTTAAATCTTGAAAACTGTGATTTGTGAGGTACACGTGAAAATCCTAGGAATTTGCGGAACTCGGCTGAAAACTTAATGAAAGAAATGAGTAAAGCTGTCGAAGGCAACCCTAACAGATCAGAGACAATTAAAGCCTTGATCATGCCTTCAAGAGGAAAGTCACGATTTCTACCAGCGTATGGATAGTATGCTCGATAGAATGATAAAGGGATCAAACTTTTGAGATCAACATAATTATCAAACAAATCAAATAGGATAACTGAATTATCAGAAGTGAGCTCATCTATTTCGTGACTAAGTTCGAAATAAGAGATCTGTTTACAAGCGGTATTCAGCATCGTTTTTCTCCTTTCTTGGGGGCTGTGTATTGCGTGGGAGTTATGCACAGGTTTATATGCTTTTTATACCCAAAATGGAGAAAAACATGCTGTTTCAACTAGATAAACACTGTGTTATAAACGGTTGTAGCGTTTTGCAACAACCTAATTCCTAAATTAAAGGGAGACAAACATAAGTTGATTTCAGCTGAGTCCAGTGATTTTACAAAAGAAATCATGGAAAGCTTTGTTGAAAGGGCAAGTAATATTCGAAATGGTATGGTTGATCCAAGAATTGATAATATGCTTAAGATTACCAATGAAGCAAGACTTCTAGGACTTGATCCGAGGCTTCTTTATGATGAAGCACCAAATGAACCGGATAGTAAAGTCAATCAGTGTATTGATAAAGTGTTTGAAGAATATCAGGAGAGTGATGCTTTTAAAGGAACACAAATCATATTTTGTGATGTAGGAACGCCTAATACAGATGGGCGTTTTTCTGTATACCCTTATATCAAGGAAGAATTGATAAAGAGAGGTATTCCAGAAAAAGAGGTTTGCTTTATACATGATGACAACAGTGAAGCTCAAAGAGAAACTCTATTTGCAGATATGCGTAGTGGTAACAAACGTATTATCCTTGGTTCAACTGCCAAGATGGGGACTGGAACTAATATACAGGACCGCTTAATTGCTCTTCATCATTTAGACTGCCCATGGCGGCCAAGTGATCTGGAGCAGCGAGAAGGAAGAATCCTAAGACAAGGCAATCAAAATGAAGCTTTAAACATCTATAAATACGTGACAAAATCAACATTTGACAGCTATTTGTGGCAAATTGTCGAGAACAAACAGCGATTCATCAGTCAAATCATGACTAGTAAATCCGTAGCAAGAAATGCAGAGGATATTGATGAAACAGTATTATCTTTTGCAGAAGTTAAAGCCCTAGCAACAGGCAATCCTTTAATTAAAGAAAAGATGGATATTGATAACGAAGTCAGCCGTTTAAGCATTTTAAAGTCTGAATATAACAGTAGAAGGTATGCTATGGAGGATAATTTCACTTACAAATATCCAAAGCTGATTCAACAGGCAAAACAGCGTCTTGAAGGATTGATTAAAGACATCAGTAGACGAGATATGAATAAGGCAGAAGAGTTTCAAATCAATATCGATGGCAAGTTCTTTGATGAAAGGGAAAAAGCCGGAACTTATCTTCAAATGTTACTTTCAAGGATTGAACCAGATAAAGAAGCCCATATAGGTACATTTAATGGCTTCGACCTCTTAATTCTAAAGAACAATTTTTTTGGTCAGTCTAAGATGATCCTTCATGCAGAGCAGAAATATGAAGTTGAATTTGGAGATAGTCCTCACGGTAATATGGTCAGGCTTGAAAACCTTTTGGATGGGCTTGAAAAGCGCATTGAAAAAACAGAAAGCCAGATTGATGAGTATGAAAGAAACATGACCCAGTCCAAGGAAGAGTGGGAGAAACCATTTATGTATGAGGAAGAGTTAGCACTGAAGCTAAAGCGGCAATTCGAGCTTAATGCTGAACTAGATATGGATAAAGGAGATGATGGTATCGTAGTGAGTGAAGAAGATTTTAATGAAGAAGTAATCGTTGAAGATGACGAAGAAATGACAGTTTAGCAGGGTGAAACCCCTGGTTTTTAAATGGAAGGAGTTGAATTTAATGACTAGACAAATAATTCAAAATATCAAACAAGAAAACGTCATTGAGTTGATGTGTGAGGTTCTGGAGCTTTCGGAAAGCTCAGAAAAGAAAGTGACAAGAGCGGTAGAAAAACTAGGTATTCAGGCATTCTTTACAAGTATTGATGCTTTGGATGTTGAAGAAGTTGAAAAAGACAGAATCAAGGCACTTAAAGAAGTGATTGAAGCTAAAGCAAAATCATTAGAAGCATTGGAAGGAGGGCAGTAATATGGCAACGAAAACAAAATACTCAGATAGCTTTTTTCAAAGCTTAAATAAATTGACTGGTATTCCAATGAGTAAATTAAAAAGTTATGCAAAAGAAAACAATCCTTTTAATATCTTAGAACATCCTGGTGTTGTTGAACCCAGTTACAGACAGCTTGAAAAAATCAATAAGCTAAATGAATTCATTGCTTCTTACAATGTGCTTAAGCTAGATCAGGAGAATGAGAAAATAACCTTTAAATCGCCTAATGATTCAGGGAAATACTTTGCATCTCTACTTGGTGGTGTGAAAGATAAGGAAAGATTCTTGGTTGCCTTTTTAGATAACAGCAACAGCATCATAGAGCTTAGAACAGTATCACAAGGAACTACCAATATGGCCGTTGTATACCCAAGAGATATTCTAAAAATGGCTCTTGCAAATGATTGCAGTAGCATCATGCTATCGCACAATCATCCCGGGGGCAGTTTAAAAGCTTCTAGTGAAGATATTGCTTTAACACAACGGATTGTCGATATCTTTAGACCTTTAGATATTAAAGTATTAGATCATATTATTGTGGGTGGTTATAGCTTTAGCTCTATGGCTGAAAATGGCGTATTACCAAACGACAGAATGGATGTTGCAAATTATGAACCTATAAAATTATCAGCAGCTGAAGAAAATCAGGTTGAATATACTTCAGTGGATGAAGAAATCGAACTTTAGGAGGAATTATTGATGAATCAAAATAGAACAGAACAAATACGAGAAAATAACGCTGAAACCATTACATGGATACTTGGTGCAACAGGTGAGGCAAAGGAAAAGATTAAAAGCTATATTATGGACCAGGGCATTAAATCTTTTTTACTTCATCATAAACAACTTGAACTTGCCACAGAAGAAGATGAAAAAATTGATGTGCTAAAAAGAGTGATTAAAACATTTGACGGAGATATTGAAACAATGAATTTTAGTGATATGGATGAGGGGTGTTAAGCTTTGAAACGATTTACAGAAGCTGAAATAAATGAAGCCAACAATATTAACCTGATTGCATATGCGGAGCAGTTAGGTCTAAATCTCAAGAAAGTGGGCAATTCCTATAAAGTCAAAGATTATGGCGGGCTTTATATCGATGCAACGGGTGCCAAATGGAATTGGTTTTCAAAAGATGCAGGCGGTGGGCCTATTCAATTTGTCATGGAAATGGAAGGTAAGAATTGGGTGGATGCAATCTATACACTTCTGGGTACAGAAAAAAATGATTTTACACCAAGACCTAAATTGAATGATGAGGTAAAAGAACCATTTGTATTACCAGATAAAAATGATACCTACAAACATGTCATTGCCTATCTCATACAATCAAGAGGTATTGATAAAGAAGTTGTTTACGATTTTATCAGCCAAGACAAGCTATACGAGAATACCCAAAGGAGCTGTGTCTTTGTAGGCTATGATGAAAATCATGAAGCCAAATACGCCAGTGTACGCAGTACCAATACTAGGGGGAGTTCCTATCGAGGAGATGTAAAAAACTCTGATAAGGCATTTCCCTTTTCTTATGAGGGGTGCAGCACGACGGTATGTGTATTTGAATCACCCATTGATCTGATGAGCTATTTAACTTTGCTCCAATATCATGGGATTGAATCTTTTGAACATCATATGATTTCACTTGGAGGTGTAGCTGATCGAGCATTAGATTATTATTTGAAACTACATCCAGAGATTAATAGAATTATGCTCTGCCTCGACAATGACGAAGCAGGGCATTTTGCTTGTCAGCAGTTTAATGAGAAGTACCATGAGAATTACAAGCTTCTAAGGCATAGCCCAACAGGTAAGGATTTTAATGAAGATTTACTAACTATAAAAAGCAATCTACAGCAAAGTCAAGCAAGAGAACCAGTAATAGGATATGAAATGGAAAGGGACATTGAAGAAGAAATGGAGCCTTGAAAGGAGGTAGCCAATGTATTTTTTAAATGAAGATCATGCTTATAATTTTCAAAATATGATACTAAAAGATCAAACACATCCAAGTGATTTGGAGAGGATGTCACTCTTTTATATTATTGGCGGAAACGAAGATTTATTTATGAAGCGTCAGAATATCTACGATTTTAAAAATCACGAAATAAATCCGCAAGTTCTAACAAATGGAGAAGTGGATTTGTGTTCCAGTAGCAAGTCTTTGGTAAGACTTGCATACAATCTTTTTAATGGTTATGAGGATGAGTACACCACGCCAAGAGATTTGTTATATAATCTGGATCGAAAGAATTTCGTGGTTGCCAAAGGCGGAATTGATATGAGGTTTAATGGACATATTGAAAAGCAAATATCAGGGAAACTGGATGAAGATATGGATATTGAGTTTATTTGAAATTACAAAAGTTTACAGAAGTTGATGAAATAATTGGGCTGTTATGAGAAAATAGTAATAACTGAATTATTTAAATTAGGAGAGATGAGTTGTGAAAAAAGAGATATATTCTAAAATTCGTGAATATACCTACAATGATAAATTAATTGCATTGGATGGGTTATTGGAGTGTAGCAATTTTGAAAATTTAGGGATATATATATTTGAAATTATCAAAAACGAATGCTTAATTGATGTTGCCTATGAAGAAGAAATATTGAAGAGAGTTTTATTGCATCCCAAAAAGATGGAAGACTTCAGTAATGAGAATTTTTATGAAGTTTTAGCAAAAGAAATATGTGACTTTGAAGTTTTACCATCGATTACACTGGATGAAGGAAAAAATGTAATTACTGAAATTACTGCTGAGGTCGAGTTGCTTCGCCAACGCTATGAAGAAAGAAATACAATGATAAATCATAGAATTGAGGAGCTAACAGATGAGATTGATGAAGTAAAAAATAGAATATCAAATGATACGAATATTTTGAAACCACTTAAGCAATTTGAAGATGAAAAATCTGTTCTGCTAAATGAAAAAAGATTGCTTGAGCTAGAGTTACAACAAAGACAGCATGTATATGTGTACTTTCAGGCTTCATTTAATGACTTATTAGATCCAGGGATTCAAAAAAGAGAGTTGTATCAGAACTCAGTAAGGGCTAGTAGAAAGAATAAATCAAGTGAAATTAGCGATATTTATAATTACTATCTTATAGATGTGGATGTTTTTAAGGGATTGTTTGAACAATATGACAATGTGTTTTATAAATCCAAACTATATTACCTGTATGATAAGATACAAAAAAAGTATTATTACGAGTTATCAAGAAATAAAGAACAAACAAACATTTTAGAGATGCTTCAAGGAGAGGTGAATAGTTTTCCCAAAATTCATGAATTAAGGAATCTTAGATCAAATGATTTGGAAAAATACAAAAGAATTTTGAAGGATCTAATTGAACAGTATGAAGTAATAAATGTTATTGAAGATGGGATAGAAAACAATTACTGTTTAATTGAACGTAAACCTTTTTTATTGAAGTGCTTACAATTTTACAAGGAGAAAGACTATGTTGTATTCAATAATGTTGTAGCAAGTCAAATTGAAGGTATGTTTAATGATTTTATGAGAGATATTACAACGTATTTGAGAATAGATAGCTTTCGGGAATTAGATTTTCCAATACTAAGGAAAGTACTAGAGTTTTTAAATGATGTTGGGAAGGGTATTCATCTTGAAATATATCTTTATTTTTTCTACTATTTTGTTGATCAGGTAAGAAATCCAATTGCACATGGGGATTATGCAAAGTGTATTAACGAGATTGATGATGAGACTTTAGCAGTTGAACTAATATTAGACATGGCTTCTATAATCTATATAATAGAAAATTTTTCAGAATCAAGTAGAATTAAAAACTTTTTCAGTGGATTTTTCAAAGTGTTTTTTTATAAAGATAATACTGATGACTATGAGTTTTACGATTGTATAATTAACGAATTATTGGGCGAGCGTATGCATGCAGGATTTCAGAAATTAGAGTATATGAATGCAATTGAAGTATTATATTGGTTATTTAATCCTTATTATGAAGATAGAATTGAGTTTTATCACTTAACAGATGAAGTCAATCGGTTTAAAAGAATTGTATGTTCTGAGGCGTTCTGGTTATATGTTAATGAAAATTTGGACAAAGTGTTAGATGATGAATTCTGTCAATTTAAGTTTTCATCAGACTTTAAATTTGTTATTTGCAGGATGTTCTCAATTGCAAGGAACCAAAACAATTCAATTATTCCAATGCTTGTTGAAGCGAAGAAAAAACTTGATGAAATATTTTGAATTTCAATATCCCCAAAACCGAATTAGAAAGCTCTGCTTTCATGAGGGCAAGCTTCCACAATGTATGACATTGTGCTTGATGGGAGTTTCCCATACCCTATAAATACTTGGGACTGTGTCCCAAACCCTTAAGGCAAACTTGAAGAAGATGATTATTATTGTGCAGTAGTTACTACCATATGATTTTTACATTATTTACTGTATAATATTGTTAAAATAAGGAAAGAAAGAAGGTGAATAAATGTTTGAGAATGATGATGAATATATGAAATCATTAAAAAAAGGTGATAGTTACCATTTTACATACTCTTTTGAGTATATTGCTAAAAATTATGGTAATGACAATTATGATATTGATACTGCTAATATGGAGGTAAAGGTAAACTGGGATGAGTCCCAAATGGGTTACGTTATTTCGTACAGCGTCCCTGAGATGTATAAGATTGACCCGTCTCAAGGTAATGGTTCTGAAACAGAGTTTTATGAATCAGATGTATATTGGCGTTTAATGTCGGATCTTGGAAGTATTGGAATCGGAGCAGAAGCTATAGTTATCTAGTAAAAAATACTATGGTTGATGATGCATATGTTTTGTACTAGTCTAGGTATAAGAGACTCGAGGTGTAATTGCATCTTGAGTTTTTTTGTGTGAGAAGGTGATTAAATCGAATAAAACAAAACGAGTCAATCTAAGAGTTACAGAAAAAGAATATCAAAAGATTGTAGGTAAAGCAAAAAAAGCCAATCTTAGCACTAGCAGATATGTCTCTCTGTCCGCACTGGACAAGGAGATTATTTTTTTTGATGATATTAAAAGAATGAATCATGAGCTATCTAAAATTGGCAACAACTTAAACCAGTTGACCGTATTAGCCCATCAAGGAAAAATCAAGGAAGTCAATCTAACGAAAACCAGAGAAGCATTTTCTGGCTTATGGGATGAATTATGCAAATTAGTGAAACGGAAGGGGTGAAGCACATGAAATATCACATTTACCAGTACGGACCCGGATGCAAATGGATGGATAATCTGCAGGAAGCTGCTGAGTATTTTAAACAATTGTCGGATGACGGTAGATATACGGCTATTGGGATTACTGAAGGAGCATATGCAGTTGATGTTGTAATTAAGGGACAATACGCTAAAGGACAAGACTTTCTAATATCACAAGACATTAGGCAATCAAAACTTTTTGAAGAAAAACCTGAAAAGATGATTGGTGCATTATCGAATCTATATGAAGCTGTAGGTGTTAAAGCAGAAATTAGTCAAAAGATGATTGAAGACTTAAAGGATCTAGCCAATGAATTAGATCATGAGTTAGATGAGATATAGACCTTATGGCTGTTATTGAATTTATTAATGGGAAGAACAATACCTTATCAGCACTAAAAAGAGTTCTTAAATACATTATCAATCCGGCTAAAACAGAAGAAAATCTTAAAGGCGGTCATAACTGTGACGTTAATACGGCTTATAACGACTTCTTTATGATAAAAGAACTCAACAGTAAAACAAAAGGAAGGCAATATATCCACTTTACTCAGAGCTTTGCACCATATGATAAGGTGACTCCTGAAATCGTCAAGCAAATTGCGGATGAGATGGTTCAAATGGAAGCATTTAAAGGTTTTCAAGTTGCCTATGCAGTCCATACAGATAGAGATCATCTTCACACCCATTTTGTTGTAAATACTGTTAATAAAAAGACAGGACACAAGTGGAAACAAAGTGCAGAACAGCTTCAAATGATGAAAGATTATTCTGATGAAATCTGCAAAAAATATGGGTTGATTATAACCCAGGGGAAATCAGGTAGTCATATCAATCGGGGCGAATATCGCTCTAAAGAAAAAGGCCATAGCTGGAAGTATGAACTCTTTTTAGCTGTGAAAAAAGTGAAATGGATTGCCAGAAACAAAGAAGAGTTCATAGCCAATATGAATGCATTAGGCTATCAAGTGGATTGGAGTGATACTAGAAAATATATTACTTTTACAAATGGTGAGGGTAAAAAATGCAGAAACAGAAAACTCTATCCTCCTGAACATTTTACTAAGGAAGCACTGTTAAAAGCTTTTGAATTAAATAGTCAGAGAATGGATGCTAAGCTTTCTAGAAGTAAAATGGAAATGCTTTTATCGGCAGTACAACTTGTTAAAATAGATACTCCATCAGAGACCGGTAAGAACTATCCATTATCAACACTGGAAGGGGAAGCACTCAAAGAAAAAATTGAAGAATCAAAGAAAGGAAAAGGTCTTAACTGGGACAAAGAAAGTGAAAATAGTATGTAGAAAGGTGGACGATTGAATGACAAAATTAATGGAACTCTACAATCAATTAAAAGCATTGCAGGCAGATGGATTAAAAGATGGCTATCGTAAAATTTTAGAACATGATGGACATGTTCTAGCTATGGGTAAAATGCAGGAAGGCTTTGAATTTGTGACTTGGCGATATACCTATGATGGTAACTCCGTTACATTGGGGCATTATTTTACAAGTCTTGAAGCTGCAAAAGAAGATTTTGCTAAACGAGCAGGACTTATTAATGCCAATCGGATGTTTGGCGAAACAGATTTAAAATTAATCCATTCAAGCCTAGTGAATTATGTGGGGCTTAATGGTAACTTGAATTATAAGGACGAAAAAGCCATCGGTTCGATTCTTGAAAAAATCGAATTGATTGTCCCGGAGATTCTACGCCATAAGAAACTTGAAGACCTCGAAATAGTTGCTGATGACGGGATAGAACTGTGAGGTGATGTGAAAGATGAAGTATAAACAACTGAAGCTGATGATATCAGCTCTAATATTTCTTGTAGGTTTATGGATGAATATTTATTTTTCCACGAACCTACATTTTTTATTGTCAGGAAAAATGAAGGTGTTATCTTTTATCCCAATAAAATCATGTTTTGAAAGTATGACGGCAAGTGGTCAACATTTGTCACTATTTCTTTATTTACAAGGCTTTATCCTTCTGTGCTCTATTTATTTCTATCTGGCAAATATGAAGCCCTATCAATCAGATTTAGAAGCAGTTACTCCTGATATATCAACGCCGGTTAGAGCAGGACAAATGCAATTTGGATCAGCTAGATGGCTCACAGAAGAAGAAAAAAACAAAGGGTTTAAATCTATAAAGCTTAGAAGAAACGAACTAAAAATATTAATGGAAAGGATCAGACAGGATGAAGAAAAAGAATACTGTTCAAAAAAAGAAAACTTATCCCAAGGAGAAACCCTTCAAAGACTATCAGAAAGAAGTAATGAAAAGTCAAATGAAAAAGACTTACCAGAAACCGATACGCAGGAATATCCGTTACCCAAGCTAAACCAAGGCGGTATCGTTGTTGGTTTTCATAAAGAGGGAGATACTGAAAAGATATTTTACATTGATGAGGATACCCATAGTCTCTGTATTGGTGCAACACGATCAGGAAAAACAAGGTCTGTAGTGCTTCAATCTGTTGGACTACTGGGACTTTCAACTGAAAGCTTAGTTATTAGTGATCCAAAAGGTGAAATCTTCACTTATACCTATCTCTATTTTGAAGCTCTTGGTTATGAAGTGATTTGCATTGACTTTAAGAATCCCTTAAAGAGTGATCGGTATAACTTCTTACAGCCAGTCATTGATGCCATTGATGAAAATGATATTCCTAAAGCAGTCGATGCCACATGGGATTTAACAGCTGCCCTTGTGCCGGAGAATAGTCATAATGAAAAAATATGGACCAACGGTGAAGCTAGCATTATTGCCAGTGCTATTATGGCAGTCGTTTATGACAATCGTAATGGTAAAGACAGAAGATATCAGAACATGAGCAATGTTTATTTCTTCATCAGTGAGATGTGCAAAGTAGTAGATGGGGCAATGCCAATTATCAAATACATGAAGAACATGCCGGCACATCATCCTGCAAAAGCCTTACTTGCCATAAGTGAAGTTGCTCCAAGCAAAACTAGGGGATCATTTTATACTTCAGCACTGACAACATTAAGGCTGTTTACAAACCCACTCATTCATTCTATGTCAGAAGCCAGTGACTTTGACTTAAGGAGAATGGGATCGGACAAGCAGGTACTGTTTATTGTGCTTCCTGATGAAAAGACAACCTATTATAGTTTAGCAAGTCTCTTTGTTAATCAATGCTATATGCAACTTGTTAAAAATGCAGATGAGAGAGGTGGACGATTAAAAAGACGAGTTAACTTCATGCTTGAAGAGTTCGGTAACTTTGTTAAAATCCCCGATTTTGCAAATAAGCTGACTGTAGGTGGTGGTAGAGGCATTCGTTTCAATTTATTCCTTCAAAGCTTTATGCAGTTGGATGAGAAATATGGTAAAGAAGTCGCTGGCACTATTAAATCCAACTGTGAAACCTGGCTTTATCTTCAGGCAGATGATTTGGGAACTTTGGATGAAATATCAAAGAAGCTGGGGAACTATACCGTATCCACTTATTCTCTGAGTTCATCTCATGGTAAATATTCTAATCCATCAAGTTCCCATAGCGTTAATCTGACCCACCGAGCCTTATTAACGGTGGACGAGATCAGACGAATCAATAGACCATATACATTAATCACTTCGAGAAATCACCCGGCAATGATGCAATTGCCAGATCTATCGGAGTGGTTTTTTAATACCCTCTTTGGGCTTGGAGACAAAGAACATAACAGAAGGTGCGTGAAAAAAGAGAAGGAAAACGAAATCAAAGAAAATCTCCTAATGCCATTGATACATGGAACATTTGGGAGTATTACACCCAAGAAGAAAAAACGAATTTTGTTTATATGCGCAATATGAAAGGCGGTGAACAAGGTGAAACTTAAACCACTAAAAATGAAAGCAATGAATCTTTTAAAGACAGTCTTTGGAACACTGGTCGTGATGATGATGTCATCGGTTCCAGTTATGGCGGATACGGTTCAGGACAGTCAAATTGTCAAAGGAACTGAAAAATTGATTCAAGACGTAACGACATGGCTAATGGTTTTAGCACCGATTGTCGGTGTTTTGCTGATTATCTATTTCTTCATTAGAAGAAGCGCAGCAGATGAAATCGACCAGAAGAAATGGAACAACCGTATTGTGACGGTGATTGTTTCAGTTATAGGAGCAGTTCTAGCTTCGGCAACACTTAATCTGATTATTGGTTACTACGTTTAATCATGGGCAAATCCTGATTAAAAATATAAAACTATTTTAAACGGTAACGTAAAGTAGCATATGAAAAAGCAGTTTAAAAGAATTTTCCAGATTGTTTTATAAAAGAAAGATAGTATAACTAAAAAAAGCTGGATTTCGTTGCCCTTGACAGCACAAAAAAGCAATACAAATGTTAAGAACCGACGGCGATAACTCAAGAACAAACATAATTATCCCGTCGATAAATAAGTCTAGCATTGCTTTTTAATGCTATAAAGGGTAAATCAAAATCAGAGATTTTGACAACTTAAAGTAACCTCTGGCTTAAATCTAAGAACAATCAATTAAAGTCTTTTCTCTCTGAAGCTCTAAGATTGTCTGTTGACCAAGAAAAATAAGAATCTGCCATTTACCTGGCATGTTGTCAGCATTTTCAATCATATCAACAGAATTCAAAACCTTGTCGTTTTTAGAGGTGTGCTTACGAAGAAAGTTATAGTAACAAACCCAAAGAGAGACAGCATAATTAGCACCATCAAAGTTATCGTATCCACACGAACATCGATATGTAACCTTAAAGGTTCTGTTAAGCCTCTCAACCATCTGTTTGTATGGTCTAAACTCTTTAGAAACAGCATCATCATTAGATAAACCAATAACTTGAGTAATATCGAAATGAAGTGGATTTTTATCCCTGAGGGCAAACTGTTGAGCTGCAAGTGGATATGCACTATATCCATCAGCAATAAACTTAAACTTATGAGAAATATTAGAGACATATTTAAAAGCCATTCTCATGGCTAAGATGCATGGGCCAACAGTTCTATTATCAGAAACTTGGTAACCGATGATAGAGCGTGAAACAGCATCCATGATGAACCATATATAACCTTTGATGCCCTTAACTTTGATATAAGTCTCATCAGCAACAAAAGTGTTGGATTTACTATAGTCATAGTTATCGACAAAAGGCTTAACAAGAACAGCGGCAGTTCTTGCGTAGTTAGCGACCATGGTGTGAGAGACTTTAATACCATAGAGATCCTCAAGAGCTTGCGCAGTTTTACGCAAAGAAAGACCGAGATTAACATGAAAAGTTAAACAAAGGGACATAATGTGAGCGTTGTTTTTACGAAACTTAAGAGAAAATGCATTTTTAGGCAATGAGTTGATATCCATGTTGAAAAAATCGACATTAAACTCACGGTAAATATAGTGAAGTTTGTGCTTGTACTTTTGACCTTTTTCAATGATTCCTTTGTCAACATTCTTGAGATTATGTAAATAATAAGAACACTTTTTATTAACACACTTATGGATAGTAAAGAACTTACGACTCTTTATAGGTGATAAAGAATGGCTACAATATGGGCACTTGAGCTTAAGTTTTTTAGTAACGAACTCGCCAGTTATGAAAGTTTTACCACAAACTTTGCATTGGTACTGACCCTTATCACCATTGTTATCATAGAGATAATGATGAGTGGCACCACAAAGAGGGCAAGATGTATCCTCGGGGATAGACTTACCATTACGCCTGTTAACAGGTTTAAGTTTTTTCTTGTACTTCCACTCGTAATACGCCAAAAGGAACTGCCAGTCTTGCTTAATAAAAGGCTGGATAACAGGAAGAATATCAGTCTTAAATCTTTGGTACTTAGGTGAATGAACATCATCAAAAGCCCATTGAGCTAGAGGAACATATTTAGAGATAAAAAATACCAGCCAGCGAATATGTTGATTTTGGTATTGGATAATTAAAAGTAAATGAGATATAATTGAGTTCAAAACGATGACATCCTTTCTTTTGCGAGATGATTTTGTGTGTGAGAACTCAAATTATAACCGAAAAAAGGGGGTCATTGTTTTTTTATTCAAAAAAAGAGTGAAAACCTTTGAAAATATAGAGTTTTATTAGAACTAAGGGGTTTCTTAGTTGACACTACCTTTTAAACTACGGAGGTAATGAAATGAAAAAGTTAATGAACAAAGCACAAATGGAAATGGTAAAAGTAATGGTTAAAGGAAGAGCTATTCTTGCTGGAAAAAGCGGTGAAGGTATGGTTGATTCGGCGGTTAAAATTTTGATCTCAATTGTCATTGGAGCCTTGCTGTTAGCGGGCTTGTATGCTCTTTTTGGTGATGTAATTTTGCCAACTTTAAGACAACGTATTCAGGACATGTTCAATTTCAGTGGTGGCGTGAACTAATTGTATGAAAATTACAAAATAAAGTAATAGGGGCTTTTTAGCCCCTAAAAACGTTATCAAAGAAGGAGGTGCACATCAATGGAATACGTCATCATGCTATTAATTGGTGCCATATTAACAGGCTGCTTAGCATATGTAAACACACTCCTAGATGGTCTTGTTCCTATTGCCCTTCATGCAGAAGACTATATGGACACACTTCTTGGAACCAGTGGGATAAGTGGCATATTTGATATTTTCTTTTCCTTTGGTGTTTCTCTAATTGTCTTGAAGTTTCTAATGAAAGGTTTTGAGAGATACATTTTATGGACAGAGGGTGATGGAGAGATTGAACCCATAATGCTTCTTACAGGTTTCTTTAAGTCCCTTGCTATAGCTATAAGTTTTCCTACCTTATATGGATGGTTGGCTGAAATTGTTGAAGATTTAAGCAGTCAACTAATCACCACAATATCCAATGATATGGCAACGGATTTCAGTAGTGTTATTACTGGTATTACGAGCGCAGGGATTTTTACAGGTATTGTGTCCATCATCTTCTTTATCTGTTTCTTCATGCTGTATATCCAGTTTCTAACAAGAGGACTTGAAATTCTAATTCTTAGAATAGGTTTACCTTTGGCTTGTGTGGGGTTGATGGATCAAGATAATGGTGTATTTAGAACCTACATTCAAAAGTTCTTTCAAAGTACAGCGGCAGTGTTGGTACAGATTGTACTTGCCAAACTGGGGGTTGCCTTAATGCTCAATGCCCATGTGTTTTGGGGCTTAGCAGCTCTTTTGTTAGCCTTAAGGACACCGAAGTTCTTACAGGAATTCTTGATTGTTTCAAGTGGAAATGGCGGCGGTGGCATGATGAATAGAGTCTATTCAACTGCTCGAATCTATCAAATGGGAAAAGCGGTATTTAAAAAATAGAAGGGTGGTAAGGCAGTGGATCTATTAAAAGAAATGGCTGATGCCTTCATCCTTTTAATTCGTGTTGGAGCAGTTTTAAGAGTTGTACACTGCTTTATCCATATAGGGATTGATGAAGAACAAGGTTCTAGCTATAAAAAGAGGATGAAAAATACAGTAGTCTTTTATGTCTTAGCAGAGAGCATATGGCAGATAAAAGATTTAGTCATGAGTTATTACATGTGATGGAGGTGCTTATGGAAGAAAGAAAAAAGAATCCCTTGTATATTCCTCAAGGATTGAAAACAAGGGTTGAGATTTTTGATGGATTCGGTAAAGAAGAGTTATTCAAGACCATTATTGTGACCATAGTTATTGGTATGCTTGATATTCTATATTACTTGATATTTAAGAATACGGTTGTGAGCATAGTCGCTATTCTTGTGGCAATTGCAGGCAGTGTCATGATGTTGACAAAAGACCGATCCAACATATCGGTTGTAGATCAGGTAGGGTTTATGATTCGTTTTACCAGGTCGCAAAAATTTTATCCTTATAAGTATCAAGATGAATGGAGGTAGCCTATGGAAGTTTTTCAAATGTTAGCCTTTATTATGCTTCTAATCTATGCTGCCATAATAGACCTCAAGACAAGAACAATACCGGATTATGTACCTGTGCTAATCATGCTTGTTGGATTGATTGATATGGAACCCCTACCAGCAGTATTAGGGCTGATACTAGTTCCTTTACCGTATTTTATTATGGCACTTCTAAAAGATAACAGCATAGGTGGTGGTGATATTAAGCTCATGGCTGCTTGTGGATTTTACTTAGGTTTACAAGCAGGATATATGGCGAGTATTGTAGGACTCATGCTTACCATTATCATTCATTTTGCCTATAGCGTGATTAGAAGTAAAAAGATGACTAGAAGCATACCACTGGGACCATATCTGGGAGCAGGCTGTATAATAGCCAATTTTGTAATGTTATAAAAGAAAAGAACGGGAGGAATACTAGCGATGAAAAAAATATTAAGAAACAGAACCATTCTAGGGATAGCCAGTATTGTGCTATCTCTTATTATTTGTTTTGGATTGACCCCGTTATTCAATCAGGCGATTTCTGAGAAAGTATCGGTTGTAAGAGTAACAGAGAATACTCAAAAGGGTGAGCGAATTACATCAAAGATGATAGAAACGGTTGAAATTGGTGGGTATAATTTGCCGGATACAGTTTTACGTCAGGAAGAAAACATCATTGGTAATTATGCCTTAACAGAACTTCATACAGGTGACTATGTTTTAAATTCTAAGATTTCAAGTAACCCCCTTGTAAATTATGAGTATTTGACGGATTTTGATGGTAGTGAACGAGCCATATCTGTCAGCATTAAAAGCTTTGCTGCTGGATTGTCAGGGAAATTAGAACCAGGGGATATTGTTACTGTCATGGCTTCTGATTTTGGAGATATGAGAGAAACAGTAAGTCCTGCGGAGCTTCAATATGTAGAGGTGCTAGCAGTGACAGCCGGAACGGGTCTTGATACAGATGAATATGAAATAGATCGAGAAGCAATAGAAAAAGATAAAGAATTACCAGCTACAGTGACATTATAGGTAACGGATAAGCAGGCAAAACTTCTTGCTGAGATGGAAGCTAAGGGTAAAATTCACATAGTTTTAGCGTATCGTGGTGAAAAGGAAAATGCAGATAAGTTCTTGGACGAACAGAAGTTGATTTTGTCTGAAAGTGAAGATGAAGCACAAGCGGATAAAAATGAAACGGATGATATTAATCAAGATGAAACACAAGAAAGTAATCAAGAAGTTGGGGAAAAATTGGAGGAAGATAGCAATGAAGAATAATAAAATTATTGCTATATGGGGCAATCCCAATAGCGGGAAAACTACTTTGAGCATTAAGATTGCTAGTGAACTGGTTAAAAAAAATAAAAGTGTCATATTGGTCATGGCAGACCCCTATGCACCGGCTATTCATACCGTGCTTCCATTTACAGAGACAAAGGATCAGTCATTGGGAGCATTGTTGTCCTCGATTCAGATTTCTCAAGAAAGCATTTTAAAAAAGTGCATTCCAGTTCAGAACACAAAAAACTTAAGTATTTTAAGTTATCTTCATGGGGAGAACATTCGAACTTATGCAGATTACGGGAAAGAGAGAGTCCTTGATTTATTCATTCTATTAAAGCATTTAGCGGATCACATTATTGTGGATTGCAGCAGTCAGTTTCATCACGACTTACTTTCAAGAGGAGCACTTGAATTATCAGATCAAGTCATTCGTTTAATTTCACCGGATTTAAAAGCTATTAGCTTCTATGATGCTTCGTTACCTTTATTGGGAGAGCGAAAATACAACGTGGCAAATCATATTAAGATATTATCCAATGTGAAACCAGAAATGCCTAAAGATATTGTTGGGAATCGTTTTGGTGGCATTCAGAATGAACTGGATTATAGTGAGGAACTTCAACGACAAGTACTAGAAGCGAGGCTCTTTGAAACACTAACAGATAAAAAAAGCGAGGGTTACAATAAGCAACTTCAAAGCCTTATGGATATATTGTTCTTTGGTGAAGATGATCATGAGAAAAAAGAAAAGAAGAGTGAAAAGAAACTTAAAATTGCTTTTCTCAAAAAAGGGAGTGATGCGTAGATGAGTGGCGTGTTTTTAGAATCAGCAAAGAATATCCGAGATTTTTCTGATATCCTTCATGAAGTGCAGGAATATATATCAGGGAAATATGCAATTTTAATATCCCATGACAGTGAAAAGCAAAAAGAACAGATGAAGTCCTATATTACCAAGTATCTGATGGATTATTCTTTAGCGGTTGAAGATATGAACCTAGACGAGTTGGTAGAAACGCTATACTCAGAAATGGCAGAGTATTCATTTCTAACGAAGTATCTGTTTCGTAGTGACATAGAAGAAATAAATATCAACGCATGGAATGATATTAAGGTCACTTATTCAAATGGCGAAATTTTACCTATAAAAGAAACATTTAATTCACCAAGGCATGCCATTGATGTTATTAGAAGACTGCTTCATAAAAGTGGTATGATTCTTGACCAGTCACAGCCCATTGTTGTAGGTCATTTATCGGAGCGTATTAGAATCACAGTTTTAGGACAAGGTGTTATTGACCCGGCTATTGGTGTTGCGGTATCTATTCGTATTGTCAATCCAAAGAAACTGGTCAAAGAGGATTTCATCAGACAGAATACAGCAAGTGAGGAAATGCTAGATTTCCTATCGCTGGCACACCGATATGGTGAAAGTCTTTGTATCACCGGAGCGACATCTAGCGGTAAGACGACACTCATGAGTTGGATTCTTTCAACACTACCGGATAATAAGAGGTTATATACCATTGAAAACGGTACAAGAGAGTTTAATTTAGTCAAGAAAAATGAAAAAGGTGAAGTTATCAACAATGTTATCCACACTGTAACACGACATAGTGATGATCCAAAACAGAATATTACCATGGTTAAATTGCTTGAAACAGGACTTACAGTTAATCCAGATTATATCTGTGTTGCTGAGATGAAGTCGGAAGAAGCCTTTTTCGCTCAGGAATCGGCAAGGACAGGGCATGGGGTAACTACTACGATACATGCCAGCTCTTGTATTGCTACCTATTATCGAATGGTAACCCTTTGTAAACAGCGATATGATATGGATGAAAGAACCCTTTATAATCTGGTAACAGAAGCCTTTCCCATTGTTGCTTTTTCAAAGAAGCTAGAAGACAACTCAAGGCATATCATGGAAATTACCGAATGCGAGATTAAAGAGGATGGCTCAAGAGAAATTAGAACACTTTATAAATTCAATGTAACGGATAATGCTCTTGTAGATGGCAAACTTAAGATCATTGGGAAATATGAAAAGATTAATGACATATCATCATCTCTTGAGAAAAGACTTCTAGAAAACGGTATGCCAAGTAGCCTATTAAAAGGTTTTAAGCGAGGTGATACCCATGAATAGTTTATTGTTTATCGCATTTATTGCCATGATTATAGGTCTCTTTGTTACATTTGGACTTTCATTCTTTGATATGGCAACGGATATTCTAAAAAAGAGAGCTAAAAAGGAACAGGCATTAAATGAAAGAATCAAAGCATTAACCAGTAAGAAAAAGAAAAAAGGACTGAAAAAGCTTATTGATGAAACCAAACATGTATTACAAATGACCAATAAAGAAAATTTATTTATGCTGATCGTCATGCTCTCACTTGTATTTATGACCATCGGTTTTTTTATTGCCATTACACTAGGGAATATGTTCCTTGTGCCGGTACTAGCTATTGGGTTTTCACTACTTCCTTTTTGGTACGTCCAATTTACAGTGACAAAATGGAAAAAGGGATTAAATAGTGAACTGGAAACAGCTTTATCAGTCATTACAACATCTTATTTAAGAAGTGAGAGTATTATCACAGCTATAGAAGAAAACGTAAACTATATCAATCCACCGGTTCAGAATGTGTTTCATGCTTTTTTAACACAAACGAAATTGATTAATGCCAATACAAAAATGGCACTTGAGGGCTTAAAACCAAAAATAGAAAGTTCAGTATTTCATGAGTGGGTAGATGCGCTCATTGACTGTCAGGAAGATAAAAACCTTAAAAGTACGCTGACACCTATTGTATCTAAATTATCAGATATGCGGATGGTTTCAGCTGAACTTGATTATCTTCTGTATGAACCAATTAAAGAATTTGATACCATGGCAATATTATTAGTTGGCAACATACCACTCATGTATATGCTCAATAAAGATTGGTACCATACGTTAATGTTCACAGGCATTGGTAAATTTGTACTGGCAGTCTGTGGCATCGTCATATTTGTTTCATTGGCAGCCGTCGTTAAATTATCTAAGCCTGTGGAATACAAAAGGTAGAAAGGGGGATATGATGATACAAATTTTACTTTTATTTTCGATATCCTTTTCTTTAGGTGTGTATCTGATTTTGAAGGATGTATTAAAGCTGCCTTCAGGACGAGCTATTAAAGCGGTTCACGTCATAGATAAAAGGGAAAGAAAAAAATCAAAGAATCTTGAAGTGTTAATCAATGAGTGGGCTATTAGATTATCTAGAATAGTTCGTCTTACTGATTACAGTAGACGAAGACTTACAGCGACTTTAAAATCAGCAAATATAAAGCTCTCACCAGAAACATTTGTTGCGAGAGCTTGGCTAAAAGCGGGGATGATGCTACTTTTTATAATCCCTGCTTTATTTATTTTCCCTATGGTATTTCCAGTCATATTGTTTTTAGCAGTAGCAGTTTATTTCAAAGAAATCCGAAGTGCTGATGAAACTGTCAGAAAAAGAAGAGAAGATATCGAGTTTGAATTGCCACGTTTTGTTTCTACCTTATCTCAGGAATTAAAAGCCAATCGAAATGTGCTTAATATTTTAGAAACATACAAACAAAATGCGGGCAAGAGTTTTAAAAATGAGCTAGAGATTACCGTGGCAGACATGAAGTCAGGCAGCTATGAATCAGCCATTACAAGAATGGAAGCAAGGCTCAACAGCCCACCGTTGTCTGAAACGATTCGTGGGCTTATTGGTGTACTAAGAGGTGATGATGGTGTTGTGTATTTTCAAATGCTGTCTCATGATTTGAAACAATTAGAATTACAACGATTAAAGACAATCGCCATGAAAAGACCGGCAAAGATAAGGAAATATTCCTTTGCCATGCTCTTTTGCTTCTTGATGATGTATCTATCCGTTATGTTTGTTGAAATTATTGAAACCCTTGGGAAACTATTTTAGGAGGTGGTCGAATGATAGAGATTTTAAAGTCGAAACGGGGAGAGGGATATATTGATGTCGTGGTGGTTGTCCTTGTAGCGATGATGATCATTGCTATGGCAGTTAAGGTATATCCTGTTTTTGTGGTGAAGGGCGATTTAAACACATTTGCTAACGAGCTTGCAAGAGTGGCTGAAATTGAAGGACGCATTGGTTCAGAAACCACAGCTAAGAAAAATGAACTTAGGGCAAGTCTTGGGATTGATCCAACAGTGAATTGGTCTACGTCAGGGAATATTGATCTCAATGAAGAGTTTAGCGTTGTCTTAACATTACCTGTAGATATTGGATTTTTCGAATTTGGCTCCTTTCCCATTACCTTGACCGCTAAGGCAACAGGCAGATCGGAGGTATATCACAAGTGATGAAAATCATAAAAGATAAACAAGGGAATGCAGCACTCTTTGCCATTGTGATTATTTTATGTCTGATACTTCTCTTTACAGTTGCAAGTGAATACTTAAGATTACAAATAATAGCAAGTGGTGTCAGAGATGCCCTGCAATCCTCTGTTATTGCAGTAGCGACTGAAAACTATGATGAAGTCTACAACGGTTTAAGAGAAGGCTACTCTGGTGGTTATCAGCTAAATGAAATGGATAGATGGGTAGAGCGAGTTGATTCAGGTGCAGTGCTCATGAAATTGAGTGATAAACTGGGACTAATTGGTGGAAATAAATATGCAGGTGGGTATTTGGAATATCGCTTATACGATTTGGATATTCAGATTAATAATGCGCCTTTTGCAATGAGTGACAATAACAACAGATTTGAAGCAGAAGCCTGGGTGACACTTCTTGTACCTTTATCCTTTGGTTGGGAGCACTTACCGCCAATGGAGATTCGACTTAAAGTTAATGCTGGATATAGTCCAAAGTTCTAAAAAAATAAGTGAAGTATAGACAAATAAAATCACTCATGATAATATGTATATATAGAACATGTATAATTTATACATATCGTTATTGGAGTTGATGAACATGAAAAATAAACCATCTATAAATCTGAATGAACCAAGCTTTTATATCTTATTGGCATTGTCAAAGGAGCCGATGAGTGGTTACGAACTAACAAGAGACATACTAAATATCACAAAAAGTAGACTTGAAGTAAAAACTGGAACAATGTACCCAACCCTAAAAAAGTTGTTGAAGCTTGAGCTCATTGAACAGATCGATGAGAACGGTCAGGAAAGAAATAAGAAGATATATCAATTGACAGAAGAAGGGAAGAAAATCCTTCAATATGAAGTTGATATGCTGAAAGAAAAATTAGAAGAAGTAAAGTTAATTATAAACGAAACCTAAGGAGGTCGTGGAATATGAAAAAAATGAATTCAAAACAAATAACTTTGTTTACAGGAACATCTTTAATAATAGTTGCAGTAATATTCGGTGCTTTGATTTTTTCGAAGCTCAATACTCAAGAAGTTGGAAAGGACAATGTATTATCTGATATTGAAAATAATGCACCTGTTGTAGAAAAAATTGAAGAATCAGATGAAATTGAACAAGTTGTTGAAGTTCCTAAAATTCAGGATACTGAAACGAAGCTGACAGAAGACAAAGCAGAAGTTACTTCCATTGAGGAGCCGATGCCTGAACCACCAGAAAAACCAGAACTAGAAGCACCAAAAGATAAACCTGAAACCAATGACGATTTAGAGGATATGGATAATGTACCTGAATACAATGAAGAAGATTTGGTTATTGAACCTGAGGAAGTTGTTGTGGTGAATGAACCCCAAGAATCAACAGAACCAGAGCCAGTAGTAGAAGAAGAGAGCGAAAGCAATTTAGTACCATCATCTGAAAACCCATTTTTAAATCCAGAGAATGCGGCAAAACCTATAGAGTCAAATGGCGAAGACTATTATGAAGATGGAAGAAAAGCTGGTGAAGGCGACAAATTTTAACCAATTAAAAATATTTTAGACAGCCTCTTAGAAAGTAAGAGCTGTCTTTTTTTATGGAGGAATGAAAATGATGAAGAAATTTAAAAGTGTACTAGGACTATTTCTTGTCATGGCATTATTGATTGGTTCTTTAACCGTATATGCCGATGACAATGCTGATACAGGTTCAGGTGATACAAGTAATGCACTGGATGGTAAAGGATTTTACCGTGGCAGTGAAAATATGTACAAAGTATCTGTATATGTTGGTTTGTCAGATCAAGCTGATAAGAATACAAATTTAAGCTCAGATTGGAAAATGATTGGCTCAAGACCTATATATGTTAAACCATCCAACTTTTCAATGCCATCAAACGTGTTTTTTGGTATTGAAAATAAAGTGAATTATCAAGAGGGAAATGCTTTTACACCTAATAACAGTCCAATAATAGTTACTGACAATCCACCACCAATACCAATTACGAATGGTGGCAATATAGGCTCTGTAAAATCCTATTTTGGAGATGTAAATACGCTTGATATGTTTATAAATTATTTTGCCACTCAAAAAGGAACTTCTAGAGAAGGTCTAGTAGAAAACATAAGTTTTACTATTGAAGGTGATAGAAAATTCTATCCCACAGAAGAAATCCTACCCATTAAAGTTGATGGTCAATATCAGAACAAAGTGCCATGGCTGATTGTTTATGAACCTGTGATTATTTCATATCTAAAAGACCGTACAACCACATTAGCCTTTACTGCCACAGAATATGCCTTAGCTCAAAAGCTAGGGTATTTTAATTTTAGGGGTGGAGCTGATGGGCAGTATATTTCAGGGATGACCCATTCTGATTTGCCAAATTCCATTTTTTTAGAAGAAAGTTGGTTTGGTTATCCGGTAACGTCGGCACTTCCTGATAATGTGTATTGGGATTTAAATCGTATCATAGCAGGCGGTGGTTGGGGTATGCGCCTATTAAAGGCGAATGCGGTCAATGTAGTTGAAAATGATACAGAGTATGACTATGAGTATCGTGTTGACACAGATGTTATTACGTCAGTTCGAATTTACGCAAGTGATGACATAACGCCTGATAACCGCCATGTAAGTGAAACAGCTTACAACAATCCAGTTAAAAACACTGCCACTGTAACCATCAGTGCCAATGGCTACACAAAGAATACTGAGGTCGTTATTCCTAGTGGCGGTTCAGAACTGGTTTGGCTCAAATGGCATACTCCAAATACGCCTGGTGATGTAACAATTCAAGTAAATGTTAGTGGAAATAGTGCAGCTAAAATTGATGGAACAAGTCGAAGTACTACTTTAATTGGTAAGGTCGTAGATTTAAGCTTAAGTGAGCCACCAAATCCAACAGCCAATGACCAAAATGATCATTTTACCTTACCAAGTATTCCAGTAAAAGCAGAGAAAACTACTGCGAACTGGGGCGTGTATGATTGTAACTGGATTCCAAAATGGGTATGGCATCCAAAATGGGAATGGGAATCTGATTGGCAGAAGGATTACTATACCTATCATCATTCTGGTGGATGCAGGGATACTGATGGTGATGGAGATGATGATTATTGTCCAGGGCACAGAAGATATCGCTGGGTTGATCGAGGTGAGTGGGTTGATAACGGTCATTGGGTAGATGAAGGACACTGGGAATATGATTATACAAACTATAGTGCCAGTCTCACAGGCGATATGTCATTGGAACCGGATGAAAAATCTCCAACCGCAGACGGAGAGGTTATGAGATCAGGTTATGGTGTAAATATCAATGTTTCAACCTTCCCAACAACCAATGCTCCAAGTTCTCATGTTACCAATGCTCAAAATGTCATTACTTATTTCCCAGAGTTTCATTATGATATTTATTGGAGGTTGCTGGATGCAAGGGAATATGGTGAATTTGCATTTAAAGAAAATAAGTATTCAACTTATAATAGCCGAGTTCATTTTACACCACTATGGTTTCCGGATGGAAGGTATAGTGTCTATTCAGAAATAATTGATATGTGGACGCCAGATGGCATGCTTAGAATAAATTTAAATGACGATGTGACCATTGATGGAGATTTATACATGGATTGGCACATTGGACCAAAATAGAGGGGGAGTGAGACATGGCAATAGACCCAGCGACACTAAAAGCAGCAGCAAAAATTGCTACTACAGTTTTGTCAGATGAAAAGGGCAGGCGAATCGTATTGGTTGCCTGCCTTGTTCCATTTATCATCATTCTACTAGTTTTATCATCACCATTTGCGATCTTTTTTTCAATACTTGATGGTCAAGAAGAAACGGTTTCGGTTATCAGTGCGTTGAATGAGATGAAAGAAGATTTTAGGCATAGTGTACAACAGGAACAAGCCGATTCGACCGCAGATATCATTAAAACTATAGTTATGGGAAGTGAAGACGCATTACTAATTGATAATTCGGAAGATGTATTGATTGCTTTCGCAGTGAAATATAATGTGACAAAAGATGATGCAGAGCAGGTTGCAGTTCTATCTGACAATCAACTAGAAAAGCTTAGACAAGTCTACCTAGATATGAACGTAATAACCACTACTTATGAAACCACATCAAAAGAAGTTGAAGTCACGACAACGAATGATGATGGAGAGTCGGTTATTGAGACTAAAACAGTTACAACAACCACTAAAATTATTACTATTGACAGTTTGACAGCAGAAGATATCGGTGAAGTTTATGGATTTGATGATGTGCAGAATCAGATGATTGGTGAAATGCGTCAAAGTGGATATGGCATATTGATGGCTTCGGGTAACAGCAAGACTTTTCTGGATAGGGAAGAAATTGAAGAAATAAAGAGTCATATCCCCGAAGACATAATCATCGAAAGTGAAAAAGTTGTTGAAGCAGCTGAAAGCTTAGTCGGGAAAGTAAATTATTTCTGGGGTGGAAAAAGTCTAGCTATCGGATGGGATAATCGCTTTGGAACAGATATGGAAGTAACTTCACCGGGAAGCTCATCTACAGGTACAATACGTCCCTTTGGCTTAGATTGTTCAGGCTTTGTGACTTGGGTATTCGTGAATGTAGGATTACCTGCTGAGTCTATTGAATCAACAATAGGCCACGGCACAACAGCTCAGTGGAATGTATCTACAAGTATTCCGACAAGTGCAGCAATGAAAGGTGATCTCGCTTTTCTTGCAATACCAGGAACGAGAAAGGTTAATCATATTGGTATCGTTACAGGTAGAAACGATAACGGACAAATCATGGTTATTTACTGTTCATCAGGTGCTAACAACGTTTCAATATCAACAGCAGAAAGTGTTGGTTTTCTATATTATAGAAGACCGGCAGTTCTAATCAATTAAAGTCGGGAGGTTAAGCATGAATCCAGTATTACCAATTATTATGATTTTATTATGTGCTATTGCAGGAGCAGTAGCGTTTTTCTTTTTAAAGAGACCAAAGCAACTAAAGAATGATCAGATTAATGAGAATCAAAAGACAGCTCAGGAGTTTGTTAATGTGGAAGATATTCATGATAGATTTTTATATACAAGAGATGGTCAGATTATCGCTTATATTAAGATTCATCCAATTAGTATAGATTTATTTTCAGACAGTGAAAAAGAACAGATTTCAAAGGTTTTAACAGCTGAATTATCTAGTGTTCAGAAACCCTTTAAGTTTTTGGCAGTCTCACGACCGGTGGATATCACACCACTGGTGAATGAGTACCAAAGTCTTTTATTAGAGACCACAGATCAAAAGCAAAAAGAGCTCCTCAGGCACGAAATCATGGAAATTAGCAATTTTGCTACCAGTGGTGAAGTTATAGAAAGAAACTTTTTTATCATGATTTGGAGTCGATATCGAGAAGGTATAGAATCGGATTTGATTAAAGAGTGTAAGGAAATGATTCAAAAGTTTGAAAGTGTCAACATTCATTGCGACATCATAAAAGAACAAGAAATAACCCGACTGTGTAATTCAATTAATAATCCTGCATATATTTATTATGAGTAGGGTGTTTGGTGAATACGATACTAAAATATGGTTATAATAAACGCTATATAAAATTAACAATCGATACAAAATGTATCTTATTAATAAAATACATTTACAAATCGAGTGTTTTGTGATAAGATTTATTGTAACCGGAGGTGTATGTAATGAAAGATTCTATGATTCGTATAAAAGAAGCTGAACTATATAATATAAAAAATGTTGAATATGGAAAAATTGATTTTCCAAATGATAATGCATCATCAAAAAAATTAATGCGTTCTGAGATCGTTGGCATATACGGTCAAAATGGTTCGGGTAAAACAGCATTTGTTGATGCTATGTGGATTATTAAACACCTTATAAGTGGAAAAGAGCTACCTAAAAATGCACGTGACTATATTTTTGAAGCAGAAGAAACTGCCACGATCAAACTTGGTTTTGATTTGAACCAAGGTGATCATGAGTATCAGATTTTCTACGAAGTAGAGATTGAAAGAACAGATGAAAACAAAGCTAAAGTCATTCGAGAAAACTTAACGTACAAAGAGCTTATTGATGGTGCTTGGAAAAGTAAAGCGGGAATTATTGATTATCACGTAAAAAACAAAGAATATGTTTTTAAACCGGTAAAAAACTATCGTTTACTCACTTCAAATAATGCTGATGTTCAAATTGATTTGGGTGTTGCAAAAAAAATGTCAGATAAAAACAGTACCTCTTTTGTTTTCAGCAGTGAGTTAGAAGATATTATTAAGAAAAGTGATGCTTTTAAAAACTACACAGAGATTATTCTAGCTTTAAAACATTATGCCAATGTTAATCTTTTCATCATAAAGAATCACCATTCAGGAATGATTAACATGAATGTGTTAATTCCCTTTAGTTTCAGGTTGTTGGATGAGAAAAAGGTGACACAGGGAGATTTGGCAATCGGTCTATTAAAGCCATCGGTTGTACCAGAAGAAGTTTATAATGTTGTGGTTAAGATTATTGACCAGATGAATATTGTTCTTGAGACTATTGTTCCAGGTCTTAATATCGGTTTGAAAAACCATGGCAAGCAACTTAGAGAAGATGGTAATGAAGGGATTCGGATTGAACTCATATCCATAAGAGATGACATAAAAGTTCCTTTAAAATATGAATCTGATGGTATCAAAAAAATCATCTCAATATTGAGTACTTTGATAACAATGTTTAATAATCCTACAGTTTGTATGGTGGTTGATGAACTGGATGCCGGCATATTTGAATATTTACTTGGTGAAATTCTTCAGATTATCAGTGAAAACGGAAAAGGACAGTTGATCTTTACTTCTCATAATTTGAGACCCCTTGAAATGCTGGATACAAGTTCAATCATCTTTACAACAACGAATCCTAAAAATCGCTATATGCGCTTTGCAAATGTTAAGAGCAATAATAACCTTCGAAACTTGTATTATCGAAGCATAAATCTTGGTGGACAAAAAGAGGAAATCTACAAAGAGACCAATAGTTTTGATATCAGTCGTGCCTTCAGGATTGCTGGGAGGGTGATTGATGAAAACTAAAAAGGTCATTCTATTTATTGTAGAAGGTGTCACTGATAAAACATCTTTAGGTGGCATTATTGATAAATTGGTTTCGTCGAACCTGGTAAGGTTTTATATAACCGGAGGAGATATAACCAGTGATCGCTTTTCAAATAGCTCTAATGCCATTGCCAAAGTCAATGATCATGTTAAAGCTTTTCTAGCAAGAGAACTAGGAATAAAAAAGAGCGATATCATTCGCATCGTTCATCTAATCGACATGGATGGGGCTTATATAGAAAGTAATCAAATTCAAGTGGAAGAAGTAGAGGAATTTGCTTATTCAGAATCTGCGATTATTGCAAACGGGGTAGAGCGTGTTCTTGAAAGAAACAGTAGAAAACAGCAAGTTATTAATCGATTATCACTCTGTCCAAAGATATCGGGTATTCCGTATAGCATGTATTATTTTTCTTGTAATCTTGAACACGTTTTGCATAATGAGATAAATCTGGCGGATGAATTGAAGATGGAGTATGCTGAGCGGTTTTCTGATTCCTATTATAAGACGGAAACGACATTTATTGACTTCATTCGAGATGAACAGTTTGCAGTTAAAGGCGATTACAAAGAGACTTGGGAATTTATAAAACTTAACGGAAATTCCCTCAAACGGTATAGCAATTTTCACTTGTTCTTTGAAAAAAAGATAGATTAACTAAATGAATATAATCACGAGAAAACACAGCACATTGATGTTGTGTTTTTTTCGTGCAAAAAAATGGAGGAAAAGTGAATGAAAAAGACACAGAACAATCAATCAACAGTTAATAATAGCCTATTAAACATCATTACTCCAATCGGTCTTGAACTTAAAAGAAACAGCCTGATTGTAGGTGAAAGCTCAGGGAGAATTTATGGTATTGTCAAGTACCCGCAAAAAGTCGATTATGGATGGCTAGCAAAAATCACAAACATACCCGGAACAGTCGTCGGCATTACATTTATACCGATCGATAATGGTGAATTTATTTCAGGATTATCGAAAAATGTCATCCAAAATCGAAGTGCAGCGGATTCAGCAAAAGATCCACTCATTCGGCAAAGGGCAGAGCAAGCAGCTATGGATGGTGAAAAGATCATGCTTCAAATTGACAGAGAAGGTGAAACCGTTGGAACCATGATTATATCCATCATGGTGATTTCAAGGGAAGAAAACAACTTTCAAAAGATTTGCAGAAAAACAGAAAGTATCATTGCCACAAGTAAAGCTAAATTAAGAATTATGGCAAATCTACAAGAACAAGCATTTAAAAGTGTTGCACCATATTATACCCTCGATGAAGCGATTGGAGAAGTACTTAAAAGAGTCATTCCAATGAGCAGTTTTGTCGGGGGTTTTCCTTTTTCATCTTCCGGTTATAATGATGGAACCGGTTATTATTTTGGACGTGATAGTACAGGTGGTCTTGTTGTTCTTGATCCATGGAAAAGAGGGAATGACAGAACGAATACCAATTTTACCATTATGGGCGTGGCAGGGGTTGGAAAAAGCACCGTCGTTAAGCATATTGCTCTTTCAGAATATATGAAAGGAACTAAAATTATCTTCATAGATCCCGAGAGAGAGTACCAAGAAATTACAAAGGCTTTGAATGGCGACTGGATTAATACCGGTGGTGATGTCAATGGTAAAATTAATCCATTGCAAATTAGACCCACACCTGTAGATGATGATGACAAATATTATAAGGATGAAGGTCATGGTATGGGAGATATGGCCATCTACATGAAGAACCTTGAAATCTTTTTTAGCTTATACTTACCTTCTCTATCAGATAAGCAAAGAGCAATTCTTAAGAACGTGCTAATCAAACTATACAATCATTTTGGTATTAGATGGGATACAGATATTAATATATTATCAAATGAAGATTTTCCGGTTTTTTCAGATCTGTATGAACTGTTGAAAGAAAAGGCCACTAAGGGAAAAACTTCATCAAGCAAAAATGAATATGAAGAGTTGGCGTTACTGTTACAGGATATAGCTCTTGGTAGCGACGCTTTTTTATGGAACGGTAAAAGCACAATCAAGACAAGTTCAAGATGTATCTGCTTGGATACTCATGATCTACAAAACACCAGTGACAATATCAAAAGAACTCAGTATTTCAATATCCTTACGTGGTGCTGGCAGCAAATGAGTTTAGACAGAAATGAACCGGTTTTATTAATATGTGATGAAAGTTATCTTATGATCGATCCCAATGTGCCGCAGTCTTTGGTATTTTTAAGAAATGTTGAAAAAAGAGCTAGAAAATATGAAGCAGGGGTAGCGATTATATCCCATTCAGTTGTTGATTTCTTAGATCCAAAGATTAAGCTTTATGGACAAGCACTGCTTGACATTCCGGCTTATAAAATACTGATGGGTTGTGATGGCATGAATTTAATCGAAACCAAGAAACTATACAATCTAACAGATGCTGAAGAACAGCTATTAGGTCAAAAGAAAAGGGG
Organism: Alkaliphilus serpentinus; assembly: GCF_009017255.1. Lineage (GTDB taxonomy): Bacteria > Bacillota > Clostridia > Peptostreptococcales > Natronincolaceae > Alkaliphilus_D > Alkaliphilus_D serpentinus. The sequence goes on along the minus strand of NZ_WBZB01000047.1, from coordinate 17,495 downwards.
AAATGCCCTTGTGATGATTGGTTCTAAAAGATTGCATGTGAACTTTCAGATACCAGATTACAAATTTGAGTTTATGGGCAAAGCCGGTGGAAGATAGGAGCGTGGACTTTTGAAAAAGAAACTAGTGATAGAATTGATCATTTATATTGTAATTGTCATCATTGGAATCATAATGATGATTATGTACCAGCCAAAAGAAGTGGAGATAGTATTGCCGAAAGATTTTCAAATTGAGCAGGAAGGAGGTGCTGGTAATGCTTTTATACCTATCCAGTAACGAGAACATTAATATGATTGATTTTCTTCATGATGAGCATGGAATGATTATAAAGAAATTATCTGGTACGTTTTCTCTAAAACAATTTGTTCTTAGTGATATGAGAAGCTTAGAGCATTTTAACTATGTGCTTATTGATCTAAAAGCGCTTAAGGATACAGAAGACGAAATGATGGAAGCTGTAATTGGCTTTAGGAAGATGTTCTCTTCAAGAATGATAGTTTATATAGAAGCGATTAAGGAACAAGAGAAACTCATTTTACAGCTCATTGAAGCAGGGATTTATAACATTGTGTCATCGGCAGATGTGGCATCCCTTAAAGAGGAAGTTCTTAAAGCCATTAGCGACCTTGGGATAAGCAAACGTGAAATTCAGTCAAAGCTTATTCAAGAAGATGTAACGGCAAACAGCACCTTTACATCATATTCTTTCTTGAAAAAAAATATTAAGATTGCTGTCACTGGGGTGCAGCACCGTGTTGGTACGACGACCATGGCTATTAATTTGGCAAATTACTTATCTAACATTGGCGCTAAGGTATGTTATGTAGAAGCAAATGAACATAACCATTTGAGTAAGCTTCCGGAGTTTTATCAGGGGATGACAACGAAGGAAGATATCATCCTATACAATGGAGTGAAATATCTTTCGCTCCATTCAGAATGTCATGATGAATTTGATTTCATAATTTATGACATGGGGGTAGTCAACAATAGGATCATAGGCGTCATAAGAAAAAATTGCGATGCTGCAATACTTTGTGCAACAGGGAAGCCTTACGAAATTAATGATATAGCGAATATCGATAATCTGATTGATGAGAAACTTATAGGCAAAGTATTTTCTTTTGCTGCTGAATCTGATAAACGAAAAATAGAAAAGCAATATGGAAGTATATCTTTTTCAAACTACACACCCGATTATTTTGATGGAGATACTAACGAAGAGGTTTGGGAGGACGTAATTACCAGATTTATTAAGTGATATTGAAGGAGAACAACTCATGACGAATAAAGGGAAATTGATTGAAAGTGTATATAAAGCAGATTTAAGCCAACGAGCAACGTTGGTTATTTTTTATTTAATTAATAGAGCGGACCAAGAGAATACTTGTTTTCCTAGTATAAAAACCATTGCTAAGGAATGTAATATAAGCACTAGAACAGTTCAAAGAGCATTAAATGATCTTGAAAAAGCCGGATTTATCACTCGAGAAAGTCGGTTCCACGAACAAGGAGGACAGCGGTCTAATCTTTATCACCTGATTGAAGTAGAGACTACTAATAACCTGGACTCTCTTGATTCAGAAATAGGATGTGAAACTTATGAAGAAAAGAATATGCTTTATGATTGTGAGCAATCGATAAATATAGAAGATGGTTGTACATGTAAACGAGTGAATTTACAAAATAATGAGGAAACACAAATAAATAGAATAAATAGAAATACTTTGAACAAGTAAACTTCGACTCTTTATATGCAACAATGACAAATGAAAATTTACTGTCGGGGACCCTATGTCATGATGGCATACCTTGAATTATTCACTCTAACATTGGGTTATTGATAAAAAAGAATAGCTTTTGATATTTATTTACATATATTTGGATATTTATATTGACTAAGTCAATAAATAGGATTATAATAAATATTGACTTAGTCAATAAACATAAAATGGGAGGTGAATACTTGATAGGATTAGAATTCATTCTTGGCCTATACAATATGCAACACGTTGAGTTGGCAGAACAATTAAGAATCAAGAAACAGAATATCAACATGTGGGTTAAGAAAAGACAAAACATTCCTAAAAAGTATCTCCCGGTATTGGAAGAACTATTTGGAATTGATAGAGAAGTATTCTCTAGAGAGCTTGATGAGATTGAAAAGCTTGAAATACAAAAGGAGAAACTTAAAAAGGATTTAAAACCAGTTATCACAAAGCATGAAAAGAGATATAAATCCGGAGAAGTAAATGATGTTGTTGATATTCCGATATACGATAAAGAGGAAATTAATATCATTGAAAGAGATATTGAAAAAGCAAAGTTGGTGACAAGGTTTAAAGAATCGATGGATATTGTGGATAATAACCCATATATGGATACATTCAAATTGATGGTTGAACTGATGGAGAAAGCTCAGCATGAATCTATTCTTCATAAGACAATAGAAGCATTATCACATTATCTAGAGGTTTTACCTGGAAGTATCAATAGTGATGAAGCTCAAGAAGAATTTGAAGCAGAAATTTTTGAGGTTTTTGATGATCATAATTATTAATTAAGGGAGGCAATTTAAAATGGCGACAACAGGTAACATTGGATTTGAAGAAACACTTTGGAAAGCAGCAGACAAGCTGAGAGGGAGCATGGATGCAAGTGAGTATAAGCACGTTGTGCTTGGGCTTATATTCTTAAAATATATCTCAGACAAATTTGAAAATAAATATGAGGCATTGCTTACTGAGGGCGAAGGTTTTGAAGAAGACCGTGATGAATATGAAGCAGAAAATATTTTTTGGGTTCCAAAAGAAGCAAGATGGAACTTTATTATGGATAATGCAAAAGACGTTAAAATAGGTCAATTTATTGACGATGCTATGATTTTGATTGAGAAGGAAAATCCAACTCTTAGGGGAGTTCTCGATAAGCGTTATGCACGTCCTGAAATTGATAAAAGAAGATTGGGAGAATTAATAGACCTTATTTCTACTATTAAGCTTCATCAAAATGGTGAAAAAGATTTATTAGGTAGAGTGTACGAATACTTCCTTGGACAATTTGCTTCAGTTGAAGGTAAAGGCGGCGGAGAATTCTATACACCGACAAGTGTAGTTAAAACCTTAGTTGAAATGATTGAACCATACGAAGGCAGAATCTATGACCCTTGTTGTGGTTCAGGTGGAATGTTTGTCCAAAGTGAAAAGTTTGTTGAGGAACATCAAGGAAAAGTTGAAAACCTTTCTATTTATGGACAAGAACTCAATTCAACAACGTGGAAACTTTGTAAAATGAATTTAGCGATTAGGGGACTTGATGCTAATCTTGGGGATCACCATGCAGATACGTTCCATAATGATATGCATAAGACCTTAAAAGCTGATTATATTTTGGCGAATCCGCCTTTCAACATTAGTGACTGGGGTGGCAACCAATTAACTGATGATGTTCGTTGGAAATATGGAACACCACCAGCAGGTAATGCAAATTACGCATGGCTTCAACATATGGTATATCATTTGGGACCTAATGGATCAGCAGGTATTGTGCTAGCAAATGGTTCGTTAAGCGCTAATACATCCAATGAAGGTGAAATCAGAAAGAATCTTCTTGAAGCAGACTTGGTAGATGCTATTGTTGCCTTGCCAGACAAGCTATTTTATTCAACTGGGATACCAGTGTCTCTATGGATTCTTAATAGAAATAAAGACAATAACCCTAGCTACAGAAGCAGAAAACATGAAGTTCTATTTATTGATGCAAGAGGTCTTGGAGAAATGGTTGATCGCCGTCATAGAGAATTATCTAGTGATGGTGAAGATAGCGATGTAAGTAAGATTGCGAATATCTACCATGAATGGCGTAATAAAGGTGGTTCATATGAAGATTTAAAAGGCTTCTGTAAATCCGCAACTATTCAAGAAATTAGAGAGCATGAATATGTTCTAACTCCAGGGCGATATGTTGGCATAGAAGAAGTAGAAGATGATGGTATTCCATTTGAAGAAAAGATGGAAAACATGACAGCTGAATTGGCGGAATTGTTTGCTAAGTCTAGACACCTTGAAGATGAGATAAGAAAGAATCTTGGGGGTATTGGGTATGAGTTTTAGTAGTCCCAATAATTATGTCATAATATTTGATACTAACATTTTGTATGAAAAAGCGGAAAATGGGTGTAATTTTTGCGAGTTCAAGTTTAATAGACTATTTCAAAATATTGTAGATGAAATTGAAGAAAGAGATCTCATTGACCATATTACTATTGCAATTCCTGATGTGACTTGGAACGAATTATACCATCAAAGGATACAAGCATATAACAGAAAAAATCACGAATTGGAGAAGTTATTGGAAGTCTTTAAGTTCCCACATATTCAGTATGAAATTTCAGCATTTGATTATGAAGTGTACTTAAATGAACAAATAGACATATTTAAGAAAAAGCTCGGCAATTATTCAATGAATGTAATCAGCATAGATTTACCTAGTGAAACAAGATTTCAATCAATTGTTAGACGTGCTTTTTCCAAACTCCCGCCATTTGAAGGGGTTGACAAAAAAAGCGATAAAGGATTTAAGGACGCTTTAATATGGGAGAGTGTCCTAGAATTTAAGGCGAAGTATTTTGAATATAAAGTGATCTTATACTCTCGGGATGGATTATTTAACGATATACTTGCACAAGAATACAATGATCTTTTTAAAGATAATCTTATATTGTTGAATAAAGAAGTTGATGTTATAAGACAAATAGCGGAAGTTCAGAAGACTGTAAATCAACTTCGTAAAATAAATATAGACGAAGTGAAGTATTACGATGAGTTACGATCTTTAGTAAGTTTCGAACTTATAAAAGATGTGATTTTTGAAACAGAGTTATGCAAAAATTTTGGCTCACAAATTTATGATATTAGTGATGTAAGGGAAACTGAAATCAAGAATGTAATAGAAACTACAGAAAATAATTCTACAGAGTACATTAATTTTGAAATCAATATACAACTTAGTCTGACATTCTCAAATTTTGAAAAGGAAGAAGATATTGATTTAGAAAATGAAGAAGTCATATTTTATATTGAGTATAGCTTTTATGAGAAGAGTTTCTATATCACAAAAGTATATGTGTTAGAAAATTTCTATAATCTCAATAAAAGACAGTTAGGCGGTGGTAAATTTGTTTAGAAGAATGAAACTATCAGAGATAGGTCAAATAGTTGCTGGTGGAACACCAAAAACAAAGATTGAAGAATATTGGAATGGAGATGTCTCATGGATAACACCTAAAGACCTATCTTCTCATACAAGTATGTATATTTCAAATGGAGAACGAAATATTAGCAAAAAAGGGTTAGACAATTCCAGTGCAAAACTTCTTCCCAAAGGGACTGTTTTATTTACTTCAAGAGCACCTATTGGTTATGTTGCTATAGCAAAGAACGAAGTGACAACAAACCAAGGATTTAAGAGTATTATTGTGAATGATGAAAATGATAATATATTTGTATATTACTTATTAAGAAATAACATAAGTGTAATAGAAAATTATGCCAATGGATCAACGTTCAAGGAAATATCAGGCACAGTTATGAAAAATTTAGAGTTTGATATTCCATCGCTAATGGAACAAAAATCCATAGCTAATATTCTTTCAACCCTTGACGAAAAAATCGAAATCAATATCCAAATTAATAAAACCCTAGAAAATATGGCACAAGCGATTTTTACTCAATGGTTTGTAGACTTTGAATTTCCAAACGAAGATGGTCAATCATATAAATCCAGCGGTGGTGAAATGGTTGAAAGTGAACTGGGTATGATTCCTAAGGGGTGGAAGGTAAAAAAAGTGGAGGAAGTGACTAAGATAATAAGAGGAGCATCTCCAAGACCTATACAAGATTATATTCGTGATGAGGGAATACAATGGGTAAAAATATCAGATGCTTCATCGAGTAATACTCGATTCATATCTTCGACAAAAGAATTTATTAAAGAAGAAGGAAGAAACAAGAGCAGAGAAGTAAAAGTTGGGACATTAATTTTATCAAATAGTGCGACTCCAGGAATTCCTATGATAATGAAAATTGATGCATGCGTGCATGATGGATGGTTAATTTTTAATGAGTTCAGAGAAATCACAAAAGAATATATGTTTCATTTCTTAACTGAAAATCGTGTTGGAATTTTAAGCTTAAGTAATGGTAGCGTGTTTAGAAATCTTAAAACTGATATACTTAAGAATTATAAAATCATAGTACCTTCGAGTGATGTTGTTGCAAGGGTAGATGAGATTTTTAAAAGTATAAATAATTCAATAGATAATATTGAAAATCAAATTACAACATTAGCCAAATTGAGAGACGAAATTCTACCTAAACTTATGTCTGGTGAAATACGAGTGCCAATAGAATAGAATTAATCAAATTTGAAAGGGGGAATAACCTTGAGACTTTTTGAAAATTTTACTGAAGATCTACTTGAAGAAGCTGCCATAGAGATATTGCAAAACTTAGGTTATGATTATGCTTTTGGACCTGACATTTCATGTGGTGGAGAATATGAAGAACGTAAAGACTATCGAGAAGTCATCTTATCTAATCGGGTTAGAGATGCACTTTACAGGATTAATCGGGATTTACCAGCAGAAGCGTTAGAGGAAGCTTACAGACAGATTATTACTTTCAATAGCCCTATGCTGGAAGAAAACAACAGAAGTTTTCATAAATTGCTGACTGAGGGAATTGAAGTTTCCTTTATGGAAAACGGACACCCTCGTACGAAGAACGCAAGGATTATTGAGTTTGAAAAAGAATTTTTTGCTAGAAATGAGTTTTTGGTAGTCAATCAGTTTACCATTATAGAAAATGAAGAGCGCCGTCCTGATCTCATTATCTTCATTAACGGTATACCTTTAGTGTTAATCGAATTAAAGTCAGCCAGTGATGAAAATGTCGGTATTGAAAGCGCATACAATCAGATTCAAACATATAAAAAAGATATACCAAGCCTTTTCAATTATAACGCTTTTTGCATTCTATCAGATGGTATTAATGCAAAGGCTGGTACCATCACGTCCAATGAAGAAAGATTCATGAATTGGAGAAGCATTGATGGTAAAGTCGTTGAGCCACTTTCGAAGCCACAATATGAGACCCTATTTAATGGGATGCTTCAGAAGGAAAGACTTTTGGATATCATTCAAAACTTTATTCTATTCCAAGAGTCTAGCGAAGACGAGAAAGATTCTGATGGTAAGAAGTTAGGTGACAAAAAGACGATCATCAAAATTTTAGCTGCCTATCATCAGTATTTTGCCGTAAAAAAAGCAGTAGATAAAACCAAAGAAGCAACAAGTGTAGATGGGGATCGTAAGATCGGCGTCATCTGGCATACTCAAGGATCAGGTAAAAGTTTTTCCATGGTATTCTATACTGCTGGACTTGTAAGAGAATTAAACAATCCAACCATTGTGGTTATTACAGACAGGAATGACTTAGATGATCAGCTATTTACGACATTTACAAAGTCTAAAGATATTTTGAGACAAACGCCAAAACAGGCGGATGTTAGAAAGCTTACTGATAATCAGAAGTCTTCAGCTAACGGGAATAATTCAGTAGAGGTTAATGGTCTTTTTGATCTTTTAAATGAAAGAGAATCCGGTGGCATTATCTTCACAACGATTCAAAAATTCAAACCTGAAGAAGGTGAAATGTCGGTATTAACTGATCGTAGAAATGTCATCATAATTGCAGATGAAGCCCATAGAAGTCAATATGGCCTTGAAGCTAAAGCCGATGCTAAGACTGGTGAAGTGAAATATGGCTATGCGAAGTATTTAAGAGATGCTTTACCAAATGCTTCTTTTATTGGATTTACCGGTACGCCTATTGACCTTGAAGATCGTTCAACAACAGCTGTGTTTGGACATACCATTGACACTTATGATATGACAAGAGCAGTTGAAGATGAAGCGACTGTTAAGATTTATTATGAAAATCGAATCATTAAATTAGAAGCAGATGAAGAAGAGCTAAAAGCTATTGATGAAGAGTTTGATGAATTGACAGAAGGTCAAGAAGATATCGAAAAGGAAAAGAACAAAGGCAAATGGTCTCGATTAGAAGCCATAGTAGGTTCTCCTAATCGTGTCAAGAAATTAGCCGAAGATATCGTAACTCATTATGAAGAAAAGACAAAAGCGATTGATGGGAAAGCAATGGTCGTGTGCATGAGTCGTAAAATCTGTGCGGACTTATATGATGAAATCATTGCATTAAGACCGGACTGGCATAGTGATGATGTTGATAAAGGTAAAATTAAGGTTGTTATGACAGGCAGTGCTGCAGATAGTGAAAGATTGCAACAGCATGTTGGCGGTAAACAACGAAGAGATACTTTGGCAAAACGTATGAAAGATAATAGTGATGAATTAAAAATCGTTATCGTTAGAGATATGTGGCTTACTGGTTTTGATGTGCCATCCATGCATACTATGTACATAGACAAGCCGATGAAGGGACATAACCTGATGCAAGCCATTGCTAGAGTAAACCGTGTTTTCAAAGAAAAATCTGGTGGTGTTGTTGTTGACTACATCGGAATCTTAGAAAGTCTAAAAAGTGCCTTGAAGCAATACACGGACAGTGACCGTGGTAATACAGGTATAAATACTGACGTTGCTATTGGTGTAATGCTTGAGAAACTTGAAATCCTTCAAGATATGTTCCATGGATATGATTATTCTGCTTATTTGGGTACATCACAAGTACAAAGAATCAGAGCAATAACAGGCGGTATGGATTTTGTGCTTGGAATGACAGAAGAAGATCAAAAAGAGTTCAAAAAAATAGCTGTAGAGCTTTCAAAAGCACATTCGCTGTGTGCAGCAACTGAAATCGGAAGATCGAAAGCTCTTGAAGTCAGTTATTTTAAAGCAGTAAAAGCCAGCTTGGTTAAGCTAGGAACAAAAGGTGACCGACCTTTGAGTAAAAGCGAAATTGATGCGAGAGTTCATCAAATGCTTGAACGTTCCATAATTTCTGAAGAAGTTATTGATGTATTTGATGCAATGGGAATTCAACGACCAGAAGTTTCTATACTTTCAGAAGAATTCTTAGAAGAAGTACGAGAGTTGAAACAGAAGAACTTAGCTGTTGAGATGTTAAGAAAGCTTTTAGAAGGCAATATCAAATCCATTGAAAGAACAAATCTTGTCAAATCAGAAATGTTCTCAGAAAAGTTGAAGAAAGCTCTTAACAAGTATCGTAATCAAGCCATTACTAATGCAGAAGTTATTGAAGAACTTATTCGAATGGCACATGAACTCAAAAAGATGAAGGAAGAGCAAGTAAACTCTGGTTTAAGTGAAGATGAAATTGCTTTTTATGATGCTTTAACAGCAGATGATATTGTAAAGGACTTCTTGGAAGATGAGACACTTAAGAAGATTGCTAGAGAACTTACTGTAGCTATTCGCAATAATATTACCATTGACTGGAGTGTTAGAAAGAGTGCTCAAGCAGGTATGAGACGTATCATTAAAAGACTTCTTAAGAAATATGATTATCCGCCTGAGCAAGCTAAAAAAGCGATGGAAACAGTCATGCGACAAGCGGAAAAAATGTGTGGAAATCAAGTTGATTTGGTGTTTTACGACCGAGTTGCCGATCTAGGATCACAATATAAAGCATAGTGTAGAAGGTGGAAAATATGGCAGATATCAAATATGAGATTATAGAAACTCTTGGTGTTCTCTCAGAGAATGCCAAGGGTTGGAAAAAAGAATTAAATCTGGTTTCATGGAATGGTAGAGAACCAAAATATGATTTAAGAGATTGGGCACCGGAGCATGAGAAGATGGGAAAAGGTGTGACGTTGACAAACGAAGAACTTAAGGAATTAAAAGCGATTATTAGTAAATTATAGAGAGTCAAATTTTGATTCGTAATACCTTAGGAGGGTTTGATATGGAGTTGAGTATAGGGTCAAAAGATTTTTTGGATTCATTTCAGCATATATGGGAAAAAAATATTGATGATTATGGTACAAGTAAAGTGAATTTATTTGTGCTTAATATTAATGCAAATAATTTTGATTATTCGAGTTTAACAAGAAATCTTCTTGACCCATTAATTGACTACTCTGTATCACGGAAGATAAAAGAAAGATTTAAAGGCAAACCCCATACATTAACTCGTACAGCACAAGATAAGTTCAAGGAATATATCAATAATACAGGTGAATTAGGTGAATTTTTACTTTATTGTTTTTTGGAATCTCATCTGGAAGCACCCAAGATTTTGTCTAAATTAGAACTTAAAACCTCAACTAGCATGTACGTTCATGGTGCTGATGGAGTGCATTTTTTGAAGCTGGATAACGGTAATTATCAGTTAATATTTGGAGAATCAAAGACTATTAAAGGTATGACGGATGCTTTAAGCGCTGCTTTTACATCGATATATGAATTCAAAAACGAAATTAACAAAGATGGTAAAGAAAAAAGTGGAATAAACTATGAAAAGACATTATTACATTCAAATTTAGACAAAGAAGCTTTTTCTGATGAGGAAAGAAGTTTTTTGGAAAACTTGATTTATCCGAAAAAAGATAGAGACTTTTATGTTGATGATGCTTTTGGAATCTTTATTGGTTATGAAATTGAAATTAATACTGAAGATATGAAGTTGCCAAATGATCAGTTCAGACAGAAAATCATATCAACAATAAGTGATGATGTTTCCCGAAGATTAGGCTATATTGCTAAGAAGATTGAAGAGTATAAGTTGTTTGGGCATAACTTTTATATTTATGTCATGCCATTTTCTGAGTTAGATGATAATCGAAGAAAAATATTGGAGGAGATTATATAATGGGGTTGCTTAAAGAACTGTCTAGACGAGTATTAAGAGATGAATATTTTATAGAGCTGTTTATGAAAATTGAAAGAATTAAATTTCAAGATTTTTTTAAACTTACTGAAGTTCATGAACTGTCTTCAAAAGAATACCACGATTTACTTCGATTTGCGGATATACTTTCTTATTCAGAAGAAAGCGATGACAGAAATATATGTTACAAAATCATTAGTATGCTATACGATGATTATTCATATGACGAATATTATATTGGTATAGCAAATGCCGTTCTTGTTCGATTGGGGAACTTTCCAGCACTTGAACTGGTATTAAAAAGCAATAATAAAATTTTTACAAATGAAGAAATTGAAATGGAGAAAATTATAAAGCAAACATTTCAAAGAGATCCTCATGGTGAGAATGTTTTTACTGATCCGCAGTATAAGATTTATGAAGCACTAAAAAGCAACAACCATTTCAGTTTTTCGGGACCTACTTCTTTGGGAAAGTCTTTTATTATGGAGGCATTTATCAAGTATTTGATTTTTGAACATAACTTTACAGAAAATATGGTTATTCTCGTACCGACTAGAGCTTTAATAAATCAAGTAACAAACAAAATGAAATCTGAACTAATAGATATAGCTGGCGGTAATTTCAATGACATTAAATACAAAGTGCTTTCACATCCTGTTATACCTAGATTACTTGAAGATACAAAGGCTAGGTATATTTTTGTATTTACACCAGAAAGACTAATATCATACCTTTCGAACAATGAAAATCAGAAAGTTGATTATATGTTTATTGATGAGGCGCATAAAATGGTTTCAAATAAGGATTCAAGGGGACCGCTGTTTTACCATGCAATATTACAGGCTGAAAGAAAAAGTGTCAAATTATTCTTTGCCTCACCTAATGTACCGAATGCTGATGTGTTTTTGCACTTGTTTGAAAAAAGTACTGAAGAGACAATGTCAATTAAAGAATCACCGGTAGCACAGAATAGATACTTTTTAGATATTTACAACCATAATTTAACTTTATTTTCAGACTTAGGCGAAGATTATGCTGAATCAATGCATTCAGCATATCAAAAGTATGATTTTAATCAGTGGTTATATAAACTAGGTGATGGCAACAAGAATATTATTTACTGTAATTCAACAAAGGATACTATTGATTACGCAATTTCGTTTGCTAAACTATTGCCAGATAAAGATAATGAACAGATTAATGAGTTGATTGAACTAATAAAAGAACATATACATCGAGATTACTATTTGATTGATTGCTTAAAAAAAGGTGTAGGATATCATTTTGGACGTTTACCACAGAGGGTAAGGGAAAGAATCGAGTCATTGTTCTCAGAAAAGATAATCGATTATCTTTTCTGCACGTCTACTTTACTAGAAGGTGTAAATTTACCGGCAAAGAATATTTTCATCTTAAATAATGCGATTGGGTTATCTAAGTTTACTGATATTGATTTTTGGAATTTAGCTGGTAGAGCAGGACGTTTAACAAAAGAATTGTCCGGAAATATTATCTGTACCAAGATTTTAGATAAAAGAAATCGCTGGGACAATCCGATAAAAGACCTTGAAGTTGTTAGAAGTAGGGAAATCAGAAAAATTCAGCCGTATGTTATCAAAGGGCAAAAGAAGTTTTACATTAATATTGGACGTTCTCTTGAGGGGAAAGAGTTTACTAGAAAGAGTGTAACTAGTGCCGAAAAAGAAATATGGGATCATTATGCTAATATAGCGTTTATACATCAAATTCGGGAGGAACAATCCGTTTTAAAAGCAAATTTCATAGCTCAAGTTGAGGGTGCAAATCAGCTACTACGAAAAAAAGTCAAGAATAATATGGTGCCAGTCGAAATTCTGTCAACATCTTCGATGATAAAAGAAAAGTACCAGAATAATGCTTGGCAATTGGAGAAAATTAATGAAAAAACAATGCCCACTGATGTAACAAGAGAAGAATGTCAATATTTTCTTAATCTCTTTTATGACCTATATGGTTGGAAAGATGAAGAATCCAGTGGACATGCCCCGTTAGCAAAAAGTAAAAATAAGCTTAGATATTATGCTGTGCTTATGAAAGATTGGATGAATTCTGTACCATTAAATCGTATTATTATGAACATAATTAAGTATTATGAAGAACGAGGCGAATATTGGGATGTAAATGAGAGACTTCCATTTGATGGTAAGGATAAAAGAATAATCAATCTGATAATCAATGAATTAATGAGAGATATCGAAACAAATATTCGATATAAGATGAAAAACTATTTTACCAATTATTATTTGATCTTGTGTGAAAGGCTTGGTGAAGAACATGCAGGAGCAAATTGGGGAGACTTTTTAGAATACGGTACAACGGATTTAAAGGTAATAGAACTACAAAATATAGGTCTACCAAGATACTTGGCGACATTTTTACTTGAGAATCATATGGAATCATTAAAATTTGAGAACGATATATTAGTATCAATTGATATTGAGGAAATCATTGCTAATATAGACCAAGGGAAAGCAGAATATAAAGAGTTTATGGAAAAAATGGCTCTTGAAATTAACAATAATGAAGATATTTAGCCACATGGAGCTAAAATAAATTTCAAGAATTTACATTGAAGGTGATGAATGTGTACTCAGAAATATTGAATATTATTGATTTAAAACAAGAAGGCTCGTATTGGGATTTTAAGAGCGAGTGGTATTCAAAGGGAAAGAAGGCGGATTTACTCCATGACATCATGTGCATGTCCAATAATCTTGAGAATAGGGATGCTTATATCATTATTGGAGTAGATGAAGAAAATGATCATAAGATTAAGGATGTCAAGGATGATGAGAACCGGAAAAATACTCAAATGATTGTAGACTTTTTAAAGGATAAAAAGTTTGTTGGAGGTATTCGTCCTACAGTGTATGTAGAACCTATTATTGTTGAAGATGGTTGTATTGATGTGATAGTGATGAAAAATAGTAACAATACGCCATACTACTTAAATGAGAGATATCAGAGTATTGAGGCAAATAATATATACACACCTGTAATGGACACCAATACACCAAAGGAAAAATCAGCTGACATTCACCATGTAGAGTATTTATGGAAAAAACGATTTGGAATTATATCGACACCATTGGAAAGAATCAAACACTACTTGTGTAAACCAGTTGAGTGGCTAGATGCTCCTACTAACTGGGAAACGGTAAAAAAATATCATATGTTTTTTCCTGAGTTCACAATAGAATATACCTTGGAAGATGATGGGGATGCATATCAATACTATTTGTTTAACCAAACAGATATTAGACCTCATTGGAGAGAAATAAGAATATTCTATCATCAAACATTATTGTCAACATTAGAAGGGGTTAGCTTAGATGGAGGAAGATACTTTACACCTACACCTTTGACAGACGGAGTTTCTTTTGGACGGTTTCATAACTGGGACATAGTTTTTAAATATTTTATTAAAGATACATTGCCTTATGTAATTCATCAGTTCTATTATGTCCCAGATGGAGATGAAGAAACCACATCACATAATAGATTTGAAGAATGTATACTGATTTTTGAATCTGAAAATGAGAAGGAGTTATTTAAAAATTATGTTATAAAAAACTGGGTAAACAAGGAAAACTTTTCAATAAATATATGGCTTCCACACTTTTCAGAAATAGATGGTTATATTATGGAAGAATTTAAGAAGCAATATTATAATATGCAGATTTTAAAAAGAATGCTATCAGAATTTCGAAGAACATTTATTCGGTGACAACGATTATAAGAAAAGGGGGACTATCGATTATATGGATCAGATAATATCAAACTTTAAAAAGTCAATTAAAACAGTCTTAGTTAATATAAATGACCAAACATATGAGATTCCTATCAGTTATAGTATGAGTGCTCATAAGGTGTACGACGATAAGATAAAGAAGTGCAATGATAAAATGGAAGCATTTTATACAATGTTATTTGAAATGATACAATCTAATTGGAAGATCATAAATGATGATATCCCTTTTACGCTTGAATTTAAAGATATGAAAGCCATATCTAAAGGTGATATTGAAAAGATTATTGAAATCATTTATCGAGAAAGTGGATATTTTACTCAGCTTGAAAGCGTATTAGGGATGAAAGATACATCAAGTTATGAAAAATTTTATCTCTTACATGAAAAAGAGAAGAAAGAGCTAGATAAACTAAATAAAAAAATGAAGAAAATAACTGATACTACCTTTAAAGAAACTTTGCCTAAAGTTCCTAATTTCAATAATATCGCAATACGGCATAATCACTTTAGCTGGATAAATGAGCATATTGAAACGATTAATAGAGTAAATGAGTTATATAACAATAATGTTGTCCAGATGATTGAACGATTTCAAATGCAGAATGTTGTAAATTCAAATAGAACAATAATTGAAGCAGCAAATATGTTTTCACAGCAAGCCTTAGAGGCAATGGCAAATATAAAAGCTGTTACGGGCATTTTTGATTCAGATATTTTTGCCACCGTTAAAAATGCTATGATAAATAGCTCTAGAATTACGAATGTTATTGAACATCAAAGGATATTGTTTAGTGAAACAATGATGGATTATCGAATTGCCTTTGAAGCTCAAGATAGAATCAGGGAGTTTGTTGAATTCACAAATGAAATTTCAAGAAGAATTACCCCTTTTCTTTTTGATCTTAATGCAATAAGTATAGCTCAAAACCATTTGAAGGCTTATTTGAAGAACAGAACTAAAAAACTATATGGCTTAGGTTGGTGTATTGGCAACATTGAACATGAAGAAGTAATTGAAAGATTATATAGTGATTGTGATAAGCTAAGCGATGAAGAGATTAGTGAAATTATCACAAACTATTTTGAGAGCAATAATTATGAAGTGTTAGATAAGTTGGTTTCTAGCTGGGAGCAAATGAGTTATTACCAACCATTTCTAAAATTGTCTGATGATGCTGTGAACTTTTATAAAATGGGAAAATATTGGCCGGGTGTTGATGCCTTTACTATAATGCTTGAAGGTGCTATTCGTAACTTTGCAAACGATAGATACAAAGTTTTTGAAACTAGCATTTGGAAATATATAACTCCACTAAAAAAAGAATCAGATGAATTAATGGATTATTTGACGGAGTATTTCTTTGTTCAATTTAAAGCATATTATGCTAGTTTTAGTCCTGAGAACACAGAGGTTGTACCAGATTTCAACAGAAATAAGATAAAGCATGGTATTATTACGGATTATGATAAAAAAGAATACGTATTGAAATTGATTTTAATGGTGAACGATATATTGATGATCATATCTTCTTTATCTGAAATGGAAGCAGCTTAATCCAACTAAAGTGATTACAAGCACAAAATCTGTGGATTTGTTATTTTAGATTTATATTGATCAACAAAGGGGAGGTGAAGTAAGTGAAATTTGGAATAAGAACACCGAGCTTGAAAAAAAGAATATCTGCAAGAACGAGCTTAAAAAGGCAGATTGTACATAGAGCAGGTCTGAAAATGCCACGAGGATATGGATGGCTTAGAAATCCCAAGAAATATGCCTATAACAAGGTATATAATCGAACATCATTTGATATTTTTAAGCTTCTGAAAAAACTGTTTAAATAGATGGGGGGGACTAAAGATGCGACTTTTTTTAGGGAAGTTTAGTAATAAACATCCGGAGCAAATTGAAAAGAAATTTTATTCTGCTGGAGATGAAGGCAGTAGTTATTATGGTGAAGTTAAACCAGGGGATTATGTTTTTGCCGCTTATGAAGGCAAAATTGCAGCTTTATGGAAAGCCAAAGAATATACCAAATTAAAGAATACAGTAAACCCCAAGGATGATGGGGTATTGCTTTTTGATGAAGTGAAGAAATATGATGATGTTAGTGTAACCAATGATTTTACAAGATATAAGTATTTTATTCATGATCTGAATCTAGTCAATAAAGTGACAAAGAGTGTTAAAGGGCTAGGGTTTATTCCGATAAAAACAACGGATGATTGTCCACCAAATCCCGTAGACATTGACTTCAAATCCAGTGGTGTCAATATATATATTGCTTTGGAGGATGCCAGTGTTAATTATAAAGATGGAGATATTAGAGTAACGATTGATAATCTTGAACAGATGAAGATTACTAGCATAGATCGTTTTGAGAAAGGCAAGTTCATAGTATATGAAGCGTTCAATAAACTTTATGAAGAAAGAAACGCTGATGACGGAAAATATACAATTAGAGAGTTGAGCGACTATGCCTTAGAAGACCAAGCTTCTCAGAAACGTAAGTTTTTGATTACACTGATTGAAGAGCTTGAAAGTAATGGCTATTATAAAGTTTCAAGTGCAATTCGGTTATATGATAATCTTCTGGTTGGCAGAAAACGATCAGCAAGTGCAAAAGCGGGAAATTCAGACATAAAACCGAATAGTGCCGTTATCGATGAAGAAGGTTTCGAAGATGATAATGAACAATATCAAATGTTTGCGGGACTCCTTAATTTTAATCCCAATCTTATTTTATACGGCCCACCGGGAACTGGTAAAACATACGCAACCAGAAAGATTGTTATTGACCGCCTGAACCAG
>NZ_WBZB01000046.1 GCF_009017255.1 Alkaliphilus serpentinus | reverse complement strand
TTAGTAATATCAATGATTTTACTAACTTTTATTATGTTTTTATACTAATAATAATCCTTATTTAGAATAACTAATGGTGACTTTTTCACTTGTCCCGAACCGTCCCTGTGTAATTTCCAGTGATAATTCCTTTTATAGAATTACCCATCCTATACTCAACTTATCTGTTTAACTATTCTACTCACATCTTTCATATCATAACTAATATTATACTTTGAAAATTTATACAACATATAAATTGCTTTATTAGTTTCGTGACTAGAAAGCAATATTTGCTTATCATTAAACTCGTTCCTCAATACCTCGACAAGTGAAGCAATATTAATGTCATCCATAGTTTGGACAGGATCATCAATTAATATCGTATTGATTGAACTGTCTCTTCCAGAATAAACTTTATTCATTACAAGCATAAACGCAATAACAAACCCAGACAATTGACCAGAACTAAAAGAATTGATTATCTCATGCTCTGTTCCCATATCAGGTACAAATTTTACAGTTTTATCAGTTTTCTGTATAAAAACACCTAATCCTCTTTGATAATTCTGAAGAATTTTACCAGTATATAAGTAGAGTGGTATTTCAATATCATTAATTAATTTTTCACGAAACTCGTTTATTTCTTTCTTAATGATATCTCTGCAGTCACTCATATCCTGCTTGGCTCTATCAAGTAAGATTAGCTGTTTAGTTAGCTCTGTAATTTCATTGTATACTTTATTATACCTTTCATTTTCTTTCAAGCTTATCAGATGATCAAGAAACTTATTTTTTTGATCCAATTTCTCTTGAAGCAAACTATATTTTAATAATTCTTTATAAATACTTTTATAATATTTGGTATATAGCTTCTCAAGATTATAGTTGTCATTAATAATTAAAAATTCATCACTATATACTTGTTTCTTGCTTTTTATGTATACTCTAAACGATTCAAGTGACTGAATATCATCAGGTACATCTAATTTTAGATCGACAATGCTCTCAAGCAATTGAAGAATATTTTTCTGAGCTTGTTTATTGTTTAATATTACTTCAAGTTTAGTATAATCCTCACTGTTAATATCTTGAATAATATTAACACCTTTTACCACATTATATAGTGACGCAATACTCATTTTTAGTTCATTTTTAGCTACTTCAAGATTCTCTTGATTCGAGTCAGTTGATTCCTTAAGATATGCTGCCATCTTATCTATATAGGAAAATAAACTGCTTTTTTCATTAAAATCAGATCCGCAAACAGGACACTTCTTACTGTTTAAATACTGATTTTCTACTTTTATATCAATAGCTTTTTTAAAAGCATTGATAAAAGTTGTCCTTTTGGTAAGAAGATCATCATATAACTTTGCTCCGTTATCCAACCTTTTTTTAATATTATTAATTTTTAGTATTTTGTCATCATAATCCTCTTTAGTAATACACTCTATCTTAAGTAATCCGCTCCATTTTTCAATATCCTTATAATCAAGCTTGCTTTCTATTTCAGGATCATTATACACCTCTTTTAACTGCAGCAAGCTAACGTTATTCTGATATTTATCTATCTTTTTCGATAATGCTTCATTGTTAATACCTTTATAGGAATCATTAATTAATTGATGTTTCTTTAAAGTAAGTAAATTATTAAAAGTATCATTTGAAACAGCTATGTTTTCTAATTTCTGATTAATTATAAAGCTATCAAAATCTTTTGTATAAAGTATTAATTGTTTTGTCCCAACTACCTCGTTTTTATAGCTTTTTAGTACTTCAAGACTTTCTTCCTCTAATTGGTCTTTATCCCATGGTATATCCAAATTTTCAAATACTTTTATAAACTCAACTTTTTCACTTTGCAGTACCTCTGTGCTTAATTCATCATATTTATTCTCTAACTTTTGATCAATTTCTTTAATTCTCATTTTTATTATTCCTCCTACATTATTGGTTGCTAACTTATCTAATAATCCACTATATCTTATGTGATGATTAATATCTACTAAACTGTCTAGTTTTGAAAGTTTTTCATTCTCCTTTTCTTTAAGGAAATGAGTCGATTCTTCTTGTGATATGTAATAAAACAAATTAAAAGTATCTGTATTAAACTTTGACAGTTCAGGAATATTCTTAATACTATTTATACTATTAAATAAACTTATTTTATCAAGACACGCATTACTAAGATTATTAAGATTTATCATGTCTGACTCAACATCGAATAAACTACCACGGTAATAATAAAGTTGAACAGAAGCAATATCTGAATCAATTTCCCCGCGCCCACCATTTTGGGGTATTTTTCCTAATATAGTTAACGTTTGACTCTTGTTTGAAAATTCAACCCCAATCAATCCATCTACTTGTTTATTGTTGAGTAAACCATTATCTTTAATAATCACATTTCCAAACCTAGTGCTACTGAACCTAGTAATTTTTTTTGAAATAATTATTTCAACAATATCGAACAAAGTTGTTTTTCCATAGCCATTTGGACCTGATAAAACTGTAATACCGTCTACTGCAAAATCGATAATCATTAAATCTGAAATTTCCTTTATCTCTCTATACGGAATACCTTTGAAATTATTTGCATAAATTTTCTTGATAACAAAATTACTCATTTCCCTATCCTCTCCTTTTGTAATCTGAGATTTATATTCTTTTCTACTAAATCGTCAACTGATTCATAATCATCACAGGTTTGCAAATAATTAATATAATTTTCAAGAAATGTATCAATAGACATTTTTTCTTGTTCAATATTATCCAGTCCATCAAAAATTTGTTCGCAATTTTCAATAATGTTTTTATTATTACTTTTATTTATAGCCACTTTAATTCTTTTATCTAGATTAATAAACTCATTTGATTCAAAACTATAATTCATACAGTGAATTTTAATGAATAATTTTGAAAAAATCTCATACCGTATATTGTTATTATCCTTAAACCTCAGGAAATGTTCATTTGATTTCAAATACTCTCTAATTTCATTAGTTATATTACCCTGTATGCTATTAACTTCAATATATTCAGCCTCTGTATATAGAATCACATTACGTTTCATATATTCTATCATTTCTTCTATTTCACATATTCTATGCCATAATGGATTTGATGGCACTATTTTTCTATCTGTCTTTAATAGATAGAGTGCCGTTGTATTTTTCTCAACATCCTCACTATAGCCTAGCAAATCTTGAAAAATACTTTCAGATTTGATAATAATCTCATCCAACTGTTTTATGCTTTCATTACATCCTATATCATAGATTAAATAATAATCATCTTTATGTCCTGAAATATTTCTAAGAAAATGATAAAATTTACCTTCTTTTATATTCTCATACTGGTTTTCTGCTAAAATCCTTTTTATTATATCAATCATTACAGAGCAACTCCTTTGCCATATTAATATTTATAGCTTTGATAGTTTTTGTTTTTGTAAGTTTATTATTATATTCTCTTAACTTTTCCTTTATTTCGTCACTCATGTGTTCAATATTTTTTTCAGAAATATCTCCTATCAAATGTAATATATCAAAATCATCTGAGGGATTATCTGCTATAAGAAAGTCGGCTTCAAATAAGACACCAATAATGTTGGTGAAATATTTCTTCAGCAGTTGTTTTCTAATTTCTCGCTCACATGTACACCAATAATGCTTCTTTTCGTGAAAAGCTGATACTCTATTCTTATTTAATTTGAACCTCTTCACTTCCCTAAGATAATTAAATATGGTGTTATGTATATCCACACTTGCAGGAATTTCGTGCTCTTGATAAGTTAAATCCCTAGATATTGCAATATTTTTCAACAATTGTGCAACATCTTTTATTCCTAATTTTTCAAATTCCATCATGAAATCAGCTATATTACATCGACTTCTTTCATCACAGTCTATACAATCATAAAAAGTCATCGCAATATATATTAGTATACTCTGGGAACTTATCAATGATATTTACTTTAAAACGATAAGCTTCATAATTAAGGTCTATTTCTTCAGGGACATCTACAATAAGCTTATAAATATCTATAAGTTTAATAAATGGATCCGATTGATAATTATTCTTTCTATTATCAATATGTCTTGTAATTTCCTGTATAAGTTGAGGCAGGACTTTTTTCTTTACAGATTGATAATTCATAAAATCTCTGTACTGATTAAATCTACTGTGCAATTCAATAACTACACTTATTATTTTGTTTTCTATTTCATTAATACTTCTAAAATACTCATCTGAATATATATTTACATCCACACCAGAATCAGGAAAATTACTTTCTTTTATTTCTCTATAAATACCTAGCAATATTCTTTTTATATCTTCATGATTTTTTACATCTTTCTCAATATTTGACTTTCTTAATTTATTATGTAGGATCATTTTAATAGTACTCTTTTTCCCTGTACCTTTTATATGTTTAACTAATTCATCCCAATCTTCTTGTACTCTTAATATTTCATTCAGTTCATTAAAATATTTATCGCGTTGTTCACTATATATTTTCTTAAAATCATTTGACTCTAGCTCATGATTTATCGAAGGAACATGAATATACCCTTTAGTTTTTTTTGTATTACTATTCTCATCAGTATAACTTTGGTGTTTAATTAACTTATCTAAAACCCCATAAATAGTAACGTTATCAATTTTCCTATTACTTTCCCCAGCTTTCACTTGATGGAACGAGATATACTCAAATTCTGAATCATTTTTATAATAACGAATTGCAAAATCTTCCATATACTCAATCTCTAGTGCATATTTCTCAAGTTGCTCCTTAAACAAATATTCCTTTCTAATATTGTCACTTTCATTAATCTTTCCTGAAATATCATAAATTTGCTTCAAAGCATAATAGATTGCTAGTTGCCCTTGATAACGATATCCATACCATGAAGGTATAGCGCTATGGTACATTACATTCCCCTCCTTTATTCCTAAAAATATTTGTAAGAGATAATCATAAATTTTTTTGACAACTATGATTAAAATATTGTATTCTAACACTTAAAGTAGCAGTTATATATAGTACGGTTTTTCACGTAATAATTATTTAAAGTTAGAAATAGCAACGTTTTCTCTATTATCCTTATTTACTATATTAATCTACCAATTCCTCCAATTTTCGTTCGACCCACTTCGACAAACCCACAAAAAACAAGCTAGTTAATTGACAAACTAGCTTGTTTTCGGATCTCATGATTATAATATTTTAATCTTCAATTGTATTTCAACTATCTAAGTTTTTTCTAAAATCCTGTAGGTTCTCAAAAAGATATGGGCATTTTTTTAAAGTTTTCTCAAATAGTTTGAAAAAAATTCTCATAAAGTTTGAAACAAAACGCCAAATTCTCAAATAGTTTGAAAAGAAAGCCAAATATCAAATAGTTTAGGAAATAATTTTTAGAACTCTACAACTCTAATACACCCTTACCAGTTTCACTTCTAACCAGATAAATTTCATGATGAACGCCCAAGTTCTTTTTATATTTTTTCTACCTTTGCAAATCTTTAATTACTTAGATCATTTTATTAAAATAAAGGTGTTTATCACTATTCTACTTTCAATTCTTTCTCTAAGTTAAATAATAATTTTTCAATCTCATCTGAAACCATACTGGGATTATCAGCAATTATTTTATTAATACTTTCTATTGACTCTTTTATATTGTCTAACTTCTGCTGAGTAATTTCTATTCTTTCAATAATATATATTATACGTTGTTGGATCCTTATTATGTTTTGTTTATCCTCAGAAATCTCATTTGACATGGTCGATATTTTATTATTTATACTTTCTATTTGACGGTTAATCTCTTGAGTGAGATCATCTTTTTTATGCCCTATACGTAAAGTAACAGTTGCAATAATGAAAATAACAACTAAAAGTGATATAGATGTTATTATGCATTTATAACTTGTAGTCATAAAATTATTTCTTTTTAGGTTATGTAAATAATTGTGTTCAATATTATCTGCAATTTGAGTGTTCTTTCCTTGCTGTGGTAATAGATAGTCTTCTGGGTACATTATTGCTACAGTATTTATTTCTCCAATACTATATAGTGATAACACACCTGCTACTATCATATATAGAAGACTTAGGAATCCTACTATTGCTAAAATGATTGATAGAATGACTGCACTATCTTTCATATCTTGTATGTATCTTAAAATATTTATTATAAGTGAAGAAGATATTGTAATTGCAATTAAGGTTGATTTTGCCTTATCTTCAAGTATTTTTTTATTTTCAATTGTGTCTTTTAATGTATCTAACAATACTTTTTCATCTATTCTAATATTATTACTAGCATATTCATAGCTATACGGTTTTTCAACTGAAGAATTGATTAATTTTTTGATTTTCTCACTTATCGCTTGTGTGGTTTTAAATAATGTAGGAAATGGAAAAATAATAATGGTTAATATATCCTTTATCATTAATTTTAACTCCTCATATATCATATACTGACTTGTAAAGAATCACATATAGCCCTATCAATTTTCAAACCTGACTTATTAACTAGCCAAGCCCATTCACCAGTAGGATTAACCTCAATGAAATAATAGGTCTCGTTATTTAATATTAAATCAATCCCTCCAAATGATAATCCTAAATGACTTACGATTTGGATGCATTTCTTTTGTATATCTTCTGGAAGATCTATTTCAATAAAATCTACATTTTCTTTTTCTTTTCTCCAATCTCCTTCCACACCAATACCATCTTTAATAATTTTTACAGTAAAAACCTTATCTTCAACAACAGTTACCCTCAAATCAACTTTAGGATATAAATATTCTTGTATTACTAAAGGAGCTACTGTCAATCTTGATGTCATAAGTTCTTCACCAGTCACAACCGTTGAATAAACAAATGACTCCTTGTCATTCTGTTTTAGCAGCACAGTATCCAATGACTTCATAATATAATTAGCATCTTTATCAAGTGGAACTTCTTCAACAGAATTAAGCAACAGTGTTCGTGGGCACTTTAAACCAATTTTTCGTGCATATTTTAATTGCACCATTTTGTTTTCTGCCTTAAATGTACTAATTGGATTGTTCATCCACTTTGCATTTTCAAACAACACTAGGTTCCTTAAGAACGCAGTCCACTGAGAACGGTAGAGTTGTTCATCATAAGAAAGGTTTGGTTTAAATGTATCATGAAGATATATAGGAGCCCTATAATAGATTGCTTTTAGACTTTGATTATCCGCAATATACTTTTTCGAATTAACTGTAATATTTAAAACTGGTTCCCCTATTCCAAGTACGATCCTGTAATCCTGAAACTTATCTCTATTAATCCGGAGATAAGAAGCATTTCTACGCTGAAGTTCTAAGCAGATATAGTCAGTTGTGAAATCCATAGTATCCGATATGATTAATATTTCTACTTTATTCACCTTTTCTATCCTCTCCTGTTTCAATATCCGCTTTTTTCGTTCGTGGTGCTACAAATGAAGGATCTTCAATACATGGTTGCTTACTCGTCTGATTTACCCAATACCCCTTCTCATCATCAAATTCATAACCAGCCATATTTGGAACAGTTCTAGGTACATCATAGGTAAATGCCTTTTCTTTTAAAAGGTGCTCTTTCATTAGTAATCTTCCTTTCCATTTGTTTTTTTAACTATATAATTCTGTATCAAAATTTTATTTATTTCTTAGATCGTATATCTTACATAGTTATCATATATATCTACTTTTTTATTCTCTATAACATTATATTTCACCTCTAATAATCATTCACCAATTTGCGTCAAATATCGACAATGTTATTATATTTCATAGCTGGCCGGTGCGATGCAATAGGGTCATCAATCATGAGTTGTATTAAAGTTTGATTTCCTCAAAAAAATGGAGAATAACTTGTGTAAAAGTTATTCTCCATTTTTAAACAACTAGCTATCTATAAATACCAAACACCAATCATTCCACCTTATAAATTGTTTCATCACCGCAAATATTACGTATTTTTAAACGTAAAGGTTTCTTAGCGCAACGTATTGAGCTATCCCAGAACTCTTTTGTTTTTTTACCATTATTAATTACGTATCCATTCTTTTGGATTTTAATTTCACTTTCTGAGTGCCATTCACCCTCATTAGCCGTACAATCTACGCTAATAAACTCTATTAGTTTCCAGTCCTTCTTCACTTATTTCAATAGGCTTATAGGCCTTCTTACCAGAATTCAATAATCCCTTTTGATCGAATTCATCAACCTTCTGTATAACTCGATCACTTACAAATTTGTCAATCGCAACAGAATAACCACCAAATAGATCATCATGATTTTTCTCAATTTGAAATTCTAAATAATCTTTAATTACAACATCGTCAAGAATGACTTTTAAGTCACGAAGCTCAATTTTAACAGTTGTGCTGTTATCTATCGTAAAAAATTCATATTTAAACCTCCAAAATATTGAAATAGGAGAATAGCATTTATTTTATGCTATTCTCCTTTAATTTTTATATAAATCTGCATTTTTTATTATTTCTCAATCTTTTCGAGAAATTTTTCAAACTTTTTGAGAACCGACACCAACCCATATTTCTCAGAAATACTCTATTCGACAGTTACCGACTTGGCTAAATTCTTTGGTTTATCTACGTCACAGCCTCTGGCTACTGCTATAAAGTAGGCAAATAGCTGTAGTGGAATAACACTTAATATAGGCGTAAGCTCATCCGTGGTATCGGGGATATACATGACAACATCGGCTGTTTTTTCAGCCTCTTTGTTGCCTTCCTTGGCTACTGCCAATACATAGGCTCCCCTAGCCTTAACCTCTTGAATGTTGGAAAGCATCTTTTCATACAGATGATCTTGGGTTGCTAGGGCAATCACTAATGTTCCATCTTCAATTAGGGCAATTGTTCCATGCTTTAGCTCTCCTGCTGCGATGGCAAAGGAATTGATATAGGAGATTTCCTTTAGCTTTAGGGAGCCTTCATGGGCTACATTTACATCTAAGCCCCTTCCCATAAAGAATACACTTTCATTGCTGAATTGAGCATCGGCCTGATGCTGAATTTTATCTATATCGCCAAGAATTTTTTCGATTTTCTCTGGTAAAGTCTTTAGTTCTGCTACTACTTTGCTGTAATCTTCCTTTGACATGGTACCCTTGGTGCTGGCCATATTAAGGGCTATTAAATACATTGCCATTAGTTGAGTTGTATAGGCCTTTGTTGAGGCAACGGCAATTTCTGGTCCTGCCCAAGTGTAGAATACGTCATGGGATTCTCTTGCAACAGAGCTACCAACAACATTTACCACAGATAGGATTCTAGCTCCCTTTCTTTTAGCTTCCCTTAGGGCAGCTAGTGTATCTAGGGTTTCGCCGGATTGACTTACGGCAATAAAAAGGGTATTTTCATCTACAAAGGGATCACGATATCTAAATTCAGAGGCAACATCCACCTCTACAGGAATTTTAGCAAACTTTTCAATAGCGTATCTACCCACTAAACCTGCATGGTAGGCCGTTCCACAAGCCACGATATAAACCTTATTGATTTTTTCTAGGTCTTCCTTAGTAAGCTTAATGCCATCCAGGACGATATTATGATCCTTATCCAGCCTTCTCATAAGGGTTTCGTGAACTCCCTTTGGCTGTTCGTGGATTTCCTTAATCATAAAGTGCTGATAGCCTTCCTTTTCTGCAGCCTCAGCATCCCAGGTTACATGGAAAACCTCTCTGTCTACCTGTTGACCCAGCTCATTAAAGATTTTAACCTCATCCTTTGTTAGCAGTACCACTTCATCATTTTCTATTAAATACATTTTCTTGGTATGCTTTAAGAGGGCTGGAATATCAGATGCAAGGAAGTTTTCTCCTTCTCCTAAACCAACGATTAATGGGCTATCCTTTCGAACGGCAACAATTTTATCTGGTTCATCCTTACAGATAACCCCGATGGCATAGGCTCCTTCCATTCTGGCAATGGCCCTATAAACAGCCTTTAATAAATCTCCTTCATAGAAGTGGTCGATTAGGTGGGCCACAACCTCTGAATCGGTTTCAGATTTAAACTGAATACCCTTTTCTTCAATTAACCATTCCTTAATCTTCATGTAGTTTTCGATGATACCATTGTGGATAAGGGCAATGTTCCCTACTACGTTGGTATGGGGATGAGCATTTCTGTCGGAGGGCTCTCCATGGGTTGCCCATCTTGTATGGCCAATACCGATGTTTCCTGATATGGGCTCCTTTTCAAGATAGTCAGCTAGGATGCTTAATCGTCCCTTAAACTTTCTTACATGAATTCCCTCTTGATTTAAAATCGCTACTCCTGCTGAATCATAGCCTCTATATTCTAATTTTGCTAAACCTTCTACTAATATATTTGTAACCGATTGGTCTCCTACATATCCTACTACTCCGCACATATTTTATTTTCTCCCTTCAAGGATAAATTTTTGTTATTACTATCATTGTCCATTTTCGTAATTATCATCAATCTTTTTAAGTTTTACTGCAGGTAAAAATCTAAACCACGACAAAAAAGCCTCTGAAAAATGCCCATAGCAATCCACAGACCTGTCACTGAAATCCCTTTGTCCTACCGATTGCTCAGTAGTTTTGTAGATTCCTTACAAATGGTGACTCATCGCAGGGCATCCGCCGAAATCTTCGATAAACCCTGTCCTCGTCAGCTTAAGCCGATAAATTCTCTTAAGCTCTGGCGCTTCACAATATTAAGTTGAATGATCCTTCATGGGCATCCCTCCTTAAGTTTATTGTTGGGGTTAACCTTCACCAGCTAACCCCAGTTTTAATTAGCTTAATCTTGCTTCTATCATTTTAGCCAGACCTGTGGCCAGATGATTTAATTCCTCTTGATTCTTACCCTCCAGCATAACCCTTACTAGGGGTTCCGTTCCCGAAGGTCGAATTAATACTCTGCCCTGGTCAGCCATAATGGCTTCTATTCTTTTTATTTCATTGATGATTTCTGCATCCTTTAGGTAGGCTTCTTTATTTTCATTTTTCACCTTTGCGTTAATTAGCACCTGAGGATAAGAGGTCATCATTCCAGAAAGCTCTGCAAAGGACTTTCCTTCCTCCTTGATGGTATCAATTAATTGCAGTCCTGTCAATAGTCCATCCCCGGTGGTATTATAATCAAGGAAAATAATATGTCCGGATTGCTCTCCTCCAAGACTATAACCCTGATGTAGCATTTCCTCCAATACATATCGGTCTCCGACCTTGGTTTTTGCTACCTTTATGTCTCTTTCCTTCATGGCAATATCCAATCCGATATTGCTCATAACGGTGGCAACAATGGTATCATTTTTTAGGGCTCTGTGTTTTTTTAATCTGCTACCACATATAGCCATTATATGGTCACCATCGACGATTTGACACTGGTTATTGATGGCTATCACCCTGTCGGCATCTCCATCAAAGGTGAGGCCTACATCTGCCGAAACCTCTTCAACATATTTTTGCAGAATCTCTGGGTGGGTTGATCCACATTTGTCGTTGATATTTATTCCATCGGGATGATCATTTATTACAAACACCTCTGCCCCCAGCTGTCGCAACAAATCTGGGGCCACCCTATAGGCAGCACCGTTTCCTGTATCTATGGCAATCCTCAAACCCTTAAAATCGTTCTTTATAGTGGTTTTCAAGAAATCCGTGTAAAGCTTCGATGCCTCTTCTAAGTGGGTTAGTCGACCAATTCCATCCTTTACAGGGCGAACATCTACATCTTTATCCTTTAATATGTATTCCTCTATTTGATTTTCAAGCTCATCGGGAAGCTTATAGCCTCTATAGTCGAAGAACTTGATTCCATTATATTCTGCTGGATTATGGGAGGCAGAGATTACAACCCCACAATCGGCTGATAAATGGCGGGTTAAATAGGATACTGCTGGAGTTGGTATCACCCCTAAGGATATTACATCAACCCCCATTGATAAAAAACCAGCTGTCATTGAGGATTCTAATAGATCACCAGACAATCTTGTATCCTTCCCAATTACAACCTTATTACCCTTGCTACCTCTATCTTTAAGCAAAAAATATGCTCCAATTCTCCCAAGCTTATAGGCCAATTCTGGGGTTAAATCCCTATTGGCAATTCCCCTAACACCATCTGTTCCAAAAAGTTTTCCCATGGTTTTTTCTCCTTCCAAGATTATCTACTATATTTTAACATATGTACAGGATTTAAACAATCTATTGGCCTAGATTCTATTATAGTATTCCCTTACAGTAAAATTTGCTTCAATAAATTCATATGCAAAAAAATATACAAGAGCTCCTTTATAGAATACGAGAGCTCCTGTAATTTTGGAGAAAGACTATTAAGCTTTAATAGATGGCTTAGGACCACCCTTAGTTAGCATACGATAGGCTTGGTAGGCCAATACAAAGGCAAGAATTAATAGTAACACAGGGAAGACCACCAATATATAGTTTCCATTGATGAAATTTGCTCTTATTAAGAAGAATAGAGCTAAAACCGTAACCACGAACATGAATACAAATGGAATCACAAACATTTTGTTGTTCTTTCCTGCCTTCTTTAACCATACTGCCACCGCCAATAGGGCAAGGGCTGCCAGAAGCTGATTTGCAGAACCGAATACTGGCCATATTTTATCCCAGCTACCGATGGCAAGGGCACCACCGATAATTACAGTAATTAGAGTAGAGAAATAACGATTGGTTAAAATATTTTCTTTTTCTACTCCTTGGTCCTGGAAGAATTCTTGGAACATGAATCGTGCTAATCTTGTTGCAGTGTCTAAGCTGGTTAATGCAAAGGCAGAAACCGCAAGGGCAACAAAGGATTTTCCTACTGTAAAGGGGATTCCTAGGCCAACCATAAAGTTACCGATACCGTCGGAGAATACGTTTACCGGGCCACCTGCCCCCAACAGCTCACCAAGCTTATCCTTCGTTACATAGGCTGCTGTAATAATGGCCAGTACTGCAAGAACCCCTTCAATAAGCATGCCTCCGTAGCCTACAAGCTTAGCATCGCTCTCCTTGGTCAACTGTTTAGAGGAGGTTCCTGAGCCCACAAGGGAGTGGAAGCCTGAAATTGCACCACAGGCAACGGTAACAAAGAGCATCGGGAAGAGGTATTGATTATTGATATTAAAGCCAACATAACCAGATAACTGTAGGGCTGGTCGGGTGATGGCTAAGCCCAGTACGGCACCCAGCATCATAGCATATAGGAGGAAGGAGTTTAGATAGTCCCTAGGCTGTAGCAAAATCCACACAGGAGTTACAGAGGCTACAAATATATAAGCTAATAAGATTCCAATCCATGTATTTCTGCTAAGCTCCAAGGGGAAGATATTGCCTAGTAGGATACAGAGGAATAGTAAAGCAACACCGAATATACTTGCAATACTGAGTTTTACTCCCTTTCTATAGACTGCAAAGCCAAAAAATACTGCTAGGAAAATGAATAATACCGAAGCTGAGGCTGCTTCAGGAACGGAAACAAAGGTGTTGGCCACTATGTTAGTAAAGGCAGCTACAATTAAAATCAAGGTTAACCATGCAAATATAATAAAAAGCCTTTTACCAACCCTTCCGATGTTTACATTGATGATTTCACCGATGGATTTTCCATCATGCCTTATGGAGGCAAATAAGGAACTAAAATCCTGCACACCTCCAAAGAAGATGCTACCAACTAAGATCCACAAAACAACAGGAATCCAGCCAAATATAGCGGCTGCTATTGGACCTACAATGGGTCCTGCCCCTGCTATTGAAGCAAAGTGATGGCCTAATAATACCGGCGAGGTGGCAGGGACATAATCAACTCCGTCTCCCTTTGTATGGGCAGGAGTCGGCTTACTATCATCAATTCCCCATTGCTTAGCAAGCCATCGACCATAGGTGATATAGGCAATGAAAAAAATGATGATGCTACCAAGAATAAGTGTTAATGAGTTCATATAATTCCCCCTTTATATATTAGAAAACCTCGTAGAAACGAAGTACTTCTTTCCCCCTTCTGTTTGAATAAACCATACTGTCTTCTATATCTACCACCAATAATCTTATATAGGTCCACCCCTTTAAACCCCATAAAAAGCTTTTGCTATACTGAAAGCCTTTGATTTGATTCCTTAAATTGTCTTCAACCTTCCCCTCCACCACAAGAACCCCTGTAATGATTGTGGACATATGCTCATGATGGGGCTTAATTAAAGCCTCTGAAGCCTTTACGAGACCGTCGGTTAAATCCTTTAACACTGAATAACTAAGATTTTCTACCCTTTTAATAAGGCAGTATTCATGATTCTCTATTCCATAGACCTT
Organism: Alkaliphilus serpentinus; assembly: GCF_009017255.1. GTDB lineage: Bacteria > Bacillota > Clostridia > Peptostreptococcales > Natronincolaceae > Alkaliphilus_D > Alkaliphilus_D serpentinus. Next base: position 15,077 of record NZ_WBZB01000046.1, on the reverse strand, counting down.
AATCTTCTTACTGGCGAAATACCTTTCACTTCGTATATAGGAGGAAGCAAAAACGTCAAAGCATATACCTTCTACATCATATTCCCTTAATATGTCAAAGCTATGTCTCAGTCTTTCTGTTACTTTATCGATATACTCTTGTCCTCTCACTCAATCATCCCCCTCGTAAAATTCACCTTCATTAATTTATATTCAAAAAACCAAAATAATAGTTCTATTTTTTCAACTAATGTCCTAAAATATATGTTGAATATTTATTAAAAGATATACAAAGAACCCCTTCTGATTTCCAGAAGGGGTTCTCAGACTGATGAAAAACCCTCATCTTCATTGTTGCTTCACAAAACCAGCATTCTTACGTAATTCTGTATACGCTGCAATCGCTGATTTTGCTTGCGTCTCGAAACTAAGGGCTTTTGATCAGTCTGCATCTTGAATACTTTGTCTTAAATCTAAGAACCCCCTCTGATTTCCAGAAGGGGTTCTTATCAATCTAAATATTTACTTAACGCACTCAGCTCCACGGCTTAATGCTTCTTTGTTTAAAGGTACTAGGTCAGCCTTGCTTGGTCCAAATACCTTCTTTAAAGCCTCAATTACAGTATCAACGGAAACAATCTTAGTTAACTCAAGGTATGCTCCAAGCATTACCATATTGGCAACTTTGCTATTTCCTAGCTCATTTGCTATTTCGTTGGCTGGAATATAGTAGGCCTTTACATCTTCTCTTTCAGCCTTTTTCTCAATTAGAGAGCTGTTGATAATAAGTCTACCACCAGGCTGTAGGTTCTTTTCAAACTTCACTAAGGAAGGTAGGTTAAGAACCAATGCAGTTGTGGCGTCTCCTGTAATGATGGGTGATCCAACAGGGCTATCAGATACTATAACAGCACAGTTTGCTGTACCTCCACGCATTTCTGGGCCATAGGAGGGTAACCATGAAACCTGCTTATTTTCAATCATACCAGCATAGGTTAATAATTGCCCCATGGACATAACTCCTTGTCCTCCGAAGCCTGCCATAATTATTTTTTCAGTAGCCATATTATTTTCCCTCCTCTGGTGTACGGAAGTTTCCTAATGGATAGTATGGAAGCATGTTTTCCTCTAACCACTTTAATGATTCTACTGGAGTAATTCCCCAGTTAGTAGGGCAGGTTGAAAGTATTTCAACTATACCAAAGCCAAGTCCAGCTATTTGAACCTCGAAGGCCTTCTTAATAGCCTTCTTAGCCTTTCTGATACCAGCAACGTTATGAACGGTTACTCTTTCAACAAATACTGCACCATCGATGGTAGCAAGCATTTCTGACATTCTTAAAGGCATACCTGTAGTTGCAGCATCTCTACCATAGGGAGCAGTTGTAGCCTTTTGTCCAATTAAAGTAGTTGGTGCCATTTGTCCACCGGTCATACCGTAGATTGCATTATTTACAAAGATTGTAGTAAACTTTTCTCCTCTATGGGCAGCATGGATGATCTCTGCAGTACCGATAGAAGCTAAGTCTCCATCTCCTTGATAGGTGAATACTACATTGTCAGGTAAAACCCTTTTAATTCCTGTAGCAACAGCCGGTGCTCTACCGTGGGCAGCCTCATGCATATCACAATTGAAGTAGTCATAGGCTAAAACTGAGCATCCTACTGGGGCAACCCCTACAGCCTTACCTAGCACTCCAAGCTCTACTAAAACCTCACCTACTAATCTATGGATAACACCATGGGTACATCCAGGACAATAGTGGAATTGCTTATCGGTTAATCCGTCAGTTCTTTCGAAAATAGTAGACATTACTTTCCACCCCCTAAAATTTCCTTAGCCTTTTCAACGATAGCCTCAGGTGTTGGAATCATACCACCGGTTCTACCATAGAAATGAACTGGTAATTTACCGTTGTTGGCGATTTTAACATCATCTATCATTTGTCCCATACTCATTTCAACGCTTACTAAAGCCTTAGCTGTTGGGATTTCATTAAAGGCTTTATTAGGGAAGGGCCATAATGTTATGGGTCTTATTAAGCCAGCTTTAATACCTTCTGCCTCTAATGCATCTACTGCATTTTTTACAATTCTTGCAGTTGTTCCATAGGCAACAAAGATCAGCTCTGCTCCTTCGGTTTTATACATTTCATATCGAACTTCATTTTCTTCCATAGCCTTGTACTTATTATCAAGCTTAATATTGTGTTTTTCAAGCTCTGCTGGATCCAAAGCTAGGGAGTTAATGATATTTGGTCTTCTTTTATCCTCAGTTCCTGTAGTTGCCCAGTCCTTTGCAGGTAAATCTCTCTTCTTAGGCTCGTTAAACTCCACAGGCTCCATCATCTGGCCAATCATTCCGTCTCCAAGAACGATTACTGGATTTCTATAGTAATCAGCAATATCAAAGGCTTCAATTGTTAAATCTACCGCCTCTTGAAGGGTAGAAGGAGCATATACAAGATGTCTGTAGTCTCCATTTCCTCCACCTCTGGTTGATTGGAAATAGTCTGCCTGAGATGGTTGAATTCCACCTAGACCAGGGCCACCCCTACTGATATTTACAATAACACATGGTAGCTCGGCTCCAGCAATATAAGAAATTCCCTCTTGCTTTAATGCCATACCTGGAGATGAGGATGAAGTCATTGTCCTTGCTCCCGCTCCTGCTGCACCATAGATCATATTAATTGCTGCAACTTCTGATTCTGCTTGTACAAAAACACCATCTATTTTTGGTAACTCTCTTGACATAAATTCTGGCAACTCATTTTGTGGTGTGATAGGATATCCAAAGAAAAATTTACATCCAGCTTTAATAGCAGCTGCACCAATTGCTTCGTTACCCTTCATTAATACCTTAGCCATCAAATTCCCTCCTTACGCAATGATTTATTATTCTTCAATAGTTTCGATCTTAATTACAACATCAGGACAAATTGTAGCACAGTTGGCACATGCGATACACTTTTCCATTTCATCAACCGTCGCTGGATGGTATCCCTTAACATTGATTTTGCTCTTATTCATTTTAACAATATCTACAGGACACACTGTGGTACAAAGCTCACAGCCCTTACAGCGATCCTCTTGGAATATAACTCTACCTCTTCTTTTAGCCATTTCACAACCCTCCTTAAGATATAAAACTATATATTAAGCCTTCATCAGCCATAGACCTCCAGCAAAACTACATCCAATCCTCCCTCATAATCATCCTAATGGGGATAATTTCCCCTTCTAGATCTTTAGGAAGATCAGCTACTAGGGATTCCATTACACTTACATATTTGATGGGTATATTCAATTTTTCACTAGCTTGTTGGGTAAGTTCCTGCCCCTTAAGGACCTCATTAATGGTCGTATGTCTGAGTAAATGTGTGTTATTGATTAGGCCGGTGATTCTGGCCCTTGAGGTAGCTTCTATGGTGGCTATGTGATGGAGTATTCCATTTAAGTCTTGGGTACCTGGCCTATTGCCATTGATTACACAAAACATATCATATTCACCCTTTTGGAAGTAAGCCTTATATCTACCTAAGGTTCTTGCTCCCATGGCATCTCCACCTACATCAAGGATAACATTACATTCCTTATCCTGTAATGGCCCTAATACATCTGCAGTCACTGAAGGTAAATCTGAACCAGAGCCTGTTACATAACTGGAAATTACCTTTATCCCCTTTTCCTCAAGAAGCTGTTGCATTTCACGGCTTCTAAAGTAAGGGTTTACAACATCTAAATCTGCCAAGGCGATTTTATCCTTTTCCTTAGCTAATTCAATGGCATAGTTTATAGCAAATTCTGTTTTTCCGCTGCCATAATGTCCTATTATGACACGGATTCTATTATCCTTTAGCATATCATCATCCTATTCGTATACTTTGGCTGCTTCTTCTCCTCTTAGAACCCTTAAACCACCCTCTGCAAGGGCAATCATTTCATCCTCTCCTGGATAAATCAGTACTTGAGATATAAAGGAAATGCTATCCTTAATCCAACCAGTAAAGGTCTTGTCATAGGCGATACCACCAGTTAAGATTATGGCATCTACCTTACCCTTTAATACAGCAGCACAGCTTCCGATTTCTTTAGAAACCTGATATGCCATAGCTTTATAAATCAGATCAGCCTCTTTATTTCCGCCTTTAATCATATTTTCAACGTCTCTAGCATCGTTGGTTCCAAGGTATGCAACCAATCCGCCCTTACCAGTAATCATCTTTTTAATATCAGCATGGGTATATTTGCCTGAGAAGCAAAGCTTAGCAAGATCCCCTACAGGAAGGCCCCCTGATCTTTCTGGGGAGAATGGACCTTCACCGTCAAGGGCGTTATTCACATCAATAACCCTACCCTTTTCATGGGCTCCTACTGAAACTCCTCCACCAAGGTGGGCAACAATTAGGTTTATTTCATCATATTTCTTTCCAAAATCCTTTGCAGCCCTTCTAGCTACAGCCTTTTGATTTAGTGCATGGAAGATACTTTTTCTTTCTATCTCAGGCATACCGGAGATTCTTGCTACATCATCCATCTCATCAACAACAACAGGGTCAACTATAAAGGATGGGATATTCAACTGAGTTGCGATTTCATAGGCTAAAACTCCACCTAAATTCGATGCGTGTTGGCCTAAAACTCCTACCTTTAAATCCTTTAGCATATTTTCATCAACGGTGTAGGTTCCACCTTTAATTGGCTTTAACAAGCCCCCTCTACCCACAACGGCATCTAGCTTTGTTAGGTTCATTCCCTTTTCATTCAAGGCCTCAAGGATTACGTTTTTTCTAAATTCGTATTGATCGAATATGGTTTTGTATTGTCCAATTTCCTCAGATGAATGTCTTAGTACTTCCTCAAAAACAGGCTTCTCATTATCGAAGATTGCGATTTTTGTCGAGGTTGAGCCTGGATTAATGGTTAATATTCTATAAACTTCACTCATTAGAATTCCACCTCTCTCTTTATTTAAAACAACTTAGCTGCACACAATACTGATAGGGCTATTGAGTAAAGCTTAGCTTCATCACTGTCTGCCCTGGAGGTTAACACTACAGGTGCCTTGGCACCTACAATTACTCCTGCATTTTTGGCATTTGCAAAGAATACCATGGATTTGTATAACACATTTCCTGCTTCTATATCTCCGCACATTAATATATCTGCAAGGCCTGCCACTGGATGGCTTATTCCCTTATGTTTTGCTGCCTCTAAGGATACAGCATTATCAAGGGCAAAGGGACCACCAACAAGACAATTCTTTATATCACCCTTTTTATTCATTTCCTCTAGGGCTTGAGCATCCATTGTATCTGGCATTTTGGGGTTGGCCTTTTCCTTTGCACAGATTACACCAACCTTAGGCTCTTCAATATCCAAGGCCCTTGCCACCTCTACTGCATTTTCAATAATCTGTTTTTTTGTATTTAGATCTGGAGCAATATTCATAGCTGCATCTGTTACCAAAAACAATCGATCATAGCCTGGAACATCAAATACCGCCACATGGCTTAGAACATTTCCTGTTCTTAACCCAACCTCTGCATTCAGTACTGCTTTAAGAATGATGGAGGTATCTACTAAGCCCTTCATAACCATATGAGCTTTTCCAGTAGAAACCAGCTCCACAGCCTTAAGGGAGGCCTCTGCAAGATCCTTTATATCTATAATTTCAAATGGGCTTAAATCAATATTATTCTCCTTAGCAATCTCTTCGATTGCTGATTGGTCTCCAACTAGGATTGCGTCAGCAATTCCTTCCTTTTTAGCAGCATTAACGGCTAAAAGGACATCAGCGTCTTGAGCACAGGCCACAGAAAGGATTTTCGGGCCCCTCTCCTTAGCAATTTTCATTACATCTTGAAAGCTTCTAATCATTGATATTCACCTCATTTTCATAAATCTTAGCCTTTTCTTCCCCATTTAGAACCCGTAGGGCTCCTTCATTTAATGCCTTCATTTCATCTTCTCCGGCATGTATTTTAACAGGTGCAATAAACCCAATTCTCTCGATAATGTGGTCAGTAAGGCGTTTACTATGGGCTAAGCCTCCGGTTAAAATGATGGCATCTATTTCACCCTGTAACACTGTAGCCATAGCACCTATTTCCTTAGAAATCTGATATGCCATCGCATCAAATACGAGCTTGGCCTTTTCATCTCCTGCTTGTATCATTTTCTCAACATCTCTGGCATCATTGGTTCCAAGGTAAGCTGTCATTCCTCCCTTGCCCCTTAGCTTATTCTTAAACTCAGGGTGGGTGTAATTACCAGAGAAGCATAATTTAGCAACATCTCCAACTGGAAGTCCACCTGCCCTTTCTGGTGAGAAGGGTCCCATTTCGTTGGCATTGTTATAATCAATTAATCTACCCTTTCTTACAGGTGCAACAGTTATTCCTCCACCAAGATGAGCAACTAGAAAATTAAGTTCATGGAAACGTTTTCCAAGTTCCGCTGCAACCCTATGGCTAACTGCTTTTATGTTTAGTGCATGACCTAATGACCTTCTTTGGATTTCTGGCATGCCTGATATTCTTGCAATAGCCTCAAACTCATCCACTGCCACTGGGTCCACTATGTATGCATCTATACCTTCCATTTCAGCTATAGACTTTGCAATTAATCCACCAAGATTTGATGCATGCTCTCCTTGGTAGCCGATCTTTAAATCCTTGATCATTGCATCGGTAACCTTGTAAGCACCACCTGGTAATGGTCTTAAAAGACCCCCTCTACCTACAACGGCTATCAATTCATTTAATTCAAAGCCATTTTCCTTCATCCAGTCCAGAATGATGTTTCTTCTAAATTCATATTGATCTGCCATTTTAGCAAACTTGTCTAGTTCTTCCGGTAAGTGATTTAAGTTTGTTTGCAAAAGATTTTCTTGGCCTTTGAACATGGCAACCTTTGTAGATGTAGAACCAGGATTGATTGTTAGTACATAACTTCTCATTTTATCCCTCCTTAGCTATTTTAGAAAATTTGTCATAGCTCCATCTTAGTTTTTGTATATTATCTTAGAATGATACCTAATTCCATCCATAGATATAGAAGCAAAAGCTATGCCAACTATAGCTACTATAAAAACTTTAATGAGATATTGAAATTTCCCTTTAAAAAAAGTTTTATATGGACAGTAGTAGACAATTCTTGTAAAAAGTTGATATGCATGCAAATAATTGCATGAAAAAAATTGCACTATTGTGTGCAATTTTTTTCATATATCTAAATCTTCCATTTGATATTTTTCGATTTTATAATACAGATTCCTTACAGAAATTTGCAGATCCTTAGCTGTTTGTGTCCGATTCCCACCATTATCTTTAAGCCGATTATAGATTAAAGACCTTTCATATTCCTCTAGGGCTTCCTTTAGGCTTAAGTCTTCTTGACCCTCTGCTCTATGAATATTTACATCATTTTTAGCAAGACTCTTATCATTATCAAAAAATTTCGGTAATCTCTCAACTGTAATGATGGTTTCGCTATATTTCATATTTACCATAGCTCTACTTATATAATTCTGGAGCTCCCTTACATTTCCTGGCCAGTCATAAGTCATCATACGTTCTAGAGCATCCTGTGAGATATCTTCAACCTTACGACCATACTCCTGATTATATTTACCAATAATATGCAATACCAATGGGTAGATATCCTTTTTCCGACTCCTTAGTGGAGGAATTCTTATTGGGATAACATTTAATCTATAATATAGGTCTTCTCTGAAGGTTCCTGCTTCTATGGCCTTTTCAAGGGAGATATTGGTGGCTGCGATTACCCTTACATCGATTCCTATGGGTTTAGTTCCTCCAACCCTTACAATTTCCTTCTCCTGTAACACCCTCAACAGCTTGGCCTGTGTACTAATGGGTACCTCCCCTATCTCATCAAGAAATACTGTACCTCCATGGGCTTCTTCAAATAAACCTATTTTACCGCCCTTTCTTGCCCCTGTAAAGGCTCCCTCTTCATAGCCAAAGAGTTCACTTTCCAATAAACTTTGACTGATGGCAGCACAGTTTACCCTAACAAATTGATTATATTTTCGATTGGAGAGGTTATGAATGGCATGGGCGAAGAGCTCTTTTCCAGTACCACTTTCACCTCTTAATAGAACTGTAGCTGGTGTAACCGCTGCTTGCTTTGCCTTCTCTAAGGCAGCCTTCATTCCTTCATCCTTTGCAATGATATCTTCAAAGGTATATCGAGCCTCCAGCTTACGTATAATCTGCTTTGCCTGCATCAGCTCATAGTTGAGTTTCTTAATTTCAGTTAAATCATGGAGGACTCCAACACTCCCCTTTAATTCACCATCTACTATAATTGGGGCAGCATCGGCTACAACCTCTTTTCTGTGGGGACCTAACTTCAGTCTTGCATTCTTAACAGGTTTTTTGGTATTAATAACCTTCATATGTATGCTTTCACCCTCAGCAATGTCCACCGCAGCATGCTTTCCAATAATATATTTTTTATCTAATCCCGTTAACCTTGTATAGGCTGGATTCACCAACACATGTATTCCATTCTCATCACAAACCGTTATGGCATCTTGGGTAGAGTTGAAAATTGCTTCTAGTAGGCTCTGGAACTCCTTTAGCTTATAAATCTCGTGGGTCAGGTCCAAAATTTCACTGATATCTCTAAAGACGGCCACAGCTCCTATAACCTTACCTTGCTCATCCTTAACAGGCATTCTACTTGTAATGATTACTGTATTTCCTAGGGGCTGTTTTTGGTTCAACTCACTTTCACCGGTTTTTAAGATATAGGGTAGGCGAGTGCTTTCAACTACCTCTTCTATAGGCCTACCAATAACCTCCGATTCCTTAAAGCCTGTAATCCTTTCAGCAGCTCGATTGAATAGAGTGATGACTCCATTAATATCTACAGCAATCATTGCATCATGGGTACTACTTAAAATTACATCAATTTCTTTCTTCACTTTTTCACCTCGTTTAGTGAACCTATTTCCTGCATCAACAACTTAATCACTAATTATGGTAATTGAAATCTCAGGTGGTATAACCTCCATAGTTTCTATTCTTTCGGCTATAGATTGAGGCAGATCAATTTCCGCTTGAACCTGATGTTGTCCCAATTGCAATTCTTCAAGATTTATAATTAATCGTATGGTTCTTTCAGATATGTTATTAAGAATTCTTCTTGGAGCAACAATTCTAACCTCATATTCTTCAGCCAATAATTCTCGATCCACCTGAAAGCCTTCAGTAATATTTACAAAGGTGATGTTATTCTTGTTGAGAGTAAAAATCTCCTCCTCCAACTTTTCAACGGTAATTTGGGCTTTTACTGGAGTGTCATCTAGTAATTCAACTCTCTCAGGAATAATAATAGGTACTTCAACTTCAAATGACTCTGTAAGGTTATCAAAAACAATCTTATCGGTGTATAATTCAGTTAACAGCGCAACGTCCTCATGCTTTCCTCTAACAGAAGCTTGCTCTGGCTGCAATTGAATACCAGTCACCATGTAACCCTCAGCACTAGTAGCTTGAATATCTGCCTCTAGTCTCACGGTCTTTAAGCGATCTATTGGTAAGAAGACATCCACATAGGTGGGCTTAACCTCTACAGCAACCTCTGCATCTTGAGATGTTAATGCCCTTAAAGGAAGGCTGGCGGTTATACCCTCTGTTGCGTCACCTGTATCTAGGGTTGCAATCACTCTAGTAACTGTATCTGCCTTACTTTCAGGTCCTTCAATCCAAACCACCGTTGGCTTGTATTGGGGTTCGCCATAGATATATCCTGTTGTAGGACTACCATTTATGATTAAGGTGATGTCCTTTTGTACTCTTATGATGTTTTCCAACTCTAGTCTTATGTTTTTAGGAGAGAAATCTATATCAACATTTCCAATGGGACTTACTTCCACAGGCACATTCACAACCCCAGCTTTAAAACCTCTGAGGTCCGCTACTGCCCTTACATCATTCCGGGATATTTTATTGATTTCATCCCTACGGCCCCTTAAATTAACACTTATGGTTGGAGAATCTTCACCTAAAATCACCAAACCCTGTTGTTGAAGATCTTGCCTAGCCGCCAGCTGCACTGGGATATTAGAATAGCTTTCTGTTACTTGAGGGTTTACTTCCCTCATAACAACGATCCACATAATAAAGGCAAAGCAGATAGAAACAATTTTTAAGGTTAAGTTCTTAGTAAAAAAGCTATTCATCATCCCGCTGCCTCCTTTTTAGTTTAAATAATTGCCATTGTCGGCTTTCTTCTAATTTATAGGCTTCTAATAGTATGTCCTTAAGGGTTTCTATATCTAGAAAACGGCTTAACTTACCACTCTCAGCCACAGAAATAGCCCCGGTTTCTTCTGAAACCACAACAACAATCGAATCGGATCGCTCAGTAATTCCAATGGCTGCCCGATGTCTAGTACCTAATTCTTTGCTAAGGGTTTGATTATCAGTAAGGGGCAAAAAGCAACCTGCTGCTAAGATTTCTGTTTTCCGAATAACAGCTGCACCATCATGCAATGGTGTATTGGGTATGAATATATTGATTAAAAGACCCCTTGATATTTTGCCGTTTATGGGGGTACCCGTCTCCGTCACTTCATTCAATCCTGTTTCACGCTCAATCACCATCAAGGCCCCAATTTTTTGTCTTGAAAGGGATCCAACGGCCTCAGCAATTTCATCTACTGTCATTTTAATTTCTTCCTCTTGAATATCTACAATAGATTTCGTTAAGAACTTCGTACGCCCTATGTATTCCAATGCCCTCCTAAGCTCAGGCTGAAAGACGATTAACAACGCAATTAAACCTACCGTCATGGTGTTTCTAAGAATCCAATTAATAACATGGAGCTGTAGCCATTCACTAATCTGTGTGGCCAATAATAAAACCAAAATACCCTTAATTAATTGTTCTGCCCTAGTCTCTCTAATAAGCATAAATAGCTTATAAAATACAAAGGCTACAATAGCCATATCGGCTATGTCCCTAACTCCAATGTTGCTGATTATTTCTAGTATTTCTCGCATCCTTTAAACACCTCTTATTCGGTAGAAATAATATATAATAGTACTTCAATGCAAAGTTTGAAATACCTCTATCCTTATTTAAAAAAGTCTTAGGCTATCTTTCCTAAATTAGATTTTTTTTAACATTTCCTTAAATTTATTTTACTACATTTGATAGTACAATTAATAGATAAATTAATGGGTTTTATGATAATTTTCTTCCTTTGTTAATTTTTTCCTTACTCTGTTGATTATACTTTCATACTCAGAGGGTGTCAATAACCTTACTATATTCTACTGATATTTATTCCCTTTAAAAACATATTTATTTTATTTTAGTGAAAACTAATAGTAATTTAAATGAAAGGATGATTAACTAAATGGTCAATAACGGTGAGTATAAATTCAACTCCTCCAATGGGGACATTAACGATAAAGATTTATCGCATGCAATAAAAAGCAACCTAGAAGCCGTTATGCAGGCAAGCGCTATGGATATTAATGTTTACTGTAGAGATGGGGTTGTACAGTTAACCGGAATAGTTGATTTACTGGCAGAAAAGAAGCAGGCAGAGGATATTGTAAAAAGTTTTTCGGTTACAAAAAAAGTTGAAAATAACCTTACAATAGCTATGGATAGTAATATTACTGACAAGCATATACAAAAGGAAGTCATGAACAAGCTGACAACTGGAGAAAATGAAGCTGTTAGGGGAGTTGGCGTTAAGGTTGATGATGGTGTCGTCACTTTAATGGGTAGAATAAATAACCTGAAGGAGGTACATACTGCAATGGATATGGCTTCTGAAAACAGGGGTGTAAAAGATGTTGTAAATAAGATAGAGATTGACTCCCTTGGTTCCTACACCGATGCAGCCATCAATAACAAAATACTTCAAGAGCTAAGTCAAACAGATTTAAGCTATAGGGATGTTCATAGAAAGGTCTCCGATGGGGTAGTTACCCTATTTGGATATCTTGATAATTCAAAGGAAATAGAACTTGCTAAGGAAATCGCCTTAGGCGTTGAAGGTGTAAAGAAGGTTATTAACAAACTGAAAACTAGGGTGACAAAGTAGATTATATCAGCTTAGCTTAGCAGTTAAAACCCATCTGTTAGAATCTACCTATCAGATGGGTTTATTTATTAAGTAAATCATCTTCTATCTATAAAAATTTGTAAATAAGATCACTATTAAAAGATAGAAAAATAATAGGCTGCTATCATCCCTTTTAAACATACCGCAGTTCATTAATATTACAGCTAGTAACAGAAAAAAGAATAATAGGCTTGTTGGGCTTACCTTTCCTTTAGCCACCAATAAATCCCCCTTTTTCTAGACTTTCTATATACTATTCAATAGGTTAATCTATTGTTCCCCTAATGACAGGAGGTCTAAAAATACTAATCTATTAATGGCTTTCTGTGTCATTACAAGATTTTATTATACTTTACTAGGATCTTAAGAGAGGGTTATTTCCTTTATACTCTCTCTTTTCTCAATGGCCCTCTTTACATGATCTATATAAGTATCATCAATTACCCTTTCAAAGCTTCTTAATCCAGCTAATCTGAAGCCATGTTTTTCTGCCAACTTCCTAATTTCATCTACTTTTTGAATATCTATATCTCTTCCTATACTATAGTTTTCATATCTTTTTTCCAATGCCAGTATCATGGTTTCTGCCATACAGGCATAGGATAGGCCCTTTGGAAATCCAAAATTAAAACCAAAATTCGTTCCACTAGGAACCTCTATTACCCCACCCTCAATAACTAGAACATCCTGCCTTTTTTCTATTAGGCTCTTTGATACATCCCTAGGTCTGGCCACATCACAAACTACAGCACCGGTTTTTATATAGTGGGGCTTTATTACGTCATCGATACTGCTGGTTACAGTAATCACTACATCTGCTTCCTTTAACCCTTCCGATATACTCGTGGTTACCTTTATTTTTTTATCAGTATGAATACCAAGGAGCTCCTCCTTTAGCTCTAATAATTTATCATCCCTTCTGCCAATGAGAATTATATTGTGAGCTTCTCTACAGGACAGCTTAGCACATACCTTTCCTATAGATCCTGTAGCTCCTACTATTGCCACCTGACAATCACTAAACCTCTTGTCCAATAAATTACAAGCCTTTACTGTTGCATCAAAGGCAGCCGCCACCGTATAGGTATTTCCAGTAGTAACGGCTATGTTAAGATTCTTTGCTATGGTAATTCCGGCATCTCCTACTACAGATGTAAAAGCACCTAGGCCTACAATCTTAGCTCCCATTTTTTCTGCAATCCGCCCTGCCTTAATGATTTTTTTAGTTACCAATTCCCTTGAGTATTCCATCATTATCCGAGAGGTTAGGGGTAGTCCTATAAAATATCCCTCTGCCCTGCTATTCTTCCCCTTTAAGCCAGTAATCTCTGAAACTATAGATGGTGGCACAAAGGTCATTATCCTTTCTGTAATGGATTGGGGTAAATATTTTAAGGCTTTATATTTTCTATAAATATCATCAATCTCGATGGGGTGTATTATAAATGAGAACTTTTCCATCATGCCTCCCTGCCTTTCTTAAAGCTTCCCAACAGATTCTTTGCCGTTTGAAAAGCCAGGCTTTTAAGACCACTTAAATTAACCATCACTAAATCTAGTGCATTTATAAAATAGTCTATCTCTTGATAGGTAACAGTTAAAGGTGGCTCAATTCTAATTACCTTAGGATTATTTAAGGTATATGCCGTGATAATGCCGTGCTGATTCACTAGACTTGAAGCAATCATACCTCCAATATATTCCCTAACGGTTTCAGTATGATTTTTAATGATGGAACGGGTAATGGAGTTTAAACCCTCATCAAATTCTAATCCAATCATTAAGCCCTTGCCCCTAACATCAACTAAGATTGGATGCTTGCCCATTAGTGCTTTTAATCTCTTGATAAAATATTTTCCTTTATGGGCAGTCTCAGCTATTAGGTTATCATCATTTAATGTTTCAATGGCTGCAAGGGCAGCAGCACAGGCCCATGTATTACCTCCAAAGGTGGAGGTATGTAATAAAAACCTATCTATACTTCCGTATCCCTTATGCCAAACCTTTTTAGAAGCTATATAAGCACCAATAGGCATAATTCCGCCACCAAGGGACTTAGCCATACATAAGATATCAGGGTTAATCCCTTCCTCATCACAGGCAAACCAATGGCCAGTTCTTCCAAATCCCGTTTGAATTTCATCCACTATTAACAATATTCCTTTTTCTGAACATAATCTTCTAACTTCCTTTAAATAACCCTCAGGTGGAGTGATTATTCCTCCCTCTCCTTGTATTGGCTCTACAATAAAGGCAGCAATATCATCATATAGATTAAAAACATCCTTAAGCTCCTCCTTAGAACCGAAGGCTACCTCAGTGGTCGCAGGCATTAAGGGATTAAAATACTTGCGATATTTTTCTCTACCGGTGATAGAGAGGGCTCCCATTGATTTTCCATGGAAGGAACCCTTACAATAAATAATTCGGGGCTTACCAGTAGATATTTTCGCGAGTTTAATGGCTCCCTCCACAGCCTCCGCTCCGCTATTACAAAAAAAAGAATATTGAAGATCTCCTGGAGTAATGGCAGCTAAGTTCTCAGCCAATAATGCAGCCAATGGATTGGTAACTGTTTGTAATAAATTAGGTCTTTCTTGGACCTCTATGATTTTTTCTATTACTTTTTTGTGATTATGACCAAGATTAATAGCTCCGTAGGCTCCAAGAAAATCTAAGTATTCTCTGCCGCTGCTATCCCATACTTTATTACCCTCAGCCCTTACAAATCTTTTATTTAACCCCAAAAGTCTTAGTAGATTTACGAAGTATGGATTTATATAGTTTCTATATAGCTCTTCTATTTCTCTATGATCGATTGAATCAAGATCTTTAAGGGTCCTTAGCTTGGTTTTCGTCTTCAAATGTCTAATACTCCTCTCCTATATACTATCTTTAATAATTTCCAAATTTATGCTATTTTATTCTAATTTTGTTAAATGATAGGTATAAGAGGAAGAACAAAAGCATTTCATGC
>NZ_WBZB01000045.1 GCF_009017255.1 Alkaliphilus serpentinus | reverse complement strand
CGCATGAAATGCTTTTGTTCTGCTGGTGATTTGCTTTTTTCTTTGTTTACACTTTTTTTCTAATAAAATTTAAGTTATAATTGATAAATGAAAACCGAAGAATAAGTATAAGAAGAGTTTTAAGGAGGATAACCATTGAAAAGAGAAAATCAATATGAGGTAACTTCCCTGGATATACAAAATCAACAGGAATACATAGAAGCTGTAAATCAAATGCAAAAACCCTCTAAAAGGTTTAATATTACCACCTATGGGTGTCAGATGAATGAGCATGATTCAGAAAAACTTGTTGGAATGCTTCAAAAGATGGGCTATACTGAAACCGACAATCGTAAGGATGCAGACTTAGTGATATTTAATACCTGCTGCGTTCGAGAAAATGCAGAGCTAAAGGTTTATGGAAATCTTGGAGCTTTAAAAAATTTAAAGAAGAATAAGCCCGATATGATCTTAGCTGTATGTGGATGTATGATGCAGCAGCCTCAAGTAGTGGAGGAGATTAAAAAAAAGTATCGTCATGTAGACTTGGTATTTGGAACCCACAACCTTCATAAGTTCCCAGAGCTATTGGTTAATTCGATGCAATCCGAAAATATGCTGGTGGATGTATGGGAGGCAGAAGGTGAAATCGTAGAAGGAGTTCCCATTATTAGAAAATATGAATTAAAGACCTTTGTGAATATCATGTTTGGCTGTAATAATTTCTGTACCTATTGTATCGTTCCCTATACCAGAGGACGGGAAAGAAGCAGAGAGGTTGAAGATATTGTAGAAGAGATTAAAGACCTTGCTGCCAATGGAACAAAGGAGATAACCCTCTTAGGTCAAAATGTCAATTCCTATGGAAAAACCCTCGAAGATAAGACCACCTTTGCAAATTTATTAAGAAGACTCAATACGATAGAGGGAATAGAAAGAATCCGATTTATGACCTCTCACCCAAAGGATCTCTCTGAAGATTTAATAGACGCTATGGCTGAGGGGGGAAAGATATGCCAGCATATTCATCTACCCTATCAGGCTGGAAGCAATAGAATTCTAAAGGCCATGAATAGAGGCTATACCAAAGAAAAATACTTAGAACTGGTAGACAAACTGAAGGCAAAGATCCCTGACGTGGCAATTACCACTGATATTATTGTAGGCTTTCCCGGTGAAACAGAGGAGGACTTTTTAGATACCCTAGATGTGGTGGAAAGGGTGAGATTTGATGCAGCCTTTACCTTCCTTTATTCAGTAAGACAGGGTACACCTGCGGCTGATATGGGAGATCAAATACCCGATGATGTTAAGCACCATCGATTTAATCGTCTGGTGGATACCGTAAATAGAATATGTGGTGAAATTAATGCCAGCTATTTAGATAAAACTGTGGAGGTTTTAGTGGAAGGACCAAGTAAAACCGATGCAACTAGGCTGATGGGAAGAACCCGTCAAAACAAGCTTGTAAACTTCCAAGGGGATGAAACCTATATTGGTCAATTAGTTCAAGTGAAAATAACCGATCCTAAGACCTTCTCATTAAATGGAGAAATAATATAGTCAATTGAAAAACGCCTATCTTCTTCGTCATTTCAAAAAACTAGTGTCCTCACGTATGATAATATACGCTGTGGTACTAGTTTTTCTTATTCTTTAATAGGAAAGTTCTCTTTTTTACCTATTAAATAGAGGATTTTAAGGGTGGCCATCCCCCTTATTAAGGTAAGGAGGGTACAGTGAAGCGTCCTAGGGAACTATCCAGTTCCCTGGAAAACAAAAGCATTTTAACCATAGAGAACTAACGCATGAAATGCTTTTGTTCCTTCAATCTAAACACTTTTCAACAGTCTGTTAATAGCTTATTAATACCAACACCTTTTCATATATTTTTAATTCCTATAAGCATTTATATATACTTTACCATAAGAAACTTTCTTTATAGCTAGTAGCTAGTAGAAAGACATTCTTTTTTTAGACAAATTTTGATATAATGAACCTATGATTTATTTCAACAAGGAGTGGTATATTTGAAGAAGCTAACCCCAATGATGCAGCAATATATGGATATCAAAGCCCAACATAAGGACGCCCTCCTGCTTTTTAGATTGGGAGATTTTTATGAGTTATTCTTCGAGGATGCAAAGGTAGCTGCTCGAGAACTGGAAATTACCTTAACAGGTAGAGATTGTGGACAAGAGGAAAGGGCACCCATGTGTGGAGTACCCCATCACTCAGTTGATAGCTACATAGATCGATTAATTACAAAGGGCTATAAGGTGGCAATATGTGATCAAGTTGAGGATGCAAGTCAAGCTGTCGGAATCGTTAAGAGGGATGTAGTAAGGATAATAACTCCCGGTACATTAATTGATACACAATTATTGGATGAAAAAAGAAACAATTATTTATTGTCCTTATATGGATCTTCTGGGGGATGGGGAATTTCCTACGTGGATATATCCACTGGAGAGCTTTATACAACCGAAATTCTTGGAATCGATAGCCTTCAAAAGCTTCAGGATGAAATTACTAAAATTCAGCCTAAGGAAGTAATCTATTATATTTCTCCTAGTTTAAGTTGTAGTGATGGGTTAATGGATTTTTTTAAGCAATTTAACTTAACCGTTAGCTTATACAATGAATGGTGCTATGAAGAAGCTTATGGGGTTAAAATCCTTAAAGAACACTTTAAGGTTTTTTCTGTTGAAGCCTTAGGCTTTAAGGCAAATCACCAGGGAATAATTTCAACAGGAGCCTTAATCGATTACCTAATGACAACCCAAAAGCGCTTCTTAAGCCATATTAATAAAATAGAGATATATCAAACCTCAGAGGGTATGGTTTTAGATTATTCCACTAGAACCAATCTTGAGCTTACAGAGACCATCAGAGGGAAAAGCAAGAAAGGCTCCCTCCTTTGGGTATTAGATAAAACATCCACTGCAATGGGGGGACGAATGCTAAGAAGGTGGATTGAAGCTCCCTTACTAAAGGTAGAGGATATTAATAGTAGATTAGAAGCTGTTGAAGTTATGAAGGATGACCTTCTATTAAGGAAGGAAATAAAAAATCATCTAAGAAGGGTATATGACTTAGAGCGTTTAGCAGCTAAAGTATCCTTTGGCTCTGCAAATCCTAGAGATCTAATCGCCCTTAAGACCTCTTTGCAAGAGATTCCGCTTATTAAGGCCTTAATATCCGATAAAACTGGTTTATTAAAGGAGATTGTCAATAATATAGATATTCTTCAGGATGTCTCAGAGCTAATTGAAGCTTCTATAATAGATGAACCCCCTATATCCTTTAAGGAGGGTGGCATTATTAAATATGGTTATCATCCTGAGGTGGATCAGCTGCAAATAGCCACTAAAGAAGGAAAACAGTGGATTGCCAAGCTGGAGCAGGAGGAAAAGGATAAAACCGGCATTAAATCTTTAAAGGTTGGGTTTAATAAGGTATTTGGATATTATATTGAAGTTACCAAATCCTATTTAAAGCTGGTTCCTGAATCCTATATAAGAAAACAAACCCTGGCCAACTGTGAACGCTTTATAACTCCAGAGCTTAAAGAGATGGAATCTAAAATTCTTGGAGCAGAAGAAAAAATCGTAGCCCTAGAATATCAACTATTTATCGAAATAAGAAATATAATTGGTGCCGAGGTTGAAAGGATACAGAAAACTGCTACAGCATTAGCAAAGCTTGATGCTTTGTATTCTCTAGGTGAAATTGCAGCAGAAAATAACTATGTTAAGCCTAAGCTAACAAATCAACACTCTATACGAATTGAAGAGGGCAGACATCCAGTAGTTGAGAAGATGCTTAACAATAATCTATTTATTTCAAATAACACCTATATGGATGGTGAAGAATTTCAAATTTCCATTATTACTGGACCCAATATGGCTGGTAAATCCACTTATATGAGACAGGTGGCCTTAATCGTCTTAATGGCCCAAATCGGTTCCTTTATACCTGCAGCCTCAGGTGAAATCGGTGTGGTTGATAGGATTTTTACCAGGGTAGGAGCCAGTGATGATTTAGCCCAGGGACAGAGTACCTTTATGGTGGAAATGAGCGAAATGGCCAACATCTTAAATTCTGCTACTGAGAACAGCCTTCTGATTCTTGACGAAATCGGTAGGGGCACCAGTACCTTTGATGGCTTAAGTATTGCATGGTCAGTGATAGAGCATATAAGTAAGTTTCTCGGGGGTAAAACCCTATTTTCAACCCATTATCACGAACTAACAGAGCTTGAGGGTAAGATTAAAGGGGTTAAAAATTACAGAATATCCGTTCAGGAAGAAGGGGAGGACATTATTTTCCTACGGAAGGTTATTGAGGGAAGTGCTGATAAGAGCTATGGAATTCAGGTGGCCAGGCTAGCTGGTTTACCAGCATCAGTAATTGGAAGGGCCCATGATATATTATTACAGCTGGAGGAAAAGGATATTGCAAAGGTTGAAACCATTAAAGAGGACCTCAAGGCTACAAGGGATGAAGTAGCTGTGAATATAGAAGCCCCTCCTCTACAAATGGATTTAAATAGTTTGTACAATCAGAGTATTATTGAAGATATCAAAAGCATTAATCTGTTAAATACGACTCCAATAGAAGCATTAAACATTCTAGCAGATTTGCAGAAAAAGACAGCCCAATCTTTGGAAGGGAGAAATAAATAATGATTCGTCTATTGGATGATGTGACAATTAATAAAATAGCTGCAGGCGAAGTTGTTGAGGCTCCTTATTCTATTGTAAAGGAACTCATAGAAAATGCCATTGATGCAGAGGCTAAATCCATTACCCTTGAAATTAAAGAGGGGGGGAAAAAGCTTATTAGAATTACCGATGATGGCTTGGGTATTCCAGAGGACGAAGTGGAGATGGCTTTTCAAAGACACGCAACATCAAAAATCAATTCTTTAGAGGATCTATCCAATACTCTATCCTTGGGCTTTAGAGGAGAAGCTTTAGCCAGTATTGCTGCCGTTTCACAAATAGAAATGATTACTAGACCCAAGACTCAAAGTGTAGGGGTTGCCATTGAGGTGGCTGGTGGTGTAATTACCAATAAAAAATCTATTGGTTGTCCTTCAGGTACTACCATAATGGTAAAGAATTTATTTTATAATACTCCAGCCAGGCTCAAGTTTTTAAAGAGTATTCAAGGTGAAACGGGAAAAATATCTGAAATTATAACAAGATTAGCCCTAAGCAGGCCAGATATTTCCTTTAAGTATATTAACAATAATAATATTATGTTTACAACCCCAGGTAACAATGATTTATCACAGGTGATTTTATCAGTGTTTCAGCAGGATTGGTTTAAAAGCATGCTGAAGGTAGATGAAGCTGATGATGATATTAAAGTCTATGGATATATAGGTCAACCCAATCTTTACAGGGGAAATAGAAGCTATGAGATTGTTTTTGTAAATGGAAGATTTATTAAAAGCAAACTGATTTACCATACATTAGAAAGACTTTATAGGGATAGAATACCCATTAATAAGTTTCCAGTTTGTGTGTTAAATATCAATATCGAACCCACATATATCGATGTAAATGTACATCCTTCGAAAACAGAGATAAAATTCCATGACGAAGAAGCAATATCAAATTATTTAACGATCACTTTGGATAAGTGGTTATCTAAAAGGGTGACCATTGCAAAGCTGGAAGGAATTTCAAACATTCAAGATACAGAGTCACAGCATAGTCCAAAGGAAGTTAACAACAATACTTTCATTAAGGAGGAAAAGGGAAGCTACTTTAAAGAGACCACCATTATGACACCTCCTTTAGTAGAAAAAAAGAAGGATATCCTAACTGATGAAATACAAAAGGCCTTTAAAGAGCTACAGGCAAAGACTGAAGCCCCTTTAAAGAAAGGGGATGTTTCTTATGAAGAGAAGGAAAGTCTTCAGGAGAACTTCATTTCAAGTTTGTTAGATGGTTATAAAATCATTGGTCAGCTATTTCAATCTTATATTTTAATCGAAAAGGGCGATGGACTCTATTTAATGGATCAGCATGCTGCCCACGAAAGGCTAACCTATAATAGGCTAATAAAGGAGTTTAAGAATAATGAGGTTATTTCTCAGCAACTGATGGAACCCTTTGTCTTGAGTTTAAGCAGCGAGGATTATGGAATTATTGGCGAGAAGCTTCATATATTTAAAGGATTAGGGTTTGAAATTGAAAATTTTGGTCAAAATACCCTTATCATAAGAAGCGTGCCCTTATTAATGGGGGTACCAAGGGATTTTGATTTTATATTTGAGTTAATTGATCAAAATAATGATAGGGATAAAAATTATTTTGAAGAGGAATTGATAAAAAAAGCCTGTAAGGAGTCAGTAAAAGGAATGGATAGGTTATCCGATAGTGAAATTCATAGCTTGTTAAAGGATTTAAGCCAGTTGAAGCCACCTTTAACATGCCCCCATGGTAGACCTATTCTACTGATGCTTTCAAAGCATGATATAGAAAAGCACTTCAAAAGAATCCAATAAAGGAGGTTTTCTCTTGAAGGATAAGGTGTTGATGATTGTAGGGCCTACAGCAGTAGGTAAAACAGATACAGCAATCTATTTAGCAAAAAAATATAATGGAGAAATCATCTCTGCAGACTCAATGCAGATCTATAGGTATATGAATATTGGTACAGCAAAGCCAACCCCTGTAGAAATGGAGGGTATACCCCATCATCTATTAGACATCGTTGAGCCCGATGAAGAATTTTCAGTAGCAGAGTTTCAACAAATGGCTAAGGAGAAAATCAAAGAAATCTTGGCAAAAGGTAAATTGCCCATCGTGGCTGGTGGAACCGGTTTATATATCAATTCACTTTTATATGATATGGACTTTACCAGTACAATTTCCAATTGGAAGCTGAGAAATCAATTGGAGGAAGAAGCTCAAGTAAAGGGAAATCAATATATACATGATAAGCTAAAGGAAATAGACCCTGCAGCTGCCGATAGAATTCATCCCAATAATGTTAAAAGGGTAATTAGAGCCCTTGAGGTGAATTACGAGGGTGGCGAAAATATCGGTAATTTCAGTGAAGATATTCCCAAAAGTGAAGATTATAACTATCTAATCATTGGTCTCACCCGTGATCGGGAGGAGCTTTACCAACAGATTAATAAAAGGGTAGAAATCATGGTGGAGGAGGGTCTCCTAGAGGAAGTAGAAGACCTCCTTGCAATGGGATATTCTGAAGATTTGGTAGCCTTTAAAGGTTTAGGGTATAAAGAGTTTTTTGAGTATTTTAGAGGAGAACAAAGCCTAGAGGAGGCAATAGAAATTCTTAAAAGAGATACTCGGCGATATGGTAAAAGACAATTAACCTGGTTTAAGAGATATCAGAACATTCATTGGTTTAACCTTACTGATTATTCCTCAAAGGAAAAATTATTTCTTGATATTACAAAAGTGTTAGAAGGACATTTATTAAAAATATAGAATTATAGTTTTATTACATAAAAAATAGGGAGGGATAACATGAAAAATAATGTGAATCTACAGGATTTATTTTTAAATCAAGTTCGAAAAGATGGTGTTCAAATAACCATTTATTTAGTTAATGGTTTCCAATTAAAGGGTTATGTTAAGGGTTTTGATAACTACACCATTGTTCTTGATTCCGACGGGAAGCAGCAGCTGATTTATAAGCATGCAGTTTCAACAATTTTTCCAGCAACAACCGTTAATTTAACACAATCCTTGAATACAAAATAAACTTATGATAACTACACATAAATAAACCGTCTTTTTAAAGGCGGTTTTGCACATTTTTTGGATCTGATGAATATGATAATATAGCTTCTTTTTTGAGGTGATAATAATGAACCTAGATTTTATGAACAGCCAATCCTATTATGTTAACTCCTTTAAGGAGGGAAAAATATCTACCAATGAGGTCTTTGACAAGATATTCTTAAGTGGTAAAAGAAGAAAGTTACAAAATAATGCAGTTGATGAAGTCATCTTATCTAATTCGATAGCAGAGCTTAACAGTCTTATTGGTTTAAACAACGTTAAGACACTGGTTGATGAGCTTTTAGCATACTCCGATATACAAAGGAAAAGAAGAGAAAATGGTCTTAATACAGAACCAATGGCATTACATATGGTTTTTAAGGGCAATCCTGGAACAGGAAAAACCACCATTGCAAGGCTTTTAGGAAGAATTTTTAAAGGGAAGGGGTTATTAGAAACAGGTCATTTGGTGGAGATTGAAAGGGCAGATTTAGTAGGGGAATATATTGGCCACACTGCTCAAAAGGCTCGAGATCAGATAAAAAAAGCCCTAGGTGGGATTTTATTTATAGATGAGGCTTATTCGCTAGCCCGGGGTGGAGAAAAGGATTTTGGGAAGGAAGCCATAGATGCTCTTGTAAAGGGGATGGAGGATCATAAGGATAATTTAATATTAATATTAGCAGGCTATAAGGATGAAATGGATTCTTTTATAAAAACCAATCCCGGCTTAAAATCAAGATTTCCCATTCATATGATATTCGATGATTATAGCTTAGAAGACCTATTGGAGATAGCAGAATTAATGCTAGAAAAAAGGCAATACAAAATCTCCCTTTCTGGAAGGGCTAAGCTGAGTCAGATATTGGCATCCAAAAGAGCTAGGGATGGCATTCACTCTGGAAATGCCCGCTTGGTTCGAAATTTAATTGAGTCCTCCATAAGGAAGCAGGCAGTTAGGCTTAAGACAAATAAAGGGGATCATACCATAGAAGATCTTATGATGCTCACAAGGGAGGATTTTATAGAATATTAAACAAGAACCTCAATTCAAGGATTGAGGTTTCAGACTGTTGAAAAGCTATCATATTCTTTGTTGCTGCAGAAAGTCAGCATTCTTACGTATTTCTGTATACGCTGCAACCGCTGGCTTTCTTTGCGCCTCGACTCTAAAAGCTTTTGAATAGTCTGGATTTGTTGAATGTTATGGTGTAATTCTTTAGATATTTTAGGCATATGCTTTAGCAATAACCTTTGAGGAAACAGGGTGGTGTGAAGATGAAAAAATGTATTTTAATTGGTAAATCCAATGTTGGAAAAACCTCATTTTTTGTTTCCTTTGTAGAGTACTTAGGAATTAAACGGTTGAATATCTTGTTTAAAGGTCCTCAAGGAGGTTTTCAATATCGAAGCTATACTACAGAAATGGCCAAAAGTCTTTTAATAAGTGAATCCCCCTTTAAGACTAAGGAAATATGTGAAATCGGAATTTCGGTTCCTGTTTATAAAGGGAATAAGGTTTTTCAACTGCAAGACACCAGTGGTATTGTAGATGGAATGTGTCGTGATGATGAGGTGAGAAAATCTATGGTACTTACCTTTAAAACCCTAGAGGAGGCAGGCATCATTCTTCATATGATTGATACTTCTAGGATTTTTAGAAGGGGTGAAAGTACCATTGGCCCCATTGATGATCAAATAAATCTTTATGGCACTAATAGAGGAAGCTACTGTATCTTAGCCAGTAAAACTGATTTGGAGGATGGAGAAAAGGGATATGAACTACTAAGAAAAAAATACTGTAACTCATTGGTTATTCCTGTTTCAACATTTAACCAAAGAGGATATAAAGAGGTGATGGAGTTTGTGGTTAGAAATCTTTAGAAGATATTTAGCTATGTTCCTAATAGGCAATATCATTAAGTGGCTAGATGATGAGGTTGATGGAGATCACTCCGGTTATGAATTTTTCAAGGGTGGCAAATACCCATATTCACTTTTGTTTTTAGCCTTAGCATTATTATTAGATCTCTATTATTCCTATAGTCTCTTCACAGCTGCTTATATGATAGGAATGTTTCATATTCCATTACAAAGACTCCCCTTTGGCTTAAAATCCTATCAAGAGATGATTCTACTAGTTATTATTAGTCTTACTCTAGTACCTTGGAGAATATTTTTTCATTCAATTATATTAATAACTACTATTCAGCTAATGGATGACCTATATGATTATAGCTACGACTTCAGAATGGGCTTTCAAAACTATGCCATCACCTTTGGAAGGGGAGAGGTTTTAATAGCCACATTACTATTAATGGTTATGGCTTTTATGATATCCTGGATGAATACAATCATTATTCTGCAAATGGCAATTTTCATAAATCACTTGTATTGCCACCGATAGGAGGGGTATAATGCTATATGGATATATAATTATTTTATCTCTATTTACTTTATTATTAGGGTATGGAATAGGAAGACGGATTGGGTTAAAGGAAGGTTATAAAAAGGCAACGGTGGAGCTTCCATTTATTCTAAAGGAAAAGCTTTATGAAAACAATATCTGCCCTATATGCAATAGAAGGGAAATAGATCATTAGGAGGAAACCCATGAAAACTACAAAAGAGATCCTTGAGGATTTTTTCGGTCTAAGCAAAGAGGTTATAGCTGCTTCTGAAAAAATTGAAGCTGAATTACAGGAGAAGTTTACATACTTAAATGACATAAAGGAATTTAATCAATATAAGGTTCTAAAAGCCATGCAGGAAGCAAGATTGAGTGATCAGCACTTCCAATGGACCACGGGTTATGGTTATAATGACTTGGGGAGAGACAAGCTAGAAGAAGTATATTCTAAGGTTTTCGGCGGTGAAGATGCCATTGTCCGGCCAGTAATCGTAAATGGTACCCACGCCTTAACCCTATGTCTTACAGGATTATTAAAGGCTGGAGACGAAATGGTGGCTGTAACAGGGAAGCCCTACGACACCCTTGATGAGGTGATTGGCATAAGGGGAGATTATCCAGTAAGCTTAATCAAAAATGGGGTTCAATATCAGCAACTGGAATTTTTAGCAGATGGGTACATGGATTTTGAGGGAATTAAAAATACAGTTAAGAAATCTACTACCCTGGTATATCTTCAGAGATCTACTGGATATTCTTTTAGAAATGCTGTTGATATGGCCACCATAAGAAGAGTAGTGGATCTGGTAAAATCGATAAATCCTAACATCATCGTAATGATTGATAATTGCTATGGTGAATTTTTAGAGTGTAAAGAACCAACGGAGGTTGGAGCAGATCTTATTGCTGGTTCCCTTATAAAGAATCCCGGGGGAGGCTTGGCTCTAACGGGTGGCTATATAGTAGGTAGAAGGGACCTAATAGAATTAATATCCTATCGGATGACATCACCGGGAATAGGAAAGGAATGTGGCTTGACCTTTGGCCTATCTAGATCCTTTTTTCAAGGACTGTTTATGGCTCCTCAAGTAGTATGTGAAGCACTAAAGAGTGCAATTTTCTGTGGAAAGCTCTTTAAAGCAGAAGGCTATAGCATCAAGCCTGATGTAGAAGATATGAGAAGCGACATTATTCAAGCCATTGAGCTTGGATCTGAAGAAAAGGTACTTGCTTTTTGTAAAGGCATTCAAGCTTCAGCTCCCGTGGATTCCTATGTAACACCTGAGGGATGGGATATGCCAGGCTATGATGTCCCCGTCGTTATGGCAGCAGGAGCCTTTGTTCAAGGCTCATCCATCGAGCTGAGCTCTGATGCCCCCATAAAACCTCCTTATAACGTATATTTTCAAGGTGGTTTAACCTATCAGCATGGAAAGCTTGGGGCTATGAAGGCCCTACAGTATGTTAAGGAAGTGGAAAGGAAATGAAGGGAATAGGAATAAGGAATAGGGAATAGGTTAGAATCAATGAAGTGTGAAAAGTTATAAGTTAAAAGTGAAGAGTGAGAAGTTCCCAATAAATCTTAATGATAAAATATCATATATATAAAATTAAAAAAGCTTATATCAAGGAGATTCCCAGATATAAGCTTTTATTATATTCCTTATAGGTTTCTGCTTATCTAAATCTTAAATCTTAAATCTTAAATCTAAATTCTTCATTCTTTATTCTTCACTTGCTTTAGCACTATAGCTTTCTAAATACCCCAATAACCTTCCCTAAAATAGTAGCTTCAGTAACCCTAATTGGTTCCATAGCGCTATTTTCAGGTTGTAGTCTAATATGATCTGACTCTAAATAGAAACGCTTTACAGTTGCTTCGTTATCCAATAGGGCAACTACAATGTCTCCATTTTTAGCAACGGATTGCTGCTTGACAATAACATAATCCTTATTCATAATACCTGCCTCAATCATACTGTCACCTTGGATGGTTAACATAAATAATTTATCGTTAACATTCCCTATGAACTCAAGGGGGACGGGAAAGGTATCTTCAATATTTTCAACAGCTAAAATAGGTAAACCTGCCGTAACCTTACCGATGATGGGAATATTGATCATTTCTTTATTGTGGGTAAAATTCTCATTATCGTTATCCATTAGAATTTCAATTGCTCTAGGCTTTGTGGCATCTCTCCTAATGTATCCTTTATTCTCAAGCTTGGATAGGTGGCCATGGACTGTTGAGGTAGATCTCAATCCGACGGCTTCACAAATCTCCCTTACTGAAGGGGGATAGCCCTTTTCATTTATTTGGCTCTTCATATATTGTAAAATCTGCATTTGTTTATTACTTAAATCATCATACATTGGGGAGCTCCTTTCTAACAGTTAGTATTATATACATTATAGCATAAAAATTGCCAAAACAAAACATTAGTTCGGTAAAATATAAAAATTAATTGAAGATGGAGAATTGAAAATTGAAAGTTGGAAGATGAGTATAAAGAATCAGATAAGAACTTGGTATTTAGACACTAGACATGATAACACTGGCACTAGAATATGACACTATGATCTTTATTTTTACATTATAATTATTTTTTATATCTTAACTTATCGTAAGTGTCTTCGTTTAGAAAAAACATATCACGAATTACATAATCCCCCTCTATGGTAGGTATGAGATTTACCATCAGTGTATCCTTATCAGCATACTTTATGATTATATATCTATCCCAACTACTTTGTACCTTATCTTTTTTCTTCACTTTATTAATAATTTCACTTACTTTATTTTGAGCATCTAAGACAGTTTTATCTTTAAGTTCTTGTTGAAAATCTTCATATTTGAGGTCATTAAATAGTGAAGCTATATTTGTTATTTGTTGTGCTTTTTCACTCATACTTTTGTATTGACTGTAGAAAAATATGTTCAGAAATACTAGAATCACAATAATGATACTCTTAAAGTCGTTTTTACTCACTTTTACACCCCTCCTGTTAATTCTATACTAGATAGTATCAAAGATTTTACTCTAAAACATAAATCATACCAATTCATCGAGCAAATTTATCTACTTGATTTTATAAAAGGTGTTGGCTTTATTTCTGCTGCTACGCTATTGTGCGAAAACTGGTGATTTTTTAGCTTTAAAAAAGTCTAAACAACTTACGCTTATTTTGTTCTTGTCCCTTCTGCAAAAGAATCTGGCAAATTTAAAGGAACCAAAGTCTCCATGTCTAAACGTGGCTCTAGACTTGCTAGAAGCGTACTTTTTACCACACCATAGCTTTAGTTTCTGTTTAGAGCAATTAAAAATGGACCAGCTAACAATCCAGTTCTTAGAAGTTACTATAAAAGAAGAAAGAG
>NZ_WBZB01000044.1 GCF_009017255.1 Alkaliphilus serpentinus | reverse complement strand
TTCCATTATTAAGCTAATATACTTTCTTCGCTTGTTGATACTCCTGTACAATCCTTAAGGCCTCCCCAAATCTTTGGAAATGTACTACTTCCCTTTCCCTTAAGAATCTTAAGGCATCCTTTGCACCAGGGTCTTCTGCTAGATTAAGTAAATGCTCGTAGGTTGCTCTTGCCTTCTGCTCTGCTGCCATATCTTCATGGAGGTCAGCAACAGGGTCTGCATGGGCTTGAATATAGGTAGCAGTCCAGGGTACTCCATTGGGATCAGCTGGGAATAAGGCTCCATTCCTAATAGCATAGAAGGTCCCTAATCCAGCGGCCTCTAATTGCTCAACTGTAGCCCCCTCTGTTAGTTGATATATCATGGTTGTGATAATTTCAACATGGGCTAGTTCCTCTGTACCATGGAGTTATAGGTAATATTTCAGGAACTTCTACGGGTTGGTAATGCTGGGGTTTTGGACTTGACAGTACCATTTATCATTGTGCACTCCATGAAAACCTTTGCCCTTTTTTAATTAACATTGAATACCACCTAGAATGTAATTCTCACAAACAACGTACCTATGCCCTTGTTTGTACATGATTTCCCATTAATCAGTTTCCATAGAGCTCAAATCCACTCTTTTCTTTAATGTCTTGGTTTATATCAATGAATTTGATATAATACTCTTCATCTTCAAATGTATTGGCGATTAATTCCTCTTTTCATTATATTAAAAATCCCTGTTTTACTCTTTTTTCATGCTTGCTTAGCATATTGTACCGCCTCAGCTATGTTGTAACATTTTTTAGCTATCAGACAAGTCCCTGCCCCCTTGTCTGTTATTAACCCGAAAGGAAGTATTTTTAGCTCAGTGGTTCTGGAAAAACAGCCCCTTTTTCAATGGTGACAAAGCGTCCTCTTTCACCCTATTGATCAATCGTAAAATTCGCACTTATTGGGTACAGATTTTTGTAATATTCTTGTGGGGATACTTCATAAATAATTCGATACTCACCGGCAAAAACAGATACCCATGTACTCATTCGTATACTATCTTCTATCGAACTCGAGGGCGATAAGTAATTTAAAATGCTGGTGAAGCCAATTTTTCCAGAATACGGTATCTCGTACCACTCATCATTATGATTTTTTTCAAGTATTATTTCTTCTCCATAGTAAATAGTATAGCTTGTATTGTTTTGCAATGTCCATTTTATCGCATTAGCATCGTTATCGTATTCAATGTGAATAACAGAAACTCCCTCAAGAGTGTTCAATTGTTCTGGCAAAAATCTAGTTGGTTGCAAGCCATTTGTAGAATCATTGATATTATCCGCCTCCTTCATGTCTTTTAAAATAACGGTTCCCAATACAATGATTATCGCAAAAATAAGAGTTAAACTAATGACTTTTTTCATTGTCGCCTCCGTTCCACCGCTCATGCGATATAAATACGCACCAATATATGTCCTTCACAACATGATATTTCATCTTTCTTATACAGTAATCACATAAAGATATTTTCAAAACAAAGAGATCCTACTTGGTTTTTCAAAAAAAAAGATTTAAATATTTATATGCAGATTTTTATGGATTAGGCTAGTTATTATCTGATTATATTCATATTCTCAAATCCAATAAATTACTTTATTTCTATTATATACATTATATGTGTCTCTTTAGTAAATTACAATAGTAAATTGAACTCCAATCTCAAGATAAAAAAAAATGGGAATAAGTTCTGTGATAGCAAAGAAAACAGGATTAATTATCCTGTTTTCTAGCTACTCGATTATTGTCGAGAGCCTTCAAGGCATAAAAGCTTATATTAGAACTTTGTGCTTGATAATAGTCAATGATAGGACGGAAAGCCCTTGTATCCGGTAGCTATAAGTGGAAAGTGTACAGTCATAGAAAAGCTATTACTCTTCCTGATTCTTTTGAATACATAGTTAAAGCTTTTGTAGCCATACTTGATTTATCAGAAGAGCAAAACAAAACATAGAATCTATTATCCGAATCTTTGCTAGATTTATCTATGATCAAGGCGTATCAGATTTATCTGAAGTCACGCCTGTCAAGATTAGAGAATTTATGTTGCATATTTCTTCTGATATATCTAAAAGCATGGAGGACGTTGTAGTTAAATTTAGGAAATTTCTTCGGTATCTTAATGAACAGATACATTTTCATTCTGGAGTGATACAGCCTAGCTGGACACATATAAATGTCCTTTAATCCTGTTTTCATAAAATTGCTAATTATATTGAAGGTTTCTGCTTTAACCATCAGTTTAATTCATATAATTGTAATAGATGCATTTTATACCATTAATTTTTGACAGATAGCTACAGAAAGCTCTAAAAACACTTTAAACAAATATTACCACTCTAACCATTTGCTTTAGACATTGAGCCTCTGTGGCTATGGTGCTCAATCTCTTGAAGGCCATCTTATAAAGAGATTGTTTAATTTTTATCAATTCTATCCCTTCTACATGGGCTAATAGATTTACGTCCATCACATCAATATGAGCTAATATACCTTCTTCGCTTGTTGATACTCCTGTACAATCCTTAAGGCCTCCCCAAACCTTTGGAAATGCACTACTTCCCTCTCCCTTAAAAATCTTAAGGCATCCTTTGCACCAGGGTCTTCTGCTAGATTAAGTAAATGCTCGTAGGTTGCTCTTGCCTTCTGCTCTGCTGCCATATCTTCATGGAGGTCAGCAACAGGGTCTGCATGGGCTTGAATATAGGCAGCAGTCCAGGGTACTCCATTGGGATCAGCTGGGAATAAGGCTCCATTCCTAATAGCATAGAAGGTCCCTAATCCTGCGGCCTCTAATTGCTCAACTGTAGCCCCCTCTGTTAGTTGATATATCATGGTTGTGATAATTTCAACATGGGCTAGTTCCTCTGTACCTATATCTGTTAGTAAAGCCTTTGCTTCATTTGTAGGAATGGTATATCTTTGATTTAAATATCGAATGGCTGCCGATAGCTCTCCATCAGGTCCACCATATTGTGTAAATAAGTATCTAGCCAGCTTTAAGTCGCAAGATACAATCTTCACTGGGTATTGTAGTTTTTTTTCATATATCCACATTTAATATTTCCTCCCTCTCCTTAATACTGTCTTTCCCAAGGCCATGGACCCTCTATCCATCTCCAAGGATATTGGCTTGGTGAAAAGCCAAAGTTTAGTAAGGGCCCATACTGCATTTCAAATTGTTGCTTAAGCATCATAAGCTCCCTAGAGTAGTGGTTAAACTCCATTAGAGCCCTCTGATCTTGAGGGTGAGTATCTAAAAATAGCTGCAATTCCACAGCTGCAAACTCAACCTCTTGAATTTTCTTTAATAAATGAACTCTTTCATGACCCATTACATACACCCCCTCTTATCCTTTTCAACATATGGCTGATACAAGTCTGGAAAATAGGTCCCTTTATCTAGAGCTTCTGCTAAGGGAAAGGTTTGATTGTAGTATTGATATGGAACATATGCATTAGACAGCATAACACAGACAGGCATAAAGGGTATAGGGTATATACCATGCATATAGCCCATGGCAGGCATATAATTCGGATGTTGATATTGATTCATTATATTTCCTCCTTTTAATTGCTTTATGAAAATGTCTTGGGTAATACATATTATTCCTTTGTTAAAAAAATGGTGTTTCAATTAATCAACTATAAGACATAAAAAAGCCCAGCATTAGAAGGAATTAAACTTCCTCATAATACTAGGCTTCAACAAATCAAAATAAATTTAAACAGCTAGGTCTTGAATGATTTTAAGTATTACATCCACTGCTTTTTTTAGAGAGTTTACTGGTATGTACTCATATTTACCATGATAATTATGTCCTCCAGCAAATATATTAGGACAGGGCAAACCCATATAAGACAATCTAGCTCCATCTGTTCCTCCCCGCACTGGCTTAATGATTGGCTTAATTCCAAGATCCTCCATAGCCTTCTTTGCCTTTAATATAATATCCATCACAGGCTCAATTTTTTCCTTCATATTGTAATAAGCGTCCTTTAAGTCCATGTGGATAGTATCATGGCCGTACTTGGAATTTAAAAATGCAACTGCTTCTATAATTGTTTTCTTCTTCTTTTGGAATAAGTCTTTATGATGGTCCCGGATAATATATTCTAAATAAGTTTCCTCCACATCTCCTTTTATATCATTGAGATGGAAGAAGCCTTCATAGCCTTCAGTATGTTCAGGTCTTTCATTCACCGGAAGCATTCCGTTTAATTCCATAGCTATGAGTATGGAGTTTTTCATTTTATTTTTCGCCGTTCCTGGGTGTACATTTCTACCCTGAATTTTAATTTTTGCACTTGCTGCATTAAAGTTTTCGTATTCTAATTCTCCTACAGGGCCTCCATCCATGGTATAAGCATAATCAGCACCAAAGGTCTTTACATCAAACAAGTTTGCCCCTCTACCGATCTCTTCATCTGGTGTAAAGGCAATTTTTATGGTTCCATGCTTAATATGGGGATTATTTATTAGATACTCAACAGCAGTAATGATTTCGGCTATTCCTGCCTTATTGTCTACTCCCAGCAAAGTGGTACCATCGGTTGTTATTAGGGTTTCACCAACATAATTTAATAAATCTGGAAAATCCTTAGGTGAAAGGACTACATTTTTTTCAGCGCTTAATACAATATCCTTGCCGTCATAATTTTCTACTATTTGAGGTTTTACATTTAAGCCAGACATATCAGGACTGGTATCCATATGAGCAATAAATCCGATGGTGGGAATATTTTCATCTATATTGGAGGGTAGTGTTGCCATTACATAGCCATTCTCATCAATGTTTGCATCTGTAAGGCCTATTTCAAGGAGCTCCTTTACCAGCTCTTCTCCCAAGGCATATTGCCCCTTAGTGCTTGGACAAACCTCAGAATTAGGATCAGATTTTGTATCAAATTTTGCATACCTAATAAACCTCTCTACAACCCTTTCCATTATTTCATCTCCTTTGTAAAGTTTTCTAACTACTATCATTATAATACAAAATAAATAGGTTATCAAAAATTATTTAGATATTCTAAAATTTTAAAGGGCGACCTATAAGTCGCCCATAAACATCATTTACTCTGGTAAAATTTCTATACTGCCCCCTGCTTTTTCTATTGTTTGAATTAAGTTATCCAAACTGAAGGCCTTTGTAGAGTTTCCCCCTAAAAGAGGTATTCTAATTATTAAGCATATACCACTGGGAGAAGCTATTTCTATCAGATTCAGTAGGTTGATTACTGCCCCTGCTGGAATATTTATTCGAAGTATGGTGCCTGGTAGCTGTGGACAATTGCTAATTGGTTTGTGACACCCCTCTGCATTAACTGATGCAGCTTGACTCTTAGTTTTTGGTACAAATTGCATTTGTGTTCCTCCTTCCTATTTGCATTACATATTATGCATAGGAAGGCTATGGTGTCCCATGTTTAATTAGTTTAAATTAATTTGGCTTTACCACCACTAGGAACATCTTAAATTTTTCTATAGCATCAAGGCCATGGGGAATGTTGGCTGGCATTACCACAACATCACCTTCAGTTGCAATAATTTTTTCTTCACCTATTGTAATTTCAGCCTTACCATCTAGAACGTGAACCAGTGCATCTCCAGGGGATGAGTGGGTGCTAATGGCCTCTCCCTTGTCAAAGGCAAATAGAGTTATACTGAGGTCATCCCTCTGGGATATTGTTCTGCTAACAACTTGTCCTTCATGATAGTCGATTAGATCCACCATCTTTGTTGCCTGAGATAAAGGCATATTCTTAATTAACTGATTTCTACTCATAAATAAATACCTCCTATTAATTTGTTGTTATTATTATTTTAGTCTATATTTATGATGTAATCTGTGATTAAAATCAATATTATATGAAAAACATCCCTAAATGACCTTATTATGATAGTAAATATCCGAAAATTCTATACTAATTTTTTCAACGGGGCCATTATGATAATCTGGAGCTACTTCAGTAGCAAGTTTATTGGCTGCCACTGTAAAAACCGGTAGTTCGATTATAAACTCACTACCCTTATTTAGCTGACTTTCCACATGGATTTTACCATTATGCATTTCTACTAATGATTTTACCAGGGATAGACCTATTCCGCTGCCAATATTATCTTTAATAAAGGACTTATCCACTTGTATAAAACGTTCAAAAATAATATTTGTTTTATCAGGCGGTATACCTATTCCCGTATCCTTTACTAGAATTTTAAGATTACCACCCTTTTCCTTAATATGAACTGAAATTTCGCCACCAGCTTTCGTGAATTTTATAGCGTTTGATAATAAATTAAGGATAATTCTTTCTATTTTATCTGGATCGCAGGCTGTGACTTTAGAATCTATATCTGTTTCAAAAGTAAATTTTATTCCCTTAGCTTCTATATAATCTTTTACGGAAAGGGCAATCACTTCAACGATTTTAATGATATTATGATTTTCTAAATTAATTTGATAATAGCCTCTATCTATTTTAGTAATATCTATTATATTATTGACCAACCGGAGTAATCGATAGCAGTTTTGTTGCATTATATTAATTTTCTGTCTCATTCTATTCTCTAGGGAGCTGGCACTAGCATCCTTTAAATACAAATTCATAAGTTGCAATGTGCCCAATATAACATTTAAGGGTGTTTTGAACTCATGGGATATATTAGAGAAGAAATCTGTTTTCATACGATCATATTCTAAGATTTTTTCAACAGAGTGATCCTCAATGGAGAAATCTGTATATTTATAACCCTTATGCTTGGTAATGTCAAATACAATGGACAAAATGATATTCCGATTATCTCTTGTAAAGGGGAAACTATGAACCTCAAGCTCCAGCATTCTATTATCAGTAGTAATTCCCCTAATAACATAGCTTTGAACAAGCTCTACTCCCTCGGTAATAGAATTGAGTTTACTTTTAATTTCGGACTTATCGCTAGGATGGGTTATATCAAGAATAGATATATCCATTAATTTAGAGCTTTCTATATTTAAAAGATTTGCTATGGTTTTATTTGCAAGCATTATTCTCTCTTTATTATGAACGATCATACCTTGTGGGAATGAATCTATCAGCAATTGATAACTGGCTCTATCCTTCTTGAAGATTTCATCCTCAGTCCTGTTATCCTTCACTATAACAGTCATAAAGTCCTCATCACAAAGAACTGAATAATTGAAGCTACCAGACTTTAATTCCCTATCTGAGCAATTACCCCTTAGCCTTTGATTATATGCCTCATTAAAACAGCTTACCCAGTTGATTTTTATATCAAGGAAGTCCATCCCATTTCTTATACTTCTTCCTATTATAGCCTCCCTTGTTAAACCTGATGCTACTATAAAGGATTGATTTACTTCCTCGACTAAGTAATCCACTGTATTGCCCTGAGAATCATGAATTACCCTAAATATAACTACTTTATCTGTTATACTATTAATCAATGCACAATAGTTATAATTTCCAAGTATATATGAATTGACATTCATAAAATCTCCCCTTATTGAGAAATATCTAAAAGATGTAAATATTTTTGCATTTCAAATCCATATACCTTATTCCATATTTTTCTTCTAATTCCTTTTTATTTTTTTTATATATTTAGAATCTCCCTTAAAAAATTCTTCAAAAACAGCAAAACAGCCTAATTAAGCTGTTTTTGCTAAATAAAATTATTATTTATTTAAAATCTTTTCTATTAAGGAATCTCGCAATTTATCCACCTTACTAAAATTTATATTTGGAATATAGTAGGTCTCTATAATATCATGATCTCCTTTTGCCCTTTTTAAATCTTTAAAAACAATAGCCATTAGTTTGTTATAGTATTCTTCACTTTCCTTCATTAAATCATTGTATTTATTGAATACCTTTGAATCTAGATATTTCTTACTATCTAGAACAGTTTTGCCTCCCACATCTGGCAATGTGGTTATGGATACATCAAGCTCGGGCGCTACAATAGTTTCTAGTCTTTCTGGTTCAAGAGGATGATGGTAATTAATCATATCATATCCCTTTTCAACCAAGTATTTTTTTGCATATTCTAAGATATAGGATCCTATATGAATACTTTCACTATTTATATGAAACTTATGCTTTATCGGTGATAAATAGGTTTCTCCATAATGTATATGTCCTTTATGGGTATAGGCACTTCCAAATAAATGTCTTTGATAGGATTCCTTATCCATATCCTTAATGTCTAACAAACCAATTAAGGGAGCAAATTTCTTTTTGATTGCGTTATAATCTACAGCTTCATTATAAATCCATTCTATATCATCGTGAACAAGCTTAGCTGCTGCTAGGTACTTATATACCCTTTTGTATATTTTACTGTAATCCTCCATTGCTTTAATAACTGCAGCTTTATTTTCCTTCATAGCAGCCTCATTCCAAAAATCCCCTAGGTTGATGATCTCATCCACTGCTCCCGGAAATTTGGGGTCGATAACATGGGGTGAGGTACCATCAATCATGGCAATTTTAAGCTGCGGAAAAACCACCGCATCAATACTATCGGGATCAGCTGAACAATGATGAAATTCAGTATCGTAGCCCTCTTCCACCAACCGATTGCCTATGGTCTTCATTAGCTGAGACTTTCCTACACCGGGACCTCCCTTTATTATGTATACATGATTTGCCTTTTTAAGGTCTATTACATGGTGGTAATAGGAATAGAAGCCGGAAGGGGTATTGCCTCCTGGAAATAGCCTATAGATATGTCCTTTTTTACTCATAATTTAACCCTCCTATATTTGTAGTATACATACTATTCTATGCAGGAGGGTGGATAAAAGTACTGAATATATAGTTAATCTCACTATTTTTAGCCAAGCCTTAAAGTCTTAATTAATAGTATACTTTTTCTAGAAATTGCTTTATTCTATTATCAGTATTGTTAATTAATTCATCTGGTGTACCATCAAAATATATATGACCATTTTCTAAAAAAATTACCCTGGAAGAAAAGTTCTTAACCATATTGATTTGATGGGTAACAAGCAAAATAGTCAAATCACTTCTTGCAATAGATTTCATTGTATCAAAAACCTCATATGCTAATTCTGGGTCTAATGAGGAGGTTGGTTCATCAAATAGTATTATTTCTGGATTCATTGATAAAGCCCTAGCAATGGCTACTCTCTGTTTTTGACCACCCGATAAACTCGATGGATATTCATTTGCTTTATCCAACAGTTTCACTTTTTCTAATAAATCAACAGCTAATTTCTTCGCTTCTTTATCGCTCATTCCTCTTACGATTTTGCACGGATTAATAAGATTATCTATTACCTTATAGTGGGGAAAGAGGTTGAAATGTTGAAAAACCATTGCAATCTTTCTGCTAATTTTATTACCATTATTAATGTTTTCTCCATTTATGATTATTTCCCCTTCATCTAATCTTTCCAAAGCATTCATGCATCGAATTAGCGTACTTTTTCCCGAGCCACTGGGACCAATAACAGACACTATTTCACCCTTCTTTATGCTAGTTGTGATTCCTTTTAACACATGATTTTTTCCATAAGACTTTTGTAAGTTTTTAATCTCTATTAACGGGTCCATAGGCTTATTCTCCTCTCTATTACCTTCGATAATAACGAAACAGAATATGTCATTATAAAATATACTGTGCCCAATGTAATATAAATTTCAAAAGGACTTAAGGTTCTAGCATAAATTTGGTTACCAATTCTAGTTAACTCGGCTATTGTCAATACAGAAGCAAGGGAAGTTTCTTTTATCATTGTGGAAAAATAGTTCATAATGGTGGGTAACATAACACGAAAGGCTTGAGGGAAGATAATATGCAGAAAAGCTTGTGTTTTGCTATATCCCAAGCTATATGCAGCTTCATACTGCCCTATTTCTATAGAATTAACTGATCCTCTGACAACTTCTGACATGTAGGCACCACTATTTAAGGATAAACCTATTACAGCAGCAGTAAATGGCTTAAAAAGTATACCAAATCTAGGTAAACCATAATAAATAAAAAATAATTGTATTAATAATGGAGTTCCCCTAAATATTTCAACATATACTGCAAATAATACTTTTAGTAATCTCGGTAATTTTAATGTTCTTAGGGTCCCTACTATGATAGCTATACAAAGTGCTATCCCAAAGGATAGCACTCCTAGTTTTATTGTTATTTTAGCTGAATTAATTAATTGCGGTATGTATGGAATAAGAAACTTAAAATCAAGAGCATTCATCTACTCTAACCCCAACCATTTTTTATGTATAGTATCATAGGCTCCATTTTGTTTTACTGTATTTATAGCTTCATTTATTTTATCTGTTAAATCATCAGCACCTTTGTTAATTACAACAACAATATCAACAGATCTTACAGGATCATTTATTATTTTTAATTCAGTATTATCTTTTGCTTTCGTGGCAGCATATGCGTAACCAACAACTACAGCGTCTACTCTCCCATTTATTAAATCAATTAGAGCCTCTTGATTTCGATTATACTTGGTAATATCCTTCACAATAATATCCATATCTTTTAAACTATCAACTGCTACTTCGCTTGTAGTGTTAGCTTGAACTCCAATAATCTTATCAGTAAGATCTTCTTTAGATTTAATAGACTCTTCATCAGATCTTACCACAATAATTTCACTTAACTCATAATATGGTATACTCATATTAACGTTTTCGGAAGCAGCGATTGCTTCCTCTGGAGACATACAAGAAATGATGATATCATGGTCACCTTTTTGTAAGCCAGCTACTAAGCCTTCCCATGCTGTGTCTTTAATAGTAACTTTAACACCTAGGGCATCTCCTAATGCCTTTGCATAATCAGAGTCGAAGCCTTCTATTTCACCGTTAGGGTTTCTCGATGAGAATGGTGGATATTCTGGACAATTACCTACTACCAATTCTCCTTTATCCTGAACTTTAGTCCAAGAGGTATCATTATTGGTATTTTCAGTGTTTTTTTCATTTGTGCTTTGGCTAGAACAAGCAACTAGGCTACTAAGCATCAATAAAGCTAATAATATTGATAATATTTTTTTCATGTTAACTCCTCCTTCTGTCATCTTATTAAGATTACTCACTTATATAAGTTTACTTAAGGAGAAAGTTTCAGTCAAATTGATATTTTCTATACAAAATGTTACTTGTATAGGTAAAATCTTGTTATGTATAAACTAGTTAGATTATTGATATAGAACATTATGGATTAGTAATTATCTGCGATTCAAACTTGCATATTATCTCATCAATCGAAGCGTCTGTGTTGGTTTCGCTTATTTCAAATATGGGTATTTCTAAATTATACTTATTTAATAATAATATTAATTCCTCAATGAATACACCTTGTCCATCAATTGATTTAAGTGATTCAATCTTCCTCCATGTATCTTCTTTATCTAAAAACTCGCCAAACCAATCAACCCCACTACATGTTCTGGAAACTCCACAGCTTGGACTGCCATTAACACCAACAATCCCTATTATGTTATAACCGTTATTCTTATAGTCATCTAGTTGCCAAATCAACCCTTTGAGCATTTTCCTACAGTTTTTTCGATAAAATTGAGTATTAAGCTGTTCTTTTACCAGTCCCCACCTTCTTGTTCCATAAACCTGCATCTCTGGACATGGTAGCTGTATCATTGCTATGTCATTTTTTATAAAATATTCAACTAATTTAGTCATTATAGCTTTATAGCTGCTTAAACCATATACTTTTGCATTCGTATTTAATATGCAGTGTGCTAATACAACAATCCGCTTACTTCTTAGCATATGCTCCCTCCATTAAGTCATTTTTCATTTTTCGGCTAATCTATTGTAAACTCTGCTGCCATATAATATTTATCATAATCCCCTGTACCTCTAATATCTAGAATATCTTTTATTATACGATATTCACCAGTATTTAAGCTTCCATAGAGCCAGTCCCAATTGACTTTCCATTCTCCACTGTCCCCAGAAACCAACTCATATCCTATATCATGAAATCCATATTCCCCTTCTATAGCTACAGGAACCTGATACCACTTTTCATTGATTTTCTTTTCCAACAAGAAATAATCACCATAAGTACACCGATTGTCAGAATTATTCTCAAATATTACAGTCAATCCAGTAGGCAACACTGTTTCTTCCTTTACAATCATAGTAACACCAACAAAATCGTTAACATTTTCATATGTTGTAAACTCCCAGTCTATATCATCATGTTGGACGGTGTTTCCTGTTCCTTCGTCTGAATTGCGGTTATTATAACCTCTGCACCCAAACAAGAGCGTCATAGTTATAACCATACAAACTAGTAAATATAATTTCCTTTTCATGAGAGTACCTCCTTTACTTGTTAGACTCCAAATATCTAAAATATGTTCTCAAATTGTAAAAATGAACTTTGTTCGCATAACAAATCTATCAGACTTATAAAGAAAATAAATTAATCTAAGAATTTAAGGCTCTCTGATTATATTTTCAAACAGCTGATAATCAAACTCTCATTTTGTGTGTCTAAGCATTACAATACAAACCAAAGACATCACTAAAGATATAGATGCAACTATAATGGAAGATGTTAAAAAACTTGTGACAAAAAAATGGATTCCATACCATTGACCTAAGAGTAATATCGCAAGAGGTATTGCCCAATCTGCTGAAGCACCTGTAATATTAACATATGCTGTAACCATAGCGATAAGTGAAGTTACAATCCATAATACTGAAAAGCATTTTATGACCCTATGATTTTTGTTTTGTATGCTAATTACTAAAATAAGAATCCAAATGATTATATATGCCAATGTAACAATCAGATTCTTTATAGTTGCAGTACTTCCCATTAAGAACTCTTGAAAATTAAAAATCATGCCAATAATAACAGTCAAAATAGACATAACCATTATCATTGTTGTCTTATTCCTCATTATGAACCCCCTCCCACAAAATACTTTCACTTCGCATTTTACATATGATGTATTATAATTAAAAACTAAATTATACTCATTTATTCTTATTTACAAAGATATATTGAAAAAAGCTCTATTTCTTTTTAGTTTCGATTAATATACTGGATACAATGGCATAAAATATCGTCACAGCAATTACTGCTAACACTACGTAAAGAATCCATCGGATATCCAAAAGCACTTCAATAGCAATTAATAAAAACATGATACTAATCAAGAAAAATACTATTGCTGATTGCCGATAATGTGGCTTTTTATCCATACTGTTCCGTTCTTTTTTTGTTGCATAGATATAGGCATTATTAATCAAAAATCCTTTTTCTTTAAATGAGTAAAAACTTAAAACAAGCGCTCCAATTGATACTACGAAAAGAATTACCGTAACAGTTACTTCTTTCATTTTAACATCACACCTCCACCACATTCCTATTTATATTTTTGTGTTTACATTTCATAGTAAACATCTATAATTATTCTCTATACTCCAAATAAAACCCTTTAAACTTTACAAAATTATAATGTAGCAACTTCCGGAAATTGTAGCCTTTAGCATATATGTGTTGACACTAAGAACCATTATTAGTATACAATTTATTATGACTGAATATATAAAGGATAGTGGGGTGATATCCCACTATCCTTGAAAATAAGCTAGTATTTGTACTCACTAATATAGTTACTATGTTTGTTACCAACATATTGCCTAT
Source organism: Alkaliphilus serpentinus (assembly GCF_009017255.1). GTDB lineage: Bacteria > Bacillota > Clostridia > Peptostreptococcales > Natronincolaceae > Alkaliphilus_D > Alkaliphilus_D serpentinus. Next base: position 44,246 of record NZ_WBZB01000044.1, on the reverse strand, counting down.
TTTATTTATCTAATATGCTTTTTATATGTTTTCTAAAGGCGTCGATAGTTACTTCACTTTCTCCTTCTATATATCCTTCTGGAACATCAAAGAAGCTAATATCAATATTGTCTCTTTTAAATAATCCCATCAGTTCCTCCATAAAAATTCCCTTTTTTCCCAAGGTATCACAGGATGGGCTTTCTTGTATCCCTATCAAACCAAGAATCTGATAGTTATTATTTATATACTCTCTCATTTGATTGGCAACTGTCTCTGCCGATCTTATAGGCAGTGTCACCACCCTCCATAAACCTCAACTCTAAATCTTTCTGTATGATCAAATGATACATAGTATAAATTATGGTGGTAATAGGAATAGAAGCACATTTTATGCTGGAGGTAATTTAAATGTACTTCATTCATGTATATACATAATATTGTAACAAAGATTTTAGGAGAACGATGAACCCAACTATTAATCTAATAACAACATTACTTTTAACTCTCTTGTTTTATTCAATCAGCATAAAAAAGACGTCAACCATAATAAGTGATTGACGGCATATTATTTACTTATTTTATTCTACAATCTACTAGCCTGGGCATACTCAATGAAATTTCAATGCATTTTTATTTTGAATAACTATATACTCCTCTATTTAGAGCATCTCGAGTAGCTGAAATAATCTTTCCACTTCTAATGGTAGCTCCTGTAAATGTATCTACTTGATTTGTTACTATCTCTCCAGGCTTATAAAGATTCATTAAACTCTCTTGAATATCTTTTCCGATTAAATAATTAGCTAGTTGGTCATATTGTTCTCTCAAGCCTACAATTGTTTGGTTTTCCTTCTCGTTTATATAGTTTATTCCCTTATACTCTAGGTGTTTCAAGCTAAATGATGTAACGATATTGTTTTCTAATTTAAACTCCACACCTACTTGTCGATAACCTCCATCTACATAAGCTCCTCTGTAGATTCCATCTTCATAGTTCTTCACTATCTCTAGACCTGATTGCCCATTAGCTTCGGGCTTGTAAAGTCCTCTATTTAGAGCATCTCGGGTGGCAGAGATTACTTTTCCACCTCTAAGTGTAGCTCCTGTAAAAGTATCTACTGTATTTGTTACTATAATACCTGGCTTATAGAGATCTGCTAGACTCCCACGTATATCTTTGCCTATTAGGTAATTGGCTAGCTCATCATATTGTGCTTTAAGACCTATAATTGTTTGATCTTCTTTTTCTTTTAAATAATCTTTACCTTTGTACTCTAGGTGCTTAAAGCTAAATGCGGTAACAATGTTACTTTCTAATTTAAACTCCACACCTACCTGTTGATACCCTCCATCTATGTAAGTACCTCTATAGGTTCCATCTCCATAGCTCTCAAGCAGAGGTTGGTTTAAATTTTCAGTAGCTGATGGCTTATAAACTCCTCTATTTAAAGCGTCTCTTGTGGCAGAGATTACTTTTCCACCTCTAAGTGTAGCTCCTGTAAAAGTATCTACTGTATTTGTTACAATAATACCTGGCTTATAGAGATCCGCTAGACTCCCACGTATATCTTTGCCTATAAGGTAATTGGCTAGCTCATCATATTGTGCTTTAAGATCTATAATTGTTTGATCTTCTTCTTCTTTTAAATAATCTTTACCTTTGTACTCTAGGTGCTTAAAGCTAAATGCGGTAACAATGTTACTTTCTAATTTAAACTCCACACCTACTTGCATCATAGGACTATCTACATAGGCTCCCCTATAGGTTCCGTCTTGATAGCTGATTTCTTTTAACTTTTCATTAATTAGAACTGCTTTGTTTTTGCCATCCCATATTACTTCCTTTCCAAGATTCTCTGAGATAAATCTAATAGGTACGTATGTAGTTCCTTGGTGGATAAATACCCCTTGATTACCCATAGGTGATTTTTGCACTCCATCAAAGTAAAACTGTACTGCTTGAAAAGCTACTTCAAATTTTCCTCCTGAAGCATAAGCTACCCCACTCATTAAGCTTGCTCCAATTAATAACCCTGCAATGAATCTTTTCATTTTTTTCCTCCTTAAGTGATATTACGATTTGTAAACTTAGACCTACATTAGATTTCTTGTGTTTTTGATTATGTAGTTCATGTGATAACGATATTCATTTTCATTAAATCTTTTTATATTTTAGCATATCTGTTATTTACTTGTCAATTTAATTTCTTGCGAATATTTTAAATATTTTATGCCTGAACTACCTAATTAATTTAACCATAGTAATATTTTGAATATACAGATCGAGTAAAAAGCTTATATTGTGCAAGCAAAAAAGCACCTATAACTCCAGGTACCTTACTCAAACTTCCTATTCACTTGTTACCTCCCTCCATAAACCTCAACTCTAATTCTAGTTTATTTTTCATAAACACCACCTACTTTCACTTTATCAATAAATTGATATTCTCATCTCTCGACTAACATGATATAAATTGTTAGAGTATATTATTCATCTTGTATACTTTAAAAGATGATGTGAAATAATTCTATTATTAAAATGTTGGAAGATTCTATCTTTCTTTATTCCTTGTCAGATAGCTTAAAAATTGCTCCTTCTTTAACCAAATTACCAACGAAGTCTCCTCTGTCAAATATTAACTTGTCTCCATCAATTGTAAAAACATAAGATTCTTTTTCACTAACGTAAAGTATTAGCTTTCCATCCTTAATCGAGTAAGTACCTCTAGGACGATATGAAACAATACCACGATTGAATTCAAACTGAGAATTTTCCTTCAGTAAAACCCATGTCCAACTCTCTGGTCTTGAGTCTTCTTGCATAACATATCTTCCTAATTTCAACTCTTCTGCTTTATTGTGCTTTAAATATCCTATAACTAAGCCTAATATTGAGGCTATAATGATTAAAGATAATAGAAGTTTTTTTCTTTCCCTCACAGTTCCCATTCCCCTTTCATTTTCATTAAATTCCCTTTATTTCTTAGAGTATATACTAACTAGTTGATGAAAAACTCCGATGTTAAATAGTACATATCATAATCCATATAATCACTGCTTCTGCTTGTTTAGACTCTAAATAAATACAATAGTTTCTGCTATTTGCAATTTTTTTTCAATTTCTCTGCTTCGCTCATAAAGTAAATTTATGCAAAAAATCCCCCAAACCCCTGGCACCTTACTGAAGCATTATATTCACTTGTTCTTTCATTATTAAAAAAGATAGCGAGGCGAGATCCCACTATCCGTTAATATAGCTACAATGTTTATTACTAATATCATTAATCTATTGGCTTTCCTAAAAATGTATTGTTATAATCCATCACTTTATAAACTTGTCTATTGCTTCAGCTAATTTTTCTAAAGCTTGATCATCTTCATTAACTGCTGTTTCAACAATACAGTGATTAATGTGATCCTTTAGGATTAATTTCCCCACATTATTTAAAGCTGATTTAACAGCTGCAATCTGTATTAATATCTCACCACACTCTTTTTCTTCTTCTAGCATTCTTTTTATTGCTTCGGAGTGGCCAATTATTCTAGACATTCTATTAATGATTTTTTTTTGATTAGGGTGCTTATGACTTTTCATATTTTAAATCCTCCTATTATAAAAACTATGATATATTTACATTTTTCCATTTACCCCTTAAGTATCGTATCATTAGAATAGCTCCTCTAACCGTTATATCTATAGCATAGGCAATCCAGACACCAACTAATCCAAACCCTAATCTTATACATAGTATATATACTCCTAAAACCCGAGTTCCCCAAATTCCTATAAGGGATGAATACATGGGAAACTTCGTATCACCTGCCCCCTGAAGAGCTGATGTTATAACTAGTGTAATACACAAGAAGGGTTGAAACCAAGCAATTATCCTTAACACTTGAACCACCTGATTACTGACATTTTCATCTTTTGTAAATAAGCTTGCAAGAAATGGTGCGAAAATATAAAAAACAACTCCCACAATCACCATAAATCCTGTAGATAATAAGTAGGACATTAAACCAAACCTTTGAGCTTCATCTTCTTTCTTTTTACCTAGGTTCTGACCCACTAGAGTGGCCGCTGCCACACCAAATCCCATGCCCGGTAAATAAGAAAATGTTTCTATCGTCCCTGCAATATTGTGGGCTGCATAAGCTTCTGTTCCTATTTTTATAATCATCCCACCATAAATAAGTTGACCGGATCTCATGATTAACCTTTCCAATGCAGCAGGTATACTAATCTTTGTAATAGAACTTAACATTTTAAAATCAATTTTCCATTCTTCAAATATAGAAATATTCATTTTGATTTCTTCGCTATTAATTTTTCTCACTAATAGTATAACACTGATTATTCTCGAAATAGTTGTTGCCAGACCAGCTCCTAAAATTCCAAGACCACTAAAACTAAATACGCCAAAAATTAATATATAGTTTAGAATCGCATTTATAAAATTTGAAATAATTGCAACTTTCATCGGTGTTTTAGTATCCCCAGCACCTCTTAGGGCACTAGACAAAACCATATTTACACATAAAAATACCGAAGGAACAGCAACGGATAGAAAGTATGGTAGAGCATATTCAATTACCCCATCCTCTGCTCCCAAGAGTTGCAAAATTCTCCTTGAGAAAATCAAATTAATACTACCAAATATTAATCCAATTAACAAAGCCATAATAACTGATTGCTTAACTGCATGATCAGCTTTGTCATTTTCTTCTGCCCCTGTATACCTTGATACAACAGCGGTTGTCCCAATCCCCAGTGCCAGGAAAAATGCAATATTTACATTCATAGTTAAGTTTGTTATTCCAACACCTGCAATAGCTTCTGTTCCAAGCTTACCTACAAAATATGTATCTACTACTCCTATAAACACCTGCAGTATGTTTTCGATCATTGCCGGAATAGCTAACAACATGATTATTTTCATACTGTCATATTCTCCTAAATGCTTCTTTACTGCATATACCTTATCCTGATTCATATAAGCATCCCCTTCGCCCCAATATCCCCCCATGGGGGATATTTAAATTATACGCTTTTATATCTTTAATTACAACAATATTATCAAAGACACACTTTAGACTTTTATCTTCATAGGATGGATATTTGATTTTTAAGTGGAAATCCATTAATAGGAAAAAAGATAACTTTTCCTATTAAATAAAAAAAGAAGACACAATCGTGTCCTCTAATAAGGAGTATACTAAAACCTTAAAATGGGTTATAGTATATGTTAGAAACATAAAGAATCAGAGGGCTCAACATCCTTGGTGTTTAATGGGAATACATCCTACAAAACTCTGAGAAACTACATATATATAACTGCTGATGGAGGATTTAGCAAAATGAATACTACTAATAGGTTTGTAACTTCGATTAATTGCATGGATGGAAGGACTCAAATTCCGGTAATTAATTATATGAAAACAGAATATGTGGCTGAGTATGTAGACATGATTACGGAGGCTGGTCCAAACAAAATATTAGCAGAGCACACTAATAAATCAGCTATTGAATCAATCAAGTTACGGGTTTCAATTTCAACTGAAAAGCATGATTCTAAGGTAATAGCAGTAGTTGGTCACTTTGATTGTGGTGGAAATCCTTCTGACGAAGAAACTCAAATTCAACAAATCAGGGAAGCCGTAAAAATTGTTGAAGGTTGGAATAGCAATGTTGAAGTTATAGGACTGTGGGTAGATGCCCAGTGGAGGGTTAATAAAGTATCCCCTCAATTCACTCCAGTCTCCATCGATAAATTAATTGAAATGAAGAAACTTTAGTTAAGTAGGCTTTAAAAAGAAAACCTAAAATCTCTAATATTGTTGATTCATCAAAAAACACCGATTCCGTTATATGGGAATCAGTGTTTCTTTGGTTTTGTTTATGATTTGACCTAAATAGCCCCAACACCTCCTAGACTATATATGCATACCTTTTTCTTAATCTTTTCCACTTTACATCCCCCTATCTATGCAATCCCCATCATTTGTTTAATCATTGATTTTTTGGTAAAAGAAATTTTTTTCTTTGATAGAAATGTACTCCTATCATTAAAATAATACCGACAAATACAATAATAACGCTTATCATATTACTAACGTGAAATATTTGCAGTAAATAAACTAATATAAAAATCGAACCATGACCTATTCTAGACAAATGCACATGGTTAATTAGTCGTTTTTCATCAATTATAATATACTTTTTTGAATAGGCTTCTACTATGCCCTCATCAAATGATTCATCACCATAATATGAAATTAATCCCCATATTATTGACATTATTCCAACTCCCAGCGCTGACCATCCTACAGACATATTCCACCCCCTTCCATAAATCAACAAATTATAACCAATAAAACCCTTCCGTTTATTTATGATTCATCACCTGTTAAAGGCTTTTTATCATAATAATGATTAGCACGACTTGATATTTTTTTTCTTATTCGATAATCATAATTTCTATAATCTCCAATTAAAATCCTTCAATGACACCATTTAAAAAACTCTAGCAAACATGGTATGTTTTATGTAAACTCAACTCTATTCATTTACTAACTCATTACACACTTCTACAATCCGCTCAAAACCAATGGCAAACCCATCTGCTCCTATGGTTCTCCATAGATTAGGATTATGAGAAAATGCTCTACCCCCTACTAGAACTTTTATAGGTTTGGTATTATTGCTACTTTTGATAGCTTTAATCAAAGCTTCTGTACCATTTAGGTGGTAATTCATTGTTATTGACAAAGCAACTAAGTTAATATTTTTTTCCTTTAAGAGAGTTATTAGGCCATCCAGTGGTACATTAGTGCCCAAAAAGTATGTCTCCCATCCATCCTCTTCTAGCAGATTGTTGATCATTTTAAGGGCGATAAAATGTCCTTCTCCATGGGTGCATAATAAAGCTGCCCTGTATTTTTTGTTTTCTTTTGCATATATATGGGAGTTTAGCTGAGCTAATAGATTTAACGTTTCCTCTGAAAAATAATGCTCATGTCCTACAGTAATCTTATTTTCTTCCCATTCTTTACCTACCTCAACAAGGGCTGCCTCAATAATTCGCCTATATAAATCCTTAAGTCTTACCCCTTGTCTCAATAAATGAACTAATTCATCGTATACCTTCCGCCCGTTGCCATTTAATAGCTCTCTTATATAAACTTCCTTCAGTTCTTCTAAATCAAACTCTTTATAGGATTGAATCCTTCCTATGGGTTCTTCATCTCTTAGAATGACATTAGATTTTTTCTTTTCTCCCTCAATTAAGAAATCAATGGATACTTCAAATGTTTTGGCTAGGGTATTCAATGTATCATAGTTTGGAAGCCTTAAATTTCCTTCATAGTTTGCTATTGTAGTTTGAGCAAGATTTAAACTTTCAGCTAATTCTTTTTGAGTCAACTTCTTGGCTTTTCTTAATGCCTTTAATCGATCTCCAAAACTCCCCATATTTTACCCTCCTATGTTTTGAAATCATTTCTTCCTTATAATATCACATTTCGAAATGTTTACTCTATTTTTTATAGCTATTTAGTTTAAATATTTCATTCAGTGGTATCTATGTAATAACTTCTTCTCATTACGTAAAGAAAATTGATTCTAGTTTATAAAAATTATAGCATCATAAAGGATTAAATAAAAATTGTTTGTTTAGGGGAGGTTAGAAAATGAAAAAGAAGGTTACTATTATTGGAGCAGGTCCTGGTGGACTTACTACAGCAATGCTGTTGGCAAGTGAAGGATACCAAGTGAATATATTTGAGAAACAACCTTTTATCGGGGGGCGAACTTCTACTTTTACAGTAGATGGTTATAAATTTGACTTAGGTCCCACCTTCTTAATGATGAAGAATGTCCTTGAGGATGTATTCTCTCGCAGCGGTAGAAATATCCATGATTACTTAACTATTGAAGCCATCAATCCACTATATCGTATTGTATACGGAAATGGCAAAGAATTTTACCCCTCTAGTGACTCGGTAGAGATGGAAAAAGAATTAGAGCGGTTATTTCCTGGTAATGTTGATGGTTATCGTCGATTCATGAATAAAGAACAGAAGAAGTTCGATTTGCTTTTTGATTGCTTAAAACAAACTTATCTATCTCCTAGGGATTTTCTTAAAAAGGAGTTTTTAAGAGCCCTTCCCCATCTAGGAGCCCATAAAAGTCTGTTTGATGTATTGGGACAATATTATAAAGAGGATGACCTTAAAATGGCCTTCACCTTTCAAGCAAAATATCTGGGCATGTCACCATGGGATTGCCCTGGAGGTTATAGCATCATCTCCTACATTGAGCATGCCGGAGGAATTCATCACGTTATGGGAGGCTTTGGAGAGATTTCTGAAGCTATGGCAAAGGTCATTAGAGAAGAGGGTGGCTCCATTCATCTAAATACTCCAGTGAAGGAACTAATTATAGAGAATAATCGTATTGTTGGAGTGTATTTAGAAAATGGTTCAAAGCATTATAGTGATTATACGGTTATCAATGCAGATTTTGCCCATGCAATGAACACTCTAGTAAAGGACCAATATAAGAAAAAGTATACCCGGAAAAAGATTGAGAAGAGCAAATTCTCATGCTCTACTTTTATGCTATATCTAGGGGTTGATAAGGTATACGATGTTCCCCATCATAATATTATTTTCTCTGATGACTATAAAAATAATGTAGAGGAAATTTCCCATAAAAAAATTCTATCTCAAGATCCATCTATATACATTCAGAATGCTGTGATTACCGATAAAAGTTTGGCCCCTGAAAACAAGTCTACAATATATGTACTTGTTCCTGTACCTAACAATACCAGCCTTATAGACTGGGAAAAGGAAAAAGAGGGTTTCAGGGAAAAAGTACTAGATATACTAGAGGAGAAGGCGGGCCTTACTGATATTCGAAAGCATATAGAAGTTCAACGGATGATTACACCCCTTGATTGGGAAAAAGAGATGTCAGTTTATAAGGGAGCGGTCTTTAACCTAGGTCATAATATCACACAGATGCTATACTTTAGACCCCATAATAGATTCCAAGAATTCGATAACTGCTATTTAGTTGGAGGAGGAACTCATCCAGGTAGTGGCTTACCTACCATCTTTGAATCGGGTCGAATTACATCTGATCTCATTCTCAATGCAGATGATAAACCGGTTCCTACAGGAGATGAAAAAGGAAAATTGGCTCTAACATAGTTTTTTTATTATAAAAAACTGTACTAATTGAAGTACAGTTTTTTATATTTAACCCTTAATAATCAATAGATTCAACTAAGGCCTATTTTACATCAGGACATAAGATTGATGACGAAGTCATCTAGATTGCTGGATGATTAAAAGCTATTAGATACAGTCCTAGTAAAGGAATTTATCTAAGGATTTTATTGAATATGGGTAATTAACTCATCATCCATATTACTCAGAATAGGAAGCTTATTTTTCATATAACAAATAAAGAGCCTGTGAAGGGTTCGAGTGATTGCAACATATAGAAGTTTAATATCCAAGTCATTTTCTTCATATCCATCGTTTATACAAGCGATAATAACGGCATCAAATTCTAATCCCTTTGCTAGATGAGAAGGAACAATCATTACTCCAGCATTATAGTTAATCATTTTTTCATCTAATAATAGGGCCCTTATTTCACTATGCTTATCTAGATATTTCTTGATTTTGTTACAGTCTCCATTGGTTTTACACAGAATTGCAATCGACTTATAATTTCTCTCTTGCATTTCAAGCACCTTCATCTCAATATCCTTCATTAGAGATGTCTCCTCTGTAAAGGCCTTTACAAATGGCTTATCTCCATGCCTAATCACGGGTTTAGCTAGAACAATATTGGGGTTATTTAGTTTCTTGATAACTTCATTGGCCAGATTCATCACTTCTATTGTTGTACGGTAGCTTTGCACAAGGGTCATATAATTGCTTCTTTGTCGATCAAATACTTGATCTAGCACCTCTTCCCAGCTTTGGATTCCTCTATAGGAATGTATTCCTTGGGAAATGTCCCCTAACAATGTAATCATGTTGGTCTTTAAGATTTCTTTTAAGGTGTATATCTGAAAAAGGCTGAAATCTTGTGCCTCATCCACTACCACACTGTTTACTTCAATTTTTTTATCAAATCCAAAAATTCTATATCTCAAGTACACCAAAGGTGCTAAATCCTCCAGTTGGAAGGTTTTATTTGCTAATAAATCTAGGGTTTTAGAGGTCAGATAGGAGATCTGTTTACTTGATAAATCCTTCCCTTCATGCCTTAAAAAAAGCTCCATATTATTCATGAACTCTGAGTAATAATCAAAAAGCTCTTTTTTAGGAAATTTAGAAATATAGCTCTTAACCAAAACCTTTGAAGTATTGGTTAGCTTTTTCAATTTATTGTCCCTCTTATCGATTAATTCAACAATTTTTCTACGTCTATTTTCATTGACTTCTAAGGTGTCCCTTAATCGTTGTATTTCTCGGTCATATCCTTCTTCTGTTTTTCTCAATACTTCCTTTTTTATGAGCTTTAGCCTATTTCTTAAGGTCTTTTTGATTTCGGGTATTCGCTTATATAGTGGAAGATAAGTTAGTTCTTCAATGAACATTTTCTTTACTTCTTCTGCCTTCATCAAAACAATTCCATCAAAGGTAAAATCTATAGAAGGGGTAAATTGATCCTCAATAATTTCGACAAAGCTATCGATTATGTTTTTGAACTCCAATGACCCCTTAAAGGCCGTAGCCCACTTTAATAAACTTAAGTGATCTGAAGCTTTATTAGCAACCTTTTGATTCATGAGTAAAATTAGCTTGTTTGATTCCCCATGAATTTTATAGTCTGTACCAACCAGCTCTGTCATAAAGTCTACATAGGTGGTTTGCTTAACCCTCTCGACCCCTAATTCTGGAAGCACCTCTGAAATATAATTCAAAAACAATCGATTGGGTGCTATGATCATGAAGTTCTCTGGATGGAAGGTTTTCTCATAGGTGTAAATGAAGTAGGCTATTCGATGAAGGGCAATGGTGGTTTTTCCACTGCCTGCCACCCCTTGAACGATTAGGGGTTTAGCCATATCAGCCCGAATAACTCTATTTTGCTCAGCTTGAATGGTGGAGGCAATATCCTTCAGCTTATCCTCTGCATTGGCCTCTAAGGATGCCTGCAGAAAAGCGTCATTAGTGGTTAAATCTATATCTAAAATGCTTTGTAGCTCACCCTCTTCTATAGAATATTGCCTTTTTAAAAGCAGCTCTCCCTCTTGAGTATTTCCCTCCACCTCATAAGAGGTTTCACCAAGCCTCCCCTCATAGTAGACATTGGCTATAGGTGATCGCCAGTCAACTATTAGGGGAATACTATCCTCTGCTCTAAACAAGGAGGTTTTACCAAGGTAGATTTTATCGATGGTTTCTTCACCCTTTTGCCTAAAGTCAATGCGGGCAAAATAGGGCTTGTTTCTAGATCGAGATAAGCTTTCATAATTTCGATCAGCCATTTCCATGAACTTCGTATTTATTAATATGCTTATATAGCTTTGGGAGCTATCTAAATAATCAAGATTCAACATGGCCTCCTTAATATTTTCTTTATAAAGCTTACGGTACTCTTCTGTTGCGTCAAGGGTCTTATCTATATATTCCTTTGTGTATTCCAATCGGTTCACTTCTATTTCATAGTCTGGATGATTCTTTAAAGACATATTTATCTCCCTTCACTTCGAGTCCTCCCCTTAAAGTTAATGTATAAGTTCAGTTCTCTACATATCTATTATAATTTGTTATAATACTAATATATATTAAATAGCTATAAAACAAAATATAAAAAGGATGTAGACATGATGAAGTTAACTGGCGAAAGGGTTATTCCAAAGGTTATGAGCCCTAAAAACGGAATGTTACTAGAGCATATAGCAAGATATGAGTTTTCTAAGAAGTACTGTAAAGGAAGGGTTTTAGATATTGCCTGCGGTGTCGGATATGGTAGTGAAATCCTTTTAAAGAATAATCCTAATATTGATGAACTCGTAGGAATTGATTTGTGTGCTGATTCAATAAAATATGCAATGGATCATTATAATTTCCATAAGACTGTGTATTATGTTGATAATGCTTTAAATCCAAAGCTTAAAAATAAGTATGGTACCTTTGATACAATCCTGAGCTTTGAAACTATTGAACACTTTGAAGGGGATAAAAGGTTTATTCAAAACCTATATGATTTGCTTAAACCCGATGGTACTCTAATTATATCAACCCCCTTTGGAAGGGGTAAAGGTCAGCCCTGCTCATGTCCCTATCATGTCTATCAATATACCGAAGAAGAATTTTTAGAAGTATTAAAGCCCTTTAGGAATGTTGTAATGTATCATCAGATAGATGAAATCATTGAAATCCCCAAGAAAGATTTTAAATATTACTTAATGGTTGTTGTATGTAAAAAAGTTTAAAATAAAGGAGTATAATAAATAAATCTATGGGAAGTCATTTGACTTCCCTTTATTCCTTATCCCTCTATTTTTCACCAAAACCAAAAATCACCTCTGCATCAAAACGTATTCCATTAACATCTTTATTTTCCATAAGCTCTATAAATGCTGCATTTTTAAATTCATCTAGGGCACCCATACCTTCAACATGTTCAAATAAGCCACGGGTTGCATTTGTCCATTGCTCCTGCCACCACTCTTCTTCATCCTTATAATAAAATCTCTTCTCTTCTACGATAATTTCTATATTTTTTAATCCTATATTTTGTAATATTTTTTCAACTCCATCAATTGAGCCAAAATCAGGTCTTGTTGGTATTTTCCTTAAGGCATCCTCCTGTTTTTGAGGAAATACTTTGGTATATGCTCTGTCTAACGCCCCTCTCTTATCTCTCTTTTTCCATGTGCTTATACCAAACCTGCCTCCATCCTTTAATACTCTATACATCTCCTCTAATGCCATTAGTGGATTAGAAAAGAAGGATGTAGATAATCCACTTATTACGTAATCAAATTGATTGTTAGGAAAATCTAACTTTTCCGCATCCATTTGTAGAACTTCAATATTGCTTATACCCAGTTTACCAATAAGTGCTGCTGTCTCCTTTACCATTTCTTTAGAAAAATCAATTCCCACAACTTGCCCCTTTTCTAATACACATTTAGCAGCTGGAAATAGTGATGCTCCTCTACCAAATGCTACATCTAGTAAAGTTGATCCTTCCCTAATTTCTGAGTAATCAACCAGTTTTTCTCCAAAATACGAAAAATAATTGGGACCTATAGTATCAAAACTTGCTGCTACTCTGTTGAAAACCCCCTCTAACCTCTCATTTCTTTTCAAAATTTCGCTACTCATAAAACCTCTCCTTTCAAAATAGAAAAAAGCCTACCATGGGATAAATGGCGGCTTTTTCCTCAAAAAAATAAAAAGATATATCAGAAGATATATCTTTGGGGAGACACTTATTGTGTCACTATTAATATTATACCATTTTTTTCTTTAGTTATCAATAAGCTCTTTAATTTTATCCATCCAATCTTTTCGGTTTCTCACTAACCAGGCACATGAATCCAATGAATTTTTATCATTTCTATAAGTAATCTTCACTAATTTACTCCCTACTGATTTACCTAAATGACTTCTAGTTTCATCAATCCCTTCGATCCTCTCTATAGGGATTTCAATAACTTTCTTTGGTAAAAGAAGCTCAAAGTATAACTTATCCTTTAGTAATACAAGAGTGCCATTTCCCCTTATTTGCATAGATACTGATTCTTGTCCAAAGAAATTAGCATTTTCAGAGATTAGCAAGATGTTTTCTTTACCAATTTTATTCATTACACCTATAGCTTTCTTCCGTAAAATTATATTTACAGATAAATAAATCAGTCCCAAAATAGCCAAAATCAATGATATGCTTTTAATTGTATCCACAATATTCCTCCTTTTCCCATAACCCTTCTTCTAATATTTGATATGAATAAAAGCAGAAGGCTAAAACACTTTAACTATAGATGCACCTGAAATATCCTTATGCATTATAGATGATAATTTTCTATATCTCTATTTAATATCCTTCAAAAACTCTTTCACATTATTGTAATAAATTTTCTTAAATCCTTCTAGATAATTACATAATAAAAAACAAGTAGCAATCTTCGTTGCTACCTGTTCTTAATATTATCTAGAATTTAAATTTTGCTATGCTGGTTTGCATTTCTTCTGCTAATCGTGCCAAGGAATCGCTGGCATTAGCAATTTCCTCCATGGATGCTGTCTGCTCTTCAACGGAAGCAGAAGCCTGCTGTGTACCAGCAGCATTTTCTTCAGAAATAGCTGATAGGTTTTGAATAATGTTTATAATTTCATCTTTTTTGTTATCCATTTCTCTACCGGAGTGATTAAGTTCATGGATCACTTTTGTGATATTTTCTATGGCGCTGGATATTCCTTCGAATTTCTTATTCGTATTTTCAACACTTTCCGTTTGAGAGATTACTATGTTTCCAACCTCCTTCATGGTGTGAACAGCCTCTAGGGTTTTACTACTTAATTCTTTAATAATCTTAGCGATTTCTTCAGTAAAATCATTAGACTGCTCTGCTAGCTTTCGAATTTCCTCTGCAACTACTGCAAAGCCCTTTCCTGCCTCCCCTGCTCTGGCAGCCTCTATAGCTGCATTTAGGGCTAGAAGATTGGTTTGAGAAGCAATGTTTTTTATCATCTCACTTGCGTTTTCTATTCTTTCTGCGCTTTTATTGGTGTTTTCTATGATATCATGAACCTCTTTGGCAGCATTATTACTCTCCATTGTTTTTTCTACTAACACCTTAACGATTTCTAAACCGTCTTCTTTAAGCTTAAAGACTTCCTCTACTGAAGAATTTAACATTTCCATATAGTTTTGATCTTTTTCAATAAGTCTTCCAAGCTCATCTATATTTAGAGCTCCTTTTTCAGTATCTTTAGCTTGGTCATTAGCTCCCTTTGCTATTTCTTCAATGGTTTTAGCAACCTCTTCTGCTGCCTTAGTTGATTGATGGCTAATTTCCGTTAGTTGATGAGAGGAGGTTGTTATATACTGGGAATTTTCTGCAATATTTTTTATAAAGCCCCTAAGGTTTAGTAGAATATTGTTAAAGGATATTGATAGGGCACCAATTTCATCCTTCCGATTTATCAGGCTTTGAGGAATATCATCAGTAAAATCTAAATTGGAAACCTTTTCACTATATTTTGTTATCTCAGCAATAGGCTTTGTTATAATATTAGAAATCAGGAAAGCTGCTGCTGTCATTATCAGAAGGACTATAAGTATTAATAGACCCAGAGTTTTATATAATTTCGATATACTGCTTAATAGAACACTCTGAGGGATTTCCACTACAAGCCTCCAGTTTAAAGTATGATCAATGGTTGAGTAAAAAAGATAAACCTCTTCATCCTTTACGAAGGTTTCTATCACACCATGGGGACTTTCAAGGAGTTCATTCTTATGGACTTTTACCTCTTTATAAACCCCCTCCTCATATTCAACAATATCCTCTATCATTGCCACTTCAGGATCTTTGTGGGCTATGATTAAACCATTTTGGTTTACTATCCATCCAAAGCCTTTTTCTTCAATGTTTATACCCTCTGAGATTTCTGTTATTTTACTTAATGTTAATGCTGCTGATAAAACACCCACCTTCTTTCCAGAATCATCAACAATAACCTGAGCTACTGATATAATAATATTGCCTGATGATTTCGCAAGGAAAGGATCTGAAACGAAGGTGCTTGCACCATTTTGAAAAATTTCCTTCATATAGGGACTTTTGGACAGGTCTAAGGTTGCCCCAGTTGTAGTCCAAGCTTGACCATTGGGTCTTACTATAGCTATGGATTCATATTCACTTTCCTCTGCTACACGGATAAGGTAGTCCATTGAACCCTCAATATCCATGGTTTTTAAATTATCATATTGGGCTATATGCTTCAGCTCGCTTATACGAGCAGTAATATATTCTGAAATCGTATCAGCGTTAGATTGTACTACTTCGTTGCTTAGTATTTCAGAAACCTCAACTAAAGATCCCTTAGAGAAAATCGATGCAGCAATACCTGTAGTTAAAAACAGAAGGACACTTATTAAGGTAAAGGCTATAGCAATTCTAAATTTCAGTCTTTTCAAAATTAAACACTCCTTAAGTTTCTAGTAATTGTACTGGTTAAATAATCATCTATTAAATATCAATCTTCCTTGATTATATACCTCAGCTCCCCTCTAGGCAGTTGTAAATTCTTTATAATTTAACATAATAAAAGAGACGATGGGTCGCCTCTATAATCGTTATAATTAGGCAACCTGGCAATCATAGGATTTCTGTCCCTTAGACCCATAGCTTTGCGTCCCTTTCTTTTGAAAAGTTTGCTAGTATCTTTATACTTTGTATTTATGAATTTTTTTGTAATTTAATGTAATTATAGCATCAATTTATTGTATATGTTGTCGAAAATTGTCGCAAAATAATATTTTTCCTGACAACATATTGTACCTATTATCCCTCAACTTTCCATTAGATTCCTTTTGTAATCTTTGTAACCTTTCTTACTTATTTAAGGCCTTAGCCATAAACAAACAAGGATTATCCTCCCCCCATAGACTTGAGAAAACTTCAAGGGGTTTAAAGCCCATTGAAAGGTAGAAAAGTCTTGTTTTAGAGTAGCTTTCACACTCCCTAGATTCATCTAGAGTCTTTACAGTAAGGAATTCATAACCTTTGTCTATACAATAGCTCTCACATTCATTAATTAGCAACTTACCTATTCCTTTTCGATGATAATCTTCAGTTATTCCCATAACATAAACCTCTGCTGTATACTGATTATGGATTTTTATTGCTATGAAACCAATGAATTTGTTTTTATCCAATACAGCAATAAAAGGCATATCCATAACACTATTCCTATAATCAATAATGGCTTCTTCAATCCCAAACCAATTGGGTAAAGTCCTAAGAATTTCTTCGCAAATTCTTCTTTTTTCCTCTTGATCTTTTATTTCCGTTATTTGATACAAGCTTGATCACCCTTTTTCATTTTAATTCTACAATTAACTTAAATTCATGGTAATTTTAACATGAATCTCCATCAAAAATAGCGCATCTGGGCATTATGCCAGATGCACTTAAGGTTACTTAATAACTATTAATTTTAGCCTTGATAAATCTCCTTAAGCTTCAAGTATAGTTCAGCTTTGGTTGCATTTACATAGGGATTAACGAATAGTACACCTATGCCAAACAATAGTCCTCCCAATATATACCAACCTATAAAGGACAGATCTAAAATAAATATATCTAACTTATGACCCTCTGTCATACTAGAACTGAGGCTTATTGCCTCCGATGGCTCCATATCTGGATTCTCAGATAATATATAGGGTACCAAAGAATAGGCATAGCTTTTGATAATTCCTGGAATAATCAATAACAAGCTCCAAAGGAAGGTATATAATGCCCTTAAAAACATTGTAATAACAACATTGATGTAATGACCACTTTTGAAGGTATCTAGTAAATAACCAAAATTAAAATCTTCTTTAGAAGACTTAATGAAATATTTAGCCCCTCCAACCTCCACATTATAGCCTATAAAAATTCTAATTAGAAAAGCAAAAAGAACAAACCCAAGGATCATTATAACAAACGCAGGATTAAACAATATTTCAGCATTTTCACTATTGGTTATTCTGCTATTGGAGAAATTACCACTTGCCCCTGCACCCAGTATGGTTAGTATTAAGCTTACTCCAAATGCCTTCCAATAGGATTTTCTAAGGATATTCTTTGCTTTATCCTTTAATTCCACTCTCGTCCACATCTTATCCACCCCTAATCCTTAATTATTATTTTATGTTGTATTCTGTATTTATTAATTAAATCCTCTATTCATACCTTATCCTCCCTATTACTCCTTAGTAGGTGGAGTCAAAAATAAAGGCGCCACTCTACAGGCCTCTATCTCAATATCCTGCCAAACATTATTTATAACATAGGGCTCATTTAATAGTATTGAATTTATACTTAGATATTCATTATAAACTAAGCTTTACACCTTCCATCTTCAGCCACTCTTTTCGATATTCATAGTCAGGAAGTATTTTTTTTACTAAACCCCAATAATCCTTGGAATGATTCATATGGATTAAATGGCACATTTCATGAATAACTACATAGTCTAGTATCGTTATTGGTGCCATGATTAGCTTCCAGTTAAAAAGCAGCACCCCACTAGATGAGCAGCTGCCCCATCTCTTTTGTTGATCCTTAATCTTAACCTCCTGGGGCTGTACCATGAAATAGGGCTGATAATACTGAATTCTTTCAAGAATCTTTTCCTTAGCCATTTCCTTGTACCAGCTTTTCAATATATTCTTTATTGCGTCAGGCTCCTTTGTGTTGGTATGTATTAAAAGCTTATGATTAGATAATTCTATCCTTGGCTTCTTAACTGTCTCCCCTACGATTATCTGAAGGCTATAGGTCTTACCTAAGTATAAGAAGTCTTCTCCATCAACAAGTCGCTTTTCTACTATTTTATCCTGTATTTTCTGTAGCTCCTGTAATTTTTTAATCATCCATTTAGATTTTGTTTTCACCATGTCAATTATTCTGTCTCTACTAGTGTTAACCGGAGCATAGACTATGATATATCTAGGGGGTGAAACTTTAATACCGAGGCTTTTTCTATTTCGAAATTCTACAGTGAACTCAATTTTATGTCCTTCATAATCATATGATAGCTTCATTTTTCAAGTCTCCTTAATCTTTTAGCTCCCCTAGCAGTAACACCTTTAATTTGTAAATACTCCTTACACTATTATATATGCTTTTCATCAATATTCCAAAACCATTATATGTTTTTTGCCATATACCTTACCATTAAATTTAAAGCCCAAGCTTTCATAGAGCTTCACTGATGCAATACCATTTCTATCAACGCCAAGAAATACCTTGTTATGGGATTAATCTTTTTTAATGATTTCCAGTTACAATTCCATTGCCTATTCTTATGAAACTGGTGAAATAATTGAAGTGTGTTCTTATTTTATCATAACATTCCTCAATCATTGTTGGCCGACCTTGACATAAAGTATAGACAAAATAAATAAAAAAGTCCTGATCTTTTACAGGACTCAAAATCAGAGGTTTTTTTCATTGTTGCATTTATATTTTTATACTTTTATTTAATGGGTATAACCTTGCTTCTTTTGCTTCCTCTATAGATAAACTTTAGTGTATATTCATCGTTGGCAATTCTGTATATTTCAATTGCGGAAACTCCTTTAGTTGCCAAAGCAGCATTAAGTTTCTGTCTAGCTTCAACATTTTCTAGGTCTTTATTGCCTCCTTTTAACGCCTCATTTGAATACTGAACCCATAACCCTAAAAGCTCATCAGTAGACATATTTCTATCTATATCGTTAGTATTCATTTTCACCCTCCCAATTGTTAGAATTTTATTGGAGGTTATTATTATTTACTAAATAGCTCTTTTATATTTAATTACTTAAATCTTCAATATTAGTCGGTTTATATTGTATTTTTACACGCTTGTTCTAATAACAATATTTTTTTCTTTAAGTAAATCAATAATCTTTCCCTTTTGATTTCCAGATATAATTTTTAATACTGGTCTTGTGAAAAAATGACTATTTACTTCTGTTACTACTGCTATGTTGCCATCATCAACCTTAACCAGTGTATTTACAGGGTATGGATTAATGTGTTTAATGAAGACCTTAACTAGCTTAGGATCGAAATATGTCCCTCCTCCTCCCATAATAAATTCAAGGGCTTCTGATACAGGCGATGCTTTTTTATAGACACGATCTGAGATTATTGAGTCATACTTGTTTGCAATACTGATGATTCGTGACAATAAGTGGATTTCTTGACCGACTTTGTTATTGGGGTAACCACTACCATCATAATTTTCATGATGCTCTAATACCCCTATTCTTACTGTAGCTTCTAGATTTAACTTATCCCTTAAAAATCCATAGCCTAGGCTGGTATGTTGCTGAGCCTTCAGCATTTCCTCCTTTGATAGTTTTTCTTTTTTATTTAAAATATCCTGAGGAATAAACATCAAACCGATATCATGGAGTAAAGCTGCTAAGGCAAGCTTAGAAACCTCAACTCTATTTAAGCCAATGCTTATCCCAAGAATCACACTATGGATCATAACATTAACGGAATGTTGATAAAGTCCATTATTAACATTTTTAATATCTATTAATTCTACTACAATATCCTTTTTATTAAAGAGTTCATCAATAATAGATGAGGCATTGGCTTTAAGAACATGAATATTATCCTGCAAATGATTGGCAGCATCTTTGGTGGGTTGATTATGAGCTGCAGAAAAGAACTTCCTTAGATCATTTACTGCCTTTTGACGTATTTCAGGTCGAACAACATCTTCAATAACGTATTCCAGCTGATCTTGCCAAATATAAACACTTGAATAGCCCGCCTCTATAAGCCTATTGATAAAAAAATCAGTTAATTTGGTGCCCCTCCTTAGTAGTACTTGTCCATTTTCTGAATAAAAGGTTTGTCCTAAAATTTGTCCTGCCTTTAACTGTGATAACGATACTACCCTCATATATAAGTTGGCAATATTCCGTTGCCATTCCCTCCAATCACTAGATAATATTTTTAAAAAGATAAAATCTCTGTAATCCAGATTTTGATTACAGAGAATTATATAAATAGTGTAATTATCATGCTAAATATACACATTATAGAAATCCTCTTTCGGCAACCTGGCAATCATAGAATAAACAATTCCTTAGACCCATAGCTTTGCGGCACTATTTTTCAATAGCTGTGCCATTAACGAATTCATAAAAATAATGATAGTAGTACCCAAGTGTTGGGTACTATTTTTCTATCTGCATCCTTCTACAATTCCTTGAATTACTTCATCCGATGGTACCTTTGTACTCTCTATTTCCTCCTCAAGGTGTTTTTGTCATTGATACTTATGAAGAAGCTCCTTTAGTTTCATTTTCATAGGCACTATGTCAGCTATAAAAACATCCACTAAAAGCTTACCCTCCATTTGATATTCTTGTTTTACCACCTTTGCCCCCAACTTCTGATAATACTGATTAGAAGGCGCATAATGGGGATTATAAATAACAATTTTTTCCATATCCTCTTTTGAGTAAAAATCCAATACATAAAGCAATAGCATTAAAGAGATCCCTTTACCCCGCTGGTTTGGATATACCCAAAAGCCATTTAGCTCGATTCCCTTATCGGGTATATCATCGGTTTCTGCAAAGCTTGCAAAGGCCACGCCAAGCATTTGGTTGTTTTCAAATGCACCAATTAACAACCGAATATCATTATGCTCTTCTGCTGTATTCATCCAGTCTAACCAGGAGTCTCGTTCCTTTGAAACAGACAAGGTATTTTCAGCTCTGCCAGCCAATTCCTCCGTCCAGCATAAAACCTTTAACTCCATTGCTTGCTGCATATCATCCTCTGTAAGCTTTCTGATTTCAATCATCTCTAATCCCCCCGATAAACTGATTACCTTGTTAGTGCATCCTTCAACTCTATTCTCCATACCATGTGATCTCCACCTTCACCCCAAAAGTCCTTTATATGGTAGGCTGGTTTCCCAAACTTTTTTATCCATACCTGTTGGGCACTAGGGTATCCACTATCAAAGCAAAACTCCTTTACTCCCTTATATTCAAATTCAGTAAATATTGAACTTAGCAGGCGACTACCTAAACCTTGATTTTGATAATCGGGATCCACAAAAACCGTTCCTATCTCCAATAAATCCTTAAATTCACCATTGGTACATTTATGTATTAGTTCATTAGATGGCCCATACTCAATAGAACCTACAATTTTTTCTTCATCCTTTGCAACAAGAAAATATCTATCCCTTCCTTCACTTTCAAAATCCTGATTTAAAATTACCCTCTTATATCGAATTTCCCCTTCTATGGTTTCTAATAAATCTCCAATGCCATTCCTTTCAAAGGTATGTTGTATAACCCTCTTAAAGAAATCATTTATAATCTCTATATCCTCTTTCCTTGGTCTGCTAATCTCGATATTTCTCATGGTTTAACCCCCTATATATAAAATATAAATGAATCTCTTGCCCTTTATTGGCTACATTCAGTAATTATAGCATATTTTGTTTTTAATTAAAAATAGCAAATCCACCGATTGAGCACATTTGCTATTTCTATATTACCAGCCTTAAACTTACTAATATTTATAATTCTGTAGCCAACAAAGACATAAATTCACTGGGGAGTATGGGTTTGCTGAAGAAATATCCCTGTACCTCATCACAATCAATACTCCTGAGAAACTCTAGTTGTTGGTTTGTCTCGACACCTTCAGCAACAACAGTCATCTTCATACTATGGGCCATGCTAATTATTGCACCAATGATAGATTCGTTGCTGGATCCCGAACCAATATCATCTATAAAGGACTTATCGATTTTCAAGTTATCTGAATCAAACTCTTTTATGTAGCTTAAGGAAGAAAAGCCCGTTCCAAAATCATCTATGGATATTTCAACTCCAATGGCCTTTAGTTCCTTTATGATTTTTAGGGTTCTTTCTGTCTTTTGCATAATGGTGTTTTCCGTAATTTCCAGCTCAAGCAAATTGGGCTTTAATTGTGCAGCTTCAAGGGCGTTTTTAATGATTTCCACCAAATCATCCTTTTGAAACTGGATGGCTGAGATGTTTACCGATACCTTTAATTCCGCTTGTAATAGGTCATTCCATTTCTTTGCTTGTTTACAAACGGTTTCTAATGCCCATTTACCTATACTGTGGATGGTACCAATCTCTTCTGCTATGGGGATAAATTCTCCTGGTGATATTAAACCTAGCTTTGTGTGTTTCCAACGAAGGAGGGCCTCCGCCCCTATTATTTTACCAGTTTCAAGGGAGATTCTTGGCTGATATACCATGAATAATTCATTCTTTTCTAAGGCCCTTCTAAGGGAGTTTTCCATCCCTAGTCTTTCAAGGGCTTTTCGATTCATATCTTCAGTATAGAATTGATAATTATTTCTACCATTATCTTTAGCTCTATACATGGCAGTTTCAGCATTTTTAATTAGTGAATCCATATCCCTTCCATCATCGGGAAATAAGCTAATACCAATGCTGGTGGAGGCAAATATCTCATGCTCCTTAATATTAAAAGCATCTTTAAAAACCTCTATAATTTTTTGAACAAGTCTAGTTATATTCCCTTCTTCAACCTCAGGGAAAACAACTATAAACTCATCACCACCCATACGAACAACCATGTCATCATCATTAACAACCCTCTTAAGTCTATTGGCCGTTTCCTTTAAAAGCTCATCTCCAGCCATATGGTCTAAGGTATCATTAATTACCTTAAAGCGGTCTAGGTCCAAAAACAAAATGGCTATAGAAGTATTATTACGATTGGCATGGGATATTAAATAGCCCAGCTGCTCTCTGAAAAAGGCCCTATTGGGTAATCCCGTTAAAGTATCATAATAGGCCATATACCTTACCTTCTCTTCAGCTGCCTTTAAATTGGTTATATCAGTGGCAGAACCCACGATTTCAACCACCTCATTATTATGATAAATAGGGGATAGAGAAGTGTAATATATTTTGTCATCATATTCAAGCTCGAAATTACAGATGTTACCCTCAAAGGCACTCACAAAGTGATGCTTAACTTTGTTGGTTTTATCCTTGAGAACAGATATTAGTTTTCTTTCATAAACCCTTTCTGTTGTTAAGCCTAATTTATCGGCTAATCTCCCTTCAAAAAGTGTAAAGTAAAACTCATTCTCAGGTGTTCTTCTACATTTAAACACCAGGTTTTGAAGGTTTTGAACCGTTTGCTTAAAGTCATTCTTTAAAAGGATTTGTATTTGTTTTTCGTCCTGGGATCTTTTAATTGCACCTCCTATACTAGCAGCTGCGGTATTTAGGAGGGCTACTTCTGAATTAGTCCATTCTCTATTATGGGTGCAGTCATCAAAGCCTAAAAATCCCCAAAAGCTATTGTCTACAAATATCGGAACTATGGCTAAGGTTTTTACCCCTTGGGGCTCAAGCATAAGCCTTTCCCCATCTGGAAAATCCCTTACAAATCCCTTTACTTCTTTTCCAGAAGATAAGGTATCATACCATCTCATGATCCCCAAGCTATAATAGCAAATCTCCTGTAAATCTGGATTATCAGCTTGGGGCTCTATGTCTTGGTTGCACCACTCATATTTATGACTGACAATAAGCTTCTTACTAATAGGGTGAACATGATTCTGAAAGATATAGGACCTGTCGGCTTTTGTGGCCTTCCCCAATACCTGTAGCACTTGATTTAGACCATCATCCAGCTCCATGGTTCTTAATAATATTGCCGTAGCTTTAGATACACCCTTTAGAATCCGCTCTCTGTCCCTAAGCTGATATTCCATTTCCTTCCTGATGGTGACATCCATTAAGGTACCAGCTGTACCGATGATGTTTCCTTTATCATCAAGGATTAGTCGAGCAAAAACCTCCACCCAGCAAAATTCTGTTTCTTTATTAATATATCTGATTTCATGTCTACAGTAGTCCTTTTTGCCTTCTATTAAGGGTTGAAAAAGGGCCCTGTTTTTTTCTCTATCTTCTGGGTAAACAAAATCTATAAAGCTGGTTCCTAGGCATTCTTCAACTCCAAAGCCCGTTACCTCTGTCCAGGCAGGATTCAAGAAGGTCCATAGCCCATTTTTATCCGTTTGAAAAACAACTTCTTTAATGTTATTAATAACGCTATCATATTTTTCCTCTGTTATTAGCTTGTTTCGGCTAGTTGCGAAGTATTTTTTTATATAATGAGCTGTGATTACAATGATGGGGATGCTCAGCATCCAATCAATAATACCCTTAAACTTGCTATAAGAAAAGGGGAGTAACTCTCTAAAGTAGCTATGAAAGTAGTCACCATATATTTTTAATAAAAGAATAAGGATTGCAGCCAGAATAATGATCATATATGGATATTTATTGAAGAATGTATTTATTTTACACCTAGAAGTTTTCTTTTTAAAGGGGTTATTCATTTTGTCTTCTTCCTTCAGCATAGCTTTCCCTCCATATTGCATACATTTTTTAGCATAAAGTAATAACACCTTCATAAAGGTGGGATTTACAAATCACAATTCTTGAATCTAATATATACTCCTTACATCTTTTTTATAGTACTCTTGTACTGTCATCAATTCTACATTACCCCACGATTTCCTTCATATTTCGTCATAAATTTCCTTTAATATCACCTTTTTTACAACTCTGGCAATTGTATCCCGGCAAATTTTTTAATAAAATAAGCTTAGAACTAAACCTAAATCTATGCAAAAACTATTATAATTGATAAAATTGTGTATCTTTGTCGTTTTTTGTAGAACTTTGATTCCAAATTATGTGTATATTAGAATTAATTATGAACTAATTCTTACAGTAGCACTTCTCTTATTCTGAATCCAATCCTTTAAAGATACAGCATATAAGCTTAGAATAACTAGAAGTATTCCTATAGCTTTTTTCATTGTCATAGGTTCCATTAATACAAAATAGCTAAATATAGCGGTTACTGCGGGAATTAGATTCATATACAGAGATGCAATATCTACTCCCAGCTTTTCCATACCATAAATATAAAAAAGATATCCCAGGGCAGAAGAAATAACTCCCACGAAAAAAAGATTCGCAAGTATAGGTAATAAATTTTCATCAGCTATAGATATATAGATGATTTGTCTAAGATTAAAGATAGAAGCTATGAAAAGCAGAATAGTTCCATAGTTGATTTGCTTGTAAAGCAGAAAAATACTGTCATACTTCCTTTGCAATTGATAGGTCTTTATTGTATATGCAATCCAACTAAATACAGCCATGAACATTAAAGCCATCCCCATCAATTGATTGAAGTCTATTGGATCCTCCCATTTTATATCAAGGACTAATAGAACTCCAATAATAGCAACAATAAAGTTTATTACCAAAAATCCTTCTAACTTTTTCTTATAAATAAGAACATTGGTCAGCAAAGTAAAGATCGGAATCATAGAGCAAATTAAAGCAGCTAAAGAAGCACTGATATAGACCAATGCCATACCCTGAAAAAAGTAATAGATGGCCACTCCCAAAAAACCAGAAATCATAACAGCTACCTTATCTTCACTTTTAATTTCATAATGGTTTTTTGCTTTAATCTCCCTTAGCTTAGTTATGAATAGTAGGAAAATAGAGGCAATGGCAAATCTCAAAAAACTAAGGGTTGTTGGAGGTATATAGTCTATTAAATACTTCATACTTACAAAATTAATGCCAAATATAAATATCCCTGCTATAACTGCTAAATTACCTGTTTTTTTATCATTCATACAAACTCCTCATTCCCAAATAGTATATTACTATAAATTCATTTCCATTATATACTACAAAAGGGTGCTAGCCTATAAAAATCGTTATTGCTCTATAGAAATTTTTCACTTAATAAAAAGCAAATCCTTAACCATAACGGTTAAGGATTTCACTTTATATTATTCCTTTTTAGTTTTCTGAATGAATCTCATCAGCATAGATTTTGGGGATTGGTCGCGGTGTCAATACAATAAAGCATGAAAGGTTTTCATTGGTGTTATTCCTTAAGCTAAATTCATCTTCACCAACACAATATAAAACATCACCCATTACAACATCTTGCGTTTCTCCGTTGACGGTAAGCTCCCCTCCACCTGTGATTACATGAAGAATTAAATCGCTATCCTCATGCTTATGGGGGGGTATACTTTGCCCCGGCATTAAATTAAGCACAAAGTTTAATACCTTTTCTTCCGAAAATAATACTCTTTTTGTAAAGGTGCTTTCTGAGTAAACCATTCTATCTGCAATTTTTTCAATTCTCATAAGATTCACCTCCTATACGATGGCCTTTCTTTAGCTTTGGGCTACTATATATTCTTTACCCATAATATAATGAAAATACCAATCTAGAGACAATCTATGTATATATTTATTTTGCTTACTTAAATGATGAGTCTTTCTTGATAACCAAACCTAAGGTTCCCACAGCTATAAAGCTTAAGAGGATTGCGTTCATCCTCTCAGGCCCAACTCCTAATTTTTCTCTGTACCCTGTCTATCCATTTTATAAAATAGAATCCACCACTGAATCTATAAAGGCATTTCTTTCTTCTTCATGATAAAAATCAAATTCACCAGTCTCTTTTAAAATAGTGTTTCTTAAAAAGGCCACCTGTATGGCCGAAGTGAGGGTATGCATAATGATAAAAAACTCCCTCTCGGTCTTCTTATCTCCATAGATCTCCTTAATAAGCTTTAAATAAGCCCGTCCTGCTTGATCAGTATTATCTCCTACACTACCTGAACTTAGGTCATACAGCATAGAAATCCTTGAAATACTGGAGTTTTTTACAACAAAGTCTGCTGTTGTCTTAAAAAGAAGTTTTAATTTTTCTTTAGGACTAAGTTTTAGATTACTATAGGATTCTTCAAATCCATCAATTACACCGCTAATAATCCGTTGAACACACTGATTGATTAAGTTTTCCTTGGTTGTAAAATGATAGTTAATTAGTCCAACCCCCACCCCCGACTTAAGGGCTATATCCCTTACGGTAACTTTGCTTACATCTCCGTGTAGCCTTATTAACTCAGTGGTGGTAGCAATAATTTTTTCCCTAGCCTCCAGTTCCTTCATTAGCTTTCCTCCCTATCTTTTCTTTCATAATAAAAACCCTCACCTAGATATTCCCTGTATTCTTGACTATTAGTCAGGATTTCCCTTAGCTTAGTCCTACCCCGACTTAATCTAGATTTAACAAGCCCAAGTGAACAGTTGAGGATCTCAGCTATTTCATTATAGGAGAGCTGTTGTAGATCTCGTAATACCACAACAACCCGCTGATCATCTGTTAAATGGTTAATTGCCTCCCTTACGATGGCCTGAAGCTCTTTAACATCATGGATATCCTCAGGGGTTTTCCAATCATCAACCCCCTCTGCATTTATTAGGGTATGCTTTTCATCATTGAAGCAATTTGTATAATTGGACTTTTGCTTATTACGCTTTTTCAAATAATCCCAACAGGTATTTATTGTTATTCTATAGAGCCATGTAGCAATAGAAGAATCACCCCTAAAGGTATGAATCCTCCTATAAACCTTTAAAAAAACCTCTTGAGAAACATCTAAGGCATCATCCTTATTTTCTGTTATAGAGTAGGATATATTATAAACCTTTTTCTCAAATTCTCTAACAAGTTCCTCAAATTCCACCCCATTATTGTCTTTACACATTTGAATTGGCTTCCAGCCCTCCATAAGGAGACCCCCTTAAATTAATCGACTCCCTAACCCCTAAGAAATTGCTCTCTATCTATAAGAAAGTTCAGATTTTCAACAACAAAAAACCGAACAGTTATTTGAACACCGTTCAGTTTAATGTTAACATCTTGTTATTTCCTAGTCAATATATCCGATTAATTGTAAAGAATTTTTAATATAGTAGGTATCTAGCTATAAATATCTGAGAACTCAATAGAAATTCTTTCTATACTGGCTTCACAGCAGGCTGCCAGTATATCCCCTTAAGCTATTAGTAAAAGTACCCAAGGTCTGTTTTTTCTTACCCCTTAAAAGGGATAGGTAGCCATATTAAAAGGTTGGATATTTAATATTTTGAGAATTAAAATCTGTTAAACCACTACTGCCCTCTATGAATACATCCACCTCTACCATGAGTTCGGTTTGCTCCAAGGGGTTATCGATATCGATGGTGGGATATACTCTATTAAAAACCTCACGAATTTCAAAAACATCAATCCCCTCATCCTTAAACTTATTAAAGGCCTTTAGACAGCTCCTTTTGATTTCTTCTTTGGTAAACTCTTCAATTTTAGGAACGGTAGCTTTATCTAATACCAATCCACCCTGAGCATCATCTAGGGTACCCTTAACACTGATTTTTTTCTTCAAATAGATTTTGTTCCCATCATACTCTATGGAGGTTGCTGTCTTACTGTTTAAAATGAGTACAAAGGCCAGCTTATCCTCATAATTGGGGTGGGGAATGTTGATTCTTCCTTGATTGACAGTATCTAATATAAAAGTCATCCCCATTAATATTTCTCTATCTTCTATAAAGAAGGCCAGCTTATCATTTTCCAAAATAGCATAGCTTGCTTTGGTTATCTTGGGGTGAAAGATTTCTGTATTCAATTTAATTGCTGTCATAAATGTGACATTTCTGCCCATTTCCCGCCTATTAATTTCTTGAAAAAATTGCTGATGAGCAGGAACAAGAAAGCTAAGGGGTCTATCAAATATATCAAAGAGAAATAGACCGATAAATTCATTTTGCTTGATATCCGTTTGTAAAAATGTTACTGGATCATCTAAAACAACTGCCACATAGGGCCTAAGGATCATCTCCTGATCCCTAATCAAAAAATCTAAAAAGTCATCTATCCCATGCTTAACAGCCTTCTCAGTAAAAAGTATCACCTTGTTTTGGCTATATACTAATTTTTGACTAGAGCTCTTATTTACCTTGTCCAGTGCTTCACCAATGGTTGAACCGGTTTCCTTCATAATAATTCGCTGTCCCATTTCAGAATTCTCCTTATTGCTTCTGTAGGCATGAAAGAGCTC
The DNA here is from genome assembly GCF_009017255.1 of Alkaliphilus serpentinus. Classification (GTDB taxonomy): domain Bacteria; phylum Bacillota; class Clostridia; order Peptostreptococcales; family Natronincolaceae; genus Alkaliphilus_D; species Alkaliphilus_D serpentinus. Next base: position 14,500 of record NZ_WBZB01000044.1, on the reverse strand, counting down.
TAGATATACATGAACCATCTCATGTTCATCTACATCAATAATGATGGTTATAACAAAAATAACCCTGTTAATATCCTCATAGCTACAGCCAATTGAAGCTATTAAAAAAGTAATAAGTATCAAAAAAATTATCGCCCTTTTCATTAGCTTTCATCCTTTTTAAGAATATTATGGGAAATTGAATCCAGGCTTCCTCTAAAAAGTAGGTCCTTAAAATTTAAGCTATTCTTTGTCCCCAGTGGATAGAGGTACGGGTAGCCACAGCTGTTTAGGCCGGAAATATGGGTTACAAAAACTATGAAGGCTATATAAAAGCCTGGAAGGCCTAAAAGAGTAGAGGATACTAAAATAATATTACCCCAAATAGATAAGGCTCCATGGAGCTTTGTATTAAAAATAGAGATATGGCTGATAAGGCCACCACCAGCACTGTCACATTGGAGGCCAATCCCGATCGGATGGCTGCATCTCCAAGTATTAGGGCACCTACTATAGAGATGGCTGGACCTATGGCTTGTGGCAAACGAACCCCCGCCTCCCTCAAAACCTGAAAGAAGAACATCATAATGACAATCTCGACAATAGTTGGATAGGGAACACCCGCCCTTAATACAGCCAGTCGAAAGACAAAAATAGAGGGAATTAAGCTGAAATGATGGGTGGTAAGGGCCACATACAAGCCCGGTAGGGTTAAGGATATCAATGCGGATATCCATCGAACAAGTCTAAAATAATTCTGGCCATATTTGTTTAAATAATAATCATCCGCCATAATAATATTTTCAACAAAGAAGTAGGGTGCAAAAATGGCAAAGGTGGTTCCCTCCATTATAATTCCAACTCTACCCTCCACAAGCTTAGAAACAAGAATATCGGGCTTTTCGGTATAGCCTACGGTATCGAAGGCGGTATACTTTGTCTTTAATCTTTCTTCAATAATATTTTGATGAAAAACATAATCGTTTTTAATATTATTAATCTCTTTTTTCACATAATCAATTATTTTTTGGGGAGCTACCCCTTCAATATAGGCCATAACAATCACTTGATTATTTTTATCGCCAACAAAGATGGACTCTAGCTTTAAATTTGAATCCTTCAGTCTTTTTCGAATTAAGCTACAACCCACTGTTACATTTTCGTTAAAGCCTTCCCTAGAGCCTTTAATGACGGTTTCGGTAGGAGGCTCCTCTATGGCTCTAACTTGAAATTTTCTTCCACTACAGGAGAGTATTTCCTCACAAAAATCTAGTAAAACAATTGTATTTCCAGCTAAAACAGCCTCTATCATTTCTATTTCATGGTTAACAGTCTCAACTATATGACTATATAGCTCAAATTTTACATTTTTTACATCTGCTACTTTAAGCTCCATATTAATAAGAGGTCTTATTATGTAATCACTGATATAGTTTGCGTCTACTATACTATCTAGGTAAACAACACAAGCTTTTCCCATCTCTAGTTGTAGCTCTCTGCATTTAAAGTCAAAGGAGCCTTTAAACTCTTTATTTAAAAACTCCATTCTATTGTTATATTTTTTATGATAAATTTCCTTCTTGCTCAAGTTCAACACCAGCCCTAAGGTAAAATTGAAGATTTAAATTTGAAAAATTAGGTAATACTACTACGGCTTATAAATTTATGTAAAGGAGTTTTAGCTTATGGATAAATTCAACTCGAAACACATTCCCTTTTTAGTATTAGCCACAATGATTGTTTCTATTAAAACCTATCCCACCATCTATACGAAAAATGGTGGTAGAGATAGCTGGGTGGCTATGATCATTGCCTCAATTATTTTTTTAGCCTTCATAGTATATGTAGTTAAAGGGGCTTTAAAACATAATTGCTTTAATGTTTATCGTATCTATACCTCTGCAGTGGGGAAATCTTTGGGGAGCTTTTTAGTTGGATTGCTGGTAGTAACCTTTTTTTTAACCCTTGTGGAATCGGCTGCAGTATTTTCCAATTCCCTTCATAACCATATGCTGATTGATACTCCCATATGGTATTTCCTATTATTTTTTATTCCCGCCACCTTATATACAGTAAAAAGAGATTTAGTCGCCATTATAACTGTTACCCTTATTGGTATCACCCTTGTAACCATATCAGGAATTAATCTGGCTATGTTGACAGCCCAATATAAACGTTTCGATTACCTATTCCCTATATTTGATAGAGGCTTAACTGTGGGCTTTATAAAATGTACCCTTCAGATTTTAGCTTTATTTGGAGGCTCCTTAACTATACTCCCCTATCTAAAAAAGCTGGGAGAAACAAAAAAGCTGGTGAAGTACTTAATTTATAGTCTACTATTTGCCTTTCAAATCCATTTAGTATCCTTAACCGGACTATTTATGACCTTTGATGTGCATTTTGTCAATTATATGACCTATCCCAATCTCTTCCAAACCCAGCTGGTTAGCCATTTTAGGTTTTTAGAGATGGGGGAGCTTTTTGTAATGCTGCAAATTGTAGGAGGCTGGTATTTAAAATATGTCATCACCTTTTATGCAATGCTTAGTATCATAAGGGATATGAAGATTGAAACTAGAAAAATCGTTTACTATGTAAGCGGCTTGGTTTTTGTATTGGGATATTTCATAGGAAATGATTTATTCTTCCTATTTAGAATGCTGAACATCTATACCTATATTGCCTTGGCCAATTTCATCATCATTCCCTTGTTTATATTCCCCATATTCTCTAAGAAGGGGCTACAGGTCCCCAGTGATACCTCGGCAAATTAGGGCATAAAAAAACACCCCATATAGTCTGGTGTGTTATACTCGATGGAAAGCTAGCTAATTTTCCACATTTCAGCTAACTTTCCTCACTGTTCTTTTTTTGCTCTAGCTTCCTATAAATGCTTCGATATTTTGAAGCCACAACAATTCAACATTCAACATTTAACATTCAACATTAAAAATGAAGTTGTATTTATTATTTATATAATTCCAATGCTATGTCTCCAACCCACAGGCTATGGGTATAGTCCTCAAAGGTGATTTCAACTGTATCAACCCTGCTGACCAGCTGAAACTTAACCATTTCCCAGGTGCCATTGGCCTGATGCTTATGGTTTAAATCCTCTGTTATTATCAAGTTATCTTGATAATAGCCCTGTAGATTAATGGTCATTGTATCGGTTGAGTTTGCCATAAGCCAAAAGCTCAGGGTTCCATTGGAGGAATATCCGATCTCCTTTAAGGATAGGGTGGTTGGTTCTACACCAATAATTTTGTAGGATATATCTTCATTTCTGGTTTTCTCATCATCGATTTCTACTTTCCTATCGTCATAGGATAGCTTAAAATCTAAATAATTATTAAAGGGATCTTCTGCTGATTCTTGGCTGATATATACCTCCATTGAGTATCTGTCGCTCCATTGATTCATGCTATCTCTTACCAATAAATCGATTTTATAAATACCCGGATCTTTAAACTTTAGGGTTATATTTTCCGTCTTAATCTCCTGAAGTATAGTACCTCCCTTACTAATCTCCCATAGGTACTCCTCTATAACAATATCTTCACCATCAGTAGTGCTCTTATTTATAAACCTCCATTGGTCCTCCGACTTTATTAGTTCAAATTCTGCAATGGGCTTAGCTGCATCCTCGGTTTCTGTCACAGCCGCAGCAGCTGGTTCTATGTAATCATCCCCTTCAACCTCTGGAGAGCCTTGAAGCCTATAGATTACTCCAAAGGCGATTAATAGGATAATAGCCATTGGTAAAGCATATTTTAATCTCCGCCTCTTCCTATTTTTACCCCCATACTGAATAATCCGTTGATCTTTAAGGGGGGTCTTAGAAGGTACTGCATCCTCCTTGTTCATTTCCTCCATGCAAACGTAATAAATATAGTGCTTACGAAATTCTATCATCAGCTCATCGAGACTGGTTAAGGTATGATTGTTGTTTCTCAGACAGTCTATAAAATCTGTAAGCTCAGCAGTAATGAGATTGGAATCCCTATAAATACCTTCACTAAAAATCAACTTATATAAAACATTGCCAACTTTTCTACAGACTCTGTTAAAATCAACATTCTCTATAGCCTCATCCTCAATAATCAACAATTCATCAAATAAAATCCTTCCTTCATCACTAACTAGCTGGGTTTCATCCACAAAGATACTTTGAAGGACTGGGCTTAAGCTTTTATATTTTAATATTTCCTTCATATATTCTAGCGCTAAATTCATTCTTTCCTTTAAGGATAGATCATTTTCTTCTAGGTAGTTTTCCATTGGGGTTCCACTTTGAAGGCTGGTTACCAGGGTAATTTCCTCCCTTTCCTCTCCTTCTTCCCCTACATTCTCCCCATTACCCTTTATAAGCTCTAGATTCAAAAGGATATTCTGTAGCTCATCAAGATCCATGGAGTTCAGTAGTTTAATGAAACTCTTATCCTTTATAGTATTAATAATAACAGTGTTGGTTTCATCATCTTTAGCATTTCCAATAAAGATATCCTGTTTTTCACTTTTCTTAAAGGTATCCGTTATATGATATTTTTCTAACTGTATATAATCCATAGTCATCCACCCTTATTTTGAAATTAATAGATTTTATTAAACACAAGGGGGTTGCCCCTTAAAACCCCCCATTTAATAGGTAACAAGAGCCTATTAAATAAAAATAGCAGCTATAACTATAAACTGCTTATGTCCACTGATGCTCTACAATAGATGCATGCTTGTCTTAATATTAATCCTCTTATGTACAAGATTAAATGGGTTATATTGCCTATTTTATGTTTCAAGTCAAAATACATTTTTACCCACTTTATATAGTAATTATACAAAATGAAACATCAACCTTCAAGAAATTTTTTACAATATTCTTGAAAATTGATGTTTTTGTATATATTCTATTCAATATTTTCTGCTCTACTGAGAAAATCTTCTATAAGCTTCCTTATTCGATTAACCTCTTCATCGGGTATTTTCTCATACCATAGTTCATTCACCTTATGTCCCTCTCCCTGAATGGAATCCGTAACAATATTCTCAGCCTTTATTCCTTTAAAGGTTTTGATATATTCCTCTATCCTTTGGGGTGGTAAAGAGGTTTTTACATGATCACTTAAAATATCCATCATACTGAACAACCTGGGTAATGAATTCATAATAGTGAGCTTGTTGGCCAGTGCCTTTAATGCCTGCTGTTGACGATCCATTCTTTCATAATCACTAGAATGTCTTCCATCATTACTATATCTAAAACGAACAAAATCTAAAGCATTCTTCCCATCTAGAACCTGTTTACCCGGGGATATTCTTATTCGGGTTCCATCATAGGGATCGTCATAACTCATCGACCTATCGACATCTACCTCTATCCCACCAAATAAATCAACCAAATTAATAAAGCCCTCAAAGTTTATAGATACAAAACCACTGATCTCGATATCTAACCAATTCTCCAAGGTATCAATCATAAGCTTTGACCCACCGCGGGGATAGGTAACATTCAGCTTATCCATTTTATATCCTGGTATATCTACATAGGCATCCCTTGGAATGGATATCAACTGTACCTTAACCTCTTTAGGGTCCACCAATGCTAGAAGCATGGTATCGGAGTGGCCTTTGTCATTTATTCTCTCACTAATACCATAAACCAGTAATATAAATGGTTCTTGGCTGTTTGTTTCATGATTTTCATCTAATAGGGATTCTTCATCATCCATCTCAGAGATATTTCTTAAGGTTTCCTTATACTTGTCATAGAGCCTATAGCCATATAATGCAGTTATAATTACTATGAAGCTTAATATAATGGTAATAACCATCCAAATTTTGTTTCTTTTTTTATTCATTAGCTTCTCCCTTCAAATCCCTAACCAACTATTTCTGCAATTATTCATGAAATTCGTCACTATAACTCTTTAATCTACACTAATTTAGCTATATACCTAGTATATTGATTGTAGGTTTTATTGTCAATGAATAATGCCCTATTGGATGATAATGATTCCATAGGAAAACCCTTCTTGTGGGATTGGCTCAGCTTCTTTTACCGTCCTTTAACAACTGTCACATCCCAATAAATATTGCTATTATTTCTAAGATATGTTACCTTATATGTATTAAAAAGTTGCTACACCGTTGGCTTTAATTGTAGAGGAGGTTTTGCTAATGAAAAGAATAAGGGTTTTTCTATTGAGTTTCCTTCTATCTTCCCTTTTAATTGGATGTAGTGGAGATTCTGGTAAGCCGGCTGAATATTCACTGGCATGGAAGGATCAAGAGAAGGCTGTATATAATTTATCTGTAAATGATTCTGTAATCTCTGAGGTAGTGTTTACCATTGAAAGGACTGATGATTCTGTGTATAAGGTGGATTCTTATACAGAAGTTCAGGGTGGTGTTACAAATTCTGGTGCCTTTGTGGATACCAGTAGCTTCCTTCCCCTTTCCACCTATTACATCCAAAAACCTCCTCCTGAGGCCACTAGAAAGGAAACCGAGATAAAGGGTGAATATCAAGAGGATGTTCTAAAGTTAAATATTAATAGCGAAGGAAAGGTTCAAGAAAAAGAGGTTAAGCTTCCGAAAAATATCGTGGATAATGAATCTGTATTAATGATGGTAAGAAATCTTGCCCTTGAAGAGGACTTTCAACAAAGCATCAATATCGTAATACCAGTCTCAGCTCAGGTGGCTCCCTACTCTATTAAAGTAGTTGCTAAGGAGTTAGTAGAGGTTCCCTATGGAGAATTTGAAGCCTTCAAGGTAATGTTCAGATATACTGGTAAAGGCTCAGTACCCGACATGTATGCTTGGTATACAGCCGATGAAAGTAAAATTATGCTAAAATACGTAAATCAAAATGCTAAATTTGAGCTTATAGATTATAAGTAAGCTTTATATATAATGAAGAATATTAATTAAAAGAGAACTTGTCCTATTAAATAAGAAAGGGTATTCTGATATAATATTTATCCTATCAGAATACCCTTTTAATCGTTATTTAAGTTGAGATCCGAAATACCGTCCACCTTATTTTGACACCTATCCTCTCGATAGGTGGGTGTTCGCATAGATACTTCAATCTTCCCCTGCCTCATCAGGTCTTACTCTGGGCTTGATTTCCATAGCTAGTATAAAACTCCCGTAAACATGTTGTAGGTTCAAAATAGAGGTTACACGAATATTTCAGAAAAAATAATGGTGCGGATGACGGGACTTGAACCCATACGAGCGTAGCTCACTACCCCCTCAAGATAGCGTGTCTGCCGATTCCACCACATCCGCATTGTTTTTCCTTGGTACTTTATTAATTATAATATCCCTCCTTGGGAAAGTCAATATACAATAAGCACCAGAAGAGGAAGGGGGACTTTGAATGTTGAAAGTTAAATGTTGAATGTTGAATTGCTGTAGGAATTTGACAAACAAAATCCATTTTGATTTATAAAGATCTTATCTCCTGATTTATTTTCCCGGGAAATATAAAAAGGGTCAGATATCTGACCCTTTAATACAAACCCTAAAATTACCCTTATATTTGCATCTTTATTAACTCTTAAATCATAATTCTAATTCTACATTCTTCACTATTAATTCCCTGCTGGGTCCTCAACCCTATTAATATACCAGTCTTCAATGTCATTGTATATATCATCCATTCTAGGATCAAAATCTCCATAAACACTTTTCTTCACAAGTAAAGCTCTGTTTTGGAAGAACAAGCTAAAGTATGGTAAGTCATTTATAATCAGCTGCTGAACTTCCGAATACTTAGCTACCTTCTCTTCCCTAGTGGTTGCTTTAAAGGCGTCTTCCAACAATAAGTCCATTTCTTCACTTTCATAGGCAATAAAGTTTGTATCTCCTATATGGGATGAATGGAAGGCAAAGGCTAAATCTTGACCCATTGAAAGCTCCCAACCCCCAAGAATCATATCATATTCATCGGTGTTTAATGCATTATTAAACTCTTCCCAGTCTAATAATTGAACCTCAACCTCTATACCTAAAGCAGTTAGCTCCTCTTTAATGAAATGGGCAGTTCTTTCCCTTAATGGATTATCTTTATTGGTAATCAGTTTAAGCTTTAGGGCTTCTCCATCCTCATTACTTCTAACGCTACCTTCTCTTAAATGATATCCTGAAGCCTCCAATGCTTCCTTGGCCTTTGCAGTATCATAGCCATACTTTATACTATTTTCATCATATAGCCATGATTCAGGAAAAATTGGTACATCTACAGCAGTCCCATGACCCATATAAACATTACTTATCAGCTTGTGACGATCAATTCCGTAGGCAATAGCCCTTCTTATATTAATATCCTGAAGAACTGGATTTCTAAAATTAAAGCCTATAAACTCATACTTATTACTTGCATACTCAAAAACCCTTATATCCTTATGGTCAACATATTTACCCCAATCAAGGGTGGTGGGTTCGGCTACATGAATTTCTTCGTTTTCAAATATCGAAAGTTGGGCAGCTCTATCAGGTACTATGCTAACCTGTATCTCGTTTATATAGGGTTTTGCTCCCCAATATTCTTGATTCTTCATTAAAGTGATAGCTCTCATTTTCTGATAATCCTTTAATTTATAAGGGCCTGTCCCAATTAAAGGAAAATCTTCACTAAGCATTAACTTCAAATCCTTCTCTTCGAAAAGGTGCTTAGGTAGTATCGGAAAGGTCATTACCTCTAGTCCATTACTAAAGGGCCTTGTAAAGGTTACTCTAAGAACATTTTCTTGTAAAATCTTGATATCTGAAATATGCTTTATGCTGATATTATAAACCGATGGATTGCTAATTTTGTCAATATTTCCCTTTATCGCATCAAAGGTGAATATGACATCCTCTGCAGTAAAGGCTTCCCCATCATGCCATTTAACATCCTTTCTCAATGTAAAATCTATGCTTTGTCCATCTTGGGAAACTTCCCATTTTTCTGCTAAAACTCCTTCTAAATCTACCTTATCGTTGAACTTCAATAAACCTTGATAAATTAGTTTATGAAGCTGATTTAAGCTTCTGTTGTTATTGAATAATGGGTTCAAATTGTTAAACCTTGTTATGGTGAGGTTTAGAGTACCCCCTTCAGCAGGCAGGTAATTTTCAACAATTTCTTCCTCATCATTGGGCTCTTCTACTGGTTCTTGAGTTGAACAGCCAGTTATTGCCAAAATCAATATGAGAAATAGAACTAGAACCTTTTTCTTCATTTAAGTATGTCCCCCTTTAACGATCCCTTTAATATCTTCCCTTCAATTATATATTATTTGGTAGCTTCTTTAAATAGATATTTATACCTTGTTAAAATTAGGTTTTTTCCGTAGAAAAAAGGCTTATAAAAGCCCCACAAACCCTAAAATTGAAAATTGAGAATGAAAAAAAGATTAACCTCAAAATTTGCCATGCAAATTTATACGTCAATTCAACATTCAACATTCAACATTCAACATTCAACATTCAACATTTACCATTCAGCTTCTCATCTTCCATTTTCAATTTCTTAAATATGAACCTTAATATACTCCCTCCAAATGTAAGATGCTACACCCCTTAATCCCTCTTCATATATAATATGATATCTATTATAATCTCTAAGGACCTTCCTCAGGTATATTCTGGTTTCTGGAAAGGGAATATAATCCAGTGTTACCCTATTTTTACTGTATTGAGGGTCCTCTAGCCACTTACTTACATTACCATTTCCTGCATTATATGCGGCAATCATTAGAGGTAGCCTTCCATCAAATTCCTTATGAAGAATATCCAAATACCAGCAGCCCATCCTGATATTTAAATGGGGCTCAAACAATCTATCCTCACTATAATCCTTTATTCCTAACTTTTCCGCTGCCCATTGTCCTGTTATTGGAGCAATCTGCATTAAACCCTTTGCTTCCTTTCTGGATATTGCTTCAGGGTTAAATTTACTCTCGTTTTTTATAATGGCAGCAATAAGATAAGGATCTAAATTATACTCCTTTGAATACCTTTCGATCTCAGCCCTATAGTGGAAGGGATAGATCTGCTTTATGACCCACATACTGTTTACAAAAAGCAACCATGACACAACTATGATTATTACTGTATAAAGAAGAAAACGAAGGCCTTTGCCTATATATATTATCAATGAATTTCCCTCCGAAGATTTATATTTCCGTTATTTCCCTCCAAAGAGCAAAAATTTGTTCCCTTAGCTCCTGATAGGTACCAGAATTATCAATTATTCTATCTGCATATGGTCGCTTTTCCTCCTGACTCATCTGAGAAAGGATTCTGTCTTCAGCAGCCTCAAATGTTAATTTGTCTCTGTCTATTAATCTACTTAGCTGTTGTTCCCTTGTTGTTGTAACCAGCCATACTTCCTGAACCAATGAATGCAAACCCATCTCAATTAAAAGGGCTGCATCTAGGATGATTACCCCTTTAGGGGAAGTCTTTTTATTTTTTATTATTTCTCTTTCTATCTCCTTTAGTATTGCTGGATGGGTAATTTCATTGAGTTTTTCAAGGGCTTCTTTATTTTGGAATACATAATTTCCTAGCTTCCTTCTATTTAATTCTCCAACACTATTGAAATATTCGTCTCCAAAGGTTTTTTTAATCTCCTTTAATGTAGGAGTCCCTAATTCAACAATTCTTCTAGAGATGATATCGGCATCAATAGCAAATGCTCCTAATTCCATCAGAATCTTTGAAGCTGTACTTTTTCCGCTGGCAATTCCACCTGTCAAACCAATTATTCTACCCATATAACCTACTCCTTATTTTGCCTCGTACCATGAAGAACCAGTAGAAAGATCAACCTTAAGCTTTGCTTTTAGCTCCATGGCCTCCTCCATTGAATTCTTCAGAATTTCTGCTGCCTTCTCTGTTTCTTCCTGAAGGGCTTCAACAATAAGCTCATCATGAACCTGTAATATTAACCTCGAACTCAAGCCATTCTTTTTTAAATTTTTATGGACCTTCACCATGGCAATTTTAATGATATCAGCAGCTGTCCCTTGTATAGGGGTATTCATAGCCATTCTTTCCCCAAAGGACCTTACATTATAGTTGCTGGAATGGATTTCTGGTAGATAACGTCTTCTGTTTAGGAGGGTTAATACATAGCCGTTGGCCTTTGCACTTGCGACGATTTCCTCCATATACCTTTTAACCCCCTGATACTTATCTAGATAGCTTTCAATATATTCCTTTGCCTTTGCCCTAGAAATATTGAGATTTTCTCCTAAACCAAAATCACTAATACCATATACTATGCCAAAATTTACTGCCTTAGCACTGCTTCTCATTGAAGAGGTTACCTCATCCATCTGAACATTGAAGATTTCCGAAGCTGTTCTTGTGTGAATATCCTGATTTTTTTCAAAGGCATCCAGTAGGTTCTTATCTTCAGATATATCTGCTAAAACCCTAAGTTCAATTTGGGAATAGTCAGCATCCACCAAGGTATAACCCTCTTCAGCAATAAATACCTTCCGAAGCTGTCTACCCATTTCCAACCGAACAGGTATATTTTGTAGATTGGGCTCTGTACTGGAAATTCTTCCAGTGGTGGTAACCGTTTGATTAAAGCTAGAATGGATTCTTCCAGTAGTGGAATTAATGATCTTTAATAGCCCATCAACATAGGTAGACTTTAGCTTTGTTAATTGTCTATATTCCACAATCTTACCGATGATCTCGTGACGATCCATTAGTTTATCTAATACTTCGGCATTGGTGGAGTATCCCGTTTTAGTCTTCTTAATTGGTGGTAATCCCAGCTTATCAAATAGCACCTCTCCCAATTGCTTTGGTGAATTTATGTTAAATTCTGTTTCAGCTAAGGTATAAATCTCTGAGGTTAACTGATTAATCTTTTCTCCAAATTCCTTTTCTAAAGATAAAAGAATATTCTGATCCACCTTGATACCTACTAGCTCCATAGAGGCCAAAACTGAAGCAAGGGGAAGCTCTACTTCATAGAAAAGCCTTTCTAGGTTAAGGTCTTTGATTTTTTCTTGTATAAGTGGAGTCAGCTTTTGAACCGCCCTCACTTGTTGATATAGACTTTTGTATAATTGATCCTTATCAATGTCTATGATTTTTATCGCCTGCTTCCCTTTACCCTTTAGTTCATCAATATCTGTGATTCTTTCGTTAAAATACAATAATGATAAATCCAGTAGGCTATAGGAGGATTTTGCAGGATCTATTAAATACTCTCCGATCATGGTATCGAAGGTAATACCCTGAATATTAATGTCATAGGTGCTAAAATGAATGATTTTCTCCTTAGCATCATGACAGATTATAGAGGTCTTTTCATCCTCCAGGATTTCCTTCAGTGTTTCGATGATTTTACCATCATTGGTATCCCTAAAATCTATTACATAAACCTCTTCATCAGATGTTGCCAGGGTAATGGCCAATAGGCCATCGGTAATTCTATCAGAGCCGTAATCTATGGTATTAATGGCTATTACCTCTGAATCCATTAACTTCTTTTTAGCAGCCTCCAACTGGTCTATGTTTTGAATGATTACATAGCTATCTGCAGAAACCTCTTGAACCTCTTGAACCTCTTTGTTGGAGAAACGATTAATTAAGCTATTGAACTCATACTCTTTAAAGAGCTCAATGATTTCCTGATAGTTAACATCTTTTCTCTTTAAATGATCAATGTCTATTTCCACCGGAACTTCAGTAATAATAGTGGCCAGACGCTTACTGAGGACTATATCATCTATATGGGCTTCAATTTTTTCCCTCACTTTACTAGAGGTTATTTCATGGGTATTCTTTATTAATTCTTCAACAGAACCAAACTGGTTTATTAGCTTTATGGCAGTTTTCTCTCCAATACCTGGAACCCCAGGTATATTATCAGACTTATCTCCCATTAATCCCTTTACATCAATAAACTGAAGGGGAGTCACCTGATATTCCTCCATAACCTGAGCATCATCATATATAGCCAAATTGGATATTCCCTTTTTGGTTATAAGGATTTTTGTAGTTTTGGAGGCCAACTGTAGGGCATCTCGATCGCCGGTAACTATCAAGCATTCCATTTCTCTTTTTTGACAGTAGTTGGATAAGGTTCCAATCAAATCATCAGCCTCAAAGCCTTCAATTTCAACCCTATAAATATTCATAGCATCCAAAACCTTCTTTAAAGGCTCCAGCTGTTGAGCTAGTTCAGGAAGCATTTTCTTTCTGCCTAGCTTGTAATCCGTAAATTCCTTATGTCTAAAGGTGGGGGCCTTTAAATCAAAGGCTACCCCTATGTACTCTGGGTCATAATCATCATAGATTTTTAAGAGCATGGTTATAAAGCCATAGAGAGCATTGGTATATTGTCCCTCCTTGGTAATTAAAGGAGGCAAAGCATAATAGGCTCTATTGATTAAACTATTTCCATCAATTATAACAATTCGATTATCTATCATAAATTCTTCATTCCCTCCACATGGTAGTTATCAATATTTTAACATGTATTTTCTCCCTAGTAAAATTTAAATCTATTATAATTATTGACATTTATATAGTCCTCAAACAGAAAAAGATAGCAGATAAGCTATAGTGCTTCATCTACTATCTTTTTGTAATTTATGGTCTTTTAACTAATGATTATTCGTAGTTCTTTTTTAGGAATTATCTGCTAAGGCACTAGCCATTCATGTGGTTAAAAAACATTTCAATTTTCAATTTACAATTTTCAATTTATTAATATCCATAGGTTACACTTACATGGGCTCTTATTTCCAACTCACCCGCTGTTATAGGTGTGGAATCCATGGCAGCTTCCATCCGTACATCCATATACTTGTTATAGGTTGGCTCACTATATCCTGACTCTGTAACCTTCATTGGCTTACTAATGGTTACTCCAAGGGTTTCTGCAATGGTACTTGCTTTGCCTGCTGCATTGTTAACAGCAAGTTTTAGTGCTTCGTTATAGTATTTTTCGGTATTTGATACAGTAAATCTAATTTGATTGATATTATTTGCTCCTGCTGACACTGCTGTGTCTACTGTTGAACCAACCTTATCAATATCCTTAACAGTTACTTCAAAACTATGGCTTACTTTAAAGTCACCCTGCTGAGGTTTGTTTTCTGAGGAGTTATAATATTGTTCACGATACATATTGTAATAGGCGGTTTTTATATCTTCTTCCTTGATTCCTGATGCTTTTAAAGCCTCCATTATTTGCTGAGACAATTTACTATTTTCCTCTTGGGCCTTTTTAGAATCAGGGTCACTAGTTTCAATCCCAATATTGATTATCCCAATATCAGGCTTAACCATTAAAACTCCTGTTCCATTAACATTAATCTCCCCTTTATTTGTTTCAGGAACCTCTGCCTCAGCTATCAATGTACTATAGCCTCCCATTAGGAAAAACACCAATAAAAATGCAACTACAACCGATAATCCGATACCTTTTTTCATCATCTTTTTCATTTTTTATACCTCCCTTTCTTAATCGGTAGTGTCAAGTTTTGACACT
>NZ_WBZB01000043.1 GCF_009017255.1 Alkaliphilus serpentinus | reverse complement strand
CACGAATAAGTGACACTATGCTACGAACGGCGTCGAGACGGTGAGACGACCGAAAACGAAGTGTCCTAGAGAACGCATGGGTTCTCTGGAAAACAAAGGTATTTTAACCATAATTATTAACGCATGAAATGCTTTTGTTATTTTAAATTTAGGCAAAAAAGGAGGATCCTTACATCTTTATAATTTTTTATATATCATAATCACTCTCTAAAAAAGCCAAATTAAATATAGTTAACATAACCAAAACCTTTTTCTTTTTAAGGTTTAAGGAGAGTGAAGCTTATGAAGAAAAAAAGCCATATAATGAAGTTAACACGAGTAATATTTGGTTTTTTACTATTTCTTTTAATGTATGTATTTGTTTTTGAGATTAGTGGAAGCATTCCAGGTGAATATAACATTAGGCAAGGTGAAGAGTATATAATTGATACACAGTTTCCAATGTCAATTGCCTATAAGGGTGTTAAGGATGAGAAGAGTACTATTATAGAAATTGATAAACTTAATAAAAGCCTTTTAAGCTTAGCTAATATTAATGATCAAATTAAGCTTACGTCATTGGAAAAGGGGAGCATTGAGTTAAAATATCATATTTTGGGTTTTATACCCTATAAAACCTTAAAGGTGAATGTTGTACCTAAGATCTTTTTACAGCCAGGTGGCCATTCAATTGGAGTTAGATTAAATACAGAAGGGGTTTTAATAGTGGGTGTAGCAGAAATAACCGATATTGAAGGAAAAAAACACAATTTAGCTGAAGTAGGAGGTATCAGAATTGGGGATTCTCTATTAGAAATAGATGGAAAACCAATTAATAATAAGTATCACATTATTGAGCTGTTACAAGAAGGCAAAGGAAAGACCATAAGCCTTACCCTTTTAAGAGATGGTAAGAGATTTAATACAGAAATAACGCCTGTTAAATCGGGAGAAGATGAATCTTATAAATTAGGTCTATGGGTTAGAGATAAAACTGCAGGGGTAGGAACGCTAACCTTTTTTCATGAGGAAACAAAAAAGTTTGGTGCTTTAGGTCATGCCATCACCGATATTGAGACTGGATCTATTTTATCAGTAAAGGATGGTGATATCATCAGATCAAAGGTTGTATCCATTCAACAAGGGAAAAAGGGAAGTCCTGGAGAAATCCGGGGGCTGTTTTATGATGTTGATTTACCAATAGGGAAGCTTCAACATAACACTGCCCATGGTATATATGGTGAAGTAGAAAAAGAATTCTTAGAAAAAGTAGATGATGGACCATTGGAAATGGCTTTTCAGCACGAAATAAAGGAAGGACCTGCAACCATTTTAACAACCTTAGATGATAATAAAATTGAAGAATATAGTATTGAGATTGTTAAAGTAAACTCACAGGCGAAGGCCAGTATTAAAAGTATGGTCATAAAGGTAACCGATAAAAGGCTTTTAGAGGTTACTGGAGGGATTGTTCAAGGGATGAGTGGTAGTCCTATCATACAGGAGGATAAAATCGTAGGCGCTGTAACCCACGTCTTGGTAAATGATCCTACAAAGGGTTATGGGATATTTATTCAATGGATGGTGGAAGAATCGGGAATATTCGACAAATACCAATAGGAATTTTAATATAAATGTAGAAAACTTGTAAATTAACAGAGAAATTGCCACACGAAAATCTTTGATATTTTTTCCAAAGGGGGAGGAGAAAAAAATCATTTGTCGAATTTGTAAATTGAAAAGTAATAAAAGTTGAATCAGGGGGGTTGTATGGTGAAAAACGAGAAAATTAATGTATTAATTGCTGACGACAATGAGGATTTTTGTGATATTCTAAGTGAGTATCTAGAAAGACAGCAGGATATTCAAGTTGTTGGTATTGCTAAGGATGGAATAGAAGCTGTAGAGCAAATATCAGAGAAGCTACCTGATATCGTAGTTTTAGATATTATTATGCCACATCTTGATGGTCTTGGAGTACTAGAAAAGCTTAATAATACAAAGTTAGAACATTTTCCTAAAATCATTATATTGTCAGCAGTAGGGCAAGACAAGATAACCCAAAGGGCTATAGCCTTAGGAGCAGATTATTATGTTATTAAACCCTTTGACTTTGAAGTATTTATTGAAAGAATTAGACAAATGGTTAAGGGTTCCGGAGCATCCGTAGAAAAGAGAAGGCATAGTTATACCCAAACAAAATCGCTAGTTACTAATAATAAAAGTTTAGAAGCAGAAATCACCAATATTATTCACGAAATAGGTGTTCCAGCCCACATAAAAGGTTATCTTTATCTACGTGAAGCCATTACGATGGTTGTTACGAATGTTGAGCTTTTAAGTGCTGTTACTAAAGAGTTGTATCCATCAATTGCTAAAAAATACAATACAACTGCAAGTAGAGTAGAAAGGGCAATCCGACATGCCATAGAAGTAGCTTGGAGCAGAGGCAAGGTTGACACCATTAATAATCTTTTTGGCTATACCATTAACACAGAAAAGGGTAAGCCTACAAATTCAGAATTTATTGCAATGGTATCGGATAAATTAAGATTAGAAAAGCAAGTAGGATAAATAATAGAGAATTAAGAATGAAGAATTAATAAGATACCAAAGTATAAGATTGCTTTTAAAAATTAATTGTTAAAAATATTTTGAAGTATAAAAGAAGGATTATGAGCTGGAGGGTAGAATAAGTTAATATAAACAGTTTTTATAAAATCGTTTATAAGCAACATTCACTCCTACAAAATAGAGTTTACATAATTTAATTATGTAAACTCTATTTTTTTTTATTCATTTCTGTAATATTTCATTTATTGCTTTTTGAATCAAACTATTGTCAAAGCCCTTTTTGTATAGGGCGGCTGTAACCTTACTCTTAAGAATATATTCATTATCTGCTTTTTTTGAGTATTTTTCATAATAGCTTTTACCCTCTTTGATTGCATTGGCTAAATAATTTTCTTCCATTTCATCAACCATCTCCATTAGCTCCGATGAGCCTTCTAGATTATTCATAACATCATGAATGATTTCCCAACTATAGCCCTTAGAGTAAAGCTTATTTGCAATCTTTTCTTTATTTTGATTTAGAGGCTTTTTGATATTTTGAATAAAGGCTTTTTTAGCAATCTTTAAAGCATTTTCATACTCTTCTGTTGAGGATATTCCTCCAATTTTTTCTAAAACCAGCTCTTTATCCAGTTGCTTATCTATTAATTCTTGCTGAATTCTTTTTCTTCCTTTAAGATTATAGAAGCATTGATCCTTTATATAGGCTTCAATATATTTTTTGTCATCAATAAATTGATAATATTTAAGCTTCTCTAAAACTTCTTTAATTACTTCTACGCAAAAGTCTCTGTCCTTAAGGTGATTTTCAATCTCTACAGAAGTTCTTGCTTTTCTAGTCAGGTAATCTAAGGCTTTATTATAGCCTTTCTTAACATCATCCTGATGCTTTAACTCCACGATTTCTTCAAGGGTAAAAGCTTTGCCTACTTTGAGCTTCATTCTTTTGATGATTTCAATATTGCAGACAATGGCAAATTGGTTATCAATATAGATTTGGTAATTCTCAGAGTTTTCCTTTTTTTGAATAATATTAGTGATCACACCCATTTAAAATCACATCCTAAATAAATTCGTTACATTTATTTTAAGAGAAAAAATTTAAAATGAAAAGGGCAATGCCATAATTTAAGGATTTTATTTAAGAATCAGGAAAAACTATATGTGAATCAATGTTTAATGTTTAATGTTAAATGTTTAATTATGGTATGAAATTTTTTAAAAATTACTAATTGTATTTGATAAAAAAGATTTGCAATAGCAAATTCACATCAATTCAACATTCAACATTCCTCATGCAACATTTTACTAGGGGGTTTCTCAATGAATCTAAAGGGACCTGTTAAATTAGATAAAAAAACCAAGCAGCTGGTAAGCCGATTAAATCCTATGGATATTGCTGTTATTCATCACCGGGATTTAGATGAAATAGCTGCTAAATCTTTAGTAGATCATAAGGTGAAGGGAGTAATTAACTGTGATTCCTTTATTAGTGGTAAGTATCCCAATAGAGGACCAGAACTCTTATTAAATTATAAAATTCCCATGTATGAGGTTGTGGAGGGTAATGTATTTTGTCATCTAAAGGATGGAGCTTCTATAGAAATCCGTGAGAATACTTTATGGTATGAAGGAAGGCCTATAGCAAAGTTGAAGCTCTATACTTTAGAGGATATAAAATCATCATTGGTTAAAGGAGAGAAAAACCTACAGTTAGAGTTAGACAAATTTATTGATAATACCCTCCTTTATGCCTCAAGAGAAAAAAATCTCCTACTTAAAAATGTGAAACTCCCAAACTTTAAAACTCAGATTAAAGGGAAGCATGTATTGGTGGTTGTAAGGGGAAAGAATTATAAAGAGGATTTAGAAACCATCTTACCCTATATAAGAGAAGAAAAGCCTGTTTTAATTGGTGTAGACGGTGGTGGGGATGCGATTATGGATTATGGTTATATCCCCGATATTCTCATAGGAGATATGGATAGTGTTAGTGATGAATGTATTCAAAAAAGTAAGGAAGTAATCGTACATGGCTATCCAGATGGTAGAGCTCCTGGAATGGAAAGGGTAAGTAAGCTTAGAAGGGATGGAATGATATTTCCTTCAGCAGGCACCAGTGAGGATGTAGCCATGCTCTTAGCCTTTGAGAAAAAGGCTGAATTAATAGTAGCAGTTGGTACCCATACCAATATTGTAGATTTCTTAGAAAAGGGAAGGGCTGGTATGGCCAGTACATTGTTGGTTAGAATGAAAATCGGAACAAAATTAGTTGATGCTAAGGGAGTAAATCAGCTTTATAAATCTACAATAGGGAGTAGATATTTGATTTGGCTTGGCTTAGCCTCCATAGTTCCTATTACAATAATCATTTTTAACTCTAAGCCTATTAGATACTTACTAAGGGTATTGCATTTGAGAATAAGACTTTTTTTAGATATGTAGAGGTGAGAAAGATGATCAGTACAAGGTTTTACATCATAACCATTGCTATTATTTTCATATCCTTGGGTACAGGAATTCTTATTGGAATCAATATGAACGGTCAGGATTTATATTTAAAGCAACAGCAGCTATTGTTAGAGAGTTTCGAAAATCGTTATAACCAAATGGCCGTCGAAAAGGAGGATTTTTTAAATCAAATTAATCTTCTTTTAGAGGAAAAGGACCATAGTATACAGATATTAGATCATATTATATATGAACTAAGTAGCAGCAAACTAAAGGGCTTAAATATTGCTATCATAAACACATCTGAATATGAACATTCAATTGGTTTAAAGAGTTTTATTGAAGAAAGCGGAGGAGTGGTGCCCATAGAAGTCAACTATAGTAAGGACTTTGGGAAATTCACATCCGAAAAACTATCGGATTTTTTAAGCTTAAAAATCGAAAGTAGTAAAGAGCTAATAGAGGCAATAAATAAAGACATTGTTGACCTAATTACCTATGGGAAGAAGAATTCTGTATTGGAGGAAGCAATAAGCCACAATATTATCCAGTATAGGGGGGAGAATGAAGTAATTACAGATGAACCTATTCATTTTGTGGTTATCATAGGGGGTAGCTCCACCATAGAAAAAAATCATGTTGAGCTGATAGATTTACCCTTGATTGATTTATTTAACAAAAATGTAATACCCGTTGTTGGGGTAGAAAGCAATGATGTAGGCTACTCCTATATACCCCATTACAAAGAAGCTAAAATATCAACCATAGATAATGTGAATACCTCCATCGGTAAAGTTTCATTAGTTTATGTGATCAGTGGTGTAGATGGCAATTTTGGAGAAAAAGATTTTTCCGACCACCTGTTTCCCATGAAGGCAATTGGTGATAATTGATATTTGTAATAAAGAAATCACTAATTAAGTGATTTAAATATCTTCGTATTTTTAAAGGAGGAGAAAATTGAAAATGAGGAAGATGGATCAAAAAATATCAGTTATAATTCCGGCCTACAACGAAGAGGATACCATAGAAGCCACGATAAAATCCCTCCTAGGTATGGAACTCTTAGATGAGATTATTGTTGTCGATGATGGTTCCCTTGATCATACAAGGGAAGTAGTTTCAAAGTTTGAAGAGGTAACCTTAATAAGTCTGGATAAAAATTCGGGTAAGGGAAGGGCTCTAAAGGAAGGGATTCACTATGCATTAAATAAGTTTGATATTATAACCCTTCTTGATGCTGATTTAAAAGAAAGCAGTAAGGAGGTGGAGAAGCTGATAAATCCACTGGTATCTAAAGAAGCGGATGTTACAATTGCTAAATTTCCTGCAGCTAAAAGAAAGGGGGGATTTGGTATGGTAAAGAGATTGGCTTATCTTGGTGTGCTTCTCCATACTGGAAGAATCCTTTCAACAACCCTATCTGGTCAACGGGCCTTTAAGAAAAAGGTCCTTGAGAATATCGAAATTGGAGACTATGGCTTTGGTATTGAATACGGAATGACCCTTGATATTCTTAAAAAGGGATATTTAATCGAGGAAGTGGAGGTAGAAATGTATCATCGTGAAACCGGTAGGGATTTTAATGGATTCTTACATAGAGGAAAGCAATTTATTGAAATTTTAAAGGTTATTTTTAGAAAAAAGCTGCAGGGGTTGAAAAACTAATGACACTTTATATATTGATCATTACCAGTTGTATCACCTGTCTCTTGTTTGTACCCTTAGTTGAAGACCTACTTACTGGTGGTAATGTGCTAAAGGAAAACTACAAGGGTAAATTAATTCCAGCTGGTATGGGTATTATTATAATACCTGTTTTATTGATAAATACAATACTGATGATGATTATTCAACCCAATACAAAGGAGGGGCTTTTAATCTTTTTAGTTGGTTCCTTTGTTATGGGTTTTTCTGGTATTATTGATGATATCGTAGGCAACCATAGTAGTAGAGGTTTAAAGGGGCATTTAAACTCTTTATTGAAGGGTAAGCTTACAACTGGAGGCCTAAAGGCCATTACAGGGGTGTTAATTGCAATTATTATAGGACTATTTAACAATCTTTCCCTTTTAGATATGATGGTTAATACAATCATCATTACCCTAATGACAAACCTTTTAAATCTTTTTGATTTAAGGCCCGGCAGATGTTTAAAGGTTTTTTTGCTGATTTCTACTATAACCATTCCCTTTGGATTAAACCAAACCTCTAGGAGCGTGATTTTTATATTGGTTGGATTTTCCATAATCTATATCCGGGATGATCTAAAGGCCAGAAGCATGCTGGGGGATGTAGGGTCAAATATTCTTGGGATTAACCTAGGGATTGCTTTTGCTTTGAGCTTTTCTTTTTATATGAAGCTTTTCATTTCAACTGTTTTAATTGCCCTACATTTAATTTCAGAAAAAACCTCCTTTTCTAAAATTATTAATGGGAATAATACGCTGAACTATCTTGATGAATTGGGTAGAGACAAGGGTTAGGAGGATAAAATGCTTTCATTAAAACATGGCAGAATAACAGCAATTATTCATAAAGATCTGGATAAAACAATAGCAGAAGTTAAGCTAAAGGATAAGGATTTTGTAGAGAGGGTTATTAATTATAATGATCTAACCGGTGAAATCCAAGAGGGTGATTTGGTGGTATTAAACACCACAGCCATTGATCTAAACTTAGGTACTGGGGGATATCATTTTGTAATCTATAATCTTAATAATGGTGAAAAGAGTATTACTGGATCTGGTCATATTATGAAGCTAAGGTATACACCGATGCAGATTAAGGTATGTGCTGCTGAGGAGCAGGATAGCCCATATCACCAAGTATTTTTAGATTTCAAATCTTTAAATGGTTTTCCTGTGATTGTAGCTCTATTACATAGTATGGTATTGCCGATATCGGCTACTATTAAGTACTATGAGCCTGAAGCTAAGATTGCATATATTATGTCGGATGCTGGGTCATTACCAATTGCCTTTAGTGATACAGTAAAAATTTTACAGAATAAAGGTTTAATTGATAAAACCATCACCTATGGTCATGCCTTTGGTGGAGATATAGAATGTATTAATATTTATAATAGCTTAATAGCTGCAAAGAACATCCTTGGTTGTGATTATGCCATAACATCCATGGGTCCAGGCATTGTAGGCTCAGGAACGCCCTATGGTTTTTCTGGTATAGAACAGGGGGCAGTGATTGATGCCATTAATACCCTTGGAGGCAAAGCAATTGCAATACCCCGAATCAGTTTTGCAGATCAACGCTCAAGGCATAGGGGAATTAGCCACCATAGTCAAACAATATTCGGTAGTATTACTAAAACAAAATGTTATATCCCCATACCTAAATTACCAGAATTACAAGCATCTCACCTAATGTCACAAATAAAAAGCTTGAAACTTCATGAAAAACATTATATTGTAGAAGTGAAGGCAAATGAGCTTTCAAACATATTAGCTTATTATAATTTACAGGTGAATACAATGGGTAGAGGCTTATTAGAGGACCCAACCTTCTTTTTAGCTTGCTGTGGCGGTGGGCTTTTGGCCATAGAAAAAAGGAAGGGCTCATAAATTAGGAATTCTGTAGGGGAGGTTTAAAAATGACACGTGAAGAAAAAACAATGAAGAGTGAAAAGATATATGAGGGTAAGGTTATTAACCTAAGGGTGGACACTGTCGAGCTTCCAGATCGTAAATACTCTAAAAGAGAAATCGTTGAGCATTCTGGTGCAGTTGGAATATTGGCTATAACTAATGATGATAAATTAATATTCGTTAAACAATTTAGAAAAACTATAGAGGATGAATTACTTGAAATTCCTGCTGGCAGGATCGAGACTGATGAGATACCTGATACTACCGCTGCTAGAGAGCTTGAAGAAGAAACTGGCTTTAAGTCTAATAAACTAAAAAAGCTTACAGCTGTTTTAAGTAGCCCAGGCTTCTCTAATGAAGTAATACATATCTATCTTGCTGAGGATCTACAGGAAGGGACAGCTCAGCCCGACGAGGACGAATACATTGAGGTGATTTATTTAACCCTAGAAGAGGCCCTTGATAAGATTTTAAAGGGTGAGATTAGAGATAGTAAAACTACCTTAGCTGTTTTATTTTATAAGGCTTTGGTACTTGGATAAAGGGTTGAAAACCTCAAGGCACAAATTTAAAATTGAAAGTTGAAAATTAAGACCTAAAGCTTAAAAATTCTGATAGAACCTTAAATGCTTCTAATAGTGAATAGCTTGTAGTTTTTCAAAAACTATAGTTATTCACTATTTATTTGAAGAAAAGGACAAGGCATAAAACCCAACTTAATGGCATATGGTTGTTAGTAGAACAAAAGCCAATAGGGGGGTTAAGAAATGTACAACAACTTAAAAAATTTATTCATTAAGAACCTTAAAGAAAATTTGTTTATATATTTCTTCGTATTTTTTTGTCTTTTAATTGGTATCTCCATTGGAGCCTTTACCATAAAGGTGGTTGATCTTCATCAAAAACAAGAGTTAATTTCTTATTTAAAGGGATTCTTTAGGTTGTTGGATGAAACTGGTTTGAGAAGTATGGACATCTTTAAAGAATCGATTTTTAATAATATCCAGTTATTGGTACTTTCTTGGCTTATGGGTCTTGTAATTATTGGTATACCAATAGTCCTTCTAGTTGTAGTCTTTAAAGGCTTTGTTATTGGCTTTACTGTAGGGTTAATCATTGACGAGTTCAAATTTTATGGTGTCCTTTTATTTATTTTAGGCATCTTTCCTCAGAATCTATTATTGGTACCAGCCTTTATTATAGCTGCAGTTACTTCCATAGTATTTGGAATAACCGTTATAAAAGCTAAAATAAAGAAGAATAAAACCTTTAAGCTTTCTAAGCTAATATTTACCTATACAAGCATTTATCTAGTGATTTTACTAATGGTTATTATGGGTTCTTTAATTGAATCCTTTATAGTACCATCCTTTATAAAACTGATTGCAAACTATATTGGTGTTTGAGGATGGTTAAAAATTTCTATTTCCTTGCAGGAATTCTTCTTAGTCTGTTGAATTAATCATTAAGCAATGAAAAAGGGAGATTTGACTATGGAAGAACTTTTAAGTAAATTTGCGAACTACCTTCAGGAGGATAAACAGCTTTCCAATAATACCTTAGAATCCTATAGGAGAGATATTTATCAATTTAGTAATTATTTACAAGATAATAAAATCACCTCCTATAAGGGCACAAGTAAAACAACAATAATTTCATATATCATACATATGCAAAATTTAGGAAAGGCACCTACTACCATATCTAGAAATTTAGCATCTATTAGATGCTTTTATCAATTTTTACTTCTTTATAAGGTCATTGATAAGGATCCTACCCTAAACCTAGAAGGTCCTAAAACAGAAAAAAAGCTTCCCGCCACCTTAACCTTAGAGGAAATAGACCTACTATTAAAGCAACCTAGTGAGAGTTCTCCAAAGGGAATTAGAGACAAGGCCATGCTGGAGCTTCTATATGCCACAGGCATCAGAGTAAGTGAATTAATAGAGCTTAATCTTCAGGACATTAATATTGAGATGGGATACATAAAATGCCTAAAGGGGAATAGGGAAAGGGTTATACCCATCGGCTCAATAGCATTAAAGGTCCTAGACCATTATTTAAAGGAAGCAAGGGGAAGCTTTATACTAAAGGATTATGAAGAATCTTTATTTCTGAATTATCAAGGTAACAGGCTAACAAGACAGGGCTTCTGGAAGATTATTAAAGCCTATACAAAGGAAGCGAAAATTAACAAACAAATTACACCCCATACCTTAAGACATTCCTTTGCAATTCACTTAATTCAAAATGGTGCAGATCTAAAGTCTGTACAAGAAATGCTGGGGCATTCAGATATTTCAACAACTCAAATATATATGCAATATACTAGGAATAAATTAAAAGATGTTTATAAAAAAGCACATCCAAGGGCCTAATTTCTAGGTCCCTGTTTTGTTTTAAATAGGAAAGTTCTTTTAGTTTCGATAAAGGATAGAGATATTATTGTATATTTCAATGGATGAAATCCTTTTAAATCTGATATTTTTAAACCTTAAAGGGGTATAATAACCAAGGTAGATTTTATATAAAGGAGGAGATTTTATGATTAATAGAGTCGTTATTTTTGTTATGGATAGTGTGGGAATCGGAGCTTTACCTGATGCACAAAATTTTGGAGATTGTGGGGTTAACACCCTTGGAAATATCAGTGCTGCTACAGGGGGTATTCATTTAGAAAACCTTCAAGGGTTAGGACTTGGCAATATTGAAGGGATCAAAGGTGTTACAGCTGTAGATAATCCTCTAGGAGCTTATGGGAAGGCAATGGAGGTTTCAAATGGAAAGGATACTACCGTTGGCCATTGGGAGCTGGTGGGCCTCCATGTTAAAAAGCCTTTAAGAACTTACCCTGACGGTTTTCCAGAGGATATCATAAGTGCCTTCGAAGAAAAAATCGGTAGAAAAATTCTCGGAAATAAGGCAGCATCTGGAACCGAAATTATCGCAGAGCTTGGACAAAAACATATAGAAACCGGTTATCCTATAGTATATACCTCGGCAGATAGTGTATTTCAAATCGCTGCCCACGAAGAGATAATTCCCCTTGATGAACTCTATAAAATGTGTGAGATTGCTAGAGGGCTTATGATGGGTGAACATGCTGTTGCAAGGATTATAGCAAGACCATTTATTGGTGAGGTGGGAGACTTTAGTAGAACCGCCAATAGAAGGGATTATTCATTGGATCCCTTTGGAGAAACCCTGTTAGATTATGGAAAAAAACTAGGTCTTGACGTGATAGGAATCGGAAAAATTGAAGATATTTTTAATGGCAAGGGAATTACCGAGGCCATCCATACGAAGGATAATTTAGATGGGATTAAGCAAACCATTGAGTATCTAAAAAGAGATAATAAAGGGATTATCTTCACAAATCTAGTAGATTTTGATGCCAAATATGGCCACAGAAGGGATGCAATGGGATATAAAAGGGCCTTAGAAGAGATGGATGCTAAAATTCCAGAGGTTTTAGAAGCCTTAAAGGAGGATGATATCATCATTTTCACAGCTGATCATGGTAATGATCCAACCTACAAGGGCACTGACCATACTAGAGAGTATATTCCCATAGTCATCTATGGAAAAAACATAAAAGAAGGTGTTAATATTGGAATTAGAAGATCCTTCGCTGATATTGCAAAGACCATCGCAGAAATCCTAAATATACCAGCAGACATAGAAGGGGAAAGCTTTAAAGCTTTAATATTAAAATAAGGGGGATATATATGAATTTATATGAAAAAATTCAAGAGGCATCTAAATATTTAAAGGGGATTATGGAGGATACACCAAACATCGGTTTAATTTTAGGCTCAGGCTTGGGTGTTTTGGCAGATGAAATTGAGGATCCACAAATCATTCCCTATGAAGGCATTCCTTTTTTCCCAAAATCAACAGTTGAAGGCCATGCTGGGGAGTTGGTTTTCGGTAAATTGATGGGTAAAAAGGTATTGGCTATGAAGGGACGTTTCCACTATTATGAGGGCTATAAGATGGAGGAGGTTACCTTCCCAGTAAGGGTTATGAAGGCTTTGGCCATTGACAAAATCATCGTTACCAATGCAGCCGGTGGAGTGAATACCAATTTTACTCCTGGAGACCTCATGATTATTGAGGATCATATCAATTTTGCCTTTGATAATCCCTTAATGGGGAAAAACTACAAAGTATTAGGAGAACGCTTCACTGATATGTCCAGTGCATATGACAAAGATTTAATGGCTATTGCCGAAGAATCAGCTAAGGAAATGGGTTTAAAGATACAAAAGGGAGTTTATACCTTTTTCTCTGGCCCAACCTATGAAACTCCAGCAGAAATTAGAATGACTAGATTCATGGGAGGAGATGCAGTCGGAATGTCTACAGTTCCAGAGGTTATGGTGGCTGTTCATGGGGGAATGAAGGCTCTAGGAATCTCCTGCATAACCAACATGGCAGCCGGAATTCTGCCACAGCCCTTAAACCATGAAGAGGTAATAGAAACAGCACAAAAGGTTAAGGCTGAATTTACAGCTTTAATTAAAAAAATAATTGAAAAGATGTAGGGAGAGATGGGGATATGAATCAATTAGAAAAAATACATGGAGCTAGGGATTATATTTTAGGAAAAGTTCAAATGAAACCAACGATAGGCTTAATTTTAGGTTCAGGCTTAGGAGATTTAGCTGATGAAATTATGAATCCAATAATCATAGACTATAGTGATATTCCAAGTTTTCCAGTTTCAACTGTTGAGGGCCATGCTGGAAAGCTGGTTATTGGGGAGCTAGAAGGAAAGGCTGTAGTAGCAATGCAGGGAAGGTTTCACTATTATGAAGGTTATAGCATGCAAGAGATAACCTTTCCAGTTAGAGTGATGAAATCAATTGGTGTAGATACTTTAGTTGTTACAAATGCCTGCGGAGGTTTAAATCCAGAGCTATATCCCGGAGCACTGATGATTATCAATGATCACATCAATTTTATGGGAAGCAATCCTTTAATGGGTAAGAATCAAGGAGAATTGGGGCCAAGATTCCCAGATATGTCTCATGCCTATGATCCTGACCTAAGGCAAATAGCCCATCGGGTTGCAAAGAATTTAAACATCGAAACTCATGAGGGGGTATACCTTGCAATAAGTGGACCCAATTATTTGTCAAAGGCAGAGCTAAGGATGGTAACTAGACTTGGGGCAGATACCATTGGAATGTCCACAATACCAGAGGTTATCGTTGCAAATCACGGAGGACAAAGAGTTCTTGGTATATCCTGTGTAACAGATATGGCAATTCCTGATAGCCTTGAATCCATCAGCCATCAGCAGGTTATGGAGGTTGCCAACAAAACCAAGCCTAAATTCATTAGTCTAGTAAAAGGTATTTTAAAAGAGGTGACTTTATAATGGTAATGGTGGATTTAATAACAAAAAAACGCAACGGAGAAGCATTATCAAAGGAAGAGATCGATTTTTTTGTTAAGGGCTATACCGAGGGAACCATACCAGATTATCAAGCCTCTGCTCTATTAATGGCCATATACTTTCAAAAAATGAATCCAGAGGAGACTGCCTATTTAACTGAAGCTATGATGCATTCTGGTAAGGTGGTAGATTTATCTGAGATTAAGGGTATTAAGGTTGATAAGCATAGTACAGGAGGTGTAGGTGATAAAACCACTATTGCCCTAGGGGCTATGGTTGCAGCCTGTGGAGTTCCTGTAGCAAAAATGTCTGGTAGAGGTTTAGGCCATACTGGCGGAACCATCGATAAGCTTGAATCCTTTGAGGGCTTTTCTGTAGAATTATCCATTGAGGATTTTATTCATAATGTAAATGAAATCAAGTTGGCTGTTATTGGTCAAACCCATGATTTGGCACCGGCTGACAAAAAACTGTATGCTTTAAGGGATGTAACAGCTACTATAGACAATATGTCTTTAATTGCAGGTAGTATCATGTCTAAAAAATTGGCTGCAGGTGCAGATGCCATACTTTTAGATGTTAAAACCGGTAGTGGTGCATTTATGAAGGAGCTGAATGATTCCTTTGAATTGGCAAAGGAAATGGTGGCAATAGGTAGTAATATGAAAAAGAATACCATTGCAGTTATCACCGATATGGATCAACCCCTTGGATGTGCCGTTGGTAACAGTCTTGAGGTTAAGGAAGCCATTGACACATTAAAGGGAAATGGTCCAAAGGATTTTACTGAGCTATGCTATACCTTAGGAGCCTATATGCTAATGCTGGCTGAAAAAGCCGCCACCTATGATGAAGCTTATAAGAAAATAGAGGAAACCATTACCTCTGGAAGGGCTCTAGAAACCTTTAAAAACTTTATAGAAGTCCAGGGAGGCAACTCTAGTTATGTTGATGATATAGAGCTGCTGCCAAAGGCCAATTAT
The DNA here is from genome assembly GCF_009017255.1 of Alkaliphilus serpentinus. Classification (GTDB taxonomy): domain Bacteria; phylum Bacillota; class Clostridia; order Peptostreptococcales; family Natronincolaceae; genus Alkaliphilus_D; species Alkaliphilus_D serpentinus. The sequence goes on along the minus strand of NZ_WBZB01000043.1, from coordinate 23,107 downwards.
GTAACCACAATTTCTTCAGAAGAGGATGGTTATATTCACAGAATTTTAGCCGAAACCGTAGGTCTAAGTGCTTTGCTTTTGGGAGCAGGTCGTGAGAACAAAGAAAGCATTATAGACTTAGCTGTAGGAATTAAGCTAAATAAAAAGGTGGGAGATCGGGTTTCTAAAGGAGAGATCCTTGCAGAGATTCATTATAATGATGAGGGTCGACTGAAGGAGGCTATTGCTAAGCTGAAGTCGGCATATGAAATTCATACTACCCCAGTAGAAAAAAGACCATTAATCTACGGCTATGTAAAAGAAGATGAGGTGAAAAAATTTAATTAAGGTTATTACATTTCATGGCAATTTTCCTTCTGTATAACTCCTTTTTCATATGGATAATATAAGTATATAATATGAAGGGAGGGTTATTAGACATGAAATGCCTTAGTAAAATACTATGTTATACTATAATTTTTACCATGGTTTTTGCTCTAGCATCTATACCGGTACATGGTGATGAGCCCTTCGATATAAATGCTAAAGCAGCCCTACTTATTGATCAATCCACAGGCACTATCCTTTATGAAAAGAATATTCACGAAGCTTTTCCACCAGCCAGTGTAACCAAAATCATGACGATGTTGTTGGCTATGGAGGCTATTGATAGTGATAAAATCACTTTAGAGGATAAGGTAGTTGTCAGTGAGTATGCATCAAGTATGGGAGGAACTCAGCTTTATCTCGAACCAGGTGAAATTAAAACAGTGGAAGAATTAATGAAGGGCATTGCCATTCGCTCTGCCAATGATGCAAGTGTGGTAATAGGAGAACATATTGCAGGTAGCAATGATGCCTTCGTTAAAATGATGAATGACAAAGCCAAAGAGCTAGGAATGGAGAACACCAATTTCTTGAATAGCAATGGTTTAGATTCAGAGGGTCATGTCACCTCAGCCTATGATATAGCATTGATGTCAATGGAGCTGATGAAGCACAAAGACGTTGAAAAATGGCTGACCACCTGGATGGATACTGTGATAGTTGGTAGACAAAAATCTGAGCAGCAGCTGGTTAATACCAATAGACTTATTAGATTCTATGATGGTGCAACTGGTATTAAAACAGGCTCTACTTCTGAAGCAAAGTATTGCTTGTCTGCTTCTGCAACTAGAGGGAGTACTTCCTTGATAGCGGTTATAATGGCGGCACCTTCTTCACAGGTGCGATTTAACGAAGCCTCTAAGCTATTAGATTATGGCTTTGCCAATTATAATACCGTAAATGCTGCAAGTAAAGACAATAGTGTAGGAAAGGTAGAAGTCCAAAAGGGTAAGCTCTTAGAAACCGATGCGGTTGCAAAGGAAGACTTAAAGATTTTAGTAAAAAAAGGTGAAGAAAGCAAAATTAAGAAGGAAGTAATCCTTCCTAAGTATATCATTGCTCCAATGTCAAAGGGAGATAAAATCGGTGAAGTAATTGTAACCTTAGAGGGAAAAGAGCTTGGCAGGGTAGACCTTATAGCACCAGAGGATGTTAAAAAAGCATCCATACTGAATATATTGGGTAGACTATTTAAGCGGTTTGTGGGAAACTAACACTTACTAGAGTAAAAATGAAGAATGAAGAATTAAGATAAAAAAGTGTTAGAGTATTCACTGACTTTATGTTGAAAATATATTAATATCAATCTTATTGCTGAAGAGTAGTACAACAATTGGTACTACTCTTTTTATATGTTTTACATTATGATATAATTAGTTGTAAATTTCCTCTGGAAATTTAATCATTCAATTCAACATTCAACATTCAACATTCAACATTTAACTTTTATTAATTAAAGGATCGTGATTCCATGAGAGTGATAATAAGTCACCAAAACTTAGATTTTGATGGATTAGCCAGTATGGTTGCAGCCTCAAAGCTTTATCCCGATGCTACTATGGCATATGCAGGAGTTTTAAGCCATGAGGTTAAGGGTTTTGTATCTTTATATAAAAACATTTTAAGTATCGATACAGCAGGAAAACTAGATTTCGATGATATAAAAGAACTTATAATTGTAGACGTCAATAGTCATAATCGAATCGGAAAGTTTAAGGAGTTAATTCAAAAGGATATTCCTATTTTAATATATGACCATCATGATGTTTCCGATAGAACAATTGATAAGGCTGAAAAGAAAATTTTTAAATATGGAGCCTGCATAACCATATTACTAAAAGAAATTATTGAAAAGGGTATTAAAATTACTCCCTTCGAAGCCACCTTATTTGCTTTAGGGATTTATGCCGATACCCATTGTCTTACTTTAAATCACACAACCTACCATGATGCTGAAGCCGTTGCTTTTCTTTTAAAGGCTGAGGCCAATCTAGAGATTATAAATGAGTTTCTTTCTACCAACATGGATAGTGAGCAGGATCAGCTTTTTACCCAGCTTTTATTAAAGGTAGAAATACATGAAATCAATGGATATGAGATTGCTCTAGCAGCCATGAAATCAGACTTCTATATTGGTCAATTGGGTACTATGTGTGAAAAAATTCTGGAGTTTAAAAATACCGATGCTGCTTTTATGATACTTGAGGCAGAAGGCAGAAGCAACATAGTAGCTAGGAGCACAACGGATGAAATTCATATTCCTAATATATTAGAATCCTTTGGTGGGGGAGGGCATCTAAGGGCAGGATCGGCAGCTGTTAAAAACTTAAGCCTTGAGGATGCTAAAAACCAGCTTATGCACCATTTGAAGGAAAAAATAGAACCCCAAGCTACAGCAAAGGATATCATGAATTATCCCGTAAAGACTGTTTTTGAAGATATGACAGTTGAAGAGGTTAACAAAATCATGTTCCGCTATGGACATACAGGGATGCCAGTAGTCAAGGAGGACAAATTAATTGGGATTATATCAAGGACGGATATAGATAAGGCAATGATCCACGGTTTAAACCATGCACCTGTGAAGGGATTTATGAGAACCAGTGTAATGACCATTAGCCCAACAACAACCATCTCAGAGATAAACGATATTTTAATTAATCACAATATTGGTAGAGTTCCTGTAGTAGAAGATGGTAAGATTATTGGTATCGTAACAAGAACTGATATATTAAGGGTTCTTCATGGAAAAAATCCTCCTGCATGGTATCATAAAACCTATACTGAGGAGGAAAATACCTTAGATTGCAGTGGATTGCTGCATAAACTACCCAAGGAGATCTATGAGATATTAGATATTGCCGGAAGGGTAGGAGATGATTTAAATATTAAAACCTATGTGGTGGGAGGCTTTGTTCGAGATTTAATTTTAGAAACAGAAAATTGGGATATCGACCTAATGGTTGAAGGAGATGGAATAGCCTTCGCAGAAGTGCTAAATACCTATTTTGAAGGCCAACTTAAGCTTTATCATAAGTTTGGCACAGCTTTGATTACTTTAGAAAATGGACAAAGCATAGACATTGTTACGGCAAGAAGAGAATACTATGAGTATCCTGCAGCCCTTCCCAAAATTGAAAAAAGCTCTATTTGGAGTGATTTATTTAGAAGGGATTTTACAATAAACTGTATGGCCATTCAACTAAATAAACGAGAGGAAGGCAAGCTTATTGACTACTTTGGTGGTCTTGCAGACATTAAAAACAGAAAAATCAGGGTTTTGTATAATCTAAGCTTTATAGAAGATCCCACTCGAATTTTTAGGGCAATTCGTTTTGCAGCAAGGTTTAACTATGGGATAGAAGAGGAAACTCAAAACTTTATTCAACAGGCAATAACTCAAGGAATGATCGCAAAGCTTAGTACCGATAGAATTAGGGATGAGCTTTTATATATCATTAGAGAAAAAAGCCTATTAAACAGTCTTCTGATAATGGAGGATCTAGGAATACTGAAGGGAATCCATCCGGACCTTGGGATTGATGATGGATTTGCAGAAAGTTATTCTAAAATTGAGGATACCCTTAGTCAATTTAAGGGAGTTTTAAGGGAGCCAAATCCTGTTCTATTAACCATTATGTTAATGCTATCTAACTTCCCTAAAGAGAAACTGGATGAGGTAATAGGCCTATTTAGTATAAATAAAGCTTGGGCTAATATTATATATATATCCTTATCCAATAGGAACGAGGTCTACACAAAGCTTAGAGAAGACAATTTAGATAAGTATCAATTATATAAAATTTTACATGCCTTACCAGAGGAATCTATTATCTATTATTATACAGATTGTAAAAACCCCTATATAAGACATTATTTAATGTTTTTTTCTGTAAAACTCAGAGATATTAAAACCTTTATTACGGGAGAAGATCTATTAAAGCTTGGCATAAAGCCAGGACCATCCTATACCTATATCCTTCAGGAGGTGCTCAAGGCAAAGGTGGAGGGAAACATCTATACAATAGAGGATGAATTAAAACTAGCTAAGGATTTTTATGAGTCCTTGAAAGGAGAATAAAATGTTCGATTTTGATTTGTATTCCACCGTACTAAGGCTACCGGGTATTGTTATAGGTCTTACCCTTCATGAATTTGCCCATGGCTTCTCTGCTTATTTATTGGGAGATACCACAGCAAAAGATCAGGGGAGGTTAACCATCGATCCAAAGGCCCATATAGACGTATTTGGCTTTTTAATGCTATTGTTTGCTGGTTTTGGATGGGCTAAGCCGGTTCCAATAAACCCCAATAGATTTACAAATCGTAAATTAGGTACCTTTATTGTGTCCATCGCAGGAGTTACCACAAATATGATTTTAGCCTTACTATTAACTTTAATTTTAGGGATAACCCTTAAATTTTATTATAACGAAACCCTTACAAATATTCTTTTATATGCAATTTCCATTAATATTGTATTGGCAGTATTTAATCTTTTTCCTATTCCACCCTTGGATGGCTCAAAGGTATTATTGTCTTTTTTACCCCAGCGATTTGAATATTACTACTATAATTATGAGAGATATGCATATTTCATATTATTAGCCTTGATATTATTTGATATTATTGATATAGTCCTTTTTCCAATCGTGGACTTCTTTATGAATTACGCAATTCAATTAATTGTATTAATAGGGGGATAACATGGCTTATCAAGTAAAACTACAGGTTTTTGAAGGTCCCTTCGATCTTCTTTACCACCTTATTGAAAAGAACGAAATCGATATCTATGACATTCCAATAAATGAAGTAACCCATCAATATTTAGAATATCTTAAGGCAATGGAGGAGCTGGATTTAGATATTGCTAGCGAATTTTTGGTAATGGCCGCAACCCTCTTAGAGATTAAATCCAAGATGCTATTACCCATCGAGAAAGCTGATGAGAAACAGCTGGAGCTTGATGAGGCCGATCCTAGAAATGAATTGGTTAGAAGGCTTCTTGAATATAAAAAATATAAGGTAGCAGCTGATGTCTTAAAGGATAAAGAGGATATTTCTAGAAAGCTTTATTTTAAGCCTAAAGAAGAATTCATTTTTGAGAAGGATGTAAATAGCAATTTGTTGGAGGATGTTGAGCTGAGTGACCTATTAAAGGCCCTTCAAAAAATCCTAAAGGGTAATCATCAGGCAAATTCCATCATTTCAAACTTTAGAAGGATGCAAAGGGAAGCCTTCACCATTGAAGAAAAAATTCATGCTATTTTGGATGCCTTAGAAGAAAGGTCATTAATAACCTTTAATTATCTTTTTAAATCCTTAGGCAGCAGAAATGAAATGATCACAACATTTTTAGCCCTGTTGGAGCTGATAAAGGTTAAAAGGGTAGTTGTTTATCAAACCGATTGTTTTAGTGATATTTCAATTGAACTGAAAAAAATCTAGCTTAGAGGTGTTAATATATGAAGTTTTCAGAAATAAAGTCCATAATTGAATCCCTCCTATTTGCATGGTCAGACCCTTTACCCATTAAAGAGATTAGTAAGCTTTTAGAAATCGATGTGAAAACCATCGAAAACATCATTAAAGAGATGTCAGATGACTTTAATTTTAATATGAGGGGTATTCAAATTATCCGAATGAATGATTATGTTCAATTGGCAACACGTGCAGAAAACTTTGAGTATGTTCAAAAACTTATGGAGCCAAAGCAAAACAAGGGTCTTACACAGGCTACCTTAGAAACTTTGGCTATCATAGCCTATAAGCAGCCAATACCCAAGGCTGAAGTGGAATCTATTAGGGGTGTTAAATGCGATAGAGCAATCAGCACCTTAATTGAAAAGGACCTTGTTGAAGAAAAGGGTAGATTAGATAAACCAGGAAGGCCTATTATCTATGGAACAACTCTGAATTTCTTAAAATCCTTTGGGCTATCAAATGTGGCTGATTTGCCACCAATAAGCCAATTTCAGATGCTTGCAGAAGAGGATGAAGAGGATATAAGGGATATTTTTAAGCTATAAATTAAAAATCAGGAGCCAAGACTCCTGATTTTTTAATATTTATAACAACAACATAACTTCTCTGATGATTTTTGATGCAACTGCCGTTGATACACCTGTTGGGTCATAGTCTGGAGATAATTCAACAACATCAGCTCCAACAATATTTAAGCCTGAAAGCTTTTGGATAATAATCATCATGTCCTTAAAGGTTAATCCGCCGGGCTCTGGTGTTCCTGTACCAGGGAATATCGAAGGATCTAAAACATCTAAATCGATGGTTAGGTATACGGGCTTATCCTTAATTTCAAGTAAGGCTTTGTCAAGGCTTTCATAGCCAAATTTATTAAGGAAGGTATGACCCTCAGCAGCCCACTCAAATTCCTCCTTTAGGCCTGAACGGATTCCAAACTGATAAATACGTCCATCCCCAAGGAAATCCCAAATATTTTTTATAACCGTAGCATGGGAATACCTTTCACCCATATAATCCTTCCTAAGGTCGGTATGGGCATCAAAGTGTAGAACAACTATATCCTTATATTTTTCATAGGTAGCCTCCACAGCCGGAAGAGTAACAAGATGCTCTCCACCAATCATTAGGGGCTTTTTATTCTTTTTGATGATCTCATCACAATATCCCCTTATAGATTTTAGGGCTAATTCTCTATTTCCAAAGGCTAAATTCAAATCCCCAGCATCATGAACTAAATAATCCTCAAGATCTAAATCAAGATAGGGGCTGTAGGTTTCTAAGCCATAGGAATCTATCCTAATTCTACTAGAAGCAAATCTCGAACCAGGTCTAAAGGAGCTGGTTCCGTCATAGGGGGCACCAAACAGTACGATATTACTATCTTCAAAGCTTGCCTCACAGCCTATAAAAGCATATTGATTAAAGAATTCCATTTTCAATATACTCCTTAACATAGCTTGGTAATGCAAAGGCCCCTAAGTGTAATTGCGTATTGTAATACTTGGTTTTTAAGTTGAATTGCTGCCATGCTTCTGCCTTTAAATCCTTAACTGGATGATATTTTTTTGAAGCAAAGCCAAATAGCCAATAACCAGATGGATAGGTTGGAATCTGAGCTTGATATACCTCTACAATTGGGAAGATATTTTTAAGCTTTTCATTAGCTCTAATGGCTTCCTTTGCAAATTGCTCATAAACAGGACTCTCATTTTGGTTTACCAGAATTCCTTCATCAGTAAGGGCATTAAAGCAATCTGTGTAAAATTCAGTTGTGAATAGGCCTTCTCCCGGGCCTACGGGATCTGTGGAGTCGATAATGATTAAATCATAAAGATTCTTTTTTCCCTTCATATAGGCTACACCATCTTCGTAATATAAGGCTACCCGTGGGTTATTTAGCTCATTACTTACGGTTGGGAAGTAATCCTTTGCAACATCACAAACCATTTTATCTATTTCAACCATTTCAACCTGTTGAATGTGGGGATATCTCATTAGTTCCCTAACGGTTCCGCCGTCTCCGCCACCAATCACCAAAACCCTTTTTATATTGGGATTAACGGCCATTGCAACATGTACGATCATATCATGATAGATAAATTCATCCTTTTCAGTTACCATTACTAAACCGTCAAGGGTCATTAGCTTTCCATATTCATGGGTATCAAAAACATCCACCTTTTGAAAATCGCTTTGTCCAGTAAAAATATGCTCCTTCACCTTCAAGGATAATCTAACATTTTCTGTTTGCTCTTCTGTGTACCAAAGTTCCATTAATTTTCCTCCTTAAAACGTTTTTTTATGCTTCTTATTAAGATAATAAAGGGCAATCAAATAAACCAACAACTATAGAGATTCTTAAAAACTATTAGCTAGTATGTATCTAAATACCAGTTTTTAAAAAGTATTGAGAGTTTCTAATTTACAATTAGTCTTCAAATGATTTTTGTTAAGTTTTCTATTTTCAATATTCCCCATATATTAGTGTTACCACAAATCAAGGTAATCTAACGAAAAAATATGGATTATTGATAACTTTTAACTAGCATATGGTTTTTACAGAAAAAAATCAAGAAGGGGAAACCTACTTGATATTTACTAAATTATCAACGCCCTAAAATATACCTCTTTATCTATAATAAATATAAAGCTTTTTGAAAAAATGTCAATACCCTATAACAAAAATATGCCATTTGGTTGTATTTAGTTCACTTGGACCACGTGGTAGAAGATGTCTATTTCCATAATAATTGGCAATAATATTTTATAGTATAGAGAGTAGGGTGATTGATTTTGAATTTTCTTTCTGGGGCAATTTTTTTTCTATTAGTATTGCTGATTCTTTTTATTTTCTCAAATTTAAATATAAGCCTATTAGCATTGAAAAACGGTAGTAGGAGTGAATTTGTTATTACCCTTCGTTTTTTATGGGGTTTATTAAAGTACCGAATAGAGATTCCCATAGTAGACATCATCAAGGAGAGGGACTTTGAGGTAAATGCTGATGTAAATTCAGATATAGAAATGGCTAAGCAGAAGATTATCAAAGAAGGAGCTTCGATGGATTTAGAAATCCATCAGCTTCGGAAAACTTATAAAAAGATCAGGCTGATCTATGAAAAATATCAATTTGCATATAGTTATCTTAAGAATAAAGTAGTGGTAAAAAGTTTGAGCTGGCAAACGGAGATTGGCACGGAAGACGCAGCTGTAACAGCAACCATAACGGGGATTTTATGGGCTTTAAAAAGTAATATTGTAAGCTACGTTTTTATTAAGAGAAGGACAAAAAATATAAATTTAAATGTAATTCCCTTTTATGGGGGAGAAAAACTGAACACTGCTTTAGATTGCATAATTTTCATAAAAATAGGCTATATTATTATTGCAGCTTTAAAGATGTTTAAAATAAAAGCAAAAGAATAGAGGATGGTGATATTGATGGAGCATCCAATTGAATCTCTTATGAAAACAACAATGGAAAGCATCAAAGAAATGGTAGATGTAAATACAATTGTTGGTGACGCTGTAGAGGCTCCAGATGGTACAGTTATAATACCCATTTCAAAGGTTTCCTTTGGCTTTGCCTCTGGTGGTGGAGATTATACAATGGAAAAGAAGAAAGAAGAAAAGGGAGAAGGTAATGGTGAAGGTAAAGCCAATGGCGGAGGCGGTGGAAAATTCCCCTTTGCAGGAGGTACTGGTGCTGGTGTATCTGTACAGCCGGTGGCCTTTATGGTAGTAGGTAATGGCAACATTAAGCTTATGCCTGTAGATCAAAGGGCCAATATGATCGATAATATTATTAATATGACTCCTAAAATGCTGAACAATCTTCAAAATATGATGACAAAAAAGGGTCATAATAAACAACATTCAGAAAAGGAAATTGTTACTTACGAGTAATGGATTATTGGTTTGAAGTGTTAATATTCACCTTATTTACTAATTAAACCCACTATATATTTATGTATTGTTTTAAGAGAGGAAATTTTACCTCTCTTTTAATTTTATGAAATAACTTTTTAAATTGTTGAAGTAGGGTATAAAGGTTATAATATACTTATATAAGTTTAGGGGGAAGGTATCATGGAAATAAAAAATGCAATGGAATTGATATGGAACAATAGAAAATATAGCACAAATGATCCTAAAACGGCCATTAGCCATTTAAACGAAGAGGTGGCAGAATCCTTGAAGGCCCTTATGAAGGGAGATACTGACAAAGCTAAGGGAGAGCTACAGGATGCCATGTCTTGCTTATTCATCGCTTTGAAGGTAATGGATGTAGACATTGAAGAAGCCATCGCCAATCAGGTTGAACTAATGAGAAGGAAGAACGGAAAAATTATGATTTTAAAGGATGATAAGGTTGAAATCTATGTAGATGGAACCTTAAAGGGTGGATGGTCTGTTTGGAGCGACGAAGATATAAAGGATGCCGAGGAACTGGCAAAGGAGTTTGGATGTAAGTTTATTAAGGAGGATTAACCTAGAAGTTAATTCCTCTTTTTTTATGGATATAGGCATATTGTCATCTCTAAAGCAAATAATAAGTTAAAGTAAAATAAATGAGGTGATGATTTGAAGAAGAATATCCTAATAGTAGCCCTAATAGTTGTCCTTATCTTGCCCTTAACAATAAAAGGGGAGGAAATCAGTGTAAGTGGAAGGGCTGCTATTGTTATGGACGTAGCAACTGGAAGAGTATTATATGAGAAGAACATCCATGATAAAATGCCTATGGCCAGCACAACCAAAATTATGACAGCCCTATTGGCAATTGAAAATACTGATTTAGATCATACTGTTAAGGTGACTCCAGAAGCTGTGGGAATAGAAGGCTCTTCTATTTACCTACAATATAATGAAGAAATAAAAATGAAGGATTTACTATATGGATTGATGCTTAGATCGGGAAATGATGCTGCCGCTGCCATAGCTATAGAGCTTGGAGAGAGCATTGAGGGTTTTTCCAAGCTCATGAACAAAAGGGCAGAGGACCTTGGTGCAAAGAATACAAATTTTGTGAATCCCCATGGCCTCCATCATGAAAATCACTATACAACAGCCCATGACCTTTCACTGATAACGAGAGCAGCTTTAAAGGAGCAGGTATTTAAGGAGATCGTTAGCACCAGATATTATTTAGCCGATAGAGACACCTATAAGCACTTTGCAAACAAGAACAGACTTTTGAGTATGTGTGAGGGGGGAGATGGTGTAAAAACCGGATATACCAGAAGGTCCGGAAGATGTTTAGTTGCCTCTGCCTCTCGGGATAATATGCAGCTAATAGCAGTCACCTTAAATGATCCCAATTGGTTTAATACCACAAAGGATTTATTAGATAAGAGCTTTGAAGAGTATCACGGACACATAGCCTTTGAAAAAGGAGAATTGGTTGAGGTCATCCCTGTTTTTGAAGGAAAGGTGGGGGAAGTCCAGCTAGTTTCCTCTAAAGAGGTGGTAATTCCATTATTAGAAGGAGAGGAAGAAAATCTAAGAACAATAGTGGATGTACCCAATTATATAGAAGCACCAGTTTTGAAGGGTACAAAAATTGGTAAGCTTTATACCTATTTAGATGACCAGCTGTTGGCAGAAGCAGATATCATAGCCAATGCAGATATAGATAAGCTAACTCTAAAGGATAAAATAAAGAGATTTTTTAAGATTGATTAACTGAGTAGTTTTAAACCCTTTGATTAAAGGGTTTGAGGTTGTCGAAGAACCCCTATATTTTAAAACTGAGAAAATCACTCATAAATAAAAACATTTGCTTATTATTTCTTTAGGTGAATGTTTTTATTTTTCCAGGGAACCCATGGTTCCCTAGGACGCTCGGCTGTACCCTCCTTGTGGGATATAAGAGGGGTACCCTCTTAAAAACTCCCTCTTGCATAGAAAGAATGAAAACTATGCAAGGGGCAAAAGGCAGGATGAACTTAAAAATTACAGGTATTTTCAAAACTCACCTTCGGCTCAAACATTGAAAATACTATACTGTCATATGTTGGGGACTATCTCTCAGGGGTTATTGTATCTGTAATTTTCTCCTTCTTTTATTCTTATCTCCGCAGATTTCTCATTATTTAAGAATATAGGGGTTTAATTGTAGATTCTACTTTTTTCAACAGTCTAAAACTTTGTTTAAAGGGTTTTTTTATATTGATATAGAATATGTGAATATTATTTATTTGGGAGGGGTTATATGAAGATTATTGATTTACATTGTGATACCATAGAAAGGCTATATAGCAGTAAAGCTACAAGCCTTAGAAATAATAGCTTTCATATAGATGTAAAAAAGCTTAAAAGGGGTAACTCCCTTGCCCAATTCTTTGCTGTTTTTTTACATCTAGAGGAGATACGAAAGAAGGGTAAAGGCCCCCTTCAGGTGGCTTTAGAAATGATGGATTTATTTCACGCTGAGGTTCAGAAAAATTCCGAAAACCTAGCCTTTGCAGGCTCCTTTGAGGATATCACTAAAAATCAAGAGAATAATAAAATTTCTGCAATCCTTACAATAGAGGAGGGGGCTGTTCTAGAAGGGAATCTAGATAATCTTAAACTCCTATATGATAAAGGAGTTAGATTGATAACCCTAACCTGGAACTATCCTAATGAAATTGGCTTTCCTCATTGGGATGAAGCTTTTAAGGATAAGGGCCTCACACCCTTTGGGATAGAGGTTGTTGAAGAAATGAATAGATTGGGAATCCTTATTGATGTATCCCATCTTTCTGATGGCGGATTTTATAATGTTGCCAAGGTCACTAAAAAGCCCTTTATCGCTTCCCATTCCAATGCTAGAGAAGCTACCCCCCATTCCAGAAATCTAACCGATGATATGATTAGAATCCTTGCTGAAAAGGGAGGCGTTATGGGAATAAACTTCTGTGGGAACTTTTTAAATAGAGATGTACATGATGGAAATAGTAGAGTAGAGGATATGGTACGACATATACAGCACATTCATAAGGTTGGTGGGATAGATGTAATCGCCTTAGGCAGTGACTTTGATGGCATTAATAGCATTATGGAAATAAAGGACTTTGGAGAAATCGGCTTACTTGTAAAGGCCTTAGAGAGGAAGGGCTTTAATATCAACCAACTGGAGAAGATTTGTCATGGGAATGCCTTAAGAGTTATTAAAGATGTATTATAATAAGAAAAGAAAAATGCCTTTAATATAGGCATTTTTTTATTGGGATAAATATTCCTGAACTCCTGAATTCTTAGTAACAATATTCGTTGTAAAAAAATATTCTGATATTAGGGTATTCAGAAGAAGGAAAGGAGTGAAGGTATGACATTAGAGGGTAATGGCTGCATCGATGCTGGAAGCGAATACTGCCCTTGTTATCTGGCAGAATTAAATAGCTGCATAACTTGTGCAAGACTACAAGGAAAGGATTATTGTGATTGCAACTGGTGTGGAGTGTGTATTTATCAAAATTATCATTTTTTAAATCTTAAAAAAAGAGAATTAAGACAATATCAAGAGGTGAAAATCGTTAACAAGGAATGGTTAGGAGAAAAATTAATTATTTTTTCTTTAGAAGTACCCAAGGGTTTAGCAAGACAGCTAAAGCAACCGGGGTCTTACATTTTTATAAGGAATAAAAAATATGAAAAGTTTTTTGATATACCAATATCGATTATGTGGGTTGATGAAGGTTCTTCCCAAATCAAAATAGCCGTTGAGATTCATGGAGTAAAAACCAAAGCTTTAGAGGAGGTTGACGATAGCCTTATGATTAGAGGACCCTATTGGAATGGTCTTTTTGGCATTCAGGACCTTAAAGCTAGTAAAAAAGAAAGAGTTTTAGTTGTTGCAAGGGGTATAGCCCAGGCTCCTGCAATCCTAGCAATTAAATATTTAATGAGTAAGGAAAATGAAATAGATGTAATGATTGATAAGGGAACCTCTGCAGTAAATCTGATTAAGGAATTTTTCGACGTAAACATCTTAGATGAAAATGTTTCTTTATATAGTGATGAGGGTAAAGCTAAGCTGGCAAATGCCCTAACCAACAATAAATATGACCTTTTGTTTATAGGGGGCTCAGATTATCTACAAGACAAACTAAAGGGTGTATACACAAAGTTTAAAGATAGAATGAGGCTTGTTTCAACAAATAACAATGAAATATGTTGTGGCGAAGGAATATGTGGTTCCTGTACTGTATATGATTTAAATGGGATACCTATTCGATCCTGCAAAACACAAATAACACAAAAAGATTAGAGGGGGATTGCATGTGGTTAAAGTCATAATTATCGGCGGTGGCTGGGCAGGATGTGCAGCTGCAATAACTGCTAAAAAAGCTGGAGCCGATGTTCATTTATTCGAAAGAACAGACTTGCTTCTTGGATTAGGAAATGTTGGAGGAATCATGAGGAACAATGGCAGGTATACGGCTGCTGAGGAATCCATACTCCTAGGTGCCAAGGAGCTATTTGAAATTACTGATGAATGTGCTAGACACAAAGATATTGATTTTCCAGGACATAAGCATGCAAGCTTATATGATGTTACAATAATTGAACCTAAGGTTAGAAGGCTTATAAATTCAATGGGGATAAGTTTATATTTGCAGCATAGAGCAACTGATGTTATAAAGGAGAATAATCGAATTACCGGTATCAAATTCAGTGACAACACTGTAATTGAAGGTGATGTTTTCATAGAAACCACAGGCTCTACAGGTCCAATGGGCAATTGCTTAAAATATGGAAACGGCTGTGCTATGTGTATATTAAGATGCCCCTCCTTTGGGCCAAGGGTTAGCTTAAACCAAAAGGCTGGGGTGGAAGACATATTAGGTCAGCGATCCAATGGCTCCTATGGTGCCTTTAGCGGTTCCTGTAAGCTTAATAAGGAATCCCTAGGGACGGAGATTGCTAAGGAATTAAATGAAAAGGGGGTAATGGTAGTAGAGGTACCTGAGGCTGATATTAACTTAGATAAGCTAGATATGAAGGTTTGTCAGCAATATGCCTTAAGGGAATACGCCGAAAACTTAGTGTTACTGGATACTGGTCATGCTAAGCTAATGGCTCCCTTTTATCCTTTAGAAAAGCTTAGAAAGATAGAGGGCTTTGAAAATGCCAAATATGAAGATCCTTATGCAGGGGGAATTGGTAACTCCATTAGATATTTATCCATTGCTCCAAGGAATAATAGAATGAAGGTCGATCATTTAGATAATCTATTATGTGCCGGAGAAAAATCGGGATTATTTGTAGGTCATACTGAGGCGATTGTTACAGGTAGCCTTGCAGGCCATAATAGTGTTAGACTAGCTTTAGGAATGCCTCTTTTAGAGTTGCCCAGAAGCATAGCATCAGGTGATTTAATTGCCTATGCCAATGAGGAGATAAAAGGGAAAGAAGGCCTTAAAAAGCGTTATACCTTTGCAGGCTCTATCTATTTTAATAGAATGAAGGAATTGAATCTTTATACCACTAATGCAGAAGTATTAAAAAGCAAAATTGAAAGATTAAATTTATTAAATATCTATAACGAAAAGCTTATATAGTTAATACAGTGAAAAGTGGAAAATGAAAAGTAAAAAATTAAGAGAAAAAAATGAAAAATAGAATAAAAAAGTAAAATATAATTAAGAAAAAAACTAAAAATTAAAAGATAGAATTTAGTATCAGGATTAAGATAAAAAAATAAATAAATGCGATTGGGGAGGGTTAAATAGCACATCCCTCCTAATCGCATTTCTTGTTTTTGAGAAATTTTCCGAAACCTCTTATTAACTCAACTTCATCAATTTCTCGAAGGACCTTATTCTTAAGGATGGAAAAGAGTATCATCAATCCAATAAAAACATTGATATATACATCCTTTAAATCAAAGGTAAAAAACCCCTTAACATAAATATAGTCTAGGCTACCGTCCCAAAAGACCTTATCAATTAATGAGGATATAGCCCCAGCAAATAAAAAGGCAAACATGGTATTCACAATTTTATTGCTTCCAAAACGAGTATTTAGATAACGATAGAAGAGAAATACAAAGAGGATGATAATAGCCACCATGATAATGTGAAGCCATTTACTGATTCCCAGCTGCAGCATGGAGTTAATCCATGAATAATCCCGATTAAATATAGGATCAAAGTAAAGAAAGGAGGGGTATAGGGTAAAGCTTTTATCAAGAAAATTGTTGTTAATGATGATCTTGATAATCTGTTCTATTGACACCAACAATAATACGCCCATCCAGGTTTTTTTATTTTCAATTTTCATAAGCTTAAACCACCCTTTGTTTAGCCGTTATTATAGTCTTATAGTCTGCTGAATCCAATTATAACATTTTTTTGCGATTTTGTACTTCATCTAATAGATATTCTTTTTCCCCTAAACCTAAAACTCAAGCTTTTGTCCTTTATGCTAACTAACCTTTTTGAAATTTCTACTACCTATCATGGGCTTTTTTAGAGTATAATATTAAGGTAAGTCAAAGGATAGGTGGTTTAGTGATGAATATAGTAACAGTAGAAGGCATCAGTAAAGGCTATGGCGATAAGCTCTTATTTAAGGATATAACCTTTGGTATAAATAGCAATGAAAGAATTGGCATTATTGGTGTAAATGGCGTGGGAAAGTCCACCTTTTTAAAAATCATTGCTGGAGTAGAGACTACGGATACAGGCAGACGTATTGTGAATCAACAGGCCAATATTCAGTATCTCTTTCAAAATCCAGAGTTTGATGAGGGCTCTACTGTTTTTCACCAGGTATTTAATAGTAGCGATCCTAAGCTTCAATTGCTATATCAGTATCATGAGGCTATGGATAGAATCAGTAGAGAACCTGATAATAAAGAGCTACAGGCTAAGATGGCAGATCTTACCTCCAGGATGGATATAGAAGGAATATGGGAGCTGGAGGCTAGTGGAAAGGCGGTTTTAACGAGATTAGGGATTACTGAATTTCATAAAAAGATTAGCCAGCTTTCTGGAGGCCAAAGAAAAAGGGTTGCTATGGCCAGGGCCCTAATTCAACCTGCTGATCTATTAATTTTAGATGAGCCCACCAATCATATTGATAATGACACCGTAGAATGGCTAGAGGATTATCTGAAAAAACGAAAGGGTGGACTTCTGCTGATCACCCATGATCGCTATTTCCTTAATCGAGTTGTGGATGGCATTATTGAACTGGATGGAGGAAGACTCTATAGATATGAAGGCAATTATGAAACCTTCCTTGAGAAAAAGGCTGAAAGGGAGGCAGAAGAAGCAACCCTTCAAAGAAAGCATGATATATTAATGAAAAATGAATTGGCTTGGCTAAGGCGGGGAGCAAGGGCCAGAACCACCAAGCAAAAGGCTCGTATTCAGCGATATGAGGAAATGAAGGATATAAGCTATACAAAGGAAGCCTCTAAATTAGATATCTCCATTGGTTCTAAACGTTTGGGTAAGAAGGTTTTAGAGCTTAAAAATATTCAACATTCCTTTGGAGAAGAAATATTAATTAAAGATTTTACCCATGTTTTTGTTCCCGGCGAAAGGGTGGGAATCGTCGGAAAAAATGGCTGTGGCAAATCAACCCTTTTAAATATTATTGCTGGTAGATTAACTCCTCTAAAGGGAACCGTTGATATGGGTCAAACTGTAAGCCTCTCCTATTATGATCAGGAAAGCCTTGAGCTAAAGGATGACCTTAGGGTTATTGATTATATTAAGGAAACAGCTGAATTTGTAAATACCTCCGATGGAGGAACCATAAGCGCTTCCCAAATGCTAGAACGTTTCCTCTTCACTCCCAATGTACAGTGGACTCCCATTGGATCATTGTCAGGAGGAGAGAAAAGAAGACTTTATCTTTTGAAGAAGCTTATGGAGGAGCCTAATCTTCTTTTGTTGGATGAGCCCACCAACGATTTAGATATACAAACCCTAATGGTTTTAGAGGATTATTTGGAGGATTTCCCCGGTACGGTTATAGCAGTTTCCCATGATCGATATTTTCTAGATCGAACAGTAGACCATTTATTTATTTTTAAAGGAGAAGGCTTAATAGAAGACTATCATGGCAACTACTCTGATTATGTGGCTATTGCCAATAAAGAACTACATGAGACAAAGGAACTCCATAAGGATAAAGCTCCAAAGGAGGAAGTAAAGCGTCCACGGGAAAAGAAAAGGCTTTCCTTTAAGGAGCAAAGAGAATTTGATGAAATAGAAGATGTCATTGCCAATTTAGAAGCAGAGCTGGAGGCTATTGATGAGAAAATAGCTAAGGCTGGTAGCAATTATACCCTTCTTCAGGAATATCTACAGCAGCAAAAGCAGCTACAAGAGAAGCTGGAGGACAGAATGGCTAGATGGTTGGAGCTAACAGAGTTGCTGGAGAAGCTGGAGAGCAGAAACTAAAAGTGTGAAAAATGAAAAGTTTAAAATGAAAAATTTAAAATAATAACATAACATAAGAAAGAACCTTTTTTTCCCTACAAAAAAAGGTTCTATTTTTTTATTTTTGTGGTAAAATAGTAATAGAACATATGTTCTGAAGGGCAATGAAGAATGAAGAATGAAGAATTAATGTTAAATTAACGTAGAAATTTTATTGAATTTCTTATTATATTATAAAAGCTAAATGATGTGAGCTATTCAAATAAAATAAATTTGCTAGGCAAATTTTACTATAATTCAACATTCAACATTCAACATTCAACATTTATCATTTAACATTTATATTCAGTATTTATCCTATTACTTATTACTTTAAAAATGAGGTGTTCCCATGGGCCAAAGAACCATCATGCACATAGATGTAAATTCCGCCTATCTTTCATGGCAGGCTGTATATAATCTCCAAAGTGGAGCTACAGTGGATCTTAGAAAGATCCCTTCGGTGGTGGGGGGCTCTCAAGAGGAAAGGCATGGGATTGTATTGGCCAAGAGCATTCCTGCTAAGAAATTCAATATACAAACCGGTGAGGTAATATGGCAGGCCAAAAGAAAATGTCCAGATCTGGTGGTGGTGCCCCCCAATTACAGCCTCTATATGAAATGTAGTAACAGCCTTAAGGAACTACTGACTGAATATTTTCCAACTATCCAGAGGTTCTCGGTGGATGAATTTTTCCTTGACTATACAGGGATGGAGAAGGACTATGGAGACCCCGTTGAAACCGCCCATAAAGTTAAGAATAAGGTAAGGGAGGAGCTGGGCTTTACAGTAAATGTAGGGATAGGCTATAACAAGCTAACGGCTAAAATGGCTGGTGAGCTAAAGAAGCCCGATATGGTCCATACCCTATGGTCCCATGAGTTAAAAACCAAAATGTGGCCCCTTCCGGTTGAAGAGCTTTATATGGTGGGAAGAAAAACCCATAAAAAGCTGAAGCAGCTGAATATTCTCACCATTGGAGATTTAGCCCAAACGGATGTAAAGCTATTGATGGGAAAGCTAAAGTCCTTTGGTCATCTAATATGGTGCTATGCCAATGGTCAAGAGGAATCTCCCGTTTTTAACGGCTCCCATGTACCCATGAAGGGATTGGGGAATAGCAGCACTATTAAATTTGATGTAGAGGATAGAGAAACTGCCCACAAAATACTATTGGCCCTTACGGAATCCGTGGCTACTAGGCTACGGGATGCTGATTTTGCCTGCAGGGTTGTTGCCGTTTCCATTAGAACCAATGAACTAAACACCTATTCCCATCAACGAAAGCTTTTAGCCTCCACCAGTATAACAAAAGAAATTTATAAGGTGGTAAAGGAGCTATTTGATGAAAGCTGGCGGGGGGAAAAAATCCGGCACTTAGGGGTAAGGCTTACCGACCTTTCAGAAAAAGAAATCATTCAAAGAACCTTATTTGATGAGAAAAATCAAGAAAGGTACAGAATCCTTGATGAAACCATTGATCATATTCGAGAAAGGTTCGGTAAATATTCAGTAGTCAGGGGAATATTCACCGACGGAGAAGTTTCTCCCTTGATAGGAGGGGTTGGGGAGGAAGATTATCAAATGATGAGTAGTATACTGTAAAAACAATTAAGAATTAAGAAAGAATAGGTATAAGTCTGAAGAAAGGGAGGGGATTTGCAGCATGAAGCTTTTAAGAAAACCTGTTGAGATGGTGGCCTGGTTTGACTACGAAGGAAATACCATCCCTGTTAAGTTTAGACTATTAAATGAAGCAGAGGAGAATACTGTAATTAAAATCAATAAAATTGTCAAAAAGGAATTAGATAAATTTGCTGGCAATAAGATGATGAAATATACTTGTGAAAGCTGTATAAATGGCGAAATCAAACAGATGGAAATCAGATACGAGCTGGATACCTGTAGATGGTATTTATATAAGATGTAAAAATCAAGGATATAGTTTACGTAATATAATTATGTAAACTATATTGAGTTTTGGGCAGGAATAGCCGATATAGGATTGCAGAGAAACAAATTAGCTGATATAATGAATTAAGAAATCTTTCAGGGGAGGGATAGAATTGATAATCAGTATAGGAGTAGGGGTTTTGTTAGCCTTAGCAGGGGTGGCTGTTAAGTACTTTAAATGGTATTTTCTAATTGCAGGCTATAATATGGCATCTAAAAAAGATAAAGAAAAGGTAGATATAGAGGCCTTAGGGCGGTTTATGGGCAATATGCTGTTTTTAGCTGCTGCATTGATAATAGCTTCAAGCATTTTACACTATTATCAATATAAGATTCTAAGTATGGTGATGATTTTCCTTATGGTGGCTGTAATTTTCTATATGGCTATAAAAGCTCAAGCCTATTCTTATGGAACCCAAAAGGAAAAAAGAACCAATAAGCTTATTATTATAGGTGCATTAATACCCGGAGTAATCATTATGCTAATTACCCTTATTCCAGGAGCTATGACCAATGAAGCAGTCCTAGAGGAAACCTTCTTAAGGGTTTCGGGAATGTCTGGCAACACCTTTGCCTATGAATCAATGGAAGAGATAAAGCTTATAGAGGAATTACCAAGAGCCAATAAGGTTGTAGGCTATAACTTTGGAAATATTAATAAAGGAACCTTCACAGTAGAGGGCTTAGGAAGGGGTTACTTATATCAGCATAGCGGAAAGAGTCCCTTTCTATTCATAAAACTTGCAGGAGATAGAAACTTTGTGATTATCAACTATCGAGATTCTGAAAAAACCCAGCAATTGTATAAGGGTTTGAAGGAAAGAGTTAAAAATTAAAAATGAAAAATGAAAAGTTGAAAGTGAAAATAAGTAGATAACCCAATCTCTGATTGGAGTCAGTCACTAATCCAGACTGTTCAAAATTCTTCAGATTCGAGGCGCAAGAAAACCCAGCGATTGAAGCGTATTAATAATACGTTAGAGTGCTGGGTTTTTAATGTAACAAAGAAGGTGGTGGATGTTTAACAGTCTGAAACTATCGGTAGTTTGTAAACTGCAATGCTATTGGCAAATCAGCTGCCTTTAAAAGCTGCATAACCTCTTGAAGATCATCCTTATTCTTTCCAGAAACCCTTACGGCATCTCCTTGAATAGAAGCCTGTACCTTAATCTTAGAGTCTTTAATAAGGGTTGTTATTTTCTTGCTATGATCCTTATCAATTCCTTGTCTTAGCTTAATTGTCTGCTTAACTCTACCCCCTAGGGCATGCTCCACCTTACCATATTCCAATGATTTAAGGGATACGTCCCTCTTGGCAAGCTTGGTTTGTAGAATATCAATAACATTCTTAAGCTTAAAATCATCATCGGCTGCAATTGTAATATCCTCGTCAGTTTTTTCAATGGTGGTATTAGTACCCTTCAGGTCAAATCTACTGTTAATCTCCTTTTCCGTTTGGTTCACGGCATTTGAAACCTCCTGAAGATCAACCTTCGAAACAATATCAAAAGAACTATCCTTTGCCATATGTATCACTCCATTCTTAAACTTATCTTTATCTATTATATCCTTAGCCTTCTTAATTTGTCCATAATTCAGTAAAAAATCATATAATAATCAGATTATATCTTAGATTTTACCCATTTTATTATTATTTTTAGCAATATATCGAGAAGTTTGGCGAATGAAAATTAAAGGATATTACTACCCTATATAGAAATAAATAGAAATAAAATAAATATATTACATATTTAACAGTAATTACGGCATTGTTATAATTTTTTTAAAAAATTAGGGACAAGGGGACATGGGACAAGGGCAGGGACAAGGGGACAGGTACATCGTCCCAGTTCTAAAAGCACCAAAGGTACATGCAGGTTATACTTATGTTTCAGTATATAAGGGCTATTTTAATAGTAGAGGTGGTGGTGGAAGTAATCTTTCCCCCTTCCCCCTTATAGACTAAACCAAGGTGACGGCAAGGGGACAAGGGGACAAGGGGACAGGTACATTGTCCCAGTTCATATGATGAAATGGGAAGATTAATCAAAGAAATAACCTCCGATGGTTCAGAAAAACTCTACATCTATGATGCTGCCAACAATAGAAAATCCCTTATCATCAAGGTAGATGGAGATATCTATACCCATACGACCTATAGCTATGACAAAATGAATAGGTTAACGCAGGTATCAGAGAATGGAGAGCTTGTAGCCACCTACACCTATGATACCAACGGCAATCGAGAGTCCATAAACTATTCAAATGGAAATACAACAGAATATACTTACAATCTAGCAAATAACCTAAAAAGACTAACTAATAGACTAGGGGCAGAGGTATTGTCACAATACACTTATACCTATCTATTGGATGGAAATCAAGAAACTAAAACCGATCATAACGGAAAGATAACCACCTATACCTATGACGATTTAGGAAGGCTAATCAGTGAAGCACCAGACAATGAACCATCAATCACCTACACCTACGATGATTACAACAATAGAAGAGCCATGACAATAGAAGGTATTTCAGAAACCACCTATGAATATGATAAGAGCAATAGGTTGAAGGTAGAAAGAAAAATAGCAGGAGATATAACAGAAATAACCCGCTATAGCTATGACCACAATGGTAACCAGATATATAAGGGGACAGAAGTCATTAAACCAGATATGGGAGAAACCCCTTCTGTAAATATATTAGTAGCTGGAGTGGATGGAGGAAGTAGCATAGTGACCTTCAATCAATACAATGGCTTCAATCAGCTAATAAAAACCATAGTGGGAGACAAAACCATAAACTACAGCTATAACGGAAAGGGCCTAAGAAGTAGCAAAGAAGTAAATGGAGCCGCCACAATCCACATTTGGGATGG
>NZ_WBZB01000042.1 GCF_009017255.1 Alkaliphilus serpentinus | reverse complement strand
AAAGCTGTTAGGAATTTCGGCAGTGACCCTCCAAAGGTATCCTCGACAAAACGTATACTTTGATTTGCGTAATATTTATCCCTTGTGATTAGAGATGAAACTACGGTGTTTTCATTTTGAAAAATACCCTTTTCACATAACTTTTTAAGTACTGTATATGTTGTAGACTTTTTCCAATTCATTTCTTTTTCACTTAGCTTCACAAGATCGCCGGAACCAATCGGCTCCTTCTGCCAGATTAATTCTGCAAACTTTTCTTCAGTTTCTGCGAGTTTATAATATTTCATGATAAACCTCCTTGGTCTATTAAGCATCGACTTCATATCATAAGTCTATACTGAATAAACCAAATTGTCAATACCCCTCACCTATGTCAAGTGTGCTTTCCATATATTTTGATATATTATAAATCTTTCATTCATATTCAAAGAACAAGAAGGAAAAACTTGATTAACTGTACCTAAAATTTTAAAAAGGCAGACCTTTATTACGCAGTCTGCCGTCCCCTTGTGTTCTTGTATTCATGGGTTAAGTTAACGCCTATGTTATTCAAATAACAATTATAGCTGCTCCACCCATAGGCAGCTGCTTTCTTTACAATTCCTGCTTTTACTGGATTTTGATGTATGTACCTTGCTAAAGACAGTACGTAATTATCCTCCTCCACCACCTCACTCTTAAACCTATCTTGAAATAAATGACCTACTCTTTTATATTTCTTATTGAAATAGCGGAAAAATGATATAAATAAACCAAAATTTTTCATAATCTATTCAGCGGAATATGAGTTATTAAGCTTTTTATAGCTTATTTAAGCTATTCTTAATCTCTGTTAACCTTAATAATTGTTGCCTTATCATTTCTTCAATTACAGCCTGGTGTGTGGCTAGTCTTAACAAAGGTATTCCATACTTCTTAAAGATCTCATTTTTCTTTTTATCTCGTTCTAATTGCTTCGGGTTGTTTAAATGAAACTCAGTTCCATCTACTTCAATAGCAAGCACCGGATTATGATCAAACTTATTAAATATAATAAAATCTACGCTGCTTCTTGGTTGCTTAATAAATTTTTTTTCAATTTCTGTACATATATCTTGATTTAAAAAAATATCAGAAAGCTTCACTTCATAAGCAAAGGAATAGCATTGGAACACTTCTTCTTCAAGTAATTCTGATATAATTGAATACATGATTTTTTCACTGTCAAATTAATATTTGCTTTCACCTGTTTCATTGCTTCTTTTCTTTCCATCAACCTACTGGAAAAATCTTTGTATAATAGATCAAATACAGAAATCACTCTACCTTCCTCAATATTCTTTATATCGTGGTACTCTATATACCTTATTAAATCACCAACATCATTGCCATTTTTATAGAATGCATCTGTATTAGAAATTACAATTAGCTGTTTCTCTGCCCTAGATACTGCTACATTAACAAGTTTAGGATCATTTACAAAGGTCATCTTCTTTTGTGCTTTTGCAGATTGGTCCAGAACTGTCGAAAAAACGATAACTGGTTTCTCTCTACCTTGATACTTATGAACTGTATCTTTTTCTATCTCTTTAGAATTTAGTTCTTTGGCATAACTTATCTGCATTCTATAGGGAGCAAGTTTCCCAATATCATTAAGATTTTCCGAATGCACTTTTATACTATAATTATTTTGGTTCATAATTAAATTATTTAACTCTTCTAATTCCCTCTGATTAAAGGTGCCTCTTCTTCCCCTTGTAAGTTCTCGCATGTGATTTCCTTCAACACTCTTGATTATGTTAATTGGATTAAGATTACTGCTATCACTATAAACAATTAATTCACCATTATAGTACTTTAAATTGCAGAACCTTATAATATCAGGATGACATCTATAATGTTCCTTAAGCAAGGTTCTTTGCAAATTATCGCCATATAGCTTATTAAGCGATGTCATTATATTATGCTTAGTATAATCATAGGCTTCGTCTTCAAAGCTTACTTCAGTTTCGGAAGGAATATGAGGTAATTGCTTTTGATCTCCCTTTCTTTGTAGAAATAACCGGACGATAATCTTGTTTTTCATTTAAAGAGTTCAAAAATGCAATTCTCTCATGCTCTTTTGTAGTCCGGGCCATATTATGTATCCATTCGGTTTTTTCCATTTCAGACATAGCAGACAGCTTTTCTTCAACTTCTTTCATAAATTCATTAAAATTCATTGTTTTATCATCTCTCATCTTTAATTTAATAAGCAAAAAATATTATTATATATTATATAAGTATATTTGTAAATAATTCTTCTGTGCGCAAAAGCTATAAAATAGCCATCACCCTTATAGGTCGGCATTTTATAATCGAAAGTTTCCTCAACTTCTGGAAAAACTTCACGCATGAAATTCATCAATAATGTAACCCACTCCCTTTTAGTATCCTCTAACGCCTCTATA
Organism: Alkaliphilus serpentinus; assembly: GCF_009017255.1. GTDB lineage: Bacteria > Bacillota > Clostridia > Peptostreptococcales > Natronincolaceae > Alkaliphilus_D > Alkaliphilus_D serpentinus. Next base: position 28,208 of record NZ_WBZB01000042.1, on the reverse strand, counting down.
TATTAATTAATTATCTTCATTTCAACATCGCTCCAATTACAAAAAAACCTCTAATTTAAAGAGGACTTTTTTGCCGCTATTTGATTATGTAGTTCCATAATTTTTGAATACGTGCCTTTGCATCAATGCCTTTTTGGCTACAAAAGATACTCATCCACACTTTTTCAGCTTCACTATATGGATCTTTCCAAAACCTTCTCATAAAACTTTTCAGTTTAGATTTAATATCCCAAACCAAGCCTGACAAATCACAGACAGCATTAAATGCATCAGCCAATTCAACTTCTGATATTCTACCTTCTAAAAAATCTAAAAATAAAACCTCATAAAAAGCAAATGGGATAACCTCAGAATCCGGTATTCTCATAAGAGTATAATGGGGTCCCCGCTCTTTTATATCATCTGTTACAAGACAAATACAGCCCAGTGTTTTTGCCATAGCAATAGCATAGGCCTCACCAAGGTCTCCTCCGTCAAACAGAATTCTTAGGTCTTTCACGTGTTGTAAAAACACTCGATACATTCCAATGCTTTTTAAATATAGGTCTGTAATTATTTCTATTTTACCGGTTTCAACATCTTTATCAAATTTGTCAATGATATCTTGTCCCGCTTGATTTTGCATCTCATGCATCCTAATGAACTCGTATACTTTTAGCTTTTCAAACCTATTGAATAATACAGATTGCAGATTGGCTTTGTACAGATGAATTATTACATTTGTATCGAGAGATGCATTCATTAATCCATCCCTCCAAGCAAATCATCAAAACTTTCCTCTTCTATTTCATCTTTATCATTAATATTAACATCATCAGGGCTTAAATCCACATAATTAAGAGCAATTGCAAGACTTGTTTTAGGAACTAATTTTTCATTATAATTCGTAATGACCCATTCTAAAAACTCAGCTGGCACTTTTTTAGCTTCAGCGGCTTTACATAACTCTATATTTCCACCTATCACATTTAACAATTTTGATGCTGTTTGCTCTATTTTATCGATTTTTAATCTTTCAATAATAACCTCATTTAAAATATTCAATGCCTTAAGTCTTATTAATGCCATATCATAGCTTACATTAAATGCTGTTTGAATTCTTGCTATATCTAAACCGTCCCAAGTTGTTGTATCTTTGTCTTTAAGCTCAAGCCTAACAAATTTTTCGACTTTCTCCATCGGCATTAACAAACACGCTGCAAAATAATTTGCTTCAACTTCCAATTCATCTCTATCAGAAAAATCATCATCTTTTATCAAGGTTCTCCCTTGTTCATTTAAATGCAGTCTTTGGTGACCAATTTCATGTGCAACAGAAAAAATCTCTCTTGATAAAAGTAATGACGAGTTGGAAAATATAATTCTTTCGGAATCCTTAATCAATGCAAAACCTAAAAAAGCTTCTACTCCAATTGGGTATCTTATTGTTCTATACCCCAACTTCTCAGAAGCTTCAAAAATATCTTTAAATCCATAATCGGTTATATTACACTCATCTCTAACATTCTCAGCATTTCTTTCAATAGCGATTTGTCTGTTCTTATTCATTCACTTCGACCTGCCTAACACTGTTATAAAGTTTACGATGAGCATAAAAAGTGTCCAGCATATTATTTATAAATAAAAACTTATCCTCTTGCCCATAACCACTACTTCCTCTAAACATTGGTTCTTCAACCTTTTCAATGCTAACTGCAGATGTTATTTCATCAATCTTAGTACCTAAAATTTGAGCAATAGCAGATATACTGGCAAACGAAATGTCTATTAAGCCTTTTTCAAGTCTTGCATATTTTTGCCTTGAACAATTCATTTTTTCAGCAAGTTGTTCTTGTGTAAAACCTTTGGATTCCCTCAAGCTTTTAATCCTTGCTCCCAATATAGCATTCATACTAACACATCCTCTCAATATTATTATACTACATTTTATGCTTATGTCAAGAAAAATGTTACAAAATTATAACATTACAATCATATTATTGCCTGCATACAAAATAATATTCTAATCGTGTTTCAATATCATAACATTATATTGAGTATTTGTTTAAAAATTATGCGTTTTTATTTATTTATAAAGGTATTTAATTAAATTTTAAAGTAAACAAAAAAATAAAGCCGCAGACAGCGATGTTCTTCACACCAATGCCTGCCGCTCTAACCCTACATATTCACTTACTTGCTTTTGCCTTCACCCTTTGACCACTTTCAAATATAAACTCAAACTCGGTTGTGGATTTTATAATAACGTTTTCAACCATGGCTTCAAACAAAGCATCATCAAATTCTGTCAGCGGCTGGCTGCCATCTCCTATAATCCCCCTGACTGCTTGCATTTTGCTTATATCCTTTGTGTACTCAAGGTTCTCAGTAACCAGCTCACTCTTTTTAACCTGAAGGTCAGCGAAATGTCAAGGGGGAAATGTCGAGGGGACGGGGTTATTGAGGTTTCCAGCAATCGGTTTTTGCTACCGAAATTTTGGAAACCTTTGATTTTAAGCTAATTGGTGCCTATTTCTCTTTGCGTGACATCAATACCACGCACTCAACATGCGTTACCACATAACCTTTATATAAAATAGCAAATCGTACTGTAACCGGAGTAAATACTTATGCTGCGATAGCCAATACCTAACTTCATTGGTCAATTGCAGTACCTCCAATCCTTTGATTGGTATCTAGTAATACGATAAAGTTTTTGAGAAGTCAAGTATGTTGGCCTATAATGAGTTATTTGATTTTGCGGAATAAATAGTTTTCAGCTGTTAGCTTATACTTCGGTCCTTTCATCTTCTCTTTGACTTTTACTAAATCAACATTTTTACTTTTAGGTAATACAAAATAATCATCCAGCTTGGTATCGATGATTCTATTTTTCTTACCGATGACTCCAAGGAATTCAAAATCATCATCAAATCTTGATAAAGTGGCGTCTCCATGACTATCATTGCACAACAAAATGCCACCTATATTTAAATACTTTTTCGTTGCTTGCCCAACAAAGCCTGCATATTGAGAAATGATCAAATCAACAGGTTCAACATCTAATTCTTCTATATAATCTTGACCCATGAAAACTATGTCACAAGATTTCTCATACTCTTTATTCTCAGCGATATATTTTTTTATCATTTCCATGTTCTTAAAGAAATTAATCGCTCCTTTGAAGTTATCAACATAAATTACCTTCGGTATAACCAAAGATGGTGCAATATCAATATGGCTTCCTGGATACAGGGCACTTGCTACGCCATACCTCTTAGAAACTATTCTGTAGAGTTCAGTTCTATTACCTATCTTGTCTCGATATTCATAATATTCCTCAATGGTATTTTTGCTTTTCAATAAACTACACCTCTCTTTGCTTTTTAAATACTTTGTAATTCGACTATCAATCTAACCAGCTTATTCATTTTTATCCCTCTCCTGTCATGAAAATCCTGATTACATTCGATATTATTCTATCAAACAAAAAACTCAAATATGCTCTCTAGGATGCTTGAATATTCCATATTCTCCTATATAAAATTATAAGATATTTTTAAACTTTTATCAATATAAACCGGGTTTACTTTTAAAAGCCGACTCAGATCATTAATCCAAGTCAGCTAGCTATTCCCTGTTATCCCCCATTATACTCCATCTCTGTAGTTTTCACGAATCAAATGTATCCGTCAAACACAACCCACATATGACAGTGGCACTAGCAATGTTTTAATCTTCCGTACCTCTTTTTCTATATATCTTCATTGCAAAGACATATGCTATAAGAGTAATTCCAACACACCATGCTAGAGCGATCCAAATATCATTAACAGCTTGTTGATTCGAAAGTAATGCACGAATAGCTTCTACACCACTACCATACCTGGTAGAAGGTTTACTTAATTTGCAATACCCATTTAGATAGTTTTATTAATTTTGCATTTTGCAAAATATCCAAAATGCCCTTATTTTTATATTTCTTCATCTATATTTTATTTTTACTATATAACTCAACTTTATTTCTACCGCTTTCTTTTGCGTTATATAAAGCTTTATCTGCATTCTTAATTAAATCTTCTGATTTTAAAAATGAAGAAGCAATTACACTTGCAACACCTATACTAACTGTAACATATGGTTTTACCTTTGAAGCGGTGTTGGGTATTTTTAGATCTTCAACTCTAATCCTTATCTGTTCAGCCACAAACATAGCCCCTTTATTACTTGTCTCTGGAAGTATGATAGCAAATTCTTCACCACCGTATCTGGCAACAATATCACCTGACCTGCTAATACTCTCTCTTAATGTACTGGCTATTAGCTTTAAACATTCATCCCCCTGTAGGTGTCCATATGTATCATTGAAGAATTTAAAGCAATCGATATCGAGTAAGAGTAAAGCTAAGTTAGTTGAGTTTCTTATCGAACGATTCCACTCTTTTTCAAAACCTTCATCAAATGCTCTTCTATTAGGTATATTCGTTAAACCATCTATTAAAGACATACTTTTTAAATTAGCATTAGCTTCCATTAACTCTTTCTCAAGTTTTTTTTGCTTTGTAATATCTCTACCTACTCCCACAACTCCAATGATATTATCTTTAGAATTTCTAATAGGAGATAGAGAAGTTTGATAATGCTTCTTACCACCATTATTTTCTAAGGACCAGTCATAAACAACATACTCTCCATTTAAAGCTTTTATATTTGCTTCTTCATGAATCTTTGAGGCTTCTTCACCAAAAATATCTCTACTTGTTTTTCCTATAAAATTCTGCATACCTAAGTTGTCATCATCTAACCATTTTCCATAGATTGCAGTATGTTTCTGATCTTTATCTAATGTATAAACAATATCATTCATGGAATTAACTAGAGAACGGAATCTATTTTCACTTCTGATAAGCCTCTGTTCTGCAATTTTCATACTGGTAATATCATTAACCATTCCGATCACATATGGTTGTTCATTATCTGTTTCTGGAATCATGGTTATAACAACATCTCCATATAATATACCTCCATTCTTTTTATAGTATCTTTTTTCTATCCGATAGGAATCGATATTACCCCTCAGTAATTTTTTGAAATTTTCTTCGTCCTTAGCTGCATCTTCAGGATGAACATAGGCATGGACTACCTGAAGCTCGTCATCCTGATAGCCTAGCAATTCTTTATAGGTTGCATTGATATCTATTGGCTTACCCTTTACATCTCGAACTGCAATGCCTATTCCTGCATGTTCAAATATTGCACGAAACTTTCTATTACTCTTTTGAATTTCACACTCCATCATTTTCTTTTCAGTAATATCATGATAGAATACTGATATACCTTCTTCTGTTGGGTATACCCTAACACTAAAATATTTATTTAATGGAGCATAAAATTCTTCAAAGTTTATCTGTGTTTGCTCATGTAAAGCTTTATTATAGTTTTCGTAGAAGTTAGTTTTCACATCCTCAGAAAAAACATCCCAAATGTTCTTACCTATCAAATCATCCCTACTTTTTTCTAATAAAAGTTCGGACTGCTTATTAAGATACTTGAAGCAAAAGTCTTTATCTAATGCAAAAAAAGCGTCTTTTATACTCTCTAATATACTATTGATTTTTTCATGGGACTTTTGCAACTTAATCTCATCCATTTTCCTCTCTGATATATCCCTTGATACACAAATTAACTGTTCTACTTTACCATCCTTATCCCTTATACTTCTTGACGTGGTTTCAAACCAAATAATCTTTCCATCTTTCCTCTTAATGCGATAGATAACAGAGTAGGATGAATCTGTATTCGTTATTACAGAGTGAGATTTTGATATTGCTTCCAAATCTTCATGATAAAAAAGATTGAAAGCATTTGTCCCTATTAATTCTTCCGGTCTATAACCTAGTATTTTTTTACAGGAAGGTGACAGGTAAATATAAGTTCCATCAGCATCATGAAATGTAACTAAATCAGTTAAATTATCTGCTATATTAGATTCAACTCTATATTTAGTAAATAGGACATTTGAAAGAACTATATGATTTGATAAATAGTATATAAAAAAACCTACTACAGTAGACATTAAAGTGAAATATATAATAGTTCTTTGTAAAGTATACATGTCAACTATTGAGTTATACAGCACAAAATTAACGGTTATCACTCCAGCTAAATTCATTAAAATCCACTTATTTTTCCCGTTTATTTTTGAACTTCCAATAATACCACAAATAATACTTAACATCAAAATCGATAGAGACGCTATTATCGATACACTATTGACTCCAAAGAAGGTTATTCTAAAGACTGCCATTATAATACCTGTAATTACTGAAGCTATTAACCCTCCATGAAAAGCCAATACGATAATGGCAAAATGCCTTAAGTCTAGAACAATATTTGGATAGATATTTACACTAAATACCATCAATACAATACCCATTATCCCTCCAATTAGACCTGCCAGTATCTTTGTTTTTAATGTTGCCTTTGGAGTTAGTCTATTATCCTTAAAAACCTCTCCCCCAAGGAACATAAAAGAAACTATGATGGCAGCATTTGAAATCAAATTACTAATCAGCAAATTAAGTACCTCCTTGTAAGAAATCAACTAATCTATTTAATTGGTTCACATTTTGTAGTTTAGTTTAAAAGTACCCTTATATCAAATAATATAATTATAGCTTATGTATATATTTATTACAACAAATCAATTATATAATGCGATATCTAACCTTTTTTTAGCTTATTTGCATCTTAAAGTAAAAATAGAGCTAATTAAAGTGATTTAAAATCCCTCCAACTAGCCCTCTCTTAATCTTTTATTCAATTTCACATCCAATCTCTGTACTATCGAGTAGGGTTATAATAATCCTTTCTTCTTCGAAATTTCAAATGAGTTACCGTTTTAAAAGTAACAGAAGGACATTTCTATAAACATCCTTCTTTTCTTCAAACAAGCATATTTATTTAGGAATATGAGCTCACAAATCGCATATTAGTGATAAATAGCAATTTTTTAAAGCTATGATATAATATCAATGCTCTCTACAATGCTCATGCTCTTTATTTTACCGAGTGGTATCACTGTCGCTATCAGGCATACTGCAACAGACAACACACTTCCTGATAGTATTGGTATGATGGGTAGATTTGAAAACTCTATTTGTCCTGTTGCAGCACTACTCATAAATATAGATATTATATAGCCCGCAATAGAGCCTGAAATAGCTGCAAGAATCCCATAGTATGCCCCTTCCCATAAAAATACTTTATACAGGCTTTTATTATCCATGCCTATAGCTCGCTGCATTCCGATTTCGTTAATTCTTGTATGAATATTGGTATAGGTTGTATTGATGATATTGAGGACACCTATTAGAGTTACAAATAATATAAATCCCCATGCCAAAACTCTTGTCTGCGCAAAGCTTTCTTGCATCTGTCTGTCTGTTTCACTATAAGATAACCAGCGTGATCCTGGGTTGTCTTTTGATATTCGTTCTACAATAGACTGTACTTCTTCCAGCTTTGAATAATCCTTAATATAAGTGTTTATCTGATTTAAAGAGTTCTTTCCTGTCAATTCATCATAGACGTTATCGTATACGATAACGTCTATACCGTTTACCCAGCCCGTTCCCTGTATTGAAACAGCTTTACCTGTGATAGCTTGAACTGTCAGTTCCCTATCGTTTATCTTAAGTCTATCTCCTTGTTTTAAGCTGGTACTCTTAAGCTCTGATGAAATAGCCATAGGATTCTTAATGATACATAGCTTCCCGCTTTTAAAATCAGCCAGTTGTCTTGCTGTTATATCAGGGTAGAGCTCTTTCAAATACTGTTGATCAATCCCTATAATTTTAAAAGTTTCACTAGGATTGCCGAATGAAATATCTGTTGTTAACTCTCCTTGTTCAATTTGTTTTTGTGTATACATAGAATATTTCACAAAGGACACTCGCTCCACGTTGTTATATTGATACAATTCTTTTAATGCTTCTTTTTTAATTCCTACTGTTTCATTAGATATAGAGAAGTCTCCCATTTTAAAGTCTTTTACAGCATTTGAAATATCAAGATTGCTTGAAAAGGATTTCAAAGCAACAAATACCGTAATACTCATGAACAAGGATAAAATGGTGATGATAGTCCTGCCCCTGTTCCTTTTCAGATTAAGCCATGCTAAATGACGTGCGATATTTATTATCTCTTTGCTTTTACTATTTTTTCTTTTTATTGTCTGGGATACTCCTGCCATTGCTATTTTAGGGGACACTTTAGCTGCGTAAATAGCGGAGGGCAAGGCAGCTAAAAATGAAAACACTAGAGAAACACCTGTGCCCAAAAGCAAGGGGGTAGAATACCCTTTTGCATTTTCATGAATTAACTCTGAAAGTTGTTCAGAACTATTTGCTAAAAATACTTCAGGATTGATCATGGAAGTCGCAGCTGCCGTTATTGTGTTTGCCGACAAAACTCCTACTACCACTCCCATTGGTATGGCAATGGCACATAACAGAAAAATTTGTACAATAATTATTTTATATAATTGATTTGGTTCAGCACCTATGGCTCTTAATATTCCGTATTCCTTGATCTTCTTTACTACAGAAATCTTTAATATATTATATACAACAAGACCCGCTGCCAACAAAACAAGTATGCCCATAAATACAGCAATATCTGCTATCCCCGCGGCACCGTTATCTTCCAAATCTTTTCCTTTGTAGTCTATCCCTAAAGTATTAAGATAAATCCAATTGTACTGTATCTGATGCTCTTTTAAATTTAAATCCGAGGCCATACTATTGATTTTGTTTTGAAAGTCTCTAAAGTCGCTCACTTTAAAGTCTACAGAAGCAAAATTGTATTTATCAGGCAATAGGTCGTTTACGGTTCCCGGACCTGCAATTGCAGTTACTATACCGTTTGCATATCCCAGATAGTCGCTTTCTAATATGCCTGATAATGTGTATTCAGAGCTGAAGTTAAAGGGCGGCTCTGATCCTTTTAATGAGCTTACACTTAAATCAAGTAAAATTTTATCTCCGATATCAGGACTAATACCCATCAGTTTCAGAGTATTTTCATCAAGTGCTATTTCACGGGCAGCTTTGGGTATCCTGCCCAATTTTACCCTAGAGACATTAGGATAATTCTTTATAGATGCTTTGTCATTCTCTCTTACAACCATGGATATTCCGCTATCTTTAATATTCATGGTGCCTAGAGTCTTAATCACACCAATTTGCGAAAGTCCCTCTTTACTTTTCAAGTGTTCAATTTGCTGTTCATCCAATTCATGAAAAGTTACATGCCTATCTCCATTTAAGGAGTGTGCTTGTTCAACCATCAAGTTCTTCATAACTCCTATGGATTTGCCAATTACCGTTGTCATAGCGGTGGACATCATAATAGCAACAATAATTAAGAAGGTAGTAAGCTTTTGTTTTTTGACTTCCTTATATGCTAAAGATAGATAGGTTCGCATTTTAATTCACCTCCTGAACCATGCCATCAATAATGGATAGCTGTCTGTCAGCAAGACCAGCAATTTTCTTATCATGAGTAATAATGATTAATGTTTTACCAAACTGCCTGGAAGTACTTGTTAAAAGTTTCATAACCTCACTGCCGCTTTTACTGTCAAGATTACCGGTGGGTTCATCCGCAAATATGATATCCGGTTTCGCAATTAAGGCTCTTGCAATGGCTACCCGTTGTTGTTGACCTCCCGACAATTCATGAGGCAAATGGATAAGCCTATCCTTTATTTCCAGCATTTCTGATAGTTCCTTTAGATATTCCTTGTCAGGCTGTTTCCTATCCAACAATATTGGCATGTTGATATTATCCTCTGCTGTTAGGATGGGAATCAGGTTAAACTGTTGAAATATGAAACCAAAACTTTTACGCCTAAAAGCTGACAAATCCTTTTCATTTAAAGCATACAAATCCTTTTCTCCTATAAAGACCCTGCCTTTTGTCGGGCGATCTAGCCCACTTAATAGGTGCAGAAGAGTGCTCTTTCCGCTTCCTGACGGGCCGACAATAGACATGAATTCTCCTGCTCCGATTGTTATTGTTGCATTATTTAGAGCAACTACCTCATTTTGTCCTTTTCCATATATTTTTGTAAGACCTTCTGTTCTTAGGTACATAAAAAACACCCTCCTTAGATTTATAGTCTAAAGAGAGTGTAATAGATATTTATCTACTTTTTATCAACTTTTAGAGAAAAAGCCACAGTAACTTTGGCCCCTATTTCCTTTGCGTTTGACAAAGTAATACTGCCGCCATGTTTTTGACACTGAATCTTTGATATGTTAAGCCCAAGGCCTAGATGACTGTTATCTGTTATACTTTTATCCTTATAAAATGGTTCTGTTGCAAACTTCAAGTCCTCATGGCTAAATCCTTTCCCATCATCGATTATTTCATAGTAGAGCAAATTCTGATCTGTATAACAATTAATGGAAATATGTTTCTTAGCATACCTGAAAGCATTAATAGCTATATTCTCAACAACTCTAAGCACAACTTCCTCATCTAAAGACATTGAAAAAGCATTAATTTGGTTATTTAATACATAGGTTTTACCTTGCTCTTCTGAAAGAATTCTTAAACTGCCTTCAAAATTATTTATAAGTTTAGAAGTTTCAACCTCAGTTGGGCGAATCTCCATATCCTCCATCTTTTGAATGTTGTTCATGGTATCTACGTACTTTTCAAGTCTGCTCACATTATCTGCCATTAAAGATACTGTTGAAAGTAATTTGTCCTGGTTGAGTTTATCTGTTGGAATATAATTAGTTAGGAGGTCGGTGTAACCCTTTAGCACAGTAATGGGTGTCCGCATGTCATGGGCAAACGCAGCATTGAGGCGTTTCCTTTCCTCCATCATTCTCCACATATTTATATTATTGCTCAAAAGCTCTTTCCTCATTGTTTCAAATGAATCACATAAATCGCCCATTTCATCTTTACTATTATTGTCAATAGTAAAGTCAAGATCATTATCGGATATTTTTTTTGCGCTAGTCTTTAGTAAAGCAAGTGGCTTTCGTAATTTAGTGTTATAAAAAATATAGGCAGCAGCAATGACGGATACTATAAAAAATATTATGGGCAGCACAAATCGAAAATAATCTGTAAGCTTTAATATTATCTGGTCAGTTTGATTGAAAGTAGAAGGATCCACAAAAATGATATTGGGATTTAAAGATGTGCTGTTTTGACCAGTATAGTATTTTGCCAATATGTTACTCCTTATAGTCTCAAAACCCAGGAAGGACATGGAACTAAGTAGTACAGCTATTACAATAGATATAAATGTCAAAGTGATAAAAGCTTTTTTTATTGACATATCTTTTATTTTATCCATTTATATCCTACCCCCCAGACAGTTTCAATATAGGTTTCTAGTGAGCAGGAAACAAGCTTTGATCGTATTCTTCTGATATGCTCCGTAACGACATTGCTGTCTCCATCACTGTCATAACCCCAGATTTTTTCATAGATTCTTTCTTTGTCAAAAACTTGCCCTGCATTCATGGATAAAAGCTCCACAATATCAAATTCCTTTTTCGCAAGCTGTATGGGCTGATTATTAAAATACACACAGCGCTGACCATAATCAATCACCAGATCTTTTGCAAAAATAGCTGTAGTTTTGTTTGTATTTCTATGCTCCCTTCTTAAATGGGCAGCAACTCTTGCAGCAAGCTCATTAACACTAAAGGGCTTAACAATATAATCATCTCCACCTACCCGAAACCCGTTAATTTTATCTTTTTCCTCAATCTTAGCCGTTAGGAAAAGAATAGGGCAGGAAACATGTTCTCTGATTTTTGAGCAAACTTCAATACCATTTATATCGGGCATATTAATATCAAGTAGGATAATATCAGGTTTCTGTGCTACCTTCTGTAGCGCCTCTGTACCATTCATGGCAGTAAGAACAGTATATCCATTGAGTTCAAAGTAGTCTTTCAAAAGTGTTACAATGCCTTGCTCATCATCCACTATTAGTATTTTCTCAGCCATAGTCACCACTCTTTCTTAATCAATATGTTCTTATTATACTATCTAAAAATCAACTTTTTATCAACATTTATATTTCATATAATAAGCCTATTCTTAGTAGCAATGTCAGATCTATCAGGTGGAATAATCAAATTAGCATCAATAACAACTGTTTGAGTAATATCTTGTAAAAGACTGATGAAGCTTTCGTTTGGGATGATTACTCTTGCCATTATTTATCATCTCTAAACAAATCTAGTATCTCATCAATATCATCATCTAAAATCTAAATTTCATATCCAAAATCTTCTAATTTCTTACTAAAAATATTCAGGTCTTTAACAGTTGAATCAATTGTTATAATACCCTCATCAAAATTCTGAAGTATTACATTTAATGCATCAGGTTCCACCCCTATTTTATCTGTAATGTTGTTTATCTTATGAAATACATCAGAATTCAACGTGCTGCCAATTTTATAATAACTGCTTTGATTATTCCTTTCATCAACTAATAACAGTTCTTTTTTACTTGCTTATTAATAGAATCAATCTCATGAAGCCTTTTAACAATCATTCTATACGGAACTTGATAATCAATTTGAAGCTGCGCAATCAATCTTAACAATGCATGGTTATTCCAATTATCTAAATTTATATTACCTCTATTATGCTTTTTTACATATGTTGACAGTGTTTCTGTTGGTAGTAAAAATTCTGCAGCAAATCTATTGGCTTTTGCATTAATCAATAAATTATCCGAATCTCCAATTCTTCGCAAATGCTTCTCTCTACTTTATACATCCAAATCGGATTTTAAACAATAAAAAATGCCTACACAGTACTTTTTAGGTACATAGTCATTTTTTATTGTTTGAAATTTTAATTTACTTTTTCAGTCTATACAAGAATATCTTCCGACGTATCTCCGCAGACGAGGTCATATCCCAATTTTCACTTTTAGGCCGTCCATTAGTTGTTTATTCTCGAAATTCTGATCATCTTTGCTAAAAGTATAAAACCCGCAAAACAGCTTGAATACTAGGATTACAAGCATTTTTTGCGTTGTAGACGTACCACCGATTCCACGTGCGGTATCACATAACCTTTACATAAAATAGCTAATCGTACTGTAACCGGGATAAATACTCAATTCCTATCTCCCCATTTCAGCTTCTAAAAGTCTTTAAATGGGTGCTGAATTAGTAATATTCCTTCGAATCTTCTTTAGGTTCTTTGGCTTCTATACCGACTGTTTATGGTAATTTTCGAATGTAATACTATATTAATTTCCCCAGATATTTAAAAAGAACAATGAACTTAATCCCATGATTACAATACTTACCATTATAAAAAAGGTATGTACATTTTCTCCCCATAAGATTTTGCTTCTAGCAACAAGAAGTTTGTAGATGATAAAATCACTTTTTCTAATTGAAGATACAAATAGAAAAAGACCAATCAATAACATCAAACTTCCCCATAAAATATTCATAACGCTCCTCCTTTATTTCAAATTTATAATCAATCATTTATTTGCTAATTATATTAATCCACTCTAACTCCTGAAACCCTCACAAGTTCTCCATTTAACTGGTAATACAGCTGATGTCTATAATTGCTTGTTATTAAGAACTCGGAAGTTTTTTTTCTAAACTCAGCTAAATATCCTTTAGTGTTAAACTCAACCTCAAAAGCACCGTAGTCTACTATAACTGTTTCTCCACTTAAAATATCCTCGATATCTTCTATAGTGTGATTTATCTTTGCAACATAAGTAGTCAAATATAATACAGTTAATTCTTCAGAATTCCTATCTTTAGCGAAATTTAGAATATGATCCTTTTTATAACGAATGGCTTCTTTTATGTTAGAGTACTCAGAATCAAAACCACTTCTTAGCATTCTAATATCATCACCTTCTATTTCAAAACCTGACATCAAAGCATCCATTGAGATAGGTAAATATCCACGTAGTAAAATCTCTCTTTGTTGTAATCCACTCTTAGTTTCTATTGTTCTATATATTACTATGATAGCTTGCTCCCTAGTAAGGTTGCCTTTTGTGTCAAATACACCTTTTTTAACTATTTCGCCGTTCAATTTCTCAGGCTTTGATATACCTTGCATCAGACCTGACCTATAAGCTCTCTCAACAGCATTTTTTGCCCAAGAAGACGAGTCATTTAAATCATCTAAATGTTTGTTAATATCCTCACCATCTAAATTATCATAGGTCATGGTTTGAAAATAATTAACAAACATGATAGCAGCCTGCTCTCTTGTAATCAAACCATCAGGATTAAACATATCCTTGCTTATTCCATTGATAATTCCCATTGCATAAGCAGCTGTAACATACTCACTATTAGTATCTTTAAATTGATTTATAACTTTTACTTTAGATAAGAAATTCTCAATATTTAAGCTTGCAAAATCCCAATCATCTTCTGCTGGAACGGGGTACTCAAAATTCCTATTTACATTTGACATAATTGCTGTTACAAATAATTCAGAAAACTCTTTTCTTGTTATTGGATCTTGGTAATTACTTTGTAGCCATTCTGGTACTAATCCCTTTTCTATTGCAAATTCCACTTCAAGTCTAGCCCAATTAGAAGGTTCATTTCCGCTATTTGCGTAACTAGGTAGCGAACTTAATAATACTGCTATAACAACCAAAACAAAGCAAATTTTTTTCATAAAATCTTCCTTTCAATAAAACGTTTTTAAAATTCACCTTTTGTACGTAAAACAAAGTTTTCACTGGAATTTTAGTTTTTATATATTAATTATAATTGACAACACATAAGACAACAAGTGGATTATTAAAAAGAAAGGGAACACAATGACATTGGACGGCAGACTGCGTAATAAAGGTCTGCCGTCCCCTTGTGTCTATATTCTTCTAGGGTATAAAAGCCAGAGGATTGTTTTACATATTAACTGCAATAATTCATTATTCTATGTCCTCTCCATAGATTTGTTTTGAATTATAATCATCAATTCATCAACAATTTGATCTACGGAACGGTTATTTATGAAACACTTATTCTTGATTTTTTTAAAAACCCTTCTTGCATACACTATGTCTTCATGTATCTCCTTGATGTAATAATCTTTATGTTGCTCTTTATATTCATCATCTTTAAATACATTATCATCCTTATCAGAAAAAACCAATCTTTTAAAAATATTCTCTTTTGAATCCTGTAGTTCAATTGCCATAACTCGTTCTAAATCCAAAAGATAATTGAAATTTCTTGCATACCATATAGGGCTTACTGCAATAACAACATTATCCTTATGTTCTTCAATCAAATCCTTCAGAACTTTACCCTTAACTTTTGACCTCTCGAGTGCATATGGATTTTTTTGCATAAATTCTTCTAAGGACATTTGAAATCTCTTTTTGATCTCTTTATCCATATCAATAAAAGTATAATTTAATTTTTCAGCAAGCTTTTCACCCGTTACAGTCTTCCCTACATTAGATATACCAAAAAGCATAATTATCATATTTACATACCCACTTTCAAATACACGGCTTTGCGTATTTTTCTGCAATTTCTTTAGAACTTGTATCACCCTCTGGATATACTTCTATATCAGATGCATCTGCATACTCATACCCTGATGTCGGTAAACATTCCGGTATTACTTTAGCTCTTGTGCATGCGTGTTAGGTAAAACCACTCTAAATGCACCTTCCACATTGCATCTATATTCAGTTCTTTAAATACATCTTTTAAATCAGCTTCGCATCCTCTTGGCAGACATAAATATTCTGCAGTTTCGTCAGAACACGAGATAATTCTTGGTAGCTTTTTTACTGATAATCTCATGGCTTGTGCTTTATAAAATTCGGGATTTTTAAAAGCTGCTAAACGCTTAAAATAATTTAGTGCTCTTTGAGAAATACCTGCTTTCGGAACAAAAATCATATTGGCTTTACAATTTCAACAGTCTTGGGGAAATCATTTTTCAATAATTTAGATTTGCTTATTTCCCATGGTTTTTGGTCTTCTTCATCTTTTATTAATATGCCAAGTTCGTTTCCATGACATAGTTTTGATATCAGCATTTCAATATTATCTTCAGAGAGTTTTGGAATAGCTCCTAAAAATGCCCATTGATCACGATATGGTTGATAATTTTCATCGATGAATTCACTGTTATGATTCTCTCTTGCAGCTTTTTGCAAAGGCAAAGCAATTAAGTTCCCCAAACCACCCTTTGGCATGGTATCCTGATTTGGAAAAAATCTGTCATAGGATTCAAACTTTATTTCATGCCTTTTACTCATAGCACAGGTAAGTAGTGCACTTCCAAATTTCCTTGCTAAAGCAGCAGGTATGGGACTCTTAAAGAAAAACCAGCCGTGGGCTCCTTTGCCTGAGCGTGAGCGCTCAACTGTTAATGGAATATCAAATTTAACACACACTTCTCTCAGTACTGAAATATCCTTTTGCCATTCTTCTCCATCAAAGTCTATAACTAAAAAATGGCAGGTTTCATCAAGGCACAAGGGATATATTCCTGCGACAAAATTTTTATATCCTCGTAAATGGTCATCAATAACCTTTTCATTTAGTACAGCATATACCTTATTAGTGCAATTGGTACAAGTGCCCGTTGGTTTTCGGCATAATCCAGGTTTCCATTCATTCAAACAGTACGGTGAATACCCCGCTGTCCCTTTTTTTGGATTTTCCCACCTTTTAGCATAAACATCATCCCGACCTTTAAAGAGTGACATAAACAGCTTGATTTTTTCCATTGGATCTGACATGTTATTAACTTCCGAAGTGAAAACTTGATCAACTGATTCTTGTTCCAACGTTTCAGAGTCAGATTTATACTCAAAAATTTCATCAGAATCAACCAATAATTCTTCAGTGCCAAGTTGGGCTTTTAATCTTTTTATTTCTTCCTTTAAATTGTTATTTTCAACCACCAATGTTTGATATTTTCCAAGCAACTCTTCAAAGTTCATTATGACATCCCTCCTCCCAATATTCCATTTTTAGTAAAATCTCATCTAAAGTAGGCGGCTCCAAAAAATATGATTGAACTTTATTTTTCCCCTCAGTCATGAATTCTGAATAATCCATCACTTCGAATTTTTTTTCAATTCATCTTTATCCAACTCACCATCTGCATAGGCAATTGCAAATTGCACGCCATATAAGTTAATTAATTACACTTCTTTAAATTGTACTTCTTTATTTTTTTTTTGCATACGAAAAACTACTTTAACAACTTTTTTATATTGATGCTACTTTTGTTCACTTGTACGACCGAATTTGTATTTTTTTGCATTTACTAAATTGCAGCCATAATTTTAAATCTAATTAGAAATACTTATTTCCTTTTTTATAATTGCTATGGGTAACGGTAAATACATTTGCTCTACACTCGTACTGATCTAGTGTCTTATATTGATTGATAATGTGAGACTCATTAAATACAGTTAAAGCAATGCTATACTCAATTCTTGTAGTTCTAACAAGCTCATAAAGTGTTTGTAAATCCTCCGAGGTAAAGGCTTCATATAACTCAAGATAATTCAAATTATCAACCTTACAAAATTCTCTTGCCGCTTTTATAACAGCTTCATCTTTAATCACATGGACACCTATCAACAACATGGCATCATCTAACATATTATCAATAGTTGGAATCCATCTAATAAATTCGGATTCATTCCCTTCTTCAAATAAATCCAGATTCTTTAATATCCACGCCGGCCTGCTATTTTCAGACAAGAATACTGCATGACTCGGGATTATACCACCACCATATCGATGATCGTGTCCAATTAAAATTTGTGCTGTGAATGTACCCATTTATTCTTCCTCCTCAACTATGTTAATTCCACCACCAAAATACCAGTGATTTGTTTCAATAAACCCAATAAATTTTTCATAGAATTGATCTTCAGTTACAATTTTAGGAAGTGTAATACAACCACTAATCTCAATTTCATAGTAGTCTTCAAAATTATCCTTTTTATGATATAGAACCCCATGTAATCTTTCGAATGCATCCATGTATTTTTCTACTCGTTTCTTATCTTCCATGATTGAGCTTTTAATACGTGAAAGATTCATGTTATCCTGCAAATCAGCAATTTTGACTCGACATGCTGTTTCATTTGTACTTATCCTATCAATAAATGTACTATAATCTTCTTCCTCTTTTTTCGTCAACAAATCTAAGATTACTAAAACTTCCTCTGAAAAGCCTTCTTCTCTCAACTCATTTAATTGTATATTCGAATCTTCAATAACATCATGTAAGATAGCACATGTTTTTTCTAAATCTGAATTACAGCTTTGCATAACTCTTAACGGATGTAATATATAGGGTTGACCACCCTTATCTAGTTGCCCAGTATGGGCTTTAGTCGCTATAAGTATTGCTTTTTCTAGCATTAACACCCCTCCTTAAAGTTTTTTCTAATTTGTTATCTATCTAAAAAATTAATTACTATATCCGCACACTTAGTAGTAAACTCTTCAGGGTCTCTTTCATCAAAAAGCTGTAAATAAGTATCATTCACCCCTTTAAAATCTGGGCTAAGCGCATCATTATCTTCGGCGCATATTCCCAATAAGCCCACCAATTATCAACATACGGTTCAACACCTAGAATTTTTGTAATTTCATCTTCTGTTAATGCTTGCTTTCTAGAATTTCCGTCTACTGGACAACAGTAGCTTACAAATATATGATTATCGCTTTCAATACGGATCCAAATATCTACATTAGGTTTTACTTTTAATCTATACTCATAGCTAATTCAAGGATAGGTGGAATACTCTGAGAATACTTGGCGTTTCAAGAAGTGGCTATAATTCTTTTAAGAAAAGGCTTCCTTCTGATAGGGAAAAGAGAAAAGAAGCTATAAAGGCTCAAATTAAGCAAATATATGATGGCTCTTATCAGAACTATGGTGCTCCTAAAATAACCAAATTCTACAACGGAATGGAGAAAATATAGCTGAAAAAACTGGGGGTAACTATATGCCAGAAATGGGTATAAAATCCCAATATGTAAAGCCATATACTGATACAACAATAGATTCGAATTTTAGTGAAGAACTTATTAATATATTAAATGAGGAATTTAACCCAGTAGAACCAAATGCAGTTTGGCATTTGGATATCACTTGTATTTGGACATTTGAAGGATTTGTGTATTTAATCAGCATAATGGACTTATATTTCTATCAGAATTACAATTCAAAACTTAATATACTCTACACTATCTCTCAATAAAGGCACTTACAGTTTCCTTCAGCTCATCACTGAACTCTTCGAGATTTTCAAAACTAATCGCGCCATCACTTATAAGGGAAATAATGTTACTAATAAGGTTCGATCGACTCATTTCTAATTGAACGCCCGTCTTCTTCTTATCTTCCTTTATTCTCTTGTCCAGCCTCCAAAACTTTTCTGATGGATTAGCGTCTTCATTTAGTAATTCTATATACTCCTTATTGAGCATGTCCATATATGATTCCTGCCAATCAGCAATTTTATTTTTGAAAAGCATCCAGTCTCTTTTTGTAAATCTCTGCTCTTGCAAAGCCTCAAGCCTCCCTCTAAATTCAAATTTATTTGTTCAAGATATCTTGATAATATCGGTCTTTAGAGTTAATATGTGGCACTACCGAAGGAGGTATCGTTATGAATAAAAGACCTATATTACATCGAAGATAATACTAATTATAAAAATGAAGATTGAACATTGATATCTTTTACTCATTAAAAAAGAAAGTAAAACATCTATAACATTGGGTGGTCAATCGGTCTGTAATACCTTTAAGGCTACTTATTATTCGAATGATTTTATTATAAGATGATTAGCCTATTTTTACAACATTTCTGTCAACTCAACCTACCCAATAGTAATTCTGTCAACTCACTATGCACATTTTTTCCCGTTGATATATTCCCACAAAGTAACGATTTTACAAAGGGTTCTGCCATTTTTCAAATTAGCATAACAGACAGAACCCCTTGTTTTCTACACTTTTCAGCCTTTTACTTTTCTTTCCTTGACATCAATACCATCGTCTCCACGTGCGGTGTTTAAATTGATCCATCTTGAGTTCATGGTCAAAAGTTTTTCTAAACCCTTTGATGCGAGTACTTATGGATTCTTCACCTTGTAGTGTTTCATATCTGTCTTCCCTTTGATCCCTCAACTCATTTAGTTCTTTCTCAACCACATGATACTTCTTGTTATAATCCGACTCAGTGATTTTCTCTTCAAGCCGCATGTCTAATAGTTTTTGAGATTTCTCCTCTAATTTCTTAATTTAATTTGTTAGATCTTTTACTTCATCTCTGAGACTATTCACATCTAAAGCTTCTTCTATATTATTTAAAAATTCATCAATATCTGTATCAAATAGCTTCTGTACTTTATTATACATTGTGACAAATGCCTCTTCCAGCATTTCTTCTTTAATTCCTTTTGAATGCTCACAAACTTTACGTCCTTCTTTTATGCATTTGGCACATTGCCATGCTGGTTTTTCGTGATTGGTTCCATGATGCCAAATTCTTCTAATCATTTAAGAAGGCCGTTTTATTTTTTACAATAATACTTATATTGAGCTTAATATGCATATGTTTGTAAATACTCAAAAATGAAACCTAAAATTTAATCTTAGGCTCTAGATATAAACTCTATCAACATTCTTAATGCATTAATTACTTCATCATAGGAAATGTCTTCTGCATATCTATAATCTTTAGTGTACTTCATCCATCTCGATTTCAATGAGTCACTTTGTTGAAGATCTTCAATTCTTTTTTCAATATCATTAAAGATGTAAGCGGTTTCTCTACGGTGTCATCGGCGGTGTCATCGGGACGGTTCTTTTGACAGTCATTACTTTAAAAGTAAGGAAGAACTAGGCTTGTCTATCATAGATTTTTATATAGCTGATACAACCAACTGTCTAAATCGAGTAGAAAAATCAATAGAAGGACTAAATCAATTCTTTAATATATTCTTCAATCGTTTAATTGAACTTAGCTTGAAACGAGGTTGTCCTGTAGGAAACCTGATATTGGAATTATCAGACGAGAATGAAAGATTTAGATTAAAACTTTTAGAATGGTACAATATTTTAGAAAAATGGATAATAGAAGTATTAGAGGAAGAAAAGGTAGTAAATTCACATGAAAAAGCTAAGGCATTAATAGCTGCATTTGAAGGTACAATGCTTCTATCAAAGTTGGACAAGAATGATGTTCATTTCAAAATATTTAATAAGTACACTTTTTATAGTATTTTAGTTATATAAGAATGCAATATATTTTAGTAAGGGATGGTTTTTAAATAAATCATCTCTTTTCTATTTGAATTATGAACAAGAACACATTCGGAATCAAGCGTTGGATTACAACAAGCAACTTTTAAACACCTGTTTTTAGTATCATACATTCCGGAGGGTGTAAAGCACTATGGTAAATTTATGCTATATATGCGGATGTTACTTTTTTCAATAACAAAGATAGATATAAAGCAAAGTAGAGTTATAATGAATTAATCTAATTGAAATATGTTTTTATACGTATTCAAAGGGTAAAATTAATCAAAATGGCAGTGTCTAGGAGGGTACTTGTTTATGGTAAGATTAAATTACCCTAAATGGAAAAGCGGAATTCCCCACTTGGGTAAATAGGAATTCCTCATGAATGTAAAAGTCATTGCAGGCACCACAAATTAAATGTATCCTTGTAATTAACGACTAAATTGATTGCAAGGAGGATAATTGGAGGATGCTAACAATGACTCAACAAAATCATATCAGAAAAATGTTTTTTGAACAAGGTTTGAATATAAGTGAGATTGCAGAAGAAACCGAGTATGATAGAAAAACAGTAAGAAAGTACTTAAATCATGAGGATTGGTCCATAAAACCCAAAAGAGTTCCAGCTAATAAAAACAAATCAAAATTAGATCCTTTTAAAGTGGAGATTGACACATGGTTAGAAGATGATAAGAGGGCTAGAAAGAAGCAAAGACATACTGCAAAGCGTGTTTTCGATAGATTATGTCTTCTACATCCTGAAGATTTTGATTGTGGATATAAAACTGTTTCAAATTATGTGACCCAGCGAAAAAAAGAGATATATACTCAAAAGGAAGGAGCACTTCCTCTAGAGCATGTTCCTGGAGAAGCTCAAGTAGACTTTGGTGGTGCTGATTTTTATGAGAATGGATTACTCCATTCAGGTCACTACTTGAACATTTCTTTCCCATATAGTAATCAGGGCTATACTCAACTATTCAAAGGAGAAAATCAAGAATGTCTTTTTCAAGGAATGATTAACATATTCAAACATATTGGTGGCGTTCCTACTAGAATATGGTTTGATAATCCTAGTACAATGGTCACAAAGATATTAAAGGGCGGTAAAAGGGATTTAACAGATGCATTTTTACGTTTTCAAAATCAATATGGATTTGAAGCCTCATTTTGCAATCCTGCTTCTGGAAATGAAAAGGGATCCGTAGAGGGAAAAGTAGGTTATCACCGCAGAAATCTTTTAGTCCCAGTACCCCAAATAACAAATCTCATTGTATTTAATGAAGAGCTGCTAATTAAATGTGATGAGGATGCAATTAGAGAGCACTACAAGAAGGGTCAACTAATTTCAACATTGCATCAATTGGACAGGCAGAAGTTAATACCCCTACCTGTAAACGAATTTGAAGCCTGTAGATATGAATTAGTAAGGCTAGATACATATGCCAAATTCAAGTTGGAAAACGGATTACACGAGTACTCCACAGCTCCAAAGTATGCAGGGGAAAAGGCTCAAATTAAGATAACTGCATATGAGGTAATATTATTAGATGAAAGTTTGAGAGAGATTATTAGACATCCTAGACTTTACGGAAATACAAAGCAAGAAAGTATGCAGTGGATTCCTTATCTAGAACAATTATCCATAAGACCAGGTGCATTGAAATATACAGGAATTTATCAAATGCTACCAAAACCATTACAAGAATATATGGACATTTGTGGCAAAGGAGAAAGAGGAATACTACTTAAAGCAATTCTTAAGATTAGCAAAGCTTCTGACTTTAATAGAGCAGTTAATGCAGTAAGTGAAGCTGTCTCCTATGGAGCTGTAGATCCTGATAGTCTTATGGCAATTCATTCACGTATAATAATGCCAGAATATAAACTAAAAGCATTATCATTACCTGATAATGTTCCTCCCCTAGAAAAGATTAAGTCAAATGCGCAAGCATACAATGAAATCTTAAAGAAAGCAGGAGGTATATAATGGTAGGATACACGTTAGCTGAATGTTGTAAGATTCTTAAATTTAGTCAAAACATTGTTCTTAATAGTCAATTAGTTGAGGCAAACACTAACGAAGAGTATCTTTTAACTATACTTAGAAAAGAAATAGAACATAGGGAAGACGTACGAAAAGAAAGATTAATTAAAAATGCAGGATTTTATACAAGGAAGCATTTTGACGCCTTCCGATTTGATGATGTAAATATGCCAGCAGGAATTGATGCAAATTATTTAAGAGAGTGTAAATTTATTGAGGAAAAGAAGAATCTGGTTTTCTTTGGGAACACAGGTAGTGGAAAACCCACCTTGCTCAGGCCCTTGGATTAGAAGCATGTAATAGAGGAAAGAACGTTAAGTTTTATAGGACAGCAGCTCTAGTAAACCGTTTATCAGAAGCAAAGAACGAAAAGACATTAACACTATTTATGAAGCAAATTATGAAGGCAGATATGCTAGTTCTCGATGAATGGGGCTATGTCCCCTTAGATCGGGATGGGGCTAGATTATTATTTGAAATAATATCAGAATGTTATGAAACAAAAAGCATTATAATAACGACAAATATTGAATTTACGCGTTGGGCAACTGTACTTTATGATGAACAAATGACAAGTGCCCTACTAGATAGACTTTTACATCACTGCTATCTTCTTATATTCAACGGTGATAGCGATCGAATGAAAAATTCACTCATTCGATTAACATAATAATTCCCCACAGGTGCCTGGGGAAAAAACTTTTACAAAAGTGAGGAATTTCCCCTTGCAAAAAACATTTTGGTATTAATATATCAGCCTTGAATTGTTAATGCTAGTACATACATGAAATTATATAAATCTATTTTAAATAGCAAAACCTCCATAGAAGTCTTGACAAATTAAAAGTACTTTGATAAGTTTAAGTTAATGACCACGTGGTCACTGATTTTGTTAAAATATTAAAATTGTATAATAATGGGGAGAGTTTTATGCCGAAGAAGTTGTTTTATGAATTAGATGAAGAAAAGAGAGAAAGGATTACTAATGTTGTATTAAGAGAGTTTGCACAACATTCTTACAATGAAAGTTCTACTAATAGAATTGTCAAGAATGCAGGAATAGGAAAAGGGAGTCTTTTTAAGTACTTTCAAAACAAACAAGATATGTATTTTTTATACTGGACTATATTATAAACGATCTTGCTGTCGATTTAAAAGATGAAATTGCAAATTTACCAAGAGACTTATTTGTGAGAACTATAAAGTATGCAGAACTGGAATTTGCTTGGTACATTCAAAATCCTGATAAATATAAGCTTCTTAAAAGGGCATTTGTAAAAAATGATACAGAGATTTACAAAGAGACTAAGGCAAAATATGCTTCTATGAGTGAGGAATACTATTATAAATTGTTTGAAGATATTAATATGGAGCAGTTTCAGTTTAAAAGGGAGAAGAAAAAGTTACTTGATATTTTAAAATGGTTGTTAAAAGGCTTTAATGAAGAATTTATTGAAGAGGTGGAGTCAGAGGACAACATTAATAGCTTAAAAGATGAGTATTTAAGGCGCCTTGTTGAATATATAGAAATATTAAAAGAAGGGTTAAAGTAGAGGGGAGAGAGTATAGATGTTTTACAACGCAAAGGGAGGTAATGTGAAACTAGGAGAGACAGATATGAACTATGTAGTATTTGGTCATGGGAAAAAACCTTTTGTAATTTTACCGGGTTTGAGTGACGGTATAAAAACAGTCCATAAGCAAGAAAAAGTCTTAGCTATGTACTATAAGCAGTTTGCTAAGAATTTTCGAGTATATGTATTTAGTAGAAAAAATAAATTGGAAAAAGGCTACTCATCAAGAGATATGGCTAGAGACCAAAAAATAGCAATGGAAAAACTAGGGATTTATAATGCATATATTATGGGAGTGTCTCAGGGAGGGATGATTGCTCAGTACCTTGCCATTGACTATCCTGAAATAGTGCAGAAACTAATTATTGTAGTATCTGTTTCAAGACAGACTGAAACATTGCAAAAGGTAGTTGAAAGATGGATAGAGATGGCTTCATCAAATGATTACAAAAACTTGGTCATTGATACAGTTGAAAAGACCTTTACTGAAAAGCGTTTAAAAAGATATAGGTTAATGTATCCTATTATTAGTAGAATAGGTAAGCCAAAAGACTTTGATAGATTTCTTATACAGGCTCATGCATGTATTAACCATAATGCCTATAGTGAACTAGCTAAAATAAAATGCCCAACCTTAGTTATAGGAGGAGACAGCGATGAGGTTGTAGGCAAAACTACTTCTGAAGAGATGGCGGAGAAAGTAAAAGAAAGTAAATTGGTTATATATGAAGGTCTTGGACACGGAGCATATGAAGAATCAGAGGACTTTAATCATCAGATTATGAATTTTTTAACTTAAATTAATAATAAGGTAATACAGTTAATTATCAAGTAGGGACGATCCTTGCTTGCTAAATTGACAGAAGCACTAACTTGGAATAAATTTGAGGTATGGGGTGGGAGTATGCTTAGACAAGCAAGGACCGTACCTACTTGCCCTACTTGTTCTATAACCGAAAATAGTGAGTCATTGTTATTTTATTTAAAGTATTGTAAAACCCTTGAAAATAGATTGCTTAGTAAAAAAATAATTGTGTCAAACTTAACACTACCTAGTTAGAATTAGAGGAGAAAAATATGAATGATATTATTCAGGAAATTTTAAACAAGAATAAAATATATGAATCATTTGTAGAATTAACTACCCATGGTATTGCAAATGAGATATATGCAACACCGAATTTTATTTTAAGGATTCCTACAGATCATCCAGAAGCGAATTCCGATGCCTTGACAGAATCTGTTGCAGCTCCATTGGCTAAGTCACATGGAATAAAAACACCAAGATTAGTTTGCTTTGATGACTCTTATTCAATATTAAACAAAACATATTCTATTTGGGAAAGGATCCATGGATTAACTCTTGGTGAAATAGATAATTGTTTGAATTATTATAATACATGGAAGGAAATAGGTTTTGAACTTGGGAAAGTACATATTAACATTAAAAGCTGTGATGACCCAAAAGGGTGGCTTGATAGTCCTGATAGAGAATACACAAAAGACATGCTGATTGAGGGTTTACTTAGTAAAAATGGCGAATCTTTATATTTGTTAAAGCTAATAGAAAAAAAGTATACTGATAATATTTTTTCCTATAAAAAATGTTTTGTCCATGGAGATACTAATGAGTTCAATTTTTTGTGTACAGAAAATGATCAGTTATTATCTATTATTGATTGGGGTGATTCAGGTTGGGGTGATCCAGCAATAGATTTTTACATGATACCATTAGGAGTTCTTGATAATGTTTTAGATGGTTATATTGAAATAGCAGGAGCAAATGTAGACTTTGATTTTATATATCGAATTATTTTAGATAAAGTATGGACAGGAATTGAAGAAAGACAAGATATATTTATATTAGAAAAGAATATAAAGGGATTAGAAAGTAAACTCCTAAAAAGGTTGTATAATGCTCCCCAATGTCAAGACACGAAATGAACTTTTTTAAGTTATCCAATAGCATTTTAAGAACATTATAATTGAAAGAGACAGTTTAGAACCCTCAGGGATTTGCCTCATTTAAGTAACTTTTTATAACATATTCTTCTTTTTTTCTAAAAAATATGTGGCAACTAATATTAAATTAGAATCTACATTTTCAGGACTCAGAATCCTTTGAAACGTAAAGTTATTGTGGGATAAGGCCAACTCTAAGGAAATCTTTTCTCAATACTAGTTTTAAAATTATCTAAATCACTATTTAGAAAGTAGCTACACTCCTTCTTACCAAATTGACAGCAATATAAATGTAGAATAAAATGAAGGTATGGACGTAAGAAGATAACCTATATTAAGGGGTGAGGATACAGTGCTAGCAAAAGCTCTACTTATAATATTTAAAGCAAAGACATATCCCATGCAGATTAAGCGATAGTATGACTATTTCTGTATGGGATAAATAGAGTACTATCTGCTGAACTCTGCACTTTATTTATGAATAATAAATAAGGAGTGGATTGTAATGAAATACTTAAATGCAGCAGAAGTATTACCTAATAATTTGCTAGTTGAAGTTCAAAAACATATTAGTGGTAAAATTTTATATATACCAAGTGAAAACAAGAAAACACCTTGGGGAGAAAAAAGTGGTTCCAAGCAATACTATGCAATTAGAAATAAACAGATAAGGCACAAGTATCAAAAAGGTTTTAGCATTCATGAAATATCACAAGAATATGGATTGGCATATGAAACAGTGCGTAAAATAATATATAAAAAATAAGCAAAAAGGCCTCCAGTAACATAAGGCCTTTTTGCTTTGTGGTATAGAATGATTATAAATAAAGTAGGAATTTTAATGATTACAATGAAAGCATATAATAGATTACAGAGGGAGACATTTATGCTAGGCTCGAAAAATATCTTTATAATTGTTGCTATAATAAGAAAATAAGTTGATGTTGGAGGAGAATATATGAAAGTAAAAATTAGAAAAGCAGTAGAAAATGACAAAAATACTTTTGTCAACTTTGCAATTAAATTGAGTGAGTTTAGCAGACAAAATCATAGCATTATAAGTAAATATGATAATTATAGTTTAGTTGTAGAAGCGGTTAGAGCAAAGGCTGAAAAAACATTTGTCAATAGAGATAAAAACACATTAATACTAATAGCAGAGCTAGATAATAAACCAGTAGGATATGCATTAGGAAGAATATATGAAGAGGATGCAGCAGCAGAAAACGGAACAGGCACAATGGGTCTGTTTGACGAACTGTATATTAATGAAATGTAAGCGTCAAATCCAAC
>NZ_WBZB01000041.1 GCF_009017255.1 Alkaliphilus serpentinus | reverse complement strand
ACACAAAATTTTCTACAGGCTCGTTTAGAGACTAATTATTAATGCTTTAAGGAAAAAAGACCAGTTTTTCACTGGTCCCGGACGGTTCTTGTGGTTACGACTTTAATACAATCCCTCTACTTATGCCCGTTAGCCTTGCTATCTGCCTAGTAGACAGTCCTTCTTCCTTTAGCTTTTTCAGGTATTTATTCCTCATATCTTGTTCTATCTGTTGAATTTCTAAACAGTTGTTCACTTTACAGACCCTTTTAATTATTTCTATTCCCTCTTTATCTGTCAATCTCCTTTTTTTTTCTATATCTAAGCATTTTTCTTCATTTGTATCTTTATGGAACGCAATGAATTTTTCTATGGCTGTCTTTCTATCTGAATCTAACATTTTTAAGATATAATCTGTATCTACTATTTCTTCTTTATTTACATATTCTCTGTAGCTACTCCACTGAAAATCTTCAATATTATCCGTGATTCCTGCTTTTAATGGGTTTTGGTGTATGTATCTTAATGCTGTTAATAAGTAACCTTCATCTTCTATTGGCTCACTTTTGTATCTATCTTGAAACAAATGTCCACTTCTATTATACTTCCAATTGTACCAATACACATAACTGGCTCCTATGCTTTTCATTACTATTTCAATTCCTTCTTCTATTTCATGCAATATGATATGTATATGATTTCCCATCAGACAATATCCATATACCTTATATCCTCTTTTGTCTTTGTAATCCTTTAATGTTTGTAAAAACTTTTTCTTATCTTCTTCGTCTTCAAATATTATTTGTTTATTAATTCCTCGCAGGATTATATGATATAGGCCACTTTCACTTTTTTCTCGGGCTTTTCTTGGCATAAAAAACCACCTCCAAATATAGATTAGCATACATTTGGAGGTAGTGCAACCATGAGAACCGTCCCCTTGGTTTTCTACCCTTGGTTTTCTGAATGCTTGCCCTAGTGGGGTTTGGGGGTAAAAGATAAGAAAAAAGAAGCAACAAAGCTAAATGCCCTGTCGCCTCCAATAAATGTTGTAAAAAGAATTAAATGATTATAATCTATTAGAATTTTTATTCGCAATATTCATCAATTTCCTTTTTGCGTTTCAAGAAAGTTCTTATTGCTTTATCTTCTCTTTCTATTAGGTCATCATAGTGGTTTCCAGTTAAAACGAGCTCATTATAACCCCATATTGCACTCAGAACAGACTTAGCATCATATTGATAATACCACTCCATGGGCAACATCGAGTCTACGACTTCAAATAGTTCAGCTGGATACCATGATGGTAAATTCTCATAAGTACCAATCAATAAATAGCTTAGTACACTTTTATAAATATGTTGACCATAAACAATATATACTTCGCCTACTTTTAAAGGATATCTGGTTTCTGGTGAGTCTCCTGAATTGTTTATAGTTGATAATAATAATTTGTCCCCTGTACTGGCAATACACCTTACTTTCATCATCTCGCCCCCATATCTTACTTAATTTTAAAGTCATCTATTTGTCCAGTTTTAGGATTATACTGATAATGAACTTCTACTCCGTTAACATTTTGAGCTTGTTTTGTCCAGCCTTCGGAAGCTGGCCATCTGGGATCTGTGTTCAAACCTTTGAGTTCTCTACCTGCAGATGGATTTGACATTGCTTCTTCCACAGCAAGTTGTTCTTTTAGATTTTCTGGTTGATGTCCACCTTTTGATTGACCTCGCCCTTCTACTTTAGGACTATCACTCGCCCCCTGAGAATTATTTGATGAATAAGCCTTATCATAAACATCTGAATAATCTGCCTGGGGTTTTTCGGGTAGTGTTATATTGTTGTTTTTTGCATAATCTCCTAATCCAGCTGAAACATAAAGAACTGCATCTATGAGCGGGCCAATTTTTCTACCTTGATAGTAGAGATCTTCTAGTCCATCAGGATAACGTGAATCTGTTAAAACTGAATCATCAGTTACATAGAGATGTCTTTCGCTTATACCATCTAAGAATGGCGAATGTAATGTTAGATATATTTCCTCTAATGATGGAATATCGTTACCCTTAAAACAATTTTCTATAGGAGCCATTATACCACTAAATTCGACATATATTTCTCCAGCACTATTATAGTATACTCCATCAGCATATTTTTCAATTTCACCAACACTGTCCTTATAATCCTTGGTATTACTCTGACTCTGCATACTCTTGACATTACTATCGCTCACTACAGAAGGTGGTGGAGTAGGTTTTGTAAACCCTTCCGAATCATCAAAATATATAGCATAATGTCCACTAGGATCTACATACATTATCGGGTTATTACTTACGTAGATGTACAGATTTAATCCATCACCTCTGTAAACATCCTCTTGAGTGAAACGCCCTAGCTGTGGGTTATAATATCTCGCCCTTAGGTAGTATTCTCCTGTTAAGCTATCATATTGCTCTCCTGCATAGAGGAATCTATTTTTTACTGTTTCTGTGTAGTTCCTCAGGTTTCCAAAGGCATCATATTGATAGCTGTTTAAAACCTCTCCGCTACCTGTTACTAGGCTTACCACATCTCCATGGGCATTGTGTAGGTAGTAGTTTATGGCTCCTTCTTCTTGGTCATTACTAAGGTAGTGTTTTTTATCTCCCTTTCCTGATATCTGGGCTACTAAGCCTATTCCCCTTATACTTCTGGTTACTAGATCTCCATTTCCATTGGTTTCGGTTATTATGCTTCCATTGTGCAAGGTGAAATCATATCGTAGCCCGTTTTCTATGGTGGCAATCCTTAAGCCTAGGCCATCGTATTGATTTTGTTGCCAGCTACCATCTGGAAGGTTTGTACTTATGAGTCTGTTGTAGCCGTCATAGCTGTTGGTTGTTGTGTTACTGTTTTCTAGAAGCCCCTGTATGTACTTTTCTTCTATTGCTGTTAATTGATTTCCATTCTTGTCATAGCTGTAGGTTGTTACAATGGTTTGGTCTTCTTGGGTTAATATACTTTCTAATAATCTGTTTCTGCTATCGTAGCTGTAGGTTGTTTGGATTTCTCCTTGGATTTTACTTATTCTATTTCCTGCATTGTCATAATTGTATGTCTCTAACCCTGAGGCTGGATCATTTACTGTTTTTAGTTGGTTTAGGCTGTCGTAGGTATATTGAGTTGCTTGTCCATTTTCTACTTTACTTAGCTGGTTGCCATTATTGTCATAGGTATAGCTAAAACTATTGATGATGTTGTTTGATGGATTCTTACTTACCATTGATACGATGTTTTTGTCTTTATCATAGCCTATTTGTGTGTTTATTCCTGTGTTGTATTGGATTTCTTCTATCGTATTGTCTGGGTTGTAGTTATAGGTGGCTAGTAGTGTATTGTTATCTGATACTGTTTTTAGTCTTCCATTAATGTCGTAGCTGTATCTGGTTATTTGGTCTAACCCATCGGTTATACTGGTTATATCGCCATTTTTGTTGTAATCATAGCTTAGTATTTGTTGTCCATTTCTATATCTTTTTTCTAATTGTCCTAAGGGGGTATAGGTAAAGGTATCTACTCCCCATGCATTTGTTGCTGCTAATAGGCTTCCATCTAGATTGTAGAAATATCTTTCCTCGAGGTCTTTCCCTAGTATGTTCTTAGCAGTAAGGTTGTTATCTCTATTATACTGATATATTATGGTTTGGTCCATCCTGTCTATTTGTCTTACTAATCTTCCTTCTTTGTCGTATCTATAGGTAATTGTTTGATTCTCTGGGTCCGTTATTGTTTTAAGAAGGTTAAGACTGTTGTAGTAATAGGTTGTGGTGTTTTGGTTTCCATCGGTTTGAGATGTTAGATTTCCTGCATTGTCGTATTGGTATAGGGTTTCCACTTGCTGGGAATCTATTATCTTTGTTATCATTCCCCTCTGGTCTCTTTGGTATTGGGTTTCGTTACCTTCTCCGTCTATAATTTTTATAATGTTCCCTATTGCATCATAGGTATACTGAAGGGATATTTTTCCTTTTGCCTTTGATTCTGGTGTGTTTATGTTCTTTAGTCTACTACCTATATCGTAGGTATATTCTATTCCATATCTTGTTGCATCTGTTTGTCCCGATTGATAGCCTTTTGCGTCTATTTCCTTTGTTATTCTGCCCGCTACATCATAGATATTTCTTTGTACTACTGCTCCCTCTGGATTCTTAATTTCAATTAGCCTATTCATTGTATCATAGGTATAGATTGTTCCTGGTCCATTTTGGGTTGCTGAATCGTAGTTTTCTGGTGCCACATATTTTATGATGTTTCCTACCTCGTCATAAACAATTTTTGATGTTGCCATTTCAACGTCGGTTACCTCTATTAACCTATTATAGGCGTCATAGGTGTATATTGTTTCTTTTTGATTATGGTCTATTTCTTTTATTAGATTCCCTGCTTTATCATACTCATATTGTGTGATTCTTGTCATCTTAGTTGATGAAGCATTATAAACTCCGTGGGTTGTTTTTTCTATTAAGTCCAAGGGGTATAGGCTTTCAAGCTGTTGATTCTCGTAATTAAAAATATAATCTCTAATGTAGTCTAAATCTGGTATATCAATTATACTGCTGTTATTTATATCATATTTTTCATGATATTTGGGCTGACTTAGCTCTATTCCCTTTAGTAGTGCTGTTAATGTAAAGTCATCTAGCATTACCATACCATCATTATTCATATCAGGCTCTCTTACCATTGTTGATTTACCTATCACTGCAAGGAATTTATGTTCTTCTCCCAATTGGTCTGTATAAGTAGAATCTTTATCTATGGTAACTAAATATGTACCCTTTACCCCTTCTTTTACTCTAATGGTTATAATGGCCAGAGTACTTGAACCTGTGTAGCTCCCATCTGCTACTGTTATATTAATTCTACCTGAGTCATTATGGCTTATAATTACGTTTGAATCTTGAGGAGTAATTTCTACAACCTCAAATACCCTTGAATCGTACATAAGATTCAGATTTACATCTTGAATTGTTGTATCTGTGTCTATTTCTACTCTGTACTGATATTGCTGTCCTCCATAGACTAGGGTTTTTGGCATGGATATAGAAGCGGTTGTTTGGCTTACATCCACACTATCCACCCATACCTCTTCCCTTTTAGAAACTAATCTGTCTAATTCATCATACTCATAGATTGTTTCATAGCCCTCTGGCCTTGTGATTTTAGTTATATTATTATTTTTATCATATTCATAGAAGGTTTCTGCTAATACAGCTCCTGTTCCTCCATCATAGAGGTCATCCTGGTCTAGCTCCCTCCACTGTCTTATCAGCCTTCCTGCGCCATCATATTCATATCCTGTAATGCTATATTTCTCTTCATTGATTTTTACCTTTCGTTCAGTAATGTTACCAATAGAATCATAGGAATATTCTACATAGCCCCCGGCACTTCCTGTAGCAGATTTTAGCAATCCGTTTTTATAGTAATCCAGAGAAATTGTATGCCATGCTTCAGGCTCTTCACTTTTACTTGCATAATCTGGCGAGGTTATTTCCTCTATTAATCTCCCTACTTTATCATATTGATATTTTGTTACATTGTAATACATGGTATTGCCTTCTGCTTTTACAGGTACTCTTTTTTCAAGAAGCCAGCCTGTAAGATTATAGCTATATAGAGTACCATATCTGTCGTTGTCACTGGTTCCGCTAAGATAGCCATGTGCATCGATGGATTTTACTACTCTGCCATCTTTATCATATACATATCTTTCGATGACCCTTCCTTCAGTATCTCTTACTTCAATAAGTCTGTTCAATTGATCATAGCTATACTGCTGTCCTGGTCCATCATCTATAGCTTGATTGTAGTTATTGGCATCAATTACCTTAATTACATTTCCTACACCGTCATATTTGATTCTTGATTTTTTTCCTGATGGATTGACTATTTTTATTAATCTACTATTACCATCATATTCATAGGCAACACCAATCCCATCATCAGTAGCTGGGTTATAATAGTTGGGGTTAATCTCCTTTATTTTGTTTCCTTCCATATCATACTTTAATGCTAGTATTGTACCTAAAGGTGTTGTCATGCGAATCTGCCTGTCCATTGAATCATAGCTATAAAGATAACCAATACCGTCATCAGTTGACTGGTTATAATGGTTGGGCTTTATATATTTTGTTAGATTACCTACTGGATCATAGATCATCCTAGTGATATCCCCCATGGGACTGATTATCTTATCAACATCATCATTATTATTGTACCTATATGTTGTTGTACCATAGGTGGTAATTATATTAACCATTCTACCAAGATCATCATAGTTATATTGCAGTTCATTTAATTCAGGGTCAATAATCTTTTCAGGCTGTTTCTCATTATCATACTCTAGAATTGTTTCATTATTCTCTGGGTCTACTATTTTAATTAATCTGCCTTTATTATCATAGTAGTAATTGGTTTCTACGCTTTCTAAATCGTTAAGCTTTTGAGTTGCCTTAATAAGGTTACCCTTTGAATCGTAATCATAGTTCACTTTTCCACCCTCTGGGGTATTTATCTCTTTGAGGTTATCGTCACCGTCATAAGTAAAGGTGGTAACATATCCAAGAGGTTGAGGGGCTGTAATTGATAATAGATTTCCCCTTTCATCATAATTATAATTTGTTATATTCCCGTTTCTATCCCTAATACTTTTTCTATTTCCCCACTGGTCATAGGTATATTCTTGATAGGTATTATCATAAAAGGTTTCCCTTTCAATATATAGCCTGTCATTGTACTTGTATTTGGTAGTTGTACCGTTAAATGTGTAAGTATTTTCCATTGTAAGAGTATTGTAGCTATAGGTCGTTGGGTTTCGATCTTCATCATATTGTAGAACGACTCTTCTATATTGATCATAATGGTTTTCTATGAATTTTTTGTTGTTTTCATCCGTTATAGATGTTAATCCGTAACTGTTGTAGGTATATTTCTTTATCCCACCATTTAAGCCCTTAACCTCAAGAAGATTGCCTAAACTGTCATAGGTGTATTTGATTGTTCGCAAAGCAGGGTCGGTGATTGTTCTAATCCTACCATTTTCAAAGGAGAAGGTTAGTCTTTTACCGCTTGCTCCTATTACATAGCTTAGATTCCCATTACCATCATATTGCAATGTTATTGTGTTATTATTTCTATCGGTGATGGCAGTCAGTTTTCCAGAGTTGTTGTAGGTATATATCTGTTTGTTTTTTAGTTCCAGTTTATAACTACCATCTGACTGTTTTTCTAGAACATCAAAAATTGACTCAGGACTCGTATAATTGTTTGTTCCTGCTACTGGTTGGTACACTAAAATCCTTCCATCGGGATATGTTATTGTTGCATTCCCTGTTGAAGCATTTATTGTAATGGTGCTATCATAATTTGTATGCCATCCCTTGCCCATAATCCCTGTTCTTTCATCTAAGGAGTTATAGCTTCTGACAATTTGTAAATCTATTCCAATATCAGGTATAAGTAAATCTTCATCAATACTATAGTAGTTGCCTGTTATAATATTAACTGGTTCACCTACTGACACGCTATTGGGTGGACTTGTTAGATTCTGATTTCTTATAGCAGTGGTAAATACTGTGCCTGCGTAATATTGTGTATATTCCCACACTCTGGTATCAGATTCGGGCTTTGTTACAGTTCCACTATAATTGCCAGTATAATTATTTACAGTTACATACACAGTTTTTGTTAATGTCCCCTCATAATCAGCACCATAAGTTGTAACAATTTTATAAGAACCATCCGGGTTGTCGGTTCTGTCTGGTCCACTTTCTACCCACCAGTCTACTTTAGGTATTGAACCTACATATCCATCTTGATTGATTGGGTAAGTGGGGTTATCTGTCCCACTTGATCCACTACTTGATACTAAGTTTCCTTCAGCATCATATCTATTAGTTATGGTATTGTAACGAGTCTTATAAAAAGTACGTGATTCCTGCTGTGGTTTCTGTGTTGGGTTATTTGTTACTGACCCCAACGACAATGTACCCGAGTATCCCCCTTGAGAATAAGAATAGCTTGATGAGGGATAGGTTGTCCCGGTGTTATCTGAATGACTGACATTTTTGCTATGGGCAGGTGTGTAATTTCCACTTATTACATTTGCTATTGAAGAACCATCTTTTTGTAATTCACCACTATATCCATTTTTATTATATGTAATAGTTCGCGGAAAGCTATTTGTACTTTTTTTAATTGAATCAACTACAAATGAGCTTTGACTGTTGCTAGAACTTGCAATTAAAGTTTTACTTTCTACAACAGTAAATGCATCCTCTTCTATTTCATCATGTTTTTCCTTAAATTCAAAGGATTCTGTTCCTGCTTCATTACTATTTTCTATGATCTGTGTATCACTGATAGAGCTTTGTATGCTTTTATTCACATCAAAGTTTGTGGCATATACCATAAAGCCTGACTGAAATAGCTGTACTAGCAATGCAATTATCAGGGAACATGCAATATATCTACTTAAAGACTTTAGAGCTTTTTTAAGGCCTATATTCATAGATTAAACCTCCTTGTTTAATTTCAAATTCCATCACTATAAACCTTCGTGTTCAGGATGAATGGTTATATTCAATGGGGCTACATTAGGTATGTTCACCAATTCCCCTAATGAATTTACTATCTTGGCCTGTTGGATTTGCAGTTGAGAAATATCTGTAGATTCAAGCTTTAACCTCAATCTTATTATACTAATTTCTCCACCTGAACCAGCTTCTTCTCCAGTTTTAGATACTAATATCCTTATTCTTCCTTCGATTTCATCATGAACTGAGTAATAATATTCATCGTTTGCTACAAGAAGATTTTCAATGCTGTCTGAAGTTATATTTAAATGAACTGTATCGTAGATTAGATCAAAGGCTACAGAATATAAGTCTTCTGTGTAGGCTTTTATGATTATTTCAACTTCACCCTCTTGAGATAAATCATCAAGCCAATTTACGGCAATAATACTAATACCCGAAGTGCCTTCTTCTCTATACATTGCCTCCTTAATCTCACTCCATTTACTATTGGTGATATCGTTCCGAGCTCTAATTTGATAGATGTTTTGACTATTTGGCATTAAATTATCATGAATATAAGTGGTTTCTGTAATGCTACTAATCATTACCCCATTAATTTTAATATCGTAGGCAAGGGCACCATCCACACTATCCCATGTAAGTCTATGGGTATCTCCTAACTTCGTAATTGTAAAATTCTCTGGAATATCTATCAAAGTAACAGCCCTTAAAGTTGGTGTCCAGCTATAAGGAATTCCATTATTAATTCCCCTTACCTTGTATTCATACACAGTACCTGGAGTTAAATTATCATGGGTATACATTGGCTCTACTACTGTAGCAATCAGTTGACCATTTACTCTTATTTCATAAGACTCTGCCCAGGATACGCCTTCCCAAACAAGGTTAATTGATTTTGACTCTATTATGTCAGCTTGTAATCCGAAGGGGCCTGATCGATCTGGCATGTTCTCATGTTGTGGAACAATCAATTTTCTTAAGTATGGATATGAACTGCCATTTTCTATTGCCCATATCTCTGTAAAATCCCACGCCGAAAAATTAGCCATCTGCATCATTTCTTCTGTAGTTCGGGCTTGAGAAGCAGGATTGTCAAAACCTGTAACCGTTTTATTAAAGTAACTATCAGCAATAATGGATGTATTTATGGCTCCAATTAAGCCACCCTTATTACTACTTGGACTTGTAACTTTTCCTGCAGAGTAGCTGTTCTTTACTGATGTGTGGGCCGAGCTTGATGCTGATACGTGCCCTATTAATCCTCCTACGTAGCCATTGCTATGGGTACCTTCTGCACTTCCTAAGGCAAAGCTGTTTTCAACTCTTATAACATTGGCACTTGTTTCAACTATATAACCAACTAAGCCTCCGACACTGTAACTGCCTCGAGCATTTCCTACTGCATAGCTCTCGGATATCCTTACATTTGCTCCTGTCATATATCCTACTAATCCACCTACATAGTATAAATTTCCTGCTACACTAATATTTGCAGATGATTTCTCCATCCTAGCATTTGTTAGGTTTCCTACTAATCCTCCTACTTGGGTGCTTCCATTTACATTTCCTGTTCGTACATTTACTCTCTCTACTATACCTTCTCCTACGATGGCTCCTGCTAAGGCTCCTGTATAGTGTCTACCAACTACTGCTATGTTTTCTAGTTCTAAGTTCTTAATGGTTCCATCTTGTATCAATCCAAA
>NZ_WBZB01000040.1 GCF_009017255.1 Alkaliphilus serpentinus | reverse complement strand
TGGGGGATTTTAAGGGGGTAACCCCCTTATAGGAATAAGGAGAGTACAGGGAAGCGTCCTAGAGAACGCATGGGTTCTCTGGAAAACAAAAGCATTTTAACCATAGAAAATTAACGCATGAAATGCTTTTGTTCTTTGCTTATACCTAGTTTTTAAGTAAAAATCTACACATATTACTAACTTGTTACAATATTCAGACACATATTAAATATTCTTAATATTAGGAATTATGCAGGATATTACCAAAAATAATCTAATATTATATTATTATATATTTTACCCTATAAAGGTGGATATGGTTAATTTGAATGATTTTAATGAACTGTTCGGAATAAAAAAAGAGGTGAACCAAATGAAATCAAGGGAAAAGGCAATCCAGATTTTAGAGAATATGAAGAAGGCGATTATAGGAAAGGATGAAGAATTGGAGAAGGTATTGGTTTGCTTATTAGCAGGGGGTCATCTATTGATTCAGGATGTTCCTGGTGTAGGGAAAACTACAATGGTTAAGGCATTAGCTAAGAGTATCAACTTGACCTATAGTAGAATTCAATTTACTCCAGATCTAATGCCTTCAGATATAACAGGTATTACTCTATACAACAAAGCTGAAGAGAAGTTCATATTTAGAAAAGGACCCATTTTTAATCAGATTATTTTAGCAGATGAGATTAATCGTACATCTCCAAAAACTCAATCTAGCTTATTACAAGCAATGGAAGAGGGAGAAGTCTCGGTAGAAAACACAACCTATGTATTAAGAAAGCCATTTATGGTGTTAGCCACTCAGAATCCATTGGAATATCAGGGAACTTTTCCCTTACCAGAAGCCCAATTGGACCGTTTTTTAATGCAGATATCATTAGGGTATCCACAGCAGAAGGAAGAAGAGAAAATCATTAGGAACTATAAGAACAATAAAACCCTAGAGCATATCAAACCTGTTGTTAATGAAGAGGATATATTGGCAATGCAGTCGGAGGTAGATGAAATTAATGTACATGATGATATTTTGAAGTACATAATTGGAATTGCAAATACCAGTAGAATACATAAAGATATACACCTAGGGGCCAGCCCAAGAGTTTCAATAGACCTCTATAGAGGAGCAAAGGCCTATGCATATATTAAGGGTAGAGACTATGTAATTCCTGACGATGTGAAGGCTATTGTGCCCTATGTGTTGAGTCATCGTATTATCTTATCCGCAGAGGCTAGGATTGAAGGTAGAAAAACAGAGAAAATTATCGATGATGTATTAGAACGAACTTACGTACCGGTGGTGAAATCCATTGAAGGTTAAAATTCCCTTAATTATTATCAGCATTATCGTAACTCCCTTTGCACTAATGGTTGGAGGTAGAGTGCCATATTTTCTGCTTTATACATCTATACTATTTCTACTAATACCTCTAATCCATTGTTTACTAGGAGTTATTTTCTTAAAGGGTGAAGTAAGATTACCTGAAAAGGAGATGGTAGCTGGAGAAGAAGTAATAATTCAATATGAATTTGAAAATCCTTTGTCGTTAGGATTTCCCATATTAGAATTGGAGAATAACATTGCCTATAGGATTACAGGTAAAAAGGAAAAAAAAGAGATATTTCACTTGGAAAAAAAGGATTATTATGAAGGAGCAACTGTAGTTTCATGTAGAAGAAGGGGACATTATAGAGCAGGAAAAGTAAAGCTTCATATCAGAGATATTTTCAATATCTACTCTTTACATAAAACCATTGTCACTCCCCTTTCCTTTAAGGTTTACCCAAATATAACCCCCTTGAAGAGCTTCAAGATTCAGGCAAGTCAACATATGGGAGAATTGCTTGTTAAGGAACCCTTATTTCAAGATTATTCATCTCTATCAGATCTGAGAGTATATCAGGACGGAGATTCAATAAGAAGAATACATTGGAAGGCATCGGCTAAGAGTGAAGATTTAATGGTGAAAAATTATGAAGAACGAGGAGATAATGAAGT
Organism: Alkaliphilus serpentinus; assembly: GCF_009017255.1. Classification (GTDB taxonomy): domain Bacteria; phylum Bacillota; class Clostridia; order Peptostreptococcales; family Natronincolaceae; genus Alkaliphilus_D; species Alkaliphilus_D serpentinus. The sequence goes on along the minus strand of NZ_WBZB01000040.1, from coordinate 143,296 downwards.
AGTAATAGTTTTAGATAGTCATAAATCAAGCTATCAGGGGGATAATGAAGGTTGGATTGAGGACCAGCTAGTCGAAGCTGCTGCAGCAATCATAGACTACTGTTTAGCCCAGAATATGAAAGTAACCCTACACTATGAAGAGAAGGATGAAATAATCCAAACAAATGGAAATCATAGGGGTTACCTAAAATCCTTTATGGATGCAATTGTAGGGTTTCACCCAATAGGAAGTTCACTTCTTCAGAATAATGTTGAAAAGTTAACCTCATTCCTTAATCATGGAAGCACTCTATTTATCTTAACTCCCCAACTAAATAGACAACTAGGAGCACAGGGAATTCGTTTGAAAATGAGAAATATTAGCCCAGTATATATTGTATTAGGAGATAAGAAGGAAAATTCCATCCAATGGAATCAAAATAAAGAGGTAGCCAAGGTACTGAAGGGAGAGTCTATACCCATTTATTTGATTGACATAGCTCAGGACATACGGGAAGTTTTGGAGGGAAAATATGAAAAAGGAGCTTAGAGATCATCAGAAAATAACCTATACAATTATCCATTTACTTATGGTGTATACATTAGCCAATGTAATGAGTAGCGTATTAGTCATTGACTTAAATATAGTTGGCAAGTTCTTTGTAACCATTCTGATTGGATTATTAGTTCAACTTTTCGTACTTATTCCTACTGCGCTTCTACCAATCCTTGGTGTTCTTGTTGGAGCCCTACTATTATATACCTTCTACGATCAAGAAGCCATTATCAGGGTATTGTTGTGGATACAGCAATTTTACCAAAACATATCTAATCACTTCGCCAGAACTGAAGAAATATTTGTTCAAAATACTACAGCCCTATGGATGATCTTCACAATACTTTTGAGCCTATATACTATAATTATACTGTTTAAGACTAAACGTGTTTATCTGTTGCTACCTGTATACCTATTATTCTTCGTATATTACTGGTACATATATATAGATGTCTCCTATTCTATGATGGCCTGGTTCTTAATACTTTATATCATACTTTTAGGCTGCGATGGCTACGTTAATGCATTAAGGGTTTGGGTAAAGGAAAGAGCTAACTACAGCATAGAAGTATACCCCCATTGGTTTAAAACAGCAATAAGCTATGGACTTATTATCATCATAATAGCAGCTATACTGCCCAAGGGTGGAGCTGTCATAGATTGGTATTGGCTGGAAAGTAAGATTCAAAAGAGATTTCCAACTTTAATAGACCTTCGAGATGATGTAGTGTATAGTAGAGCCTACTCTCAAGCTGAGCCCTTTAACTTCACCCTAACGGGATTTCAGCCAAATATTAGTGAACTGGGAGGTCCTGTTCAGCTTAGCGACCGGCTAGTAATGAAGGTTAAGGCACCCTATCCTTTATATCTTAGAGGGAATGTAAAAAACAGATACAATCATAATCAGTGGGAAAAGGGCAGCACAAAGGAAGAAACCTATGATACTTCTACAGCGATATCTATTAAGGCAAACTTTGGTTCGAGGGTTATAGTTGAGATAACCCATGAAAATCTAGCTACCAGCACAGTTTTTTCACCATATCAACCCGTAAGAATTAACAATAGTGGTTTGAAAAAGATGAGGGTTGACGAAAATTATCAAGTAACCTTTTTAGGATACAAGTATAAGGGTGAAAAATATGAGGTGAGAGCTCATATTCCATCAAGATTTGTGAATTTTGATAAAGAGGAAGTATTAACAGGCTATTCTGAGTACTTACAATTACCTACTGAGCTATCGGATTCAGTCTATAAGTTAGGAGAAAGTATAACTAAAGGTGCTATTTCTCCGTATGAAAAGGCAATACTCATAAGAAACTATTTGCGAGAGAACTATAAGTACTCTTTAGAACCGACATCCACACCAGATGGCAAGGACTTTGTAGAATACTTTTTATTCGAAGAAAAGGAAGGCTACTGTACATATTTTGCTACTGCCATGGCAATCCTTCTTCGTACCCAAGGGATACCCTCTAGATATGTTGAAGGCTATATGCTACCTAGTGAAGAAAAGGATGGCACATATGAGGTTACACAAAGGAATGCCCATGCTTGGGTAGAGGCATATATGGGTAATGGAAGCTGGATTACCTTTGAAGCAACACCTGCCTTTGCATTAGCAACTTTTCAAGATATTGATATACCCAATGAGGGATTGGAAGATAGTCCAGAAACATCGGTTGATGATATGGAAAGACAATCCTTAGATGGTAGAGAAGATATCAGAGACAATCCACTTGAAATAGATATAGACACACCAATAGTAAGCAACAGATTGTCAGAGATCTGGGATAAATTGAGCAAAGCTTTATGGATGATATTGATTATATTTATTTTGAGCTTTGTTCCAATGCGAGTTATTTATACTCATGGTAGAATTAAAAAATATCACAAAGATTTAAGAAAAATAAGGGGTAGTAATACTGTATTATATCTATATCAAAACATCTCTCAGCTATTAGATCAACTTGGCTATGGAATACTCCAAGGTGAAACCGCATACGAATATGCCCATCGAGTTAACAATAAGATCTATAACTATGAGCATGATTTTCGCAAACTAACTGATTTATATGTTAAAGCAAAGTACAGTCAAATAGAAATGTCAGAAGAGGATAAAGAGCTAATTTTTGATTTCTTTCAATTCATAGAAAGGAAGGTGCGTTACAGAAAAGGATCATTTAAATACGTCTATAAAAAATATATACTGGGAAGGTTGTATCACTGCTACAAGGTTAGTGATGATACCATAACTTATCTATAAGAAATCACCCACCCCTAAGTGGCGTAATAAGGAGGTAAATATGTATTATAAATTATCAAAATTAGCAAAAACCATCATAATTATTAATATTCTATTAACCATAATAGTTGGTATATTTCATGGGTATAACGTTTATAGGTTGCATGAATCTCATGAGAGGATTCTTGAAGTTATGGAAGAGCGCAAGGTAATTAGAGAGACAGCTATACGAATGCTTCAAAAAGAGGGAGAGGAGGTATTTATTGAACACGGAATGACCTCATATTTTGGGGTGTTTATGTCTACCTTAACACTATTTCTTCTATATAAATATGCAAAAGAAAGTAAATTTAGTTTTGCATTTTCTGCAGCCTTTAGTAGCTTACTTACATCATATATCGGTGGTTTGTTATTGTTTTTTGTTATCTTTTCTGGTAAAAGCGAGATAAATGGGATAGGAAAAGGATCTTCAGTAAAGGATGAATGGGAAAAGTATATTCATAAAAGAGGCTATAAATATAGATAGTTAAATAATTAGATAGGATTAAGAATGAAATTATGGAGGTTGTAAGGGAGTCAGAATATAAGGATTTAACCATTCAAGAGTAAGTTATATGAACCAGTTCAGCTGGTATGATACCTCTTCTGAAATAGACAGGTACATTCTTTGGCCTGGTCAAGCATGCGCTTATAAGGTAGGGGAAATAAAGTTGTTAGAATTAAGAGAAAAGGCTAAAACAGAGCTTGGAGATAAATTTGACATAAAGGAATTCCATAGAGTAGTAGTTGGTAATGGAAGTATGCCTTTAGAAATATTAGAAGATGAGGTTAATAAATATATAAAAGACAAAATATAGAGATTGGGCTTATTCTACAGGTTTAACTTTAAAATGATTAACAAGAGAAGGTGCACAATGATTAAAAATACTATTATTGAATTAAAAAATGTCACAAAAAAGTATGGGCCTAATCATAAGACTCAAGTTATTTTAGAAAATTTATCTTTTTCTTTTGAGCAAGGCTTAACAACATCAATTCTTGGTGCAAGTGGTTGTGGGAAGACTACTCTTTTAAATTTGATAGGTGGTATTGATTCAGAATTTGATGGAGAGTTGTTATTTAATGGAATGCCAATACAAGATTTTGATAAATATAGACGAGAGAATATTAGTTTTATTTTTCAAAATTTAAATTTAATAAGCCACCATAACCTAATAAAAAACATCACAATAGGACTAACCAACGATGTTGAAGATAAAGAAGCAAAAGCCTTAGAGCTTTTAAAGCGAGTTGGTCTTTTTGAGCATGCAGATAAGAAGCCACACCAGCTGTCTGGAGGTGAAAGGCAAAGAGTGGCCATCGCTAGAGCATTGGCTAGAGAAACAGATGTTTTGCTATGTGATGAACCAACAGGAAGCTTGGATGAAGAAACAAAACATGAAATCATGGATCTTATAGTAGATATTTTCAAAGATAAAACCATTATTATTATTACCCATGATGATGAGCTAGCCGAGAAATATTCTGATGTCATATTAAATATTGAAAACAAGAAATTGGAAGTAGTTCATCATAATAAAGCGGACCTTCTACTACCTATTCATGATTCTACAGAAGATTGTAAAAAAGACAAAACCTTTAACAATAGGTTTATAATCAATTTGCTGTCTAACAAGAAGAGTTTGTTTAATGCTTCTTACTTGATAATCATAATCTCGGCAATTTTTCTATTTGGAATAGGAATAGTTAAAGGTGTTGAAAATGAGATAGACAATTTCTTATATGATCAATATAAGACAGATAAAATCCTAGTACAATCCCCGTCGATGACAATAGAAGGTTTTCAAATTCATGTTAACGATTTTAATCAAGCCCATAATATAAAAATTAAAGGAATTATGACAGGGTTACATAGTACAACAACCTTTATGTCTAATAATGAGAGTCGTTATAGTTACTTGGTTTCACTGCAGCCAGGTATAAAAGAAAACATTACACCAGATATAACCTTCGGAAGGTTCCCAGAAAAAAACAACGAAATACTCTACAGTAAAGGTGCTGCAAGGCAAAAAATCTTTGATGATCGTAGTATGTCAATCGAAACGGAGGATGAGTTAAAAAGGGAGGATGAGTTAAATCGTCTATTTGATTGGTTAATTGCTTTATCAGATGAGGAGTTGTTCCATGAACTGACTGCCATTGATTTATCATATAAAAACACTTCAGTACACAATGATAAGAGGGAATACAATAATGATTTGAAGATCGTTGGCATCATTGATGATGATGATTATCATATAAACATTGAATTTACAGAGGAACGATTAACACACTTTAAAAAATGGACCAATTATAACTTCACTAGTAAATTATCTGTAGAACATAATGGGGAAGAAAAGAGCATTTATGTAAACAATAACATTTATATGCTTGAAGAAGAATTTTTAAATTATATCTCTGATGTGTATATAGGGGCCAATGGTGTAAAATTCCGTTATTATAGTCTTTTTATTGATAATGAAAATTTGGATCTTCGAGACAACGTGTTTAAAAATTTTTTGTTTTTCAAAACAATTTTTAGAGGCAATGATTATATTATAGAAGAACGGGAGCTATATTACAGCCATGTACATGGCTATAAGGTGGCGATTATTGCTGCATGTATTCTCTTGGCAATTTTTGCTGCCATCTCTATATTCAATGGAATCAAAACCAACATTGATCGAAACAGAAATAATATTGGTATATATAAATCATTAGGGTACTCATCTAAGGATATTAAAAAAATGTTTGCGATGGAAGGGATGCTCATTGCCTTATTTGTCTCCCTGTGTACTCTTGTGGTTTGGTTTATAATTAATTTGATTATAAACCAGGCTACAGTAAATGCATTGGATCCTAATAGGATTCTAGTGATGAGAAGGATAATATACTTAGATATTTATTCTCTTTTAGGAGTTGCTTTAGCGATAGTTTCGATTATTCTTTTCTCAATAAGTAAAGAACTAAAAAAGGTTAACATCATTAATCTTATTAAATAGACAAAGGCTCACTATAGGAGGTTCTCGTGCTAAAATTAGTGAATATAAACAAGAGTTATCAAATCAGAAAAGGAAAAACCCAGGATGTCTTAAGGAATCTGAATGTTGAGTTTTCTAACAAAGGATTCGTTGCTATTTTAGGAAATAGTGGTAATGGAAAAACCACACTATTAAATATTATTGGAGGATTGGATTGTCAAGATTCAGGGGAGATCTATTATAATAATCAGGAAATTACTGATTATGAATTATTCCGGCGAGAAAAAGTTGGATTTGTATTTCAGGAATATAATCTAATTGATCATCTCAGTGCAGTTGATAATGTGATTATCAGTATGTCTGATGAGAATATAAACAAAAAAGAAAATGCAAAGGAAATCCTTATAAAATTAGGTCTTGAAGACTGTCTTCATAAGCGTCCTAAACAGATGTCGGGAGGGCAAAAGCAGAGGGTGGCAATTGCCAGAATGATTGCAAAGGATGTTGACATGATAATATGCGATGAACCTACTGGGAGCTTGGATGAAGAAACAGAATCAAATATCGTTGAAATTATTAAGGAGCTTTCCAATGAAAAGCTCGTATTATTTGTAACCCATAATAGAAAACTGGCCGAGAAATACAGTGACAGAATAATAACTATAAAAAGTGGTAAGGTATTTGAGGATATAGAAGATTATCAGAAAAAAGGTTCTAACAAAATTGAAAACATTAAATCATATAAGAATAACTGCAGCTGGCTTTCGATCAAAAATTTGTTAGGAAGATATAAACACACAGCTAGGTTTATTATTTTAACTGCATTTATCATGTTAGTCGCTTCTCTTGCTATAATAATGGAGGGTGAATTTTTTAGATTATATATGCACGAATACTATATTGATAAAGGGATAATGAATGTTATTTTGGACATAAAAGAGGATGTTGGTGATAAAGATCTATTAGCCGATTGGGAATCCCATAGTAATATAATTCATGCAGCATATAACTATGATGCAAGAATTAAGATAGCTACTAATAGTGATTTTTTAAAAGAAAAGCCAGGCTCTCCTACTTATTTAGAAGAAATAACAAGAAATGAATACTTTAAGGAAATTCTTACTGATGGTAGATTTCCTAAAGAAAGCAATGAAGTGCTTATGAGCGCAAAGAGTGCTATTACTCTGCTAAATATTGAAAGATTGTACGATCAATTTATGACAGGTGAAGTAGATAGCAGCTATGTTTATAATTTGATAGAAAATAAACAATTTATTGTTACGGAATACGGTAATCCAAGAATAAGTATTGTTGGTTTGGTTGATGATCGTAAAATTCATGAAGTACAACATACTGTATACTTTATAGATGGATTTACTTCACTGTTTGAATATCCAAGTGGAATCAAACCGACGAAGGTAAAATTGTATAAAGATAATTTGTATCGTGATGTTAACGATGAAATAATAAACATTGCTCAGCAAAATGAAAGTGTTAATGTAAACCAATATCATCAGAAAAACGTTGATATATTATATAATAAAATAGATTCATTCTTAGAGTTATCAAAAATAGCTCTCTATACAATAATAGTTATTGCATCAATTTCTTTTATTTCATTGTTGTCTACATCATTGTTTGAAAGAAAATATGAAATTGGTTTATATAGGTCAATAGGATACAACAAAAGAAATATTACAAAAATACTAGTATTAGAGATGTTCTTTATTGGTGTTTTATCATTATTATTAGTTACAATCTCATTATTAGCTTTTATAGTAGTAATGTCTTTTAGACTGGATTATATTAAGAATTTTATGGATATATTTAAAATCATAAATATGTTTAATATAGTTGTAGCATTAGTACTTGTTTTATCATTCTTTATCTCTGCAATAGTATATATAGTTAAAAGAACAATTCTTAAGAATTCTATATTATCTAATATTAAAGATTTGTAGGAGGGATGTTTAGTGATGACAATATTAATAAGAGTGCTAAAAACATAAATTTGCATTATAATATAAGTGAAAGTATCATTGAGTAATTCTATATTTGATAAAATGCTTTAATTTGACTTGTTCAAACCCAACAATCCAATCTACTTTAGTAAAGGAGGAGAATAAAATGTCAAGAGGCTTTTGGACAAAGATTAATGAGAGTTTAAATGAAAAAGGGATCCTATATGAAAAAAAAGCTAAAGCAATCTCAAATCTAAGTGTTATTGCAGGTATTGTTATTATCATTGTATTCTTCATAGTATATATGTTTTTTATTTAAGCTCTTTTAGTCTCTATCACATATTACGTCGTTAAACCGTTGTCTTAATAGGCAATTTCATCCCTTGACATAAAATCAAATTGTGCTATAATAAACTAGTCGCAATAATTATAGACATTAAGGGAGTAGATGGTGGCTGGTGTTGCCTCTGGTCTTCAAAACCAGTTTGAGGGGTTAGGAGCCTCTTAGGTGGGTTCGATTCCCACGTACTCCCGCCATATGAATATTAAGAGCTTATAGGCTCTTTTTTATTGAGCAAACAATGGAAAAATATAACAAATATTTTCTTGGATAATTTATATCAGAAGGATAAAAAATAATAATGACAGAGAAGGTGAAATGAAGACGTAGGTTTAGTCCGTGAATGTCTGAACTAATTGACTTAAAGATTTTCGCCTTCTCTGTTATTTTTTGTGTTTTTTAATAACCAGTTTATTTGACAAATCGGGAGGGTATGGATATTATTAACTTAATATCTATATAAATTATAGAGAGGTGATTGTATGAATTTCCTTGATTACCTTAGAAATAAAGGCTATAAGATTACAGCCCACCGAAAAGCCATTATAGAGATTTTTAATAGCAATCCCCTACGGCTATATACTGCTTCGGAGGTCTTAGAAGAAATATTGAAAAAGGGCCATTCTATAAATTTTTCTACAGTTTATAGAAATTTGGAGGTTCTTGAGGATGCAGGGATCATCAGAAGAAGCAATCTTAATAATGGAATTAATTATTATGAAATTAATGGAGAAGATCATCATCATCATTTGATTTGCTTAGGCTGTGGCAATACCTCCACCACCGGCTATTGTCCAGCTGAAGAAATTAAGTTAGCTGTTAGAGATAGCAATTTCACGCCGGTGGATCATAAGTTTGAGATCTATGGTTACTGTAAAAAATGTAAAAAAGAGTAACTAGTATAGTTACTCTAAATAAATATATTTAATCAATTATTGTGATAACCTCGTTGATATCCTTCCTTTGAGGACTGATAATCTCTTGGTCAAGGGGTCTGCCTAATGGAGTCATTGCCGCCAAATGATACCCATCTTTAGAGAAGTTTAAAAACCCTTCAATCTCCTTGGCAGCGAAATTGGGTCCTGTCATCCAACAGGTTCCATATCCCAAGGCTGCAGCAGCCAATTGAAGATTCTCCATTGCAGCTGCAACATTTTGAATGGCAGTGGATGTTTCCAATAGACGATCTGCCTCCTCAACCTTACCAGCTGAGATTAAAGCATTGTAGGCCGATAATTTATAGGGTCCAGCAAATATTAATATTAACGTTGGAGCATCCTTAAACAGAGTATGGTACCTTAGAAACTTCATTAAATCCTTTGCTATCTCATCATCAGCTGTCTTAACAAGTTGATGGGTTTTATCTTCTACCAACTTAGCAATTTCCTGTATTTTCTCTTTGTTATTCAAGATGACAAAATGCCAATTTTGCTGATTTTTACCTGAAGGGGCATGGGTAGCAGCCTTAATAATTTCCATCAATTCTTCCCTATGAACCTTCTCATCGGTAAATTTTCTAACACTTTTCCTTTTATAAATAAAATCCAGTTCCTTCATATGTGAATCCACCTCCTATCTGATAATATATAGCATATTATGTGGAAATTCAACCAAATTTATATTAAAATAAAAGGGAAATGATCTTCTTATGGGTATTAATAGTTTTAATTCTTAATTCTTATTTCTACATTCTCAATTCTAAATTCTTAATTCTATTAGGGGGGTTTTAAATAATGAATAACGGTTGGAAAAAGGTAGCTAATGTATATAATGATGTGGAAGCCGCTATAATACAGGATATTTTACAGCTAGAGGGTATTGAGTCAATGGTTTATTATAGATCAGGCACAGGATATTTAAAGATTTTAACAGGCAATATAATCGGAACTAAGGGTGCTGATATTTGTGTGGCTCCAGAGGACGAAGGAAGGGCATTGGAAATCATCAGGATTTTTAAAGAAGAAGAAATTACGGATGATGAAGAATAAAAAAAGCTACTCTATTGATAATAAATAGAGTAGCTTCTTTTTAGGATTTTTTATTCCTTTGGTGTAGTTCTTTCTCTCTCTCTAAAAAGTAGAGTTATGGAGTATACTCCTGCAATACCCACAAGAGAGTAGACAATCCTACTTAATAACGAGGATTGACCGCCAAACAATGTAGCAACCAAATCAAATTGGAATAATCCAATAAGTCCCCAGTTTAATGCGCCTATAATCACTAATAGGAGAGCTAATCTATCCATAATTTCAACTCCTTTACCTTTAGTCAATTATAGTATGTATCAAATTTATAAATTCATGCAAAAAATATTATTAGATTGAATACTCTAACTAAAAAGTTAACTCATAAACCTTTTCGTTTTCTTCAACCTCACCAGTATCAATAAATCCGAATTTCTTGTAAAACTCCTCCGCACTTCCATCAGCAGGAACTACACTTAATCCAAAGGTTTTAGCATTTGGTAAGCCCTTTACGTAATCAATAATTAATTCCATCGCTTCTTTACCATATCCTTTGCCTTGATGGTTTTTGTCAATCATAAACCTCCAAAGGAAATATTCTGCCTTCTCTTCATCTTTATAGAGCATTACGAATCCCACTGCTTCATCCTGGTCATAAATACCTCTAAACCATGCCTTTTCCTCATAGTAGGCTTGAGCAATTGATACAGAATTTGGTGCTACAAGATTTTTTTGATTATCTGCTACATCTAGCTTTAGTATGGGTCTTAAAGTCTCCTTGGTAATCTCTCTTAATTCCACCATTACTATTCCCCCCTTTATATCATTCAGTATTTCTATTTAAAACACTTTAGAATTTAACAATAATACATATTTTTCTATAAATCAACCCTTTCTAATAAGGTTTGATACCCTTCTTATACTATATATTGTATAAAGAGGAGTCTATATGATAAGATGTGTAAGAGAGTGGGGCTAATGATATTTATAAAAATTAAAAATAATGAACCCAAGAAAAGGGTAAAACTAAGAATATACCATATATTTTTAAATCCCTAAGGTGAAGGTTGTTGAAACAGGAGGTCCTATGAAGAAAAATTTAACGTTAAGGTTAATAAAAGGTGGTAAAGGGCCCAATATCGATTATACTTTTAACAAAGCCATAGTTACTAAGAGCAGATTAATGGGAACAATCGCTTTAAAAATCCTTTGGACAAAGAATCATCAACGTAGGGTCCAATGGTTTATTCTAGATTCAGAGGATCATGGAATTTTTGATTATGGGGAATATCATGGAGATTCCTCATTAAAGGAAGCCATGTTGACCCAAAGATTTATGGGGCATTTGGGTGGGAGGTTTGTTTCCCTTAAAGAAAAAGAGGCTCTATTCTTAGTTCAACATTATGCAATTCTTAATAAATTATTCAATAAGGAGCTACCCCAGAAAGAAGATTATGATTTTATTCTAAAGAAAAAGGTATCCCTTTCAAGCCCAGAATTAGAGGTCTTAAACACTAAAATTTTTGAAACACTAGATACTGTTGAGGAGTTATTGCATTATTATGTCATGAGGGCTGTTGGCAATGACCCTAACGGTATGCAGTATTTACTTAGTAAAGAGGCTCAAGAATACATTATTGATTATAAGCCAGTTAATAAGGCTTCTGTTTTATTAAAAAATGAAATTTCCTTATGCCTAAAGGGTAAAGAAATAAGCAGCTATATCGTAAGATCCATCATAGATACAGACGGGAGTTATACTCTAGTCAATTCAATGATCAAAGTAGATAGAAAGGAAAAGAAGGTAATTGATTCAGAGATTACAAATATTGTCCCGATATCACCAGAAGCCGTTGCTGAAGAAATAAAAAGAATCGAATACATAAGGGTTTTCAAAGTCATCAATGAAGGATGTTTAACTAGATGGCTGGAAAGTAGCTCTATAAATCTATTAAATTATGATTTTCATCAGGGTAGAATGCTGGTTGAATTTAGAAAAAATAATGACCATGTAAAAAATAGTATTTTTCAGATTAGTGGAGACATTTTGGCTATATACTTTATAAACAAATTCAATCAATTAATAGTTTGCTATTATAACTCTGATGATTTTGATACCATATACAATAAAACCTTAAATATCAATGATGGAGATTGTATAAAGGAATTATGCAAATTCCAGCTTAGGGCTTCTGTTATTTATGAATATGCAGAAATGAAGGAAATGGATTTCTTAAAATATATGAATGAACACCACCTGGACTCATTCACCAAAGTATAAAAATTTCATTAAATGGTTAAAATAACCTCCTAGAAGGATAAGGAGGTTTTATTTATGAGAAGAAGAAAAAAAACTCCCTATGTAATCACATTTTTTATAGCTCTTTTGGTATTTGGTTTTATTGGCTTTGCTACAGGCTATTATGTATATCAAAATAGATTAGCAGATCCACCTGACATTTCATTAGAAGATCCCAATAATAATCCATTATATAAGGATCCTCCTGATGTCAATAACCCTGATCATGACCCCGAAAATGAAACTCCAGTAACTAGGAATGAGTTATCTATTGGATCAACCACTAGGGTGGTCTTTAGAACCCTTTATACCTCTTGCCAAAGCATAAGAGACAATGTCATGGAACCTTTAAATGAAATGATTGGCTTAAGGGAGAGTTCCTTCAAGGATTATGTAAAAGACAATCTATCTGAATGGCAGGTTGTTCGCTTTTCTACAGATGAAGTAGTTTTATTTAGAAGGTTGGATCAAATATGCCCTGATCATTTCTTTGTAACTGAGCTTGAAGGATATATAGCAGTTTTCCGCTTTTCAGAAGATGGGGAAAAAATACTGATTGAGAAAACATCAATCCCTATTTCGGTATTACCAGCTATTGATCAAGATAAGCTTAAAAGGGGAATTATTCTAAAGGATAGAGATGAGGTAAATCGTTTGTTAGAGGATTATAGTGGATAGAGGGGAATGAAGAATGAAGAATTAAGAATGAAGAATGAAGAACTAAGATTGAAAATCAAGCAGCAACAATCCCAAATAGCTACATTATGAAAAGCACTTTGTTAACTTAATTAGTAAAAAGAATTATATGTTCTAATAAAGCAAAGGAATTTGAGAAATCAGATTCCTTTTAATTTGCTTCTAAATAAGAACAAATTTTCGGGTTCATATCGCAATTTCTACTAGTTTATGTTAAACTAAATAAAGAAAAATCAACAAGGGGGCTTCGACTATGGTTGTATTAGGTATTGATCCAGGTATTGCTATAATGGGTGTAGGAGTGATACATTATGAAGGCAATAAATTTAAGCCCCTCTACTATGGTGCCATAAAAACCAGCAGTAAGGATTCCACCGACAATAGATTAAGAAATATTTATAATCAATTATTGAGTTTAATAGAAGAATTTAAGCCCGATGCTGTCGTTATTGAAGAACTCTTTTTCAACAACAATGCAAAAACGGCTTTTCTAGTTGGACAAGCCAGAGGTGTAGCAATCTTGGCTGCTTCGATAAATAACACCAAAATCTATGAGTACACTCCCCTTCAGGTTAAGCAAGGGGTGGTTGGATATGGAAGAGCAGATAAAAAACAGGTGCAGCAAATGATCAAAATCCTTCTATGTCTTGAGGAAGCACCCAAGCCAGATGATGTTGCAGATGCATTGGCCATAGCTATATGCCATGTTCATTCGGGAAATTTTAAAGAGATGTTTTTAATAAAATAAGATATCAGGAGGGATAGACTTGTTTGAGTACATAAAGGGTACTGTTTCAGAAATTATTGTGGATAAAATTATTCTTGAGGTAAATGGGATGGGCTACCGAATTAATAGCAGTATAAATAGCACTTCTAACACACGTGTTGGTGATGCAACTACTATTTTTACTCATTTAGCAGTTAAAGAGGATGAAATAAGTCTGTATGGTTTTATATCTCGACAAGAGTTAAATATGTTTAAGCTACTAATGACGGTTTCAAAAATAGGACCAAGGGTAGCAACTGCTGTATTATCCACCTATACTCCTGAAAAGTTAGCTACTTACATAAGAAAAAACGATGTGATGGCAATCTCCAAATGTCCAGGTGTGGGAAAGAAAACTGCTGAAAGAGTAGTGCTTGAACTAAAGGATAAGGTTGAAGACTATGGTATTGATGTCAACACAGGTGTAACTGTTATAGATGATGGGAATGGAGATTTGCAAGAGGCAACAGAAGCCCTATTATCCTTGGGCTATAATAGACTTGAAGCAGAGAAGGCTTTAAAGGCAGTATATAAGGATGGAAGCAATTCTGGTGAGCTTATTCGAAGAGCCTTAGGTTGGCTGTCAAAGTAAGGGGTGGATTTTGATGTTTAACGAGGATAGCAAAAGAATCATAACAAACGAAATAAGACAAGAGGATATCGATATTGAGGGTAGCTTAAGACCTCAAAGCTTAGAGGATTACATAGGACAAGATAAAGTTAAGGAAAGACTTAGAATTTATATTGAAGCAGCTCTAATTCGGAAAGAGGCACTAGATCATGTTTTACTATATGGTCCTCCAGGATTAGGAAAAACCACTTTATCCAATATTATTGCCAATGAAATGAGGGGAAACATTCGTATAACTTCGGGTCCTGCAATCGAAAGACCTGGAGATCTTGCAGCGATATTAACGAATCTATCTGAAAAGGATGTATTATTCATTGACGAAATCCATCGCTTAAATCGCACTGTTGAGGAAATTCTATATCCGGCCATGGAGGATTATGCCTTAGATATTATTATTGGAAAGGGCCCCAGTGCCAGATCCATCAGATTGGACCTGCCTAAATTTACCCTAATAGGAGCCACCACTAGAGCCGGATTATTAACATCCCCCTTAAGGGATCGATTTGGTGTTATATGCAAGCTGGAGTTATATTCAAACCAACAATTGACAAGGATCGTCAATAGATCTGCAAAGCTTTTAGGGGTTTACATTGATGAAGAAGGTGCTTTAGAAATTGCATCTAGGTCTAGGGGGACCCCGAGGGTAGCCAATAGACTACTGAAGCGTGTAAGGGATTACGCACAGGTAAGGGCCGACGGAAGAATCACAAAAAACGTAGCAATGGAAGCCCTGAAGCTTATGGAGATTGATTTTCTAGGATTAGATCAGGTGGATAGAAAAATGATTACAACCATTATTGAAAACTTTGGTGGGGGACCTGTAGGTGTTGATACCTTAGCAGCATCTACTGGAGAAGAAAAAAACACCATAGAGGATGTTTACGAGCCCTATCTTTTACAGCTGGGTTTTATTAATCGAACTCCTAGGGGGAGGGTGGTTATGGAAAAGGCCTATAGGCATTATCATATACCCTTTAATGAGTAGGTGATGTTATGGAATCTATTGGTAAAACCATTATAATGGTAGGTATCGCTTTAATTGCTTTAGGAGGCATTTTAATGATAGCATCTCGATTGGGGCTAGGTAAGCTACCGGGAGATATTGTCATTTCTAAGGGGAACTTCACCTTTTATTTTCCAATTGTTACAAGCATCCTTTTAAGCCTACTGTTGTCTTTAATTCTAAGAGTATTTTTAAAGAAATAATTTAAATTCTTATCATTTTGGAGCTCTTTATAGGGTCTTACTGCACCTAGGCTTTATAAGGCTTTTTGTTATGGTTCTTTTTAACTAGTAGATTTTTAAAGGAAAAGACCGAAGTTTGTCGAATTTATATACTTTATAACTAAGGACTGAGGAGAGGATCGGATGAAAAGAATGAAAGGGCTAATAATTATAATACTAACCATAACCATCTGGTTTGGAGGGCTACAAACCTTTGCAGCCTTTGACAAATCCACCCTACCTAAGCAAATAGATATAGGGCTTTATTTTGGATCAACAGCAAAATCTACCCTACAGGTGAAAACCTCAATGGGTTTTGTAATAGGAAAATATGATGGAAACAATTTCAACCAAATTGAATTACTATTGTCTGATAATGAAATAATACTAAGGAAGGACTCCTATTATGCAGGTATGGGAGGGAATTATGTTGAGTACACCGGTGATATTCATAAAGCTGGAAATTTAAACATACAGGGTCCTTATCATCTGCAATTGGGAGATACCTATAATTCTTGGTATGAGGCTAAGGAATTTATGGAGAGCCTTGCAACAGATGAGAAGTTATTCATTGCCATAGATGAAGGCTATAAGGTTTATACAGGTCTATTTATTACTGAAGAGGTTGCTCGAGAAAAGGCTGAAGCTTTAAGGGCAGAGTTATCTTTAAATCCTGAGGTTGTTCCTCCCTCCAGCTATATGGTGCAAGTATTGAGTAAAGAGGGGAATCCACTTTTTATGTATAGCAGCAAGGAGGGTATTTACTTATCTGCCTTCAATGATAAGGGAGAAACACCTTTATTGAATCTTGATGGAAGGAATTTTAGAGGTGAGGTAACTGCTAAGAGGATGGAAGACAATGATATGGCCATCATTAATAGGGTAAATTTTGAAGAATATCTTTATGGCGTTGTTCCCAAGGAGATGTCCTATAATTGGCCGATGGAAGCATTGAAGGCCCAGGCTGTAGCAGCCAGGGGCTTTGCAGCTGCATCTATGAATAAGTTCATAACCAAAGGCTTCAATTTATGTAGCACAGTAAATTCCCAAGCCTATGGAGGCTATGATAGTGAGCACCCCAACACCAATAGAGCTGTAGATGAAACAAAGGATATTGTTATGACCTATGAAGGGGAATTGATTATTCCCTACTTCCATGCCAATAGTGGGGGTCTAACGGAGGATAGTGAAAATATTTGGTCGGGTACGGTACCCTATATTAGAGGTATCCAAGACGACTATTCTTTAAATACCAATCATTCAACCTGGTCAAAGAATATGACAATGGATGAAATAAAATCAGCCCTTTTGAAAAACAATATAGATATTGGAGACATCCTAAGTATTGAAGTAACATCTCGTTCAAAAAATGGTAGGATATTAACTATGGTGGTAAAGGGAACAAAGGGTGAAGAAGTTCTGGAAAAACAAAAAAGCAGAACCATTTTTGGCCTTCGGAGCTCATGGTTTGAAGTAATTCAAGAGGGTGGTAGCACAGCTATGGTTATGGCAGCAGAAGGTAATCCAACCTCTATGAGTCTTCAAGGGAAAAACCTATTATCTGCCTCAGGACTAAAAAAGATAGAAACTACCACCAAAATAACTGTTTCCAATGGAGAAACCAATAAGGAGTTTCACGGTACAGCAAATTCCTTTGTCTTTAATGGAAAGGGATACGGACATGGCTTGGGTATGAGCCAGTATGGTGCAATGACGATGGCGGAATTAAGTTTTTCATATAAGGAGATATTATTGCATTACTATACAGGTATAAAGGTGGAATAGATATGAAAACCTCAGATTTTAATTTTGACTTGCCCCAGGAGCTGATTGCTCAAACACCCCTTAAAGAGAGGGATCAATCAAGGCTAATGGTTCTAGATAGAAAAAGTAGCAATATTGATCATAAAATTTTTAGTGATATTATTGATTATCTAAGTTCAGGGGATTGTCTAGTGCTGAATAATACTAGAGTAATTCCAGCTAGACTATTTGGTGAAAAGGAAGGAACTAAAGGGAAGATTGAGTTCTTACTATTAAAGCAAATCAAGCTAGATACCTGGGAGGTACTGGTGAAACCCGGAAAGAAGGCGAAACCAGGAAACTGGTTTACCTTTGGAGAAGGTGCCTTAAGGGCACAGGTGAAGGAAGTAACCGATGATGGAGGTAGGATTGTTGAATTCCATTATAATGGTGTATTTGAGGAGATTTTAGACCAGCTAGGGAATATGCCTCTACCTCCATATATAACAGCTACGCTGGAGGATGCTGAAAGATATCAAACGGTATATTCAAAGCATAAGGGTTCAGCTGCAGCACCTACAGCAGGACTACACTTCACTAAGGATCTTTTAAAGAAAATTGAAGATAAGGGAGTATCCATTGTTTATATAACCCTACATGTGGGCCTTGGAACCTTCAGACCTGTAAAGGTTGAAGATGTAAACGATCATAAAATGCATTCTGAGTTTTATATGATTGAAGAAGAGGCTGCTAGTAAAATTAATAAAGTAAAGAAGGATGGTGGGAAGGTTGTAACAGTAGGAACCACCTGTTGTAGAACCCTTGAAGCTGCCACTGGTGAGGATGGCATACTAAGAGCCGGTAATGGCTGGACGGATATTTTTATCTATCCTGGATATGACTTTAAAATGGTAGACTGGCTAATTACAAACTTTCACCTACCAGAATCTACCCTCATTATGCTGGTTTCTGCCCTTGCAGGAAGTAACTTTATCATGGAGGCCTATCATACCGCTGTTAGAGAAAAATATAGATTTTTTAGCTTTGGGGATAGTATGCTTATTAAGTAAATGATTAATGTTGAATGCTGAATGGAGAATTAAGAATTGAGAATCAAGAATTGAGAATTTAGAATTAGAAATTCAATTAGTAATTAGTAATGAGTAATTGAAAATACAGGTAAGAGATTCTAGATAATAAATGTATTTAAATTTGCAAAGCAAATTTCTACATTAATTCAACATTCAACATTTAACATTCAACATTAATGTATTAACTGAATTTAGAAAGGTGATTAAATGGCAATTAAATACGAATTTATTAAGGAATGCAAGCAAAGTGGTGCAAGATTAGGAAAACTACATACACCCCATGGAGTTATCGAAACTCCCATTTTTATGCCCGTTGGAACCCAAGCAACTGTAAAGGCCATGACTCCAGAGGAATTAAAGGATATAAAGGCTCAAATCATATTAAGTAATACCTATCATTTATATTTAAGACCAGGACATAAGCTCATAGAAAAGGCAGGAGGATTACACACCTTTATGAACTGGGATAGGCCTATTCTAACAGATAGTGGAGGTTTTCAGGTATTCAGCTTAGGGGATTTAAGAAAAATATCTGAGGAGGGTGTGGAGTTTAGGTCCCACTTAGATGGTTCAAAACATTTTATTAGTCCAGAAAAGGCAGTGGAAATTCAAAATTCTCTAGGATCAGACATTATGATGGTCTTTGATGAATGCGCTCCATATCCTGCTGATAGACAGTATGTTAAGAATTCATTAGAGCGAACAACTCGATGGGCTAAAAGATGTAAGGAAGCCCATAAAAATACCGATAAACAAGCCCTTTTTGGAATTATTCAAGGGGGAATGTATGAAGATTTGAGAAAGCAAAGCCTAGAGGAGCTATTAGAGTTGGATTTCCCAGGTTATGCTGTTGGAGGCTTAAGTGTGGGTGAGCCAAAGAATTTAATGTATGAGGTGCTAGAATATACAACTCCATTCATGCCAAAGGATAAGCCTAGGTATCTTATGGGGGTTGGTAGTCCAGACTGTCTAATCGAAGGTACCATTAGAGGAATAGATATGTTTGACTGTGTTTTACCAACACGGATTGGTAGAAACGGAACAGCCATGACTAGCCAAGGGAAAATCGTTATAAAAAACGCAATCCATACAGAAGCCTTTGAGGCTTTAGACCCTGAATGCGGATGCTACACCTGTAAAAATTACAGTAGAGCTTACCTTAGACATTTATTTAAGGCAAATGAAGTTTTAGGGCTACGCCTTTTAACCAACCATAACTTATATTTTCTATTGAAGCTTATGGAGGAAGTAAGACAGGCAATAAGAGAAGATCGGTTGTTGGATTACAGAAATGATTTTTTCGCTAAATATGGTTATGATAATATATAGGTTAGGTGAAAAATAAAATAATTCTAAATAATTAAGAGGAAATTTGTATATTATGTTGAATTAATATTGAGTGAATAAAAACATAGGGTTAGGAGGGTACATATGAATTTAGCTAATTTACAAGGATTGATAATTCCTTTGGGGTTTCTTGCCATTTTTTACTTTCTAATTATCAGACCCCAACAGAAGAAGGATAAAAAGATTAAGGAAATGAGAAATAATCTTAAAATAGGAGATGATGTGATCACTATTGGTGGTATTCATGGGAAAATCGCCAAGATTAAGGAAGACATCATTACTATTGAAGTAGGCGCAGATAAAACCAAGCTTTCAATGGCAAGATGGGCAATCGGAAATATCGTTAATAAGTCAGCTGACGAAAATTAGAAATTGAAAGATACGATTAAGAATCGTATCTTTTTTTATTGGCATAAAACTGAATAAAATGCATAATTATTGACTATAAAGAGCTTGGAGGTGAAATTATAATGTCCACTAAAAGAAATATAAGTAAATCTGCAGGTCCCCTAAACCTATGGATATATTGTAGAGCCTTGATTAGAGGATATTTATTATCGTTAATATTATTTTTAGTATCAGGAGCCCTGATTGCCTTTACATCATTGGGAGAAGGGATCATTTCCATTATTACTTCAATAATTCTGATTCTGAGCGTAGCCTATGGTGCTATTTATATTGCAGCTAAAATAGGCTCTAGAGGATGGCTCCATGGCGCAATTGTTGGATTAGCCTATATATTAATTTTGGTTTTCTTCAGTAAGCTATTCATATCTGAATTCTCTTTTGATAAGTATGTATCCTATAGAATCTTGATAAGCGTAGCAACAGGGTTTATAGGCGGTATGATTGGGATCAATGTAAAATAAAATTGTAAATTGAGAATTGAAAATGGAGAATTATCAGAATCGCTATACTGACATTGAAATTTTTGGGATTCAAGAAAGCCACTCTATCTTTATAAGATTTCTTAAGTTTATGATGTAGTTAATTTTCAACTTTCAACTTTCAACTTTCAACTTTCCATTTTGTCACTTTCAAATTGCATCATTTTTTCCTTTCGTTTCCTACTCCTTTGTGTTATAATTTTTATGATATATCTTTTGGAAAGGGGTCTACTGATGAAGCACATAAAAACTCTAAGCGGCGCAACATTGGCTAATAGTGCAGCAAAGGGCGGTTGTGGAGAATGCCAAACCTCATGTCAATCAGCCTGTAAAACATCCTGTACTGTAGCAAATCAAGAATGCGAAAACAAGTAATTTAAAAGGCATCTACATAACAGCAGCAGTGACAATCACTGCTGTTTTTCGATGATTTTAGGTTAAATTAAATAACCTTAAGATAAAGTATAATACTTGAGTAAGTAGGAAGGAGATTTATTTATGATTCATAAGTTTCAACAGGGTGGCAGATATATTTTAATGGATGTTAACAGTGGAGGGGTCCATCTTATAGATAAGCTTGTATATAAAATACTTGATTATTATCCAGATAAGGGTGAAGCAGAAATTGTAGAGATCCTTTCCAATGAATTTACTGTCTCAGAGGTTAAAGAAGCCCTAGAGGAAATTCATCTATTGGTTCAAAATGGATTGTTGTATAAGGAAGATCACTATCATCAGCATGAAAGCTTTAAGAACAAAAAGCCTGTGGTTAAGGCCCTGTGCCTTCATGTTTCCCACGATTGTAATATCAGATGTAAGTACTGCTTTGCATCCCAGGGAGATTTTAAAGGTCAGAGAACCTTGATGGATAGCGAAATAGGAAAAAAAGCAATTGATTTTCTATTAACCCATTCTGGCAATCGAAGAAACCTAGAGGTGGATTTCTTTGGAGGAGAGCCATTACTAAACTTTGAGATGGTTAAGGAGATTGTGGATTATGGTAGGGAAAGGGAGAAGGAATACGGAAAGAATCTTCGCTTCACCATGACCACCAATGGAGTTTTATTGGATGATGAAAAAATGGATTATATTAATAAGAATATGCATAATGTAGTCCTTAGTATAGATGGCAGAGAAGAAGTAAATGATACTATGAGATACACAGTAAAGGGAAAGGGTACTTATGATGTAATTCTTCCAAAGCTTAAAAAAATGGCTGAGATCAGAAATCATGAGGGCTATTATGTTAGAGGAACCTTCACCAGCTTTAATCTAGATTTTTCTAAGGATGTGTTACATTTAGCTGATTTAGGCTTTAAAAACATCTCAGTAGAACCTGTGGTGGCAGAAGCAAACCAGGATTATGCTATCAAAGAAGAGGATTTACCTACGGTATTTAACCATTATGAACAACTAGCAGAGGAATATGTAAAAAGGAAGAAGGAGGGAAGGGACTTTAACTTCTTTCACTTTATGATTGATTTAAATCAAGGGCCCTGTGTTATTAAGCGGATAGTAGGCTGTGGAGCAGGTGCTGAATATATTGCTGTAACACCAGAGGGAGATTTATATCCCTGTCACCAGTTTGTTGGCAATGAAGACTTTAAGATCGGAAGTGTTGTTACTGGTGAATTAAATAGGGACATGTATCATAGTTTTTCTGAGGCCCATGTATATAATAAAGAAAAATGCACCCAATGTTGGGCAAAGTTCTACTGTAGCGGTGGTTGTCATGCCAATGCCTATAACTTCAACAACGATATCATGGTCCCCTATGATATAGGCTGTGAAATGGAGAAAAAGAGGGTTGAATGTGCTTTGTATATTCAAGCTCGATTATTAGAGGAGGAAGATTAAATGATCAAGGCATTAAAAAATCGAATTCCAGAAATCCATGAAAGTTGCTTTGTAGCAGAAACTGCAGATATAATAGGTGATGTAAAAATCGGAGAAAATAGCAGTATATGGTATAAGGCTGTAATAAGAGGGGACGATCAAAATATCACCATAGGAAAAAATACCAATATCCAAGATAACGCGGTTATCCATATAAGTCATCTCTACTCAACCATTATCGGAGATCATGTAACCATTGGCCATAGCGCCATCGTCCATGCTTGCAAGGTAGGTAACAACACTCTTATAGGCATGGGGGCAATCATCTTAGATGGAGCAGAGGTAGGGGATGACACCATCATTGGAGCAGGCTCACTGGTTCCACCGGGTAAAAAAATCCCATCCGGTGTATTGGCAGTAGGTTCCCCTGCCAAAGTAATTCGAGAATTAACTGATGAAGAAAAGAAGAGTCTCTTAATATCAGCTGAAAAATATGTCGACTATGGTAATATCCATAAGGTAGAATAACCCTTTTGAGAAAGGTTGACTCTATGGTATATTGCGTATATAATTAAAATTGTGATAATTAGGTTAGGGGGAATTAACGGATGAAAATAAAAAACGTAATCATTTTTATACTACTCTTAGCAGTTGTAGGAATATCCGTCTTTACAGCTATTAATGGGTTAGAAATAGGCGATTATTCTATTAAGCCTATGAAAGATTCAATTAGACAGGGATTAGACCTTAGGGGTGGAGTATATGTGGTTTATGAAGCCGACACCGATGCAACCGGTGAGGAGTTAGATAGAATGATGGAACAAACCATTGGAATCTTCAACCATAGAATTAACTCCATAGGCTTAACAGAACCAACGATTGTCAGAGAAGGAGACAAGCGTATTCGAGTTGAGCTTCCAGGTGTAGAAAATGCTCAAGAAGCCATTGATATGATTGGTAAGACGGCCCAATTAAAGTTTGTAACCTTCGATGGGGAAGACGTCTTAACTGGTAAAAATGTTAAAGGTGCTGAGGTTACCATTGAAGAGGGCAGGCCTGGAGTTAGCCTAGAATTCGATGGTGAAGGTACCAAGCGATTTGCTGAAGTAACTACCAGGCTAGTAGATGAGTATGGTCCTCAGGATGATGGTAGAATTATCTATATTATGCTGGATGACGAGATTATTTCTTACCCTGCAGTTCAAGATAAAATATTAGTTGGTATGTCTCGTATTTCAGGGAATTATACCGTTGAATCTGCCTCATATTTAGCTACCCTCATTCGTGGAGGTGCTCTACCCGTTAAACTGGATGAGATTCAAAGTTCAACAATTACAGCAACCCTTGGAGTGAATGCTTTAAATAGAAGTATTGATGCTGCAAAAATTGGTATAACCTTAGTGTTGCTATTTATGTTGATCTATTATAGATTACCTGGATTAGTGGCAAATATTGCCCTAACAGTTTATATTCTCATTGTTCTTGGAGTTTTTGTAGCCCTAAATGCTACCCTAACCCTTCCAGGTATAGCAGCCTTAATTCTATCAGTGGGTATGGCCGTTGATGCCAATGTAATCATATTTGAAAGGCTTAAAGAGGAGCTTAGAGCTGGTAAAACCGTGAGAGCTGCCATCGACTCAGGCTTTAAGAGGGCCTTTAAGGCAATACTTGATTCAAATGTAACTACCCTTATTGCAGGTGGAGTTCTATATCAATTTGGAACAGGTCCAATTAGAGGATTCGCGCTAACCTTAATTATAGGTATTTTAGCAAGTATGTTTACTGCTGTTGTAGTTACCAGATTTATTTTAAAGCTATTTGTTGGAATGAACCTAACTAAGAACAGCAAACTATTTGGAGCATAGGGGGGTTAGAGAAGATGAATATTATTGAAAAACGCAAATTATGGTTTACCCTCTCTATCCTATTTATTGCATCAGGCTTAGTGATGTCTTTAGTAGGAGGAGTAAATTTTGGAATAGACTTTACCGGTGGAACATTAATGGAAATAGAGTTGAATCAAACACCAGAAGTTCCGGAGGTAAGGGAACTCTTAAAGGATTTCGATTCTGAAGCAAATATCAATCTTTTAGGTGAAGAAAGAACCATTGTACAAATTCGTAGTAAAGTGGACTTTAGCAACAGTGAAAGACTTGAAATTTTCAGTGTTTTTCAAGAAAAATACCAGCTAGAAAGCACTAGTAAAAACTTCCTGCTATCGGAACAATTTGGGCCATCAGTAGGAAAGGAAATTCAGAGAAAAGCCTTATTGAGCATTGGTATAGCAGTTATTGGTATGCTTATCTATATCACCTTCAGATTTGAGATAAGCTTTGGTCTGGCGGCTATAGTAGCTCTTATCCACGACGTTTTAGTGGTATTTACAATTTATTCTTTATTCAGGATTCCAATTAATGGCCCCTTTGTAGCTGCCATCTTAACAATACTAGGATATTCAATAAACGATACCATCGTTATTTTCGATAGAGTAAGGGAAAATCTTAGATTCTTAAAGAAAAACGATTATGCTCAGGTGGCTAATGACAGTATTAATCAAACAATTGTTAGATCAATAAATACTTCTTTAACCACTTTAATCACAATTGTAGCATTATATGTTTTAGGAGTAGAGCAGATTAAGCAATTTGCCTTGCCACTTATGGCTGGTGTAGTAGGGGGTACCTATTCATCACTATTCATTGCCAGTCCGGTATGGGTAATGATAAAGGAAAGACAGCACAAAAAAACTTCCTTTAAGCAGAGTCCTGAAACAAAGTAATAGGAATTAAAATAAAAGGGCAATAATAAGAATTTATTGTCCTTTTTTCAATTGAAAAACTGAGGTGTTATTTGATGAAGGGAAGAAGATGGACCTATAATAAAGTGAATATAGAAAAGCAAAGAACCCTTATAGAGGAGTTAAACATCAGCCCAATAACAGCGAAGGTTCTAATGAATAGGGGAGTTGAAGAGGTGGCTGCAGCCAAATTATTCTTAGAGCCCACCCTAAATCAGCTTTATGATCCCTTTCTTCTGAAGGATATGTTAAAAGTAGTAGAAAGGATTAAAAAAGCCATCATTAATAAGGAATCCATTTGGATATATGGGGATTACGATGTTGACGGAGTCTCTAGTACAGCTTTGCTCCTTAAATATTTTAAAGATTTCCATTATCCTGTCCATTATTATATACCCCACAGGATGGAGGAGGGCTATGGACTAAACACCGATGCCTTTAATGAAATACATAATCAGGGGGGAAAGCTGATCATTACTGTAGATTGTGGCATTACCTCTGTTCAGGAGGTTGATTATGCCAAGGAGCTGGGGATGGATGTAATTATTACAGATCATCATGAGTGTCAAGGTGAGCTTCCAAGGGCCTATGGAATTATTAATCCAAAGCAAACAGATTGTCAATATCCCTATAAGGCTCTTTGTGGCTGTGGAATTGCATTAAAGCTAGTTCAAGCCCTTACCCCCAAAGAGGAATTTATGAAAAGAGTTGATCAATATATTGATATAGCAGCCCTTGCCACTGTGGCGGATATTGTCCCCTTAGTTGACGAAAATCGAATTATTGTAAAGAATGGTCTGGAGGTTATAGCCAATACTACCAATAACGGGATAAGGGCCTTAATCGAAATTTCTGGGCTAAAGGGAAAGAGTATTCATGCAGGTCATATTGGATTTATGCTGGCTCCCAGAATCAATGCTGCAGGGAGAATGGGCCATGCAGAGGTTGGAGTTAAGCTATTAACAACTGAAGACCCCATTGAGGCTATGGAATTGGCAAATTTATTGGATAGAGAAAACAAACAGCGACAACAGCTGGAGATGGAAATCTACAACCAGGCAGTAGAGATGGTGGAGAATGAAGAAAATAACAATAGAAGCTTTTTTGTACTCCATAATGATGGCTGGCATCATGGAGTAATAGGAATAGTGGCATCAAGGATTGTTGAAAAATACTATAAACCTACGGTTATCTTATCTATAGAGGACGGGGTAGCTAAGGGGTCTGCCAGAAGCATAGCCAGCTTAAATATTTTTGAAGCCCTTAATCAGTGTAAGGACCTTTTTCAAAAATTTGGAGGTCATGAACAGGCTGCTGGTTTATCAATGGAAGTCCATCATCTGGAGGATTTTAAAGCTAGAATTAATCAAGTAACAAATTCTTTATTGACAGAAGAGGATTTTTTAAAGGAGCTATCCTTTGACGATATCCTTAATACTGAAGATGTTTGCGACAAACTTTTGGAGGAGTTAAAGATTTTGGAGCCCCACGGGATGGGGAATCCTAGCCCAAAGTTCATAGCTCGGAATCTAAAAACTACCTATCTTAAGGCAGTTGGCACCGATGGAAAACATCTAAGGGCTGAATATGAGGGCGGTAACAAAAAGCTCTCGGCCATTGGTTTTGGACTAGGACCTTTAACAGAAAATATTCAAGCACAAGAGATTGTGGATGTATTGTTTACACCAGAATACAATTATTATAATGGAAGCAAAACCATACAATTAAATTTAAAGGATATGGCAGCAAGGGAAGTGGCAGAAAGCTCCACCATACAAAGGAAATACTATAAAAGCCTCCAAGTTCAAGATAAGGAATGTAAGGAAGAAAACCTTGCAGTTGATGTTCAAAATATTGTAGTGAATGATACGAATGACAGTATTCTCCTTGATTTGTTAAATTCTGATGATCCGCCAATCCTGATTCTTTGCAACACCCTAGAGAAGGCTTATAATCTTTATTATTTAACAGGGATAAGAAGAAGAGGAACTAAAAAGCAATTCACCTTAGATTTTGAGCACATAAATAAATCTCCAGTGTTAGGGGATGTTCATGTAATCATTAATCCCAATATTGAAAAAATTGATTTTAGAAGATATAATAAAATTATTCTATATGACCAATTTTTTTCACCTGCTGATTTCAACTGCTTTGTAGCATCAACTGACCTAGAAAGAACCTACTTTTTCTATAGGGAAAATGATGAAGCTTATAATTATAAGATTCTTGAAGAAACTATACCATGCAGACGAAGGTTAATAGACCTATATAAGATCTTTATGGAGCTTGGTAAAGGGTCAGAAGAACTACCTATGGAGAAATTAATTGATGAAATTATAAAAAGAGTCAACTTTTCCGTTAATGAAAAATTGATACTTAATGCATTAGAATTATTTCATGAAGGAGAATTATTAAATTATTTATTGACGGATAGCTATGTAAAGCTCATACCCTTAAAGGTTCGTGGTAAAATAAATATAGAGGATTTAGAAGCCTATAAAAGCCAACAAAAGTTGTTTTTACAGCATGAAAAATATAAAAAACACATTAGTCAAATATATTTAAGGAGGAAGTAAGTATGGATTTAAAAAGTTTGATAAGAGAGATTCAAGATTTTCCAAAGGAAGGGATAAGCTTTAAGGATATTACCACTGTCCTTAACAATAAGGATGCCTTCAAATATGTAATAGACCAATTATCTGAGCAATTAAAGGACCTAAATGTCGATGTTATTGTTGGACCAGAGGCAAGGGGATTTTTAATGGGGGCTCCTGTTGCTTATAAACTGAACAAGGCCTTTGTTCCAGTTAGAAAGCCTGGAAAGCTACCTGCAGAAACTGCAAGATATGAGTACAAGCTAGAGTATGGAACTGATGCATTAGAAATACATAAGGATGCTATAAAGCCTGGTGATCGGGTTGCAATTTTAGATGATTTACTGGCTACAGGCGGTACTGTTTTAGCTGCTGCAAAGCTTATAGAAGAATTAGGTGGTCAGGTGATCTCTTTAAACTTCTTAATTGAATTAAGCTTCCTAAAGGGCCGTGAAACCTTAAAGGACTACCATGTTGAGACATTAGTACAATATGATGAAGAATAGTAGAAAATTGAAAATTGAGAGTTGAACAAGGAGAATAAGGGTAATAAGTAATAAGTGAGTATTAAGAATACATTCAACATTTAACATTTACATTTAAATTTCATTACCTTAACAGAGAGGGTGATTGCTGTGCTGGAAAAATTAATAGCTATGATAGAAGAATATAACCCTCAATGTGATGTGGAGTTAGTGATTCGGGCATACAATTTTGCTGAAAATGCTCATGAAGGTCAATATCGAAAATCAGGCGAAAGATACTTTATACACCCAGTTGAAGTGGCAAAAATTCTGATTGAGCTAAAAATGGACAGCAGCACTATTGCTGCTGCCCTTTTACATGATGTACTTGAGGACACAGACAGAAGCTATGGACTGATAAAGTCTGAATTTGGAGAAGAAATTGCTCAACTGGTGGAGGGAGTAACGAAGCTTACCAGATTGTCCTTTGAATCTAAGGAGGAACGCCAAGCTGAAAACCTTAGAAAAATGTTTATAGCAATGGCTAAGGATATTAGAGTAATTCTTATTAAGCTTGCGGATCGGCTTCATAATATGAGAACCCTAAGGTTTCAGACGGATGAAAAGAAGAAGGAAAAGGCTTCTGAGACCCTTGAAATTTATGCACCTATTGCCCATCGTCTAGGGATATCTAGAATTAAATGGGAGCTAGAGGATATATGCTTAAGATATCTTGACCCAGAAGGCTACTATGATTTAGTAGAAAAGGTAGCTATTAAACGTCAGGATCGAGAAAAATATATTAATGATGTTATAAACACCCTTAATGAGAAGTTAGAGGAGTTCGCCATTGATGGAGATATTTCAGGTAGGCCTAAGCATTTCTATAGTATCTATAGAAAAATGACTTATCAGGGAAAATCCTTTGATGAAATTTTTGATTTCCTTGCTGTAAGGGTTATTGTTGACAATATCAAGGATTGTTATGGGGTTTTGGGAATTGTACATACCCTATGGAAGCCCATACCTGGCAGATTTAAGGATTATATCGCTATGCCCAAGCCCAATCTATATCAATCATTACATACTACAGTTATTGGACCAAAGGGAGAACCTGTAGAAATTCAAATTAGAACCTATGAAATGCATCAAATTGCTGAATATGGTATTGCTGCCCACTGGAAATATAAAGAGGGGAGAAATAACCAGGATCATGACGGCCTTAGCCACAAGCTTAGTTGGTTAGGTCAAATGATGGAATTGGAGAAGGAAATGAAGGACCCTAGAGAATTCATGGAGTCCTTAAAAATAGATTTATTTACCAATGAGGTATTTGTTTTTACCCCAAAGGGGGAAGTAATCAATTTACCTGCTGGATCCACACCAATTGATTTCGCCTATAGGATACACTCTGATATTGGAAATAAGTGTGTAGGTGCTAAGGCTGATGGCAGAATTGTACCCTTAGATTTCAAACTCAAGAATGGCAACATTGTTGAAATTCTAACCTCTTCCAATAGTAATGGCCCCAGTAGGGATTGGCTTAAAATTGTAAAAAGCTCTCAGGCGAAAAATAAAATTAAGCAGTGGTTTAAGCGGGAGAGAAGAGAAGAGAATATTGAAAAAGGTATGGAGATTTTAGAAAGGGAGGTACGCAGACAGGGTTTTAATCAGCAAGAAGCCCTTCAATCAAAGCTCTTAATCCAAATTGCCAAACGCTTAGGCTTAAATACAGAAGAGGACTTATATGCAGCAATAGGCTACGGCGGGATAGCCTTAAGTCAAATTATCCCTAAAATTCGGGATGTTATAAAAAAGGAACAAATCAAAAAGGAACCTGTTAAGGATGTTATTGAAACAGAAAGACAGTATCAGCAAACTGCAGAAAGCAAGAAGAAGGCCTCGAGACAAAGTCAGGGTATAACAGTAAAGGGGATTGACAATATCATGGTGCGATTCTCTAAGTGTTGCAATCCTGTACCAGGAGATGACATTGTTGGCTATATAACCAGAGGAAGAGGTGTCTCTGTCCATCGAAGGGATTGTCTAAATCTTATTGATAACATCGAATCGGCTGATCGTCTAATTGAGGTGGAATGGGATACCACTAAGCCCATTGCCTTTAATGCTGAAATCCAGGTAAAGGCCAACGATAGAAAGGGTTTACTATCTGAATTTACTAGAATATTGGCAGATAACAAGTCGACGGTTTGTGCATTAAATGCAAGAACCAATAAAGAAAGAATGGCGGTAATAAACTTAACGGTAGAGGTTGATGACATTGATCAGCTGGACAAGCTCATGCAGAAATTTAAAAATGTTCAAGGTGTAATTGATGTTCATCGTGTAACCACATAGAGGAGGTTATTATGAGGGCAGTTGTTCAGAGAATAAAGGATGGAAGGGTTGTAGTAGAGGGTTCTACTACAGGAGAAATAAAAAATGGCCTTTTAATCTATTTAGGTGTAGCAGATAGAGATACCCTAGAGGATGTAAAATATATGGCTGATAAACTGACAAATCTGAGGATTTTTGAGGATGAAAATGAGAAAATGAATTTATCCCTAATAGATATTCAAGGTGAAATGCTGGTGGTTTCTCAGTTTACCCTATTGGGGGATTGTAGAAAGGGTAGAAGACCCAATTTTACAGAGGCTGCAAAGCCTGATATTGCTGATAACCTTTATATGGAGTTTATTAAATTGGTAAAGAGTATGGGAATACAGGTAGAAACCGGTGTTTTCCAAGCCCATATGATGGTTCATTCGATTAATGATGGACCTGTTACCATTATGGTAGATAGTAGAAAAACCTTTTAGGGAGGTGCAGAATGTTTTTAGAAAAATTATCGGTAGGTATATATGGAGTGAACTGTTATATCATCGCTGATGATGCTACTGGAAAGGCTACAGTCATCGATCCAGGTGGAGATTCAGATAAAATCCTGAAGGTATTAGAGGAAAATGAACTGGATCTCAGTTTCATAATTCTTACCCATGGACATGGAGATCATATTGGAGGTGTAAAGGGCCTGATGGATGAAACCAATGTCCCCCTTTATATTCACCGGGATGATTTATATATTATTCAAGATAAAGATAAGAACTATTCTTCTAGGATGGGAACTAACCCTGTAGAATTGGATGCTGAAAACTTCCTGATCGATGGTGATTTAATAAAATTAGGAAATTTGGACTTAAAAATTTTCCATACTCCTGGTCACACCCCGGGGGGGGTATGTATTTTAGTAGATCATTATCTATTCACTGGGGATACCCTCTTCGCAAACTCCATCGGACGTTCAGACTTAGAGGGAGGCAATCATAATCAACTAATCCAGTCCATAAAAGATAAACTGATGGTGCTAGATGATGAAATTACAGTACTTCCTGGACATGGGCCGGCTTCCCGAATTGGAATTGAAAAATTGACGAATCCATTCATTGGTTAAAAGAATACTCCTGGAAAAAGGGGGAAAAATAAGGTAAACCATTTTCCAGGAGGTTTTTTTATGAGAAGAAAATTAAGTGATATCCTTCAAGAAAAAAGAGGGAAGGAATTATTAGAACTAAACCTTCATGATTTTATAGAGATGAAGGAGGCAGGGTTAAGTGATGGAGAAATCGCTTCAGAGCTAGGGATTAGCAGAAGCTTAGTTCTTCACTTAGGAAATGAAATTACCAAAGATTATTGATGGGAGCTTTAGGATGATTAACGTTGTTTGTATAGGTCATGATTATAGCTATGAGCTTATAGAGCTGCTAAAGCTGTCTTATAGGCCAGATGAAATAATTCTTTTAGATTCATATGAAGGCTTAGTCAGGGGTGAGACTTTTCTTAAGACTATCATTAAAAGAGAAAAGGAGAAAATCTCTGTTAGTGCCACCCTTATGGCAGAGGGCTATAATCAAGCACTGAAGGAGAGCTTCTTTATTACAGAAGAAGATCCTCATACCATGAAAAAAGAATGCAAGCTATTATTAAAGAGATTGACTTATAAGCTATTCAGTAGCTTTACCAATAAGACTTTACCCTGGGGAATTCTTACTGGTATAAGACCCACTAAGATTGTCCATGACTTAATGGAAAAGGGCAATGATGAAAAGGCTATTACGGAAAAACTGTTGGGCCAGTATTTCCTTGAGATGGATAAGGCTAACCTCCTATTAGATGTGGCTAAAAGGGAGCATCCTATTATCTATCCAATCAGAGAGGATCTTATAAGCCTCTATATTAGCATTCCTTTTTGCCCCTCAAGATGTACCTATTGCTCCTTTCCATCAAACATCTTAGAGAAGTCTAAAGATCTACAGCAGCCCTATTTGGATGCTTTAATTTATGAGTTAGAACAGGTAGCAGCTATGGTAAATAACCATGGTAAAAGACTGCAAACCATTTACGTGGGAGGAGGTACTCCTTCAACTCTAACAGTAGTAAAAATTCAACAGCTTCTAAAGGCTATACAGAACTCCTTTAATCTATCTGAACTAAAGGAATTTACCTTTGAGGCTGGTAGGCCCGACACCATTAATGAAGAAAAGCTTATAGCCTTAAGGGATATGGGAATAACAAGAATTAGTATTAATCCCCAAACCATGAATGATGGCACCCTGCAGGCAGTGGGACGGAATCATACAGTTAAGGAGCTGGAGGAGGCTTATCATCTAGCAAAAAGGGTGGGCTTTGACAACATCAATATGGATTTAATCATTGGGCTTCCAGGAGAGAATCCAACAATGATTGAAAAAACCATGGAGAGGATTCAGAAACTAAATCCCGTAAGCTTAACTGTACATACCCTTGCCCTTAAAAGGGCTTCTAAGCTGAAGGAAGAAATCAATTCCCATGAAGTTAGTGAAGGGGAAGGCCAAAGGATGTTGGAAATTACCAAAAGCTACGCTGCTATGATGGAGTTAAAGCCCTATTACATGTATAGGCAAAAACACATGCTGGGGCATCTAGAGAACATAGGCTATTGTAAAGATGGTTATGAGGGTATTTACAATATACAGATCATGGAGGAGAAGCAAACCATTATAGCCCTAGGAGCAGGAGCTGTATCCAAAATGGTGTATCCTTCAGAGAATCGTTTAGAAAGAGTCCCAAATGTAAAAAATCTACAGGATTACATAGAAAGAGTAGGAGAAATGGTTGAGAGAAAGAAAGTTTATTTTCCATAGGTTTTAGCATGATATATTTGGTTATAATTTAAATAGATTCATTTTTAATATATAGTTGACACAACAATGGAAAAGAATTATAATATTACCAATTCAATAAAAAGCGTCGAAGAGGAGTAGTAAAGATATTACCCTTTAAGCGAGTCGAGGATGGTGGAAGCTCGACAGGCTAGAGTACCTTGAAGACACCTTGGAGCTTATCCTTTGAAAACAGTAGAGGGATACGTGAGGCTGCGTTAAGGCTTAAGTGGGAGCATATCCAATCAGGGTGGTACCGCGGGAAATTCAACTCTCGTCCCTTCTAGGGACGGGGGTTTTTTGTATTTAAAAATAAAATGAGGAATGGAGGCAGAGCTATGAAAATAAGAACATCAACTGCAAAGGGAACCTTTGACATTATCCCAGTAGATATGGAACTAAGGGAATGGATGAAAAATACCGTTATTAAGGTATACAAGCAAAGTGGTTTTCAACAGATCGAAACACCTTCCATTGAGAACTTAGAGTTATTAACCAAGAGCGAAGGTGGAGAAAACCTGAATCTCTTATTTAAAATTTTAAAGCGTGGAGAAAAATTAAATCTTCAGCAAGAGAATATAACAGAGGATGATTTGTGTGATTTAGGATTACGCTACGATTTGACCCTACCCTTAAGTAGATTTTATACCAATAACAGAGAGGCTTTACCCAACCCCTTTAAATCAATTCAAATTGGATGGGTATGGAGGGCAGAAAAGCCTCAAAAGGGAAGGTTTAGACAGTTTACTCAATGTGATATAGATATCATGGGAGAAGCCTCTGATATAGCGGAAATAGATCTAATAACAACCACGGCTAAAGCTTTACAAGCTTTATCCTTTAGAAGCTTTACCGTTAAAATCAATGATAGACGTCTTTTAAAGTTTTTGATTACCGCTATTGGCTTCGATGAAAATCAGGTGGAAACCATTTGTATAACCCTTGATAAGATGGATAAAATCGGTCAAAATGGGGTTGAAAAGGAGCTTATTGAAAAAGATTATGATGAGGCTAAATCTAAAGAGCTTCTCAAGGCATTAACTGAGCTAAAGACCTTAAATAAGGATTCCTTTATAAAGTACAATATAGATGAAGAGGTGTTAACATCCCTAAAAAGGGTTATGGATGTTGTAACCAGACAATCTAATGGAGAGTACAACATTGAGTTTGATGTAACCCTAATAAGGGGTATGGGCTATTACACAGGCCAGATTTTCGAAATTGTAAGCAATGAATTCGGTAGCTCCATAGCTGGTGGTGGACGCTACGATAAGATGATTGGCCGATTCCAAAAGGAGGATGTTCCAGCGGTGGGCTTTTCTATAGGCTTTGAAAGAATCTTTTCTATTTTAATGGAAAAGGGCTTTACCATCCCAGACCCTACCACAAAGGTAGCCCTACTTTTTAATTCTGATGAGGATATTAATCCAGTTTTTGATTGGGCTGATAGCCTAAGGAAAGAAGATAAAATTGTAAGTATCTATCCAAAGGCAAAAAAGTTTGGTAAGCAAATTAACAATCTTCAGAAGCAAGGCTTTAATTATTATGGCATTATGGATGGAGGGGAAGTCAGAGATTTGGTTTCCTTATTAGAAGAGTAATCAGTTTAGACGAAGGAGGTTTAACAATGAAAACAAAGCTAAAAAGAAGTCATATGTGTGGTGTTTTAAATAGCAGCAATATCGGTGAAGAGGTAACCCTTATGGGATGGGTACAAAAAAGAAGAGACCTTGGTGGTTTGATTTTTGCTGATATGAGGGATAGAACAGGGTTCGTACAGATTATATTTGATAAGGAGGTTTCGATGGAAGCCTTTAATCAGGCCAATGACATTGGAGCAGAATATGTAATTGCAGTTAAGGGGAAGGTTCATAAAAGACAATCGGTGAATCCCAATATACCAACTGGAGAAATTGAAGTTTTCGCAGAGATTTTAGATGTGTTAAATACATCTGACACACCTCCCATATATATTAAGGACGACGATGATGTTTCCGAGAATCTACGATTAAAATATCGATATCTTGACTTAAGAAAGTCCACAATGCAGAAGAACCTTATATTAAGACATAAAACAGCAGGTATCGTAAGAAACTTCCTATCAGAGGAGGGTTTCATAGAAGTAGAAACCCCGGTTTTAACAAAAACCACACCAGAGGGAGCAAGAGACTACTTAGTACCCAGCAGGGTTAACCCAGGAAAGTTCTACGCCTTACCCCAGTCACCTCAGTTATTTAAGCAGCTTTTGATGGTTTCAGGAATGGATCGATATTTTCAAATCGTAAAATGCTTCAGAGATGAAGATTTAAGGGCCGATAGACAACCAGAGTTCACTCAAATAGACTGCGAGATGTCCTTTGTGGATGCTGAAGATGTAATTGATATAAATCAACGTCTGGTTCATAAAGTATTTAAAGAGGTTATTAATGTTGAAATTCCCCTACCAATTCCCCGAACAACCTATAAGGAAGCTATGGAACGCTATGGCATTGATAAGCCAGATATACGCTTTGGCTTTGAGTTATTTGATGTTTCTGATTTAGTAAGTTCCTCATCCTTCAAGGTCTTCTCTGGTGCTGTGGAAGCTGGAGGCTCTGTACGGGGCATTAATGTTAAGGGATATGGGGATCAATTCAGCAGAAAAGATATTACAGCCCTAGAGGACTATACTAAAACCTATGGGGCCAAGGGTCTAGCTTGGATTAAGGTTACAGCGGAAGGGGTTATTTCCCCAATAGCAAAGTTTTTCTCTGAGGAGGAAATGCAGGGAATCTTAAAACGAGGCGATGCCGCAGAGGGTGACCTTCTGTTATTTGTAGCCGATAAAAACTCAGTGGTATATGACTCCCTTGGTCATCTGAGGGGAGAGGTAGCAAAGAGACTAAACCTAGTGAATAAGGATGAGTATAAAGCCTTATGGGTAACAGATTTTCCGTTATTTGAGTATGATGAGGAAGATGATAGATATGTAGCAAAGCATCATCCCTTCACCTCACCAATGGATGAAGATTTAGAACTTCTTGAGACAGAGCCAGAAAAGGTTCGGGCAAAGGCCTATGACCTTGTGATTAATGGCTATGAGGTGGGTGGAGGCAGTATTAGAATCTACTCCTCCGATGTGCAACAGAGGATGTTTAAAGCTTTAGGCTTTAGCGAAGAGGAAGCATGGGATAAATTTGGTTTCCTATTAGAAGCCTTTAAATATGGTACACCTCCCCATGGTGGAATTGCCTTTGGCTTAGATAGACTTATGATGCTTTTAACAAAAGAGGAGAATATTCGGCAGGTTATAGCCTTCCCCAAAACTCAAAATGCCAGCTGCCCTATGACAAATGCTCCATCAGTAGCAGATGAAAAGCAGCTAAAGGAATTAAGTATAGAAGTTAGTAAGAGTTAAAGATAGAATATTAAAAATTGATATATAAAAGGGATTTGCTGATGTATCTGCCTCTGAATAGGGGCAGTTTTTTTATTTAATAGGAGCGTTGGAACATAATAGATTTTTTATTTTATTGGACATTATTGACAAGAATATACGATTGATGTATAATAATGATAATCAATATCAATTACATACAAAGGAATTAGATAATAGGAGGTTAATAGGATGAAGGCATTATTAGTTGGAGCAGATAGATTAGGGAATATACCAACCACATTAGAAAACCATGGAATTAAAGAATACATACATTGGACAGGACGAAAAAAGGGTATGCGGAAACTAGACATGCCTGAGGATTTAGATTTAGTGATTGTTTTTTATGATTTTATTGAGCATAATATTACTGATATAATCAAAAGCAAGGCAAAGCAAAATCAAATACCCTGTATTTTCTCAAAAAGGGCCTGTAGTGATTTAACAATGAGGCTAAATAACTGTAAGGATTGTAACTTATGCAAATTTCCCAATAATTAAATTTGAAAAATAGGATATAATATGCTATTATAATAGTAACAATCCTGCTGTGTACGTAGACTCGATCACGTTTTGAGCCAACATCACTTATACGGGAATCTGGGTTTATTGATGGAAGAAAAGCCTCCTACAGAGAGGACTTCGGAACTCAGTAACAGGATACCCACCTGCTGAGGCAGGTTTCAAAACAATCGATAAACGGCATGGCGGGTCACTGAAATAAAAACCTCCCCTAGTTGGGAGGTTTTTATTATGGAAATTGGAAAAATTCCATATTTCAGGAAGGTTTTGATAAACTCTCTACAATGATTGAAATTTGTTATGCAAATTTCGCCATTAATTCAACATTCAACATTCAACATTCAACATTCAACATCTTGACATTCATGGCGGGTAAAGAGTTGACATAGGGGAATAATTAAGTTAGTATTATTTTTAGTGTAATGAAGAGGAGGATGCCTATGGCTCTACATGCTTTTTCAAGGAGTGAAATCCTCATTGGAACAGAGGGTTTAAATAAATTAAAGGATAGTAAAATTGCAATTTTTGGTATTGGTGGTGTGGGTACCTTTGTAGCCGAAGCCTTAGCCAGAACTGCTGTTGGGAAATTTATTCTAGTGGATGATGATGATATATGTCTTACCAATATTAACCGTCAGATACATGCAGCTAGAAGTACCATTGGTAAAGCTAAAGTGGAGGTAATGAAGGATAGAATTTTGGATATTAATCCGAAGGCAGAGGTTATAACCTATAAGGAGCTTTATAACAGTGAAAGTGCCGAAAGGTTATTAAGCAATGATTATGACTATGTTGTGGATGCAATAGATATGGTAACTGCTAAGCTAGACCTTGCTGAAAGGTGTAGTAAGAGGGGGATACCAATTATCAGTAGTATGGGGGCAGGAAACAAATTAGATCCTACCCGTTTTGAAGTAACAGACATTTACAAAACCTCTATATGCCCTCTAGCCAAGGTTATGAGGAAGGAACTTAGGAAAAGAGGGGTGGATAGGTTAAAGGTTGTATATTCACAGGAGGAACCTTTAACACCCTTGAAGATCGATAGCGATTGTAAAACAGATTGTATATGCCCTAACAAAGATCGAACCTGTACAGTAAGACATCAAATTCCAGGTAGTGTTGCCTTTGTACCATCTGCAGTAGGATTAATTATCGCTTCTGTTGTGGTTCGAGATTTATTGGGTATTAAATAGATAAAAAGGATTCATTTTTTAAAGGAGGGATATGGATGAAGCAATGTGGTGTTGTAACAGAGGTAAAGGGCCAGCATGCAAAGGTTGTTATGCAAAGACACTCCAGCTGTGGCAGCTGTAATGCCTGCAAGATGGGAGAAGAGGAAAATAAATTTGCAATAGAAGCTATAAATGGAATTAATGCTAAGATTGGAGATCGGGTATCTGTAGATATGGAAAGTCAGGATGTTTTATCAGCAGCCTTTATTGTTTATGTAATACCCCTTATTGCCCTATTGGTAGGAATTTTTGCCGGTAATAGGATTTTAGTATCAATGAACATAGGACCTCAAAAGGACATTTATGTAGCCATAATAGGCTTTGCAGTTATGGCGCTAACCTTCTTAGCAATCCGTACAAAAGAAGGTGCCTTTAAGGAAAGCAAAAAATTTCTTCCTGTGATAACAGAGATTGTAGAAACAAATGAATAGATGAAAAAACGTGCCGAAGGGCACGTTTTTTAATTGGTTAATATTTTTTTTAGCTGTTTATTCAGGGTAACCGCCAAGGTTGAAGCAATTGCCACCTTTACTATGTCACCAATAAGAAAATATAAGGCACCTGCTACAAAGGCACTCTTTAAATCCATGCCAGTTGAATAGCTTAACCAAGATACTCCCAAAACATAAACAACGATAATTCCACCAATGATATTAGCAGCTGTAATTCTAACCAGCTGATTTTTACTCCCCTTTAATAATCCGATTACCATTACTCCTATTAAAAAACCAATTAAGTATCCACCTGTAGGCCCCATTAAAACACTGATTCCCGATGCACCGCCAGCAAAAACGGGGATTCCTATAAAACCAATAATTAAAAATATTAGTACACTTAAAACAGCCTGACGTGTTTTTAAAAGGGAACCCGCCAGCATTATTCCAAGGGTTTGGCCAGTGATAGGAACTGTGGAAAAGGGTATTGGTAGGTAAACATAGCTTAGTATACAAATTAGTGCTGCAAAAACTGCTGAGTAGGTAATATCTCTAAGACTTAGGTTTTTAAACATTTGATGTCCTCCTTGAAATTTATCTCAATTGTATTATAAACATCAAGGTTATAAATGTCAACCAAAAAATATATAAAGGTTTACGCAATGTCCCTATATATATGAATCTTTAAAGTACCATTCCTTCTTTTTTAAATCCTCTTGGCCATGATCCTCTTTCTAAAGGAGTTAATGGATAATACCACCGTTAAGGCTCCGGATATGGCTATGGTAATCATTAGGGCTTCGCTGCCGAAACTTGAAGCCTTTAATAAATCCCCTTCAAGAATAGAGATCATTGTATAATAGAGCTTAAACCCAGGAACTAAGGGGATAATGCCGGGAATAATAAAAACAGTAATAGGCTTTTTATCAGTTATTGCATATACCTCTCCAATTAAGCCAATTAATAAGGAGGCTAAAAAGGTAGATACTACGACAGAGCCAGTCTTGGTATCACTTGCTATGAATAAAAGCCAACCAAAGGCTCCAGCCAAGGCTGATTTTAAAAGGGCTGATTTTGGGGTATTAAACAGAAAAGCAAAACCTATTGTAGCTATAAAAGCAAAGATAAAGTGCTTTAAGTATAATAACATTACAATCCTACCCCCTTTATAAACATCCATGCCCTTAGAATAAAACCTACTCCAAAGGCGATAGATACAGCAATTAATAGAGCTTCTGCCCCTCTGGCCAAACCTGAAACAAGATCCCCGGCTATAGAATCTCTAACGGCATTGGTCATTGCAACTCCAGGTACCATAACCATGATGGCTCCTGTAACAACCTTATCCACCTCTGTAAAGGGTAGTACAAGGCTTAGCAATATGGCTATCAGGGCCGACATGGCACCTCCAGCTATATTTGTTATAAACAGGTTAAACTCCATCTTTATTAGGAAGTGTACCGAAAGAGTGACAACAATACTGGTAACAAGGGCGGCAATAAACTCCATAGAATTTGCTCCAAAGAGGAGGGCAAAGAAACCACTTGCAACACCACCAAAAAGAGCCTGTAATTCCAGTGGGTAATGGGGTAAAAGGTCAATTTTTTTAAGCTGTGACATAGCTTCATCTATGGAAATTTCAGCTTCAACGAATCTTCTAGAAAAATCATTTACTTCACTTACCTTATTTAAATCAATGGCCCTTGACTTTATTCTTTTAACATAGGTTATAATGTTTTCGTTATTTTCAACCCCAGGATTTATGGAAGCAAATATTCCTGTTGGAGTTACAAAAACCTCTACCTCACTAACATTCCTTGATCTACAAAGCCTAAATATAGTATCTTCAACTCGATAGGTTTCAGCTCCATTCTTAAGCATGATTTCCCCAGCAAAGATAGCCATATTGAGAAGCTTTTTTTCATTAACCTCCATCTAACCGTCACCTCCAAAATAAATCCATTATAACAGATATTTTAACAATTTGTAAGATTTTTATAGAAATTTGGGTAATAACTATAATATGCTATGAATTATGATATACTTAAATTATGTTTAATGTTGTAAATTATATGTAGAATGACTATAATATTCTTGTGTGTAATTTAATAGGAGGGATAACCTATGAACTTTGATCCATTAAAAACAACAGATCCAGAAATTTTCGAAGTAATTCAAAAGGAAACCGCTAGACAAAGAAAAAACATTGAGCTGATTGCCTCAGAAAACTTTGTTTCTGTATCGGTTATGGAAGCAATGGGGAGTCAATTAACAAATAAATATGCTGAGGGCTACCCAGATAAGCGCTATTATGGTGGTTGTGAAGAGGTTGATGTAGCTGAGAATCTGGCAAGAGAGAGAATGAAGAAATTGTTCAACTGTGAACATGCCAATGTACAACCCCATTCAGGCTCAAATGCCAATTTAGGTGTGTATTTTACTGTTCTAGAGCCTGGTGATACAGTGTTGGGGATGAATCTTTCCCACGGAGGACATTTAACCCATGGAAGTCCTGTGAATATATCTGGTACATACTATAATTTTGTGGCCTATGGAGTTGACGAAAAAACCCAGCTATTAGATTATGAAGAGGTAAGGAAAATTGCTAAGGAAGCAAAGCCAAAGCTGATTGTTGCTGGTGCCAGTGCCTATCCTAGAACCATTGACTTTAAAAAGTTTAGAGAAATAGCAGACGAGGTAGGAGCATACTTAATGGTGGATATGGCCCACATAGCTGGTTTGGTTGCAGCAGGACTTCACCCTAATCCATGTGATTATGCAGATTTCGTAACCACCACTACCCATAAAACCCTAAGGGGGCCTAGGGGTGGAGCAATTCTTTGTAAAGAGAAGTATGCAAAGAAAATTGATAAGGCTATATTCCCAGGCATTCAGGGTGGACCCCTAATGCATGTTATAGCAGCAAAGGCGGTTTCATTTTTAGAGGCTTTAAAGCCTGAGTTTAAAGAGTATCAGCATCAGGTAATTAAAAATGCAAAACGTCTTGGAGATGAACTTACAAAGAGGGGCTTTAATATCGTGTCTGGAGGAACAGATACCCATTTACTATTAATTGATTTAAGAAATAAAGATATTACTGGTAAGGATGCAGAGCATCTTCTTGATGAGATTGGTATTACAGTTAACAAAAATACCATCCCCTTCGATCCTCAAAGTCCATTTGTTACAAGTGGAATCCGAATTGGTACACCCGCTGTAACCACTAGAGGAATGAAGGAAGAGGATATGGCTACTATAGCTGAGATTATTGCAATGATCATTGATAACCCTGAAAAGAAGACAGAAGCTGAAAAGTTGGTAGAGGGTTTATGTAGTCAGTTTAAGCTATATGAGTAAAGTCAGTGAAAAATTAAAAATGAAAAATTAAAAATGAAAAATGAAAAGTTAAAAGTATTGAAGCAAACTAAGGAGTGGGTTACCCACTTCTTTTTTGTCTATAATTAAAAGACTTTAAATGATATAATAAAAATGTTCATAAAGAGTTAATCATTTGGAGCTAGATGAATATTACACTAGATATAGAAGATATTTTCGAGATTTTTTAGACTTTTCACTTTTCACTTTACACTTTTAACTAAAGTTTTCTGGGGGGTTTTACATTTGATCTCAAAAAAAATCTTAATGGTTATACTGCAAAAAATTTTGCAGACCATAGACGAGGGAGTTCATGTAGTTGATAATGAGGGTAGAACCATCCTTTACAATGAAGCTATGGCAGAGCTTGAAGGGATGACTATAGAGGATGTAATGGATAAGAGCCTACTGGAGGTATTTACAAGTCTTAATGAGGAAACCAGTACCCTTTTAAATGTGCTGAAAACTCAAAGACCAATTTATAATCAAAGCCAGAGCTACTTAAACAACAGAGGGAGAAATATAACAACCATAAATACTACCATACCTCTATACTATATGGACGAGGTAATTGGAGCATTGGAAATTGCTAAGAATATTACCAAAATCCAAAGCTTATCGGAGGAAATATTACGTCTCCAACAACAGCTTATTCCAGAGGCTGATATTAAAAAGAAGGAAATCAAAAGATACACCTTTGAAGATTTAAAGGGTAGAAGTCCATCCTTTTTAGAAGCCCTGAAGATGGCAAGAAAGGCTGCATCCTCCTCATCAAGTGTTTTAATCTA
This sequence comes from Alkaliphilus serpentinus, assembly GCF_009017255.1. Lineage (GTDB taxonomy): Bacteria > Bacillota > Clostridia > Peptostreptococcales > Natronincolaceae > Alkaliphilus_D > Alkaliphilus_D serpentinus. Next base: position 99,892 of record NZ_WBZB01000040.1, on the reverse strand, counting down.
TGGTGAAACCGGTACAGGAAAAGAGCTCTTTGCCCAAAGTATTCATTATCATAGCAATAGAAGGGATAAGGCCTTTTTAGCTCAAAACTGTGCAGCCCTACCTGAAAGCCTATTAGAGGGAATTCTTTTTGGAACGACAAAGGGAAGCTTTACTGGAGCTATAGATAGACCAGGGATCTTTGAACAAGCCAATGGCGGAACAATATTATTAGATGAAATTAATTCAATGGGAATTCAGCTTCAGGCTAAGCTATTGAGGGTTTTGCAGGAGGGATATGTCAGAAGAATCGGTGGATTAAAGGATATCCCTATAGATGTTCGAATTATTGCAACAACCAATGAAGATCCTCATATTGCCATTGAAGAAGGATTATTAAGGAAGGATTTGTTTTATCGCTTAAATGTTATCAACATCGTCATACCACCCCTGCGGGACCGGCAGGAGGACATATTATTCTTAACGGAGTACTTCATCAATAAATTTAATAAATCCTTAAGGAAAGATGTTTGGCTTCTATCAGAAAGTATGCAAATGGTTTTTAAAGAGTATTGGTGGCCAGGAAATGTAAGGGAACTGAAAAACATCATTGAGGGAGCCATCAATATGATTCAAGATGAGCATATATTAAAAGAAGAACACTTCTCAGAAAGTTTTCTAGAGTTTATTATGGATGAAAGAAATAAGCATCATCAGTACATCACCCATATTAAGCTAGAGGGATGCTTAAAAACCACTCTGGAGAACATCGAAAAGCAAATGATTGAGGATAGCCTTAAAAGGTATAATGGGAACATTAGTAAGGCAGCAGAGGCCTTAGGATTAAAAAGACAAACCCTACAGCATAAGCTTAAAAAATTAAGTTAGTTATAATTGAAAACGCAAATATATTTGCATAAAAGCGCAAATATAATTGCGTTTTTATCATGATTTTTTCAATTTTAATATCGTGTATAAAACCTATCATGAATTTGGAAAAATAAACCGAATAGTTATCCGATTCTTTAGAATAGTAGGAAATAGGATAGCCCTCTTTTGTCAACAAAGATGTGCTTTTAGTTCTGCAAAACTAATAGAGAGTTGCATCTTTATACAATTCTAAATATTTTAAACAATAACAATAAAATTGGCAAGAGACTTGCAATAATATTAGTTTAAGCTTTTTAAAAATCTATAAAGATGGAGGTTTTACAATGGAAAATGTTAAGGTAGTTATATGGGGCTTTGGCGCCATGGGTAGCGGAATGGCTAAAATGCTTCTTAAGAAAAAGGGTGTTGAAATTGTAGGTGTTTGCGACAGGAATGAAGCTAGAATAGGAAAGAGTATGTATGAAGTATTAGGAATGGATCGAGAAAATAGACCTGAGGTTATTATAAACCCCAATATTGATGAGGTATTAACTGAGGGTTCCTGTGATGTATGCTTATGTGCAACTGATTCCTTTACGAAGGCTGCTTTCCCAAGATTAAAGCAAGCCCTAGAGAAGAAGGTAAATGTTATCTCTACAGCAGAAGAAATGGCTTATCCAAAGGCTCAAAATCCTGAATTAGCAGCAGAGCTAGATAGAATTGCTAAGGAAAATGGAGTATCTATTTTAGGAACAGGGATTAATCCAGGATTAATGATGGATTTATTGGTTGTTTGTTTAACAGGCTGTATGGTGGATGTTGAGCATATTGAAGCAAAAAGAGTGAATAGCCTTTCACCCTTTGGACCAGCAGTTATGGAGGAGCAAGGTGTTGGTATAACAGTAGAAGAGTTTGATAAGGGAGTTAGTGAGGGTACCTTAGCAGGACATGTAGGCTTCCATGAATCCGTAGGAATGATCGCCGATGCGATTGGTTGGAAGGTTGACAAGTTTGAGCAACAAATGAAGCCAATTGTTACAACGATAGATAGAAAATCACCCTATGGCTTTGCAGCAGCTGGAAATGTAGCAGGTGTGAATATGACTGGCCAAGGCTGGGTAGATGGTGAGGTTAAAATCGATATGATTCATCCACAGCAAATTGAGCCAGAGATGGAAGGAACAGAAACCGGTGACTACATCGTTATTCAGGGTACACCACCAATTAATATGGCAAACAGACCTGAAGTAGAGGGTGGTCTAGGTACAATTGCTATGTGTGTAAATATGATTCCTCATGTGATTAATGCAAACCCAGGCTTAAAGACTATGTTAGATTTACCAGTTCCAAGAGCCATTATGGGAGATATGAGAGAATTAATACAAAGGTAGGGATTATAATGATGGTAAAGAAGGGTACATGGGTTAGAATTCATGATATAGTTCTAACCTCCGCAGAAAGGTCGCCTAATATTCCAGAGGATACAAAGGAAGTTCCTTTAGAAATGTGGACGAAGGGATTTCTACAAGGAGATGCAGTGGTAGGGGATGTGGTGAAGGTAAGGACCATAACCGGTAGAGATGTAAAGGGCAAGCTTGTAGAAGCCAACCCCCATTATGATCACGATTATGGAAGATTTGTACCTGAAATATTGGAAATAGGCCTTCAGCTAAAGGAACTACTTTGGGGTGGTGACGATCATGAATAGGGATATGAGCTTTCAGGCAGTAATGTCTAGAAAAAGTGAAATTATGAAGAAGGCTGTAGGAATCGATTATAGTGTATTTGAGTATGGCAAAATAGCCTTCGATTACGAGAGAATGATGAGGGAAACTGGCTATACTTTGCAAGAAATGCAAACTATTCAAGGTGAGGCTGGGGTTGGAAATACCCCGTTACTAGAGCTTAAGAATCTTACAGCTCTAGCCAGAAAGCTGGCTCCTGAGAAAAAGGGTGCTAGGATTTTTATGAAGGATGAAGCATCTAATCCATCAGGAAGCTTTAAGGCAAGGAGAGCTGCTAATGCAGTATACCATGCAAAAAAGCTTGGTAATAAAGGTGTTATTGCAGCCACCAGTGGGAACTATGGAGCAGCAGTTGCCAGTCAGGCAGCCATCCACGGATTAAAGTGTATCATTGTCCAGGAATGCTACGACAGCACTGGTAAGGGTCAACCAGAAATCATAGAAAAGGCAAGAAAGTGTGAAGCCTATGGAGCAGAGGTGATCCAACTAACAGTAGGCCCAGAACTTTTCTATACCTTTCTAAAGCTATTAGAGGAAACTGGCTACTTTAATGCATCTCTATATACTCCCTTTGGTATAGCTGGGGTTGAAACCCTTGGATACGAATTGGCTATGCAGTTTAGGGAAAGGGAAGGCAAAGACCCTGATGTTGTGGTTTGCACCAATGCCGGTGGAGGGAATCTTACTGGTACTGCTAGAGGCTTAATCAAGGCAGGTGCCAATGACACCATCATAGTTGGAGCAAGTGTAAATTTAAAGGGTTTACATATGGCAAGCGATAAGGACTTCAATAAAAAATCCTTTACTACAGGCCATACAGGCTTTGGGATACCCTTCTCAACCTGGCCAGACCGTTCTGATGTACCAAGATCCGCAGCTAGGCCCTTAAGATATATGGATCGCTATGTATTGGTAAATCAAGGAGAAGTCTTCTACATGACGGAGGCCTTGGCGCAACTGGAAGGATTAGAACGAGGCCCTGCAGGGAATACGTCCTTGGCTGCAGCCTTTAGCATTGCCCAGGAAATGGAAAAGGATCAAATTATTGTAGTTCAGGAAACTGAATACACTGGGGCTGGAAAGCATATACAGCCACAATTGTCCTTTGCAAGGGAAAATGGAATTGAGATTCAGTTTGGTAATCCTCAAGAAGAAATTCAAGGGAAGAATATCATATTGCCAAAGGATCCTTCATTCATTAAAGCCATAGATTTAGAAATGGATAAAATAAGGAGATCCTATATTAAGAATTCTATAGAAACCAATGGTATTCAGAACATAAAGGATGAGGATATACAATTCATGGCGGTTGAAACCAAAACCACTGTGGAATTTGTTAAAAAGGTGATGGAAGAATTATAATAAGTTAATATATAGGGAGGAAGAGAATGAAAGGCTACATTAAAAGAGAAGATGATTTTAATCAAAGAAGACAGCATCTAGCAAACCTAACTGATGAGGAGTTAAAGCAAAGATTTTGGCAGCTGGCAGAAAAGGCAGTTGATCCATTGCTAGAGCTTGCAAGAACCCATACTACTCCAGCTGTAGAGCGTTCCATTCTTTTAAGAATGGGCTTCTCAAGCTTAGAAGCTAAGCCTCTGGTTCAAACTGCAATAGATAGAGGCTTAATAGGAAAGGGTGTTGGCCACCTTGTATATAGAATCTCTAAAGAGCTTAATATCCCATTGAGACAAGCCGGATTAGAAATGATTGATGGCAAGCATTGGGATACAATTGAAGGGATCTTTAAGGGAGGTAAAAAGTAATGAAAAAAGTTGATATTAATCAAAAGATGGATATCAATGATATATTGAGTGACCTTGAAAACTATAGACCTAAAAGAAGGGGTTGGACCTGGAGAAAGCCTGTAGAAAATTTAAAAATAGGGCCTCATCAATATTCAGATTGTTCAGAGCCTCTAAAAAACTCCATAGGTATTCCTGCAGCTGTTCAATACTTTGATAATTTAGACCCTCAACCAGTACAAACCATTACAACTGAGATTGCCTCAGGAAGGTTTGAGGATGACATCAGAAGGATGAGAATGGCTGCTTGGCATGGTTCTGATCATATTATGGTTATTAGAACTGCTGGACAATCCCACTATGACGGACTAATAGAAGGGTCACCTCAGGGTATAGGTGGTATTCCTGTAACCAGAAAACAGGTTAGAGCCCAAAGAAAAGCACTAGACTTTATTGAAGAAGAAGTAGGCAGACCAATTAACTACCATTCCTATGTATCCGGGGTTGCTGGTCCAGACATTGCCGTGATGTTTGCCGAGGAAGGGGTTAATGGTGCCCACCAAGATCCACAGTATAACGTTTTATACAGAAATATCAATATGATTCGATCCTTTGTAGATGCTGCGGAATCTAAAAAGGTAATGGCATGGGCAGATATTGCGCAAATAGATGGTGCCCATAACGCCAATGCTACTGCTAGAGATGCATGGAAGGTTATGCCAGAGTTAATTGTTCAACATGGTATTAATGCCATCTTCTCCCATAAGGTTGGCATGAAGAAAGAAAATATTTGTCTTTCTACAGTACCTCCATCAGCTGCACCGGTGCCAGCTACAAAGTATGACCTACCCTACGCGGTTGCTCTTAGAGGCTTTTTCGATGAGTATAGAATGAGGGCTCAACAAAATACTAAATACATCACCTCTTCTTCAAGGGAGGCTACAGTAACCCATGTATTAAACATGATGATCTCTAAGCTTACCAGCGCAGATATTCAATCAACCATTACTCCTGATGAGGGAAGAAATGTTCCTTGGCATATGTATAACATCGAAGCTTGTGATACTGCTAAGCAAACCTTAGTTGGTCTTGATGGACTATTGGATATGGTTGAGCTTAAGAGGGATGGTTTTTTACCACAACAGGTTAGAGAGCTTCAAGAAAGGGCAGTGCTCTACTTAGAAGAGCTTCTTGAGGTAGGGGGATATTTCCAAGCGGTTGAGATGGGCTTCTTTGTAGATTCAGGAATGTATCCAGAAAGAAACGGTGATGGTATTGGTAGAAAGATGGATAGTGGAATAGGTGCTGGCACTGTATTTGAAAGAGATGAAGATTATATGGCTCCTGTAACCGCCCACTTCGGATACAACAATGTTGCTCAGTATGATTCAGCTGCGGTCGATAATCCTTCCAGACTTATTGATGGCTGTACCTTTGAAAAGCCAGAAAAAATCATATTTATTGATGAATTAGATGAAAATGACAATGTGAATAATCGCTTAGAGGAAAAGGAAAAATATCGAAATACCAACCTAATTAAGCCAGAGGTAGAATGGCTTGCTGATGGAACGGTTCAGGTTGAGTTATTCCTTCCAACAACTAAAAGAACTGCTGAGTTTGCAGCAATTCAATTTGCAAAGAAAATGAACCTGAAGGATCCAGAGGTTATCCACTTAGAGGTTCTTCACCCATCAGAGGGAACCAGAGTACAGGTAAAGGGTAAGGTGGAGTTTGACCTTGATATCACCACCTTGGATATTCCAGAGGAACCAGAAGTACTAAGTGATGAAGAACTTTGGGAAGAGATGGAAAAAATACCAATGAAGGTTGTAGCAGCCACAGTAGGTCAAGATGAGCATTCCGTAGGTCTTAGAGAAGTAATTGATATTAAACATGGTGGGATTGAAAAATGGGGTATAGAGGTTGAGTACTTGGGAACCTCCTGCCCAATTGAAAAGCTGGTAGACGCAGCTATCGAGGTGAATGCTGATGGTATTTTAGCCTCTACAATCATTAGTCATGACGATATTCACTACAAAAACATGAAAAGAATCCATGAGTACTGTGTTGAAAAGGGTATCAGAGATAAAATGATCATAGCTTGTGGAGGTACTCAGGTTACTCCCGAAATAGCTGTTCAGCAGGGAGTAGATGCCGGTTTTGGAAGAGGTACGAAAGGAGTTCACGTTGCCACATTCTTTGTAAATAAAAGAAAGGAAATGAACAATGAAAATTAATGTACTGGTTGCAGAAATAGGCAGTACAACAACAGTAGTGAATGGATTTCAAGATATACACAGCTCCTGCCCTAAATTTTTAGGGCAGGGGCAAGCACCAACATCAGTAGCTGCTGGTGATGTTAATATCGGATTAAAGGCAGCCATTGATGATTTAGCAAAAAATCTAGGTGTTGAGGAACTTCAATATGATGAGATGCTGGCCACCAGCAGTGCAGCCGGCGGTTTAAAGATGACGGTCCATGGTTTGGTTTATGATATGACAGTAAGGGCAGCCAAGGAAGCGGCTTTAGGAGCTGGGGCAATCATTCATCAAGTAACAGCTGGTAGATTAAAGAGAACAGATTTAAAAAGAATACAAGAAATAAAGCCCAACATCATTTTAATTGCTGGTGGAGTAGACTATGGTGAAAGGGACACAGCAATCTATAATGCTGAGAAGATTGCTGAGCTTAATTTAAGGATCCCTGTGATTTATGCCGGCAATGTAGAGAATCAAGAGGAAATTAAAGAAATATTCCAAGACACAGAGGTAAAGCTCTATCTTGTTGAAAATGTATATCCTAAAATTGATCAATTAAATATTGAACCAACAAGAAGGGTTATACAGGATGTTTTTGAGGAGCATATTATCCATGCTCCAGGTATGACAAAAGTAAGAAATTTGGTGAATGGACCCATTATACCCACCCCAGGAGCAGTTATGGAGGCATCTAAGCTATTAAAGGAGAAGTTAGGAGATTTAATAACCTTTGATGTTGGTGGTGCAACAACTGACTTACATTCAGTGACGGAGGGTAGTGAAGAAATTAGCCGTATCCTCATCAGTCCAGAACCAATTGCCAAAAGAACCGTAGAGGGAGACCTTGGGGTCTATGTCAATATGCTAAATATCGTTGAAAGAATTGGAAAAGAAAAGCTCAAAGAAGAGCTATCAACAGATATTGAAGAGCTTATAGAAAACCATGAGCCCATACCTAAGACCCCTGTTCAAAAGAAATTTGTTGAGGTTTTAACTAGGGAAGCTGTGTTATCTGCCCTGGATCGACATGTTGGTAAAATAAGACATTTATACGGTCCTGGAGGAAAGACTACCATCGCTGAAGGTAAGGACCTTTCCAGCGTCAAATATATCGTTGGAACAGGAGGGGCATTAACGAGATTACCGAGGGGTGTGGAAATTTTGAAGGAAGCCACCTTAAAGAATCTTCAAAACAAATTAAATCCAACAGAGGATGCGGTGGTTTTAGTTGATCATGATTATATTATGGCATCTTTAGGAGTTCTATCCAAAAGATATCCTGAAGCAGCCTTGCTTCTTATGATGGAAAGCCTAAGGCTAAAGGAGTGAATCATATGAATCCTAGAATAGATATATATCTAGATAAGCTCAGGAGCAATACAAAGGTTCTAGTTGAAAAGTGCAATAAATACGACATAAGTGTTACTGCTGTCACCAAGGGTTTTTGCGGTTATCCAGAAATTGCCCATGAATTGGTGGAGGCTGGAGTTAAATATCTTGCAGATTCCCGTATCGAAAACCTTGAAAAGCTTCAGCATTTTCCTGTTGAAAAAATCCTTCTAAGATTACCCATGATCAGCATGGCAAAAGAGGTAATAAAGTATGCGGATATTAGCTTAAACTCTGAAATAGCAACCCTAAGGGCCTTAGACAGTGCAGCTGCCGAAGCAAATAAGCTTCACAAGGTTATCTTAATGAGGGATTTAGGAGATCTAAGGGAAGGGTTTTTTGATGAAAAAGACCTCATTGAGACTGTAAAAGAGGTAATTAACCTTCGAAACATTGAAATAGTTGGAATAGGAACAAATCTAACCTGTTATGGCGGAGTTATACCAACGGAAAAAAATCTTCAAATTCTTTTGGATACAGCCAAAATGGTGGAAAAATTAACTGGTAAACCTATAGAAATCATCAGTGGTGGAAACTCTAGTAGTATTTATCTTATTGAAGAAGGTAGAATCCCACCAGGAATCAACAATCTTAGACTTGGTGAATCCATCCTTTTAGGTGGAGAAACAACTTATGGTGGAAAAATAAAAGACTGCTTTATTGATACCTTCCAGTTGGTGGCGGAAATCATTGAAATTAAAGAAAAACCTTCAATACCCATTGGTGAAATAGGCCTAGATGCCTTCGGGAATGTTCCCTCCTTTGAGGATAAAGGGATGATGAAAAGGGCAATACTGGCAGTTGGTAAACAGGATTTAGCCACCCATCCAATCACCCCCACAGATGATAAGGTAGAGATTTTAGGCGGTAGTAGTGATCATCTGATAATGGATATTACCCATAGTGATGTTGATTATAAGGTGGGAGATGAAATGAAATTCCTACTTGGATATGGATCCATGCTAGCATTAATGACCAGTAGCTATGTAACAAAGAATTTTATTAAAGGAAATTAAGAATTAAGAATTAAGATTAAAAACAAAGACTTAGGAACTAAGAGGAATTACTAATCATTGAAGTATAGAATAGAAATTTGCAATCAAATTTCTACATCAATTCTACATTCTACATTCTAAATTCTACATTCTTAACGATCAAAAAAGACCCTATAAAAAGACTTGGTAGAATTAGTAACTATATAGGCAACTCCTGTGTTATTATATAATAGTATTAAATAGCAAAGGAGTGAAGAGATGATAAAGACCGTTTTGTTTGATTTAGATGGTACCCTATTGCCCTTAGATATGAATGAGTTTATAAAAAGATATTTTGGTGGATTGACAGTAAAGTTTAAGGATATGATAAAGGGTGAGGAGCTTTCTTCAATTGTATGGGCATCTACCAAATACATGGTAGAAAATAAAGAGGCTTCTAAAACCAATGAAGAGGCCTTCTTCGAAGACTTTTATAAGAGAGTTCATCATAAGCCAGAGGTTATGAATCCATTATTTGAGGAGTACTATATAAAGGATTTTTGTAAAGTTCAAGATGCAACTAGACAAGAGGAATTAATGGTAAAAGCAGTAAGACAATTAAAGGATAAGGGCTATAAGGTTGTAGTAGCTACAAATCCTATATTCCCTGAGATTGCAATCCATCAAAGAATTAAATGGGCTGGCTTTGAAATAGAAGATTTTGATTTTATAACCACCTTTGAAAAGATGCATTTCTGTAAACCTAATGTAGAGTTTTACCAAGAGGTTTTAGAAAATATCGGTGGTAAGCCTGAGGACTGTCTGATGGTTGGCAATGATGTGGAGGAGGATATGGTAGCAAAACAGCTTGGGTTAACAACCTTTTTAATAGAGGACTGTATCATCCATAGAGGAACATCCCTTGAGGGAATTGATTATAAGGGAGACTATAAGAAATTCTACGAATTTGTTGTGGGTTTACCAAGCTTGAAGTAAATAAAGCAAGCTAACAGCTCAGATTGACTCTCAAATAACACACCTAACATATATTATAAAAGAGAAATGTTGTATAAACCCCCATATTTGAAAATAAAATTCTATATGGGGGTGATTTTATGATAATTTCTATAGAGGTCTCTGACCATGAATTAAAAGAATTAGAAAAAAGAGCTAGAAACAAAGAAGTTACCTTGGATGAATATCTTCATATTAAGATATTTGAAGAGGATATGGCAAGGGAGGATATAAAAAGCTGGGTGATTAAGGAACTTAATGAAATAGTGAAAAAATTGAAAACAGACGAAATTCTTGAGGATAGAGAAGCCAGAAGAAAAAAACGTCTAATTATTTACTCCTATAGTAAATATACTTCTCCCTTATCCTCTAGGACTAAAGAGGCAATCATTAAATATCAAGAAAAAGGTTTTTTTCATGAAGACTTATTCTTTCTAATAGCTGATAAAAGAGAGATTGTGGGGTTCATTGGTATCAATAAGCAAGAGGAGGAATTGCCCTTTGGTAGATACCTTTATATTTATGCTTTAAAGCTCTTAAAAGACTATCATAACAGAGAAAATTTAGAGTATATCGGTGGTTTTATAGAAGCTGTAGCCAAGCAAGAAGAATATTATAGTATTGACATAACTCCTCAAAACTCTGATTTCAGTATGGAGGACCTTAGAAGTATGGGCTTTAGCAAACATACAACCTCTTGTTTTATAGAATTAAAGGAGAATCCCTTTCTAAAAAACTCGCAAAATATGGAGGATCTATTCCTGGAAAAGATTGTTATAGATGAGGAAAACTTATTAAAGCTTGGGAAAATCCCTATAGGAAGAAATCTTCCCTTTAAGCTGATGTTAAATGCTTGGTTTACATCAAAGGATTCTCAAGTATATAAAGCCAACATAACAATAAATGGAGAGATCATTGACGTACTATTCATTAAGGAGGAGAATAAAGAAGGAGCTATTAAATTGCTAGTATTGCTTGACCCTATTTATGCTTTCGATGATTTGATGGTTAAAGAGGTAATTCAGCAAATTCTAAATAAGCTAGTATCCCATAAAAAGAAAGTTCTTATAAAACTTCCCATCCCTTTGGAAACTCTTAAGTACTTTAAAGAGCAGGTTGCTGAGTTTGAGGTGGTCTATTGGTTTAGAAAACTGGTAACATAAATATTGAATGTTGAATGTTAAATCTTGAGTTCATGATGTTTCGATATATCGAAGGGGACTAATTTTAAAAAAAAGGGTGAAGCTTTGCTTCGCCCTTTAATTAATGATTAACAAAACAATTAAGATTAAATATAATGTTTGAACATGGCCGTGATACTGTTGAACTTCTTCAACTAGTCTTTTATTTTCTTCAGAAAGATGCTCTTTCTCTTGGGTTAATTGATCAATTTCTGATTTGATCTTATCTAAATAGGCAATATCACTTTGGAAGGCCTCATATTTTTGAAGTTGACTCTCTAAATTGTAAATCTGATTATTAGAGGATAAAAGTTCATGCTCCTTTGTCATTAATTGCTTATCAGTATGATTTAGCCTTTCTCTAAGTTCTTCTAGCTCACTCTTTAGATAATTAATCTCCATCTCCTTCTCCATATCTCTTACGCTGATTTGACTATTATCCACTTCGTCTTTTGCCTCAACCCCTTCCATCAGACCTTCGAGGGTCTCTTCTACACCTTCCTCCTGACGATGGAAATCCAGATCTTCTACCTCTTCAATCTTTGGAACAAAATTATGATTGTGTAGATACTTCATCATTATTATCACCTCCGAGACCTAAAAATTGAATTTGAGGATAGGTGCTTCCGTAGAGGACATCCCCAATAAACCCATTGGTAGGATTTAAAACTCTATATTTGTATCTTTTAAAGGGTTTCCCTTTACTTTCTGAAATCATAAAGGGGTTTGACCAGCTTTCTCCTAAATCCCTAGATGTGGAGGCTGCAAGGTTATTATATTGATACCAGATTACCTTCAAGGTATCATTATACAGCAATAAATAGGGGAAGGAGGCATTAAGTGGCTCTGATAATAGGGTAACCTTTGCCTTCGTATCCATCTCTGATCTTAAATCTTTTAGGCTGTATTTACAATGGGATATTTGCAAACGATCTTCTGTAAAATTACTCCATACCAATTGTAGATGATCCTCTCCATCAATTAGACCATCTAGATAAAGCTTTCTTATACCGGTGTTGGTCAGTTGAAGCATGAAAGTCATTTGATTATCTTCCAAAGAATAGGATTTGCAAAAAATCTCTTCAGAATCATTAACAAAATCTAGGTATAGTACATACACTATATTATTGTAATGGAAGATTTTAAAGGGATTAATGTATTTATTAAAGGTGGATTCCGTTACGATTTCTGCTTTTGTGACTTCCTCTTTAAGAACTAAATGAACCAACTGGCATTTCCTGTCACTTAACTGTTGATAAAAATAGATATCTATTAAAGAATCCCTTAGGTGAATTTTCGGATAGAAGAGGTTTATCCCTTTGACATTTTTTTGTAATACTACAGTTTTCTTAATTTGATTATTACTAATGTTATAATATTTTACTGAATGATCACTGCCGATTGTCACAACGTGTATATCATCATTAACGTCAATTTCTATATCGATGGCCATAACAGAAGAGGTGTTGAGGGTCTCTTGAGAGAGCCATTTCCTTTTTAATGAGTAAATGTAATTTAATCTTTGCTTATCATCGATAAAAAAATTGTAAATTTCCTCCTTAGTTGTTGTAACTAGATTTTCAATTCTCCCTATTAAAGGCAAGCTATCACATCCTATACATTTTTAGTAAAATATATGCATTTATCAAATAAAAATTACAGATAAGTAGCACCTATACAAAAGTATTTTCATATTTTACAGTAAGCGAGTAATTTATTTTTATTTTCATATTATGATAAAGGAGATGATACAATGTCAAAAAACCAACTTACCATTGAACAAATGTCAATTCAAGATACATGCTGTATTGCCCAAACCGGTTGCACCTTTGATGGTTGCTTAGATAAAGTTGTGGGAGAATGTATTTTTGTTGACAAGGTTTATGATTCAGTGACATTTAATTTACAGGGGCTTCAACCAGCGTCAAGGGTACCCTTTGGCTGCTTACCAGTGGCTAAATGTGGGCCCAAATCTAGGATTGTTAGAGTATTGGATATTAGAAGTAAAAAGTTCTTTAATCCCAATAACATTAATGATCCCAAAAACCTTACGATAACACCAAAGACTACATTATCAGGTGCTCAATTTGTAACAGATGAAAAGGGCTGCCCAGTGGTGGTTCCAGGGCCAGCAGGGCTATTGCAATACTTAATCTACACTGATACCAGTGAGTGCGATGAAATCGGTAGAGGAACTCCTATATTTGGTTCACAGGAAATCACCGTAAGAGGCGCTGTGCTTGTGGAAATCGATGTAGAATACCTAGACGCCAATGGAAACCCTCAGATAGCTACTTTAAGGGGTAAGGTTCCTATAAACCAGGTACTAACAAATTTCTTTGAGTTGTGTATGCCATCGGTATTTGATTCTTCATTCCTACCACAGTTTACAGAATTCTGTAATGCTTTGTTTATTACCCGCTTAGCTACACAAAGCATACAAAGAGACATACAATTTAACCCCGTAACAGGAGAAATATTTTTCAATCTAATTACAGCTCTATGCATTACTTGCGAGAAGAAAATTAAGGTTCCTGTTCAATTATGTGTATTAAGTACTGGTTTCTGTGAGCAAGAGCCTAGACAAAGACCTATATGTGGAGATGAGTTCCCACCATTATTCCCACCTCAGGTTAATGAACCATTTGTTTATATGAATCAAGAATAAATTTTAAGAATAGGCTGATGTGTATACATCAGCTATTTTTTTTTGAAAAAATATGCCTTACAATACAGATAAGAAAATCCTAAAAGGAAGTTGGAATCACCGAAAAAATCATCTATAATAAAACATATACTATGAGATGGAGGATGAAAGAATGAAGATCTTAGATTTTAGAAGCGATACCGTAACATTGCCTACTAAAGAAATGCTGGAAGCAATGACTCATGCAAAGCTAGGGGATGATGTATACGGAGATGATGAAACCATCAATAGATTAGAACTCCTAGCTGCAGAAAAGATCGGTAAGGAGGCAGCTTTATTTGTACCATCTGGGACTATGGGGAATTTAATTGCAGTTATGGCCCATACAACCCCGGGTCAGGAGATTATTCTTGAGGAAAGCTGTCATATCTATTTATATGAGGTAGCTGGTATAGCAAGATTAGCCGGAGTTCAGGCAAGGACCATCCCAGGAATTAATGGACTACCTCCATTGGAAGCCATTAAAAATGCCGTTAGACAGGAGAATATTCACTTTCCAGAAACGGGACTAATATCTTTAGAAAGTACCCATAATATGTCTGGGGGGATGACATTACCCCTGAAAGAAATGGCGTCTATATATCACTTCGCTAAGGAGAAGGGGATTCCAGTTCATTTAGATGGTGCAAGGTTGTTTAATGCAGCCAAGCATCTTCAGGTGGAAGCAAAGGAAATCACTCGCTATACTGATTCTGTCATGTTTTGTCTTTCTAAAGGCTTAAGTGCTCCTGTAGGAAGCATATTAGCAGGTACACAGGATTTTATCGTGAAGGCTAGAAAGCTAAGAAAAATGCTTGGTGGAGGTATGCGACAAGCTGGTGTAATTGCTGCAGCAGGCATTGTTGCCCTTGAGGGAATGGTAGATAGGCTTGCTGAGGACCACGTAAATGCCCTTCTTTTGGCTAAGGAATTGAACTCCATCAAGGGGGTATCAGTTGACTTAGAAAAGGTTCACTCCAATATTATCAATGTAGATTTTTATGAAACGGGTTTTAAAGCTCCTGGCTTAGCATCTAAAATGAAGGATAAGGGGCTGTTGGTCAATCCAAGAAATGATAGAGTTATCCGATTTGTAACCCATCGTGGAGTAGGGAAGGAAGAAGTGGCGTCAGCAGTAGAAGTGGTTAAGGAAATTTTAAAGGGATAGAATATAAGAACCCATTTTGGGTTCTTTATTCAGACTGTTGAAAAGCTATCATATTCTTTGTTGCTTCAAAAACCCAGCACTCTTGCGTATTTCAGTATACGCTGCAACCGCTGGGTTTCCTTGCGTCTCGACTCTAACAGTTTTTGAACAGTCTGGATAAAATATTTACTTAATCAAAGATAACCCATACTCTAAAAGATTGATCTGTATTTTAGGATATCCTTTCTAGCGTATAATTAAGATAAAAGTGATAGATAAAATTTAAGAATACCCTTGAAAATATTCACCCATATTGAAGGAAGGCATAATATGTACTATGTTAAAAACTAAAAATGGAAGAACTGCTAAAAAGTTCATCCATGTCATTATGGAGGTGGAGGATTGAAGGTAAAGGAAAGAATGTATATTGATGCAAGGCAGGAAAAGTTTAGCATAGGTGATGCAAAGAAGGTAACATATTCAATAAAAGGAGTTAATGACGACATCATTAAAGAAAAAATTACCACTGCAGTAGGACTACATGCAATCAAAATAGAGGTTATTCCCTCAACTGAAAAGGTTAATATAACATATTTTAAAAATGTCATTACTCCAACCTTTATTGACTACCTCTTTCAACTAAAGGGTATTGAGTTTACGAGGGAGAATGAACAATGATTTAAGGAAAATTAATCAATAAGGAGGATCAAAATTGTCAATTTATAAAAGAATTACAATGGAATTGGACAATTACACAAACTGGATGAGATTATCGGTAAAGGGGATGGATACTAAGGAGGACTATGATATCATAGCCCAAGAACTGTTAAAAGTTGAAGGGATCAAAGAGATTGCCCCCTATACTAACAAAATATTAAAGCTTAGATACATCAGTCATACCTTTAAAAGAGAAAAATTGTTGTATACTCTACGTAGATTAGGCTATGGTCTAAACCATCAGGAAAATTTACATGTCATTAAATCTTCTAATGAAAACAAAAAGGGTGGCTGATGCACCAATAACAAACATTAGGCAGGCTGCCTTAAAGTATAGGAGGAGATGAAGATGAGTTTATATAGAAGCAAATTATCGGAGTTAAGCTCTAAGCTAGAGGAGAGAATGATGCAATTTCAAGTACCACCAAAGTATAGTGAAATCATAAAAAGGGAAGAGCAGTATTATAAAAACCATTCTACTGTCTCCTTTAATATGATTATAACCAATTTACACACTCAGCAGGACCATGATACTATTGCTCAGCATCTCAGCAATATGAATGGAATTGTCGGGGTTAGTAATTTTCATCCCCAAAAGCTAACTGTTGCATATAATAAATATCAAATTGGTTTAGAGTCCATTGTTTATCATATTTCAAAGCTAGGATACAGATATGTAAATCGATTCTGAAAAAAGTGTTAAGGGCTAGTTGGCCTTAGAAAAAAGAAAATTAAATAATAGCAATTTAAAGTGTTTAACCTGTAACAAATATTCCAACAAATTAATAGAATAAAATAGAAGATACATTAGAAGAATTTTGAGATTTAAAAGTAAAAAAATAAAAGGAGGAAAAAAAGAAATGGCTGAAGTCGACAGAAAACAAATACCAAATCAGATTCAACCAGGTCAATGTCCCATTATAGATGGCGTGCCTGTGTGCCCACCCCCTGATAGAATTGAGTGTATAGTAGTAGATAAGGTATACGATAGCTGTTTCCAAATCGATGATAGAACTAGAAACGTAATAACCGACTCTGACGAATTTGGAACTGGCTTAGAGCAGGGGGATCCTATCATCTGTTCATTAGCAGATGATGCAGAAATTACTTGTACAGAAATAAGCCGTACACCTGTAGGTGATGGATTTTTTACAATCGTTTTATCAGTAAGTGTTCCAGTTACTTTAAGAAACCCAGAAGCAGCTAATAGAGAAGAGGACGAAATTGAAAGAATATTTACATTTAGTAAAACTGTAACCCTATGTGCACCTGCAGGAGTGAATGTTGATTGCAGTGAAAGTACATTATTATCCTGCAACTGCGTAGTAACCGATGTAGACGAGGAAGATGAAGATGAGTTAGATGAGGGAGATAGAGTGCTTGACTACACAATCTCCTGTGATATACAAGTTTGCTTAGTTGTAAAAACCATACTTAGAGTACAATTATTAGTACCTAGCTATGGCTTCTGTGTACCAGCTCCTTGTGTTACACTTCCAGGAGTTTGCCCTCCATTACCACCAGAGCAGTGCTTCTAGAAGAATCAATTTTTAGAGTCATCTAAGATGGCTCTTTTTTCTTTTTATTGAGGTTGGAAATAGGGAAATAATATTTTATAATAGAAGAATAAAGAAGCTATTAATTAGAAATAAGGTGAATATATGGATTTATTTGATATTGTAAAGGATAAACAACTGGATAACCAGAGCCCCTTGGCTGATAAAATGAGACCTAAAAAATTAAGTGATATTCTTGGACAAGATCATATTTTAGGGAAGGGAAAGTTTTTAAACAGATGTGTAGCAGCTAAGAGATTACCCTCAATTATCCTATATGGACCACCAGGGACAGGAAAAACCACTGTTGCCAAAGCCATCTCCCAGGAAATTGAAGGAGAGTTTTTTCAGTTAAATGCTGTTACTTCAGGAGTGAAGGAAATAAGGGATATCGTTGAAAAGGCAGAGGGGCTTTTGGGAATGTATCAGAAAAAGAGTATTCTCTTTATAGATGAGATTCATAGATTTTCTAAAAATCAACAGGACGCCTTGTTACCTCATGTGGAAAAGGGACTCATAACTCTGATTGGAGCTACCACAGAGAACCCCTACTTCCAAGTTAATGGTGCACTGCTATCAAGGACAACTGTTCTAAAGCTTGAATTATTACAGGAAGCTGATATTATTACTTTAATGAATAGGGCCTTAAAAGATCCGCAACATGGATTAGGAAGCTATGATGTTGAAATAACCGATGAAGCCATTGCGCATATAGCTGCTTATTCAGGAGGAGATGCTAGAAGGGCTTTAAATGCCCTAGAGATTGCTACTTTAAGTACTCCCTATAATCAAGAAATGAAAATCATCATTGATTTGTCCATTGCTGAGGAATCCATTCAAAAAAAGGGGGTTCAATATGATAAAAATGGGGATCAGCACTATGATGTGATTTCTGCCTTTATAAAGAGCATTCGGGGCAGCGATCCTGATGCAGCATTACATTATCTAGCAAAAATGATCTATAGTGGTGAGGATCCTGAGTTTATTGCCAGAAGACTAATCATTTCGGCTTCAGAGGATATTGGAAATGCAGACCCCCTTGCTTTACAGGTGGCTCTTTCTGCCCATAATGCCTTTATAATAATTGGGATGCGAGAAGGAAGAATCCCATTGGCTCAAGCAACAACCTATCTAGCCTCGGCGCCAAAGAGCAATTCCTCCTATAAAGGCCTTGATGAAGCTATAGAGGATGTTGGTAGAATAAATACCACTGTACCAAAGCATCTGAGAGATGCCAGCTATAGAGGGGGAAAGGAGATGGGCAATGGTATAGATTACTTGTATCCCCACAATTATGATCATAATTATGTTGAACAGCAATATTTACCCCAAGAAATAATCAATCATAAATACTACTTGCCCACTGAGAATGGATATGAAAAAAAGATTAAAAAATATTTAGAAGAGATTCACAAATAAATCAAAAGCCCTAGTAGAGTATAATCTATAAGGGCTTTTTGTTTAGAGGTGTAGGTAGTTCTCCAAGGAACTCTTTATCTTATACATCATATAGTACTAGTAAGGAAGATCAAAAGGAGGAGGTAAAGAATGAGGGATATACCAAATAAAAACTATTACATTGCGGTATTCGAATCAAGAAATCATGCATTACATCTATATCAGCACCTAAACAATAAAAAACTCTATCATTATGATTTAGTGCCAACACCTTGTGTAATTAAGGCGGGTTGTAGCTATTCAATTAAATTTTTAAATTTTGACGATTATTATACCTTGGAAAGGGAAGCCACGCTTATCCATAAAAAAATTGCCTCTTTATACCAGATTGAAAGCATCAACGGTAGGAGACAAATTAGTAAAATTCAAATAAATGAATAATTATTTAAATATATTTTTAAATTTATTGACGATTCCATAATGATCACCATAGACATCTATAAGTGTTTCTTCCAGCTCCAATGTGTTTTTCTTAACACCAATTAATTTTTCCTCAATAAGAAATAACTTTTTCTGATAATCCTCTAATTCACAATGGAGATGAAGCTGTTCATCCTCTAAACTCTGAATTCTTGTTATTAAGTTGGATATTTTATCCATAAACTCATCAAAGGTAGCTTTAGAGTCAATTATGTCAAAGGATTCATGACTTTTTGCCTCTGATAGCTGCCTTGATTTTTCAAATTTTTCTACTTCATCTGCGATTTTATCTATATAATGCTGCACCTCTTCAATAAGCTTATATAAATTATCATCCATTTCTACTTTAAGATTTGACTCTGCTTTGCTATCCTGGGGGATCTCCATGGGTGTAGCCAGAACCTCTATATCTGTAATTCTTTCTCCTAATCTCTCTTCGATATGATCTCCAGAATGGATAGCATCTTCATCCAACTCCTTATTTTCTTTATCAAGGTTGATCCCAATAATCCTAACCTGTTGATCAATTTCACCATAAAGCTTTGATATATTATAGTTAACCTTATCTTCATTTGTGATATACTTCATTAGTAATGGATTCTGTATTACATATCCCTTCTCTTTAGAAGGTGAACTCCAGCTTAATCCATAATCGTCAGAGACAATTTCACTAATAACCGATCCTTGCTTACATAGGGTTACCATTTTATCACCTATTTGAATAATAATTGGGGATACACAATTGTTTTTTTTCTCGGATATGGTCTTGATCTCAGACCAGCTATTTCTTCTTTTGGATACTTCACTTTTTCTTCTATGTTTGATGGTAAAGTCATTTCCTTCTATTGTTGACCAAACCATGTGTAGATGTCCCATGGTATCAATATGAATATGGGGATGACAATTATCCTCTGTGAGGTTAGACACAAGTTCGCAGCTACTCCATCTATTGCTGTCTGCATTATAGAACTTATAAAACAATTGGTTATTTTCCATGTGAAAAGCCTTATATAATAAATGTAGATTATGAGCATCATCAATAGAAACCTGAAAGGGACTATGTAAATCTAAGGATAGATAACTTGTAATGGTAGATTTATTTATTGACTCATCATTCCAATAGATATGCTCAATGGTAGTTACTCTAGTATTGACTAGGTTAGATTTATTGAAGAGTATATGGGTATATTTATTTGAAGCAATTAAAAGCAAATTTCCAAACCTATTGGATTTTATATCCAGCCTTGAGATGGTCTTTTTAATCCACTTTTTATCCTTGTACAAATAGTAATCCATCAATCCATTTGTTGTGATACAGGTTAAAAGCATATGATCCCTACTATTTAGAGAAACAGAAAAATCTAATATTAAATCTCGACCAACCCTTTCATTTCCAATCAAAAGATTATTTTCATCGAAGATGTTGTAACAGATCCCACCATCACCGGATAGATAAAAATGGTAGCTTAATTGATCTTTAGTTTTGATAATAGTATGCTGAGAAGCTGGAAATAGCATCTTTTTCCCATCCTTTATTCAAAATTATAGCTATTTATCAGACTATACTTCATATTATGAATAAGCTATAGATTTTATTAATAAATTTAAAAGAAATCTATTGAGGCTAGATTTATCAAGGAACTTGAAATTAATATAGAAAATGAAAGAAAAACATTAACACATTGTGCATTAGAACATATATTAATAATATGTAGCAATAAGCAAGGATTTGTATAGAGAGGAGAATAGTAGATGGTAACAGATTATGATCCTTCTAAATTTCAAGCTACCTATAATAAAAGTGAAACATTCCTTCCTGATTTAAAGGCTGAATGTATCATTGGACATAAGGTTTTTGCCCATTATCAGCAGAATAGACTAGAGGAAACAATTATTGAGCTTCCAGATGAAGGCACCTTTGAATTTTCCAATATTAAATTTAGTAATGGAAATATAAAGCCTGCCTCATTAATTATTTCAAATTTAAGCAATAGGCCAAATTTCAAAAGGGTACAGCTTAGTATAACCATTTCCTATAAGCTGGAGGTAAAACAGAAGGAAAATGGTGAAGCAATTTTGATCAATGGAAAATTACCCATTCTACATAAAGATATGGTCATGTTTATCCCAGAAGCCAATGACGAATTTACATATGATATTGCTGTAGACACCACTTCTCGTCTAATGGCTGAACCGATAATAGAAGATACTCAATTAAAATTTCTATCAGCTATATTAATAATCTTTAAGGTTGTTGGAAGGATACAACTTTTAATACCAGTCTTTGATTTTTGTCCAGAGCCTTTAGAGTGCGAAGAGTTTATACCAAGTTAATCAGAGGGGAGATTAATGAATAACAAAAGGATATAAAGCATAAAAACTGCCAATGGCAGTTTTTATACTATAATACTTTATTTACTTATGAACATTTGAGTGTAGTATCCATTATGAATCCCTATTCCTATATGAGTAAATCCTGGATTAAGGATGTTCTTTCTATGCCCTTCAGAATTCATTAATCCGATATGGGCAGATTCAACACTGCTATGCATAGCAAGGTTCTCGCCTGCACTTTTATAATTGATACCAAAGGCACGCATCATATCAAATGGTGACCCATAGGTTGGCGATTTATGTGAGAAATATTTGTTATCGTGCATGTCTTTAGATTTCACCCTAGCAACAGAGGCTAAGTCAACATCAATTTGTAATGGTGCTACTCCTGCTTTCGTTCTTTCAGCATTGACCATCTCAACCATTCTAATTTCATCCGCTGTTAATGCATGCTTGCCATTTTCCGTAACAGGCTTTGGAGCAGGTGCTGGTGCAGGCTCAGGCTTTGGAGCCGGTGCTGGAGCCGGTGCTGGTGCAGGCTCAGGCTTTGGAGCCGGTGCTGGAGCAGGTGCTGGCTCAGGCTTTGGTGCCGGTGCTGGAGCAGGCTCAGGCTTTGGAGCTGGGGCTGGAGCTGCTTCAGGTGTAGCCACAGGAGCTTTGGTAGCTGGATTAGTAGCTACTGGTTTCCTTGTGAAGTATCTTTTTACGAAAGTAAAATTAGAACCATTTTGAGTGAAGTTCACAAATCTAACATTTAATCCTTGAGTTAGATTACTCATAACATTTGTATTAAAAGGGATTACTCTCGTTTGATAGTTTACAGTATAAGCACTAGCTGTTGGTGTAGCTGAGAAAAATAACAAAGCCACCAATGCTGGAACTACTATTTTCTTATTCACCTTATTTAATGTCATATATATCTCCTCCATTTCTTTAGGCTTGATTATTATGTTACAGGATTGTAACATTGATATCAATCCACAATAAATGGTATATAAAAAAAATAAAGGTAGGGCTGGAATTTTAGTGGAGAATAATTGTTAAAAAGCATAATCAAATTTATAAAATAATATATTCTACTTATATAAACAAAAAAGAGATGATTTACTCATATAGAATAAAGGGGAAGGGGTTATGCTATGAGTATATGTGTTTTAGGTGGTACAGGATTGTTAGGTCACGAGATGAAGAAGTTGTTATATGATAAAAAAGCTTATTTTTTAGGACGAAAAGATGTAGATATCACAGAAATAGATAAATTATATCAGATACTCTCTGATATGAAACCGAAGATCATTATTCATGCTGCTGCCTATACAGATATTGATCACTGTGAAAGTAGAAAAGAGCATGCCATAAGGGTTAATGCTACAGGAACAGCCAATGTTGCTAAGCTGGCAGCTGACCTTAATGCAAAGCTTCTCTATGTAAGCTCAGACCATGTTTTTGATGGTCTGAAAGGTAGCCCCTATAATATTGAAGACAAACCGAATCCTATTAATGTCTATGGGTTGTCCAAATACTTAGGAGAACAGGAAGTTGAAAAATTAATGGATAAATATTTCATCGTTAGAACTGCAGGCTTATATGGTGATTATGGTAAAAGTCTGGTGAAGGCATTATTAAACCTAACAAAGTCCAATAGTCTTATTAACGCTATAGAGGATCAAAGGGCCTCAACTACTTATGGGTTCCATTTAGCTGAGGCCATTCTTAAGCTTATGGATGGAGAAAGCTATGGTAAGTATCACTTCGTTAACGAAGGTAGCTGCAGTTGGTTTGAATTTGCTCAGGAAATATGTAGGCTGAAGGGAATAAATGCTAAGGTTTACCCCATAAAATCTAGTCAGTTAATAGGGAAGGCAAAAAAACCTAAAAATTCCATCTTATGTAATAGCAGCTCTATTAAATTAAAGCATTGGAAGGATGCCCTTGATGAATATCTCTATTCAATAGAATATAGGTATCATGAGGTTACAATATAAGCAAAAGAAAATTGTTAATTATAAACAAATATATGTAAACCATAGAAATAGCTGAAGTCATGAAAAAACCAAATATATCCTTTGGACATTACTTTTTATGTAAAGTATAATGATTATAAATTTTCACACTATACAATAAAAAGTAAGGAGAGGAAAAGCTATGAAAAAGATTCTCAAAAATGCTTGCATATTTGGTGTTGCTTCAATATTTCTTCTACAAAGTACAACAGTTGCTTATGGGTCGTGGGGCTTAGCAAGATTAAAACAACAACAGCCACCACAAAATACTAACCAACAAACCACTAACCAACAAACCACTTCATATCCTCAGTCCTCCAACATAATTGTGCCATCTTCCAATACCAATAATTCTACTGCAAATTATATACTTAGTTTAAGAAATCAGCGAAGATATCCTAGTGTAACCAATAGCTCCAACACTACATCTACAGCTAATAGCAATACCAATACCACTACTAATACCACTACTAATACCAATACCACTACTAATACCACTACTAATACCAATACCAATACCAATACTGATGCTAATAACAATACTACTGCTCCGACTAAATCTACAGAAAACACCAATACACAACATACAAGTCAAGAAGAGGAAATGTTATTACTTATTAATAATGAAAGACAAGCAAAGGGACTTAAACCCCTTCAATGGCATTCAAATCTTGCAGGAGTGGCTGATCTAAAGACCAAGGATATGATAGCCAATAATTACTTCAGTCATACATCCCCTACCTATGGAGGTTTTTATTCTATGGTTAGGAATCAAGGAATATCTTATTCTCAGATAGGCGAGAATCTGGCTAAGGCAAGGGATGTAAAAAAAGCTCATGCTCTATTAATGGCAAGTGAAGGTCATCGAAACAACATCCTTAGTTCAAACTTTACCCATATTGGAATTGGCATTTCCCATGATGGTTATGGAGTAGTTGTAACTCAATTATTTATTAAATAGAATTCGTTAAAGGTGGATGAACATCTACTGTTAAATATTTTTATCGGAGCCCTTTATAAAAGGGTTCTTTTTTTATAGGTTTTTTTCCAAAGAAACACACACTTTTTATTAAAAGGCATAGTATAGTATTATACAATTTTTATTAATAAGGTGGGATAGAGCGTCATGGGTCGATTAATATGGAATAACAAAACAATTTTAGAGTTCGAAAAGAATAAATTAGAAACCATGATTTCATATTGTAGATTGTTGGGAACTAGTAGCGTAATTGATAATGAAAATATTATAATATATCCAGCTTTATATGATCGAATCATCATCTTAAAGGATTTGTCTCAGGATCATTTTACAGCTAGTCTAATGGATATGATGGAAGGGGACCTCTTAAAGGAGGGAGCTGTTGTAATTACAGGTGAAGGCTGTATTTCAAATTCATCCCTTCAATATATTGATCCTCAGTTACTAGTAGCCTTTAATCTTGTGGAAGATGAATCCTGTTTAAAAATCTATTTTCCCTCAGAAGAGGCAAAGGAACATTTGGTGGTTACAAAACATTTATTAAGAAGGCTGTCGGCTTTGAAGCTACCATATAAAATTGCTAGTAAATGGAGTAAAATAACCAATAGTAGATATTGGACATATCTTTACGGTAAAAAAATTCCTTCTATTATAATAGAAATACCCACTTCTATCATTACGGATGAACTTAAAGAACTTCTAAAAAACAGTTTTGTAAAGGCTATTATCGATGCTATGGGCAAAAAAAACAATAAAGAAGAAGAGGAAAAAGCGATAGAGTTATTACATAACCTACCTAGTAGGATAAAAGGAATGCTTTTGATGGAAGAAGAGGAATTAGAGGATATTTATATTAAGCTAGAAGATTGCAAGAAGGAGTTAAATGACTTAAAAAAAATTCAATCTGCTGAATCGATTATAAAGAAGGAAAAAATAGATGTAACATCAATAAGTCAAGAGTTTGAAGAAGATATTGAAAAAGATATTGAAGAAGATATTGAAGAAGTGGATGTATCTTTAGTTGAAACGATAGATGAAAGTGAATCATTAGAAGAAGAAAACACAGTAGATAAAGACATAGATGATACTCCTTCCACTATAGAAAAAGGTATTAAAAAAGATCAGGCAAGTAAAAAAAGAAAGAGAAGAAGAAAAATGAAGGCTATGTATCTACCAGCAAGTACAAGTAAATCCGAAAGAAATTCATATAATTATCATGTTCCTTATCCATTGAAGATACCAGGTGATATGCCGGTTTATCAATTTAAAAGACCAACACCTCAAAATGGGAGACCTCAGTTACCTCCCAATTTAAATCCTACTCAATCACCAAGGCCTACAAAGCCAAGGGAATCTACAAAGAAGCATGAGGCCTCTACAGAGAAAATCGTTAAGGATATTAAAGAGCTAAATTCAGTCTTATCACAAATCAAAACCTACACTGGGAAGGATCGAGTAAAGGATAATAAAGATCAATAGATCAGAGAATGTATAGAGACGGAAATGTTGGGATGAAAAGCCCAACATTTTTTTATGTGAATACAACATAGTTTATAAGTTTTTCTTGAGGGTATTTAATCATAGAAAGTTGGTTTGAAAAGTTGATAAAATTTAACATTTGTGAATCTTGACAAGAGCACTAGGGTATAATATACTAAGGATGAATTCCAATCATTTTACTTGGAATTAAAGGAGTGAATAAGAGAATGAAGCTTTCAACAAAAGGGAGATATGGGCTTAAAGCTATGTATGATTTAGCTATACATTTTGGAGATGGTCCAATAGCATTAAAAAACATAGCTGAGAGGCAACGTATATCTGATCATTATCTTGAGCAGCTTGTTGCAACCTTAAGAAAGGCTGGTTTAGTAAAAAGTGTTAGGGGAGCTCAGGGAGGCTATATGTTAGCCAATGAACCCAAGGATATAACCGTAGGGGATATTATAAGAACCCTAGAAGGCCCATTAGGTCCCTCCGAATGCGTTCTTGAAGATGATCCGACTATGTGCCATAATGCTGATTGCTGTGTTACAAGGATAGTATGGGAAAAAATTAGAATTAGTATCAGCGATGTAATAGATTCTATAACCCTACAGGACATGGTTGATGATTATTATAAAATTAAGAACAAGGGAAATTATATGTATTATATCTAGTTACTGTAATACGTCAAAACACAAGATTCTGAGGAGAGGATTAGATGAAAAAAAGAGTTTATTTAGATTATTCAGCAACAACTCCAATGAAACAAGAAGTACTTAATGCTATGCTTCCACATTTTAATGTCCAATTTGGAAATCCATCCAGTATTCATTGCTTTGGTAGAGAAAATAAGGCTGTAATAGACCAAGCAAGACAAATTATCGCCAAAACCATCAATGCTTCGGCAGATGAAGTGTTTTTCACTGGTGGAGGCTCAGAATCAGATAATTGGGCCATCAAAGGGGTTGTCAGCGCTCTGAAGGGTAAGGGTAAGCATATCATAACCTCAAAGATCGAACATCATGCAGTGTTACATACCTGCGAATTTCTAGAAAAAGAAGGCTTCGAGGTAACCTTTGTAGATGTAGATGAGTTTGGTATAGTGGATTTAAACCAATTGCAAAGGTCCATTCGTCCAGATACCATATTAATCACCATTATGTATGCTAATAATGAAATTGGTACAATTCAACCCATTAAGGAAATAGGTGAACTGGCTAAGAAGCATAATATAACCTTTCATGTTGATGCAGTTCAGGCCTATGGTAATGTAAGAATAGATGTACAGGAGCTAAAAATTGACTTATTATCTTTATCTGCTCACAAGGTTTATGGACCAAAGGGTATAGGTCTTTTATATATTAAAAAGGGAACAAAAATTATACAGTTGATTCATGGTGGTGCCCAAGAGAAAAGACGAAGGGCAGGAACAGAGAATGTTCCAGCTATTGTGGGCTTTGGTAAAGCAGCAGAACTAGCTTATCAAGACCTAGAAGGTCATGTAAAGCATTTGACATTTTTAAGGGATAAGCTAATCAATGGTCTATTGGAGAAAATTCCATATAGCCGATTAAATGGTCATCCTACTAAAAGATTACCAGGCAATGCAAATATCTCTATTGAATATATAGAAGGTGAAGCCTTACTCCTTAGCTTAGATATGGTGGGTATTGCTTGTTCCAGTGGATCAGCTTGCACATCGGGCTCCCTAGATCCTTCTCATGTCTTAATGGCCATTGGTTTATCCCATGAGGTAGCCCATGGTTCTTTAAGATTTACAATCGGAGATTTTACGTCAGAAGAGGATGTTGATTATGTTTTAAAGGAGCTGCCAATAATTGTTGAAAGACTAAGGCAAATGTCTCCACTTTATGAGAAGGTAAAAGGAGGAAATTAAAATGTATAGTGAAAAGGTAATGGAGCATTTTATGAATCCAAGGAATGTTGGAGAGATTGAAAATGCCGATGGTGTTGGTCAGGTTGGCAACCCAAAATGTGGCGATATTATGAAGATGTACCTAAAGATAGAGGATGGAATAATCGTAGATGTTAAGTTTAAAACCTTTGGTTGTGGTTCAGCTATTGCCACCTCCAGCATGGCTACAGAAATGATTATGGGTAAAACGATAGATGAAGCTCTAAGCTTAACCAACAGAGCAGTAGCTGATGCTCTGGATGGATTACCTCCTGTAAAGATGCATTGCTCAGTTTTAGCAGAACAAGCTGTAAAATCAGCCATTTATGATTATGCACAAAAAAATAATTTGCAATTTGATGGATTAGAGGGTTTTGATCCCAATGAAGACCATGATCATCATCATGAGGAGCATGAAGATTAAAAAAAGAATTATGTAACTTAAAATGCAGGGATTACCTGCATTTTTTTATTTCATAGGCAAAAAATAATAAGAAAAGAAGAGGGGTTAATATGATTAAAGAATCTGACTTAAAGAACAAACCTCTTTACATTGGAAATTCATTAACAGATTATATAGTTGAGGATATTATTTATTCTACTGAAGACTTTAAACTTCTTGGGATGAAAATAAATTCAATTAAACATAAGTCTCAAAAACCTTTGGTAATTCCCTTTAAGAAAATTAAGAGCTTAACTATGGATGGAATAGCCATTGATTCCTATAAGGATATAATATTCTATGATCAAATACCCGAAATAGAGAAGTCAATAAAAAATCATACTCAAATAGTTGGAATTGACGTATATTCAAATAATCAACATCTTGTGGGAACTATTGTTGACTCAGTAATTGATAATAAAAATGGTAGAATTAAAGGATTTCTAATGAGTGAAGGGGTTTTAACTGATCTAATGGATGGTTACTGCCTAATACCTTCTAATTCAATATTTGAAATTATCGATGGTCCTTTAACGTTAAATCAAAGTTTAGAAAATATCATTACTGATAGACAAGGTGGTTTGAAAAAATTGCTTGGAATAGATTTGTACTAATTGCAAAAAATAATTACGAATATCTAAAGGAGCTGATAAAAATGAACAGATCAATGATGATGGGCTTGTTAACTGGAAGCATCCTGGGTGCTACTATGGGTATGTATGCAGTTAGGAACATGAGTTCAAGAGAAAGAAAGAAGGCAATGAAGCAAACCAGAAAGCTTTTATCTAGAGCTACAAATGTTATGGGTATGTTTTAATAGAGCAGCTTACAGCTGCTTTTTTATTGTTTTCTTCTATCTAAAATAAATTTATATATAGAAAAAAATTTATTTTATAATACTAGACAAATAGATTGGATAAATATATATTTAGAATGAGGGGTGATTATGTGGCGAACACTACTACCAATACTGCCATCGATGCTATATCAAGAAGCGTAAAAAATTTAGCAGAACAGGGTTATTTAACAGGCTTTATTGTTTTCTTTATTTATTTATTTTTACTACTGCTATTAGGCTTTACCATATACTACTTAATACATATAGGCAATAGGTTTGTAGATAATAATAAAAGAATTACCATTAATAGAAGTAAAGTGTTTAATTATGTTCTTTTGCTTATAGGTATTTTTCTATTGTTAATAATGGTTCAGTTTAGACAGCTACTGATCAGCTTACTTTCACCCTTTATTGTTGCATTAGTTTTAGCCTATACCTTAAATCCATTGGTGAGAATGCTACATAAAAAGGGTATCGGTAGGCTTTGGGGAGTATTAATTATTTATTTAGCCTTTAGTGTGCTAATCTTTATCTTCTCAATCACCATTGTCCCTAAAATTACCGAAGAGGTTAAAAAACTCATTGAGTTAATGCCAAGGTATAGTAACGATGCCTATAATTACTTATATCAGCTCTTTGTAAAATATAATCAAAACATTGAGAATTTGCCAAAAGAATTCAGTGGTGTTA
Organism: Alkaliphilus serpentinus; assembly: GCF_009017255.1. Classification (GTDB taxonomy): domain Bacteria; phylum Bacillota; class Clostridia; order Peptostreptococcales; family Natronincolaceae; genus Alkaliphilus_D; species Alkaliphilus_D serpentinus. The sequence continues at coordinate 70,071 of NZ_WBZB01000040.1, read as the reverse complement.
AGGATTTGCTAAACATTAATATTACCAAGGTACAACAGGTAGTAGTAAGTGTTCTAACCTCAGTGACCAACACCATATTATCGATGTTTTCAAAGATTGTAAGCTTAATTCTGATTCCTATTCTAGGCTTTTACTTCCTTAAAGATGCTGAGGAGTTTAAGAAATCCGCTACTCTACTAATTCCCGGTAGATATAGAAGGGGAGTATTGGAGGTTTTTAAGGATATAGATGTTGTTTTGGGAGGATTTATCAGAGGGCAAATTACAGTAGCAGCTATTGTCGGAGTAGCCAGTGCCATTGCCCTGTCAATATTAGGTATTGAGTTTGCAGTTCTTGTAGGAATTATAGCTGGAGTAGCCAATATCATTCCTTATTTTGGACCCGTTATTGGCTTAATACCAGGAGTTCTATTTGCTCTAATGGACGGCCCCATCAAGGCGGTTTGGGTGGTTGTCATTTTTGTCATTATTCAGCAGGTTGAAAGTGGGATAATATCTCCTAAAATAGTAGGAAAAAGTGTTGGGATTCATCCTATCTGGGTGATGCTATCACTATTGATAGGGGGTCAGCTTTTTGGCTTAGTTGGACTCTTGTTGGCAGTTCCCTCTGCAGGAGTAATAAAAGTCTTAGGGAAGCATTTCATTAAGCATATAACTAAGGTAAGAGTGTAGTAAAAAGGCAATTAAGCATGAAGAATGAAGAATGTAGAATTAAGAGTCACAAAAATTGAAAAATGAAAAATGAAAATTGAAAATTAAAGATAAAAATGAAAAATGAAAATAAAAAGTGAAAAGTGAATGGCTTGAAAATAAAAAGATATAAAAACTATGAAATTGGCAGCAAGTTTATACAATAATTCAACATTCGACATTTAACATTCAACATTAAGGTAGCTAGTTAATTTGACACGAAATTATGAAATAAGTTGATGAGATTTCATGTCAAATTCCTAGCTAAGTGACTAACACCAATCGGAGATTGGGTTATCTACTTATACTCATTGCTTTTTATTATTTTACCCGTTGACAAATTTTGATGGTTTATATATAATTCAAATAATATAATATTGTAAAGACTAAGATGAGAAGTAGTAATATGATGGATTTCTTTCAGAGAGGAGGCGGTAGCTGTGAAGCCTCTAGAAAAATCATATGAAGCAGTCTCTGAGTTGTAATCTTGAATACAGTAGAGATTACCGGTAAATACCGTTATGTTTGTAACCAAAAGCGACCTTTATGGTAATTAGGGTGGTACCGCGGGTATAACTCGTCCCTATATTATTTTAAGGTGGTTTTTTTATTTTTATATAAAAGCGAGGAGGATAAAACATGGAAAAGCTAGGTTTAAATAAAATAAGAAAACAATTTCTTGAGTTCTTCAAATCAAAGGAACATTTGGTAGTACCAAGCTATCCTTTAGTACCCCAAAATGACAAAAGTCTGCTACTAATTAATGCTGGTATGGCTCCATTAAAGCCCTATTTTGCTAGTACAGAGGAACCCCCTAATAAAAGGATGGCAACTTGTCAAAAATGCATTAGAACAGGAGACATTGAGAATGTAGGAAAAACCGATAGACACGGTACTTTTTTTGAAATGCTTGGAAATTTCTCATTTGGAGATTACTTTAAAAAGGAATCTATACAATGGGGCTGGGAATTTGTAACGGAATACTTAAAACTCCCTGTAGATAGGCTCTGGGCAAGTATCTATCTAGAGGATGACGAAGCCTTTGATATATGGAATAAGGTTGTTGGTTTACCAGCCGATAGAATTGTTCGACTAGGTAAAGAGGATAACTTTTGGGAAATAGGAACAGGTCCTTGTGGTCCATGTTCAGAAATCTATTATGATCGTGGAGAAAAATTTGGTTGTTCATCAGAAAATTGTAAACCTGGCTGCGACTGCGATCGATATATAGAGTTTTGGAATCTTGTATTTACACAATTTGATAAGGACGAAAAGGGGAACTATAACCCCCTACCTAAGCCAAATATAGATACAGGGATGGGTATAGAACGAGTGGCCTGTATTATGCAGGAGGTTCAATCGATATTTGATATCGACACAATGGTGGAAATCTTAATTAATGTTTGTAGACTGACAGGAGCAAAATATTTAGCTGATAAGAAAACCGATATTTCCATTAGAATCATAACAGATCATATAAGGTCTATTACCTTTATGATCAGTGACGGAATTATTCCTAGCAACGAGGGTAGAGGTTACGTTTTAAGAAGAATACTTAGAAGAGCAGCCCGCCATGGAAAGCTTTTAGGAAAAAATACTCCTTTCCTATACGAGTTAATGGATTCAGTAGCTGCATCCTATGGTGATACCTATCAGGAACTTCGGGATAAAAAGGAATATATTGTGAAGGTTATAAAGGTAGAAGAGGAGAGGTTCCAGGAAACCATCAATCAGGGTTTAGAAATTTTAAATCAACATATCAATGACCTTGAAGATGATGGCGAAAAAACCCTCAAGGGTGAGCATGCCTTTAAATTATATGATACCTTTGGTTTCCCCTTAGAGTTAACCAAAGAAATCCTTGAAGAAAAAGGGATGGATGTGGATGAGCATGCCTTTGAAGAAGAAATGAATCATCAAAGGGAAAGGGCAAGAAGTGCAAGGGCAGAGGGTGAAATTGAAGGTTGGAAGGAAGACATATTTGCTTCTCTAGGTAAAGATAAGAAAACTACCTTTGAAGGCTATGGTAAGCTTAGTCTAAAGGCTGAAATCTTAGCTGTTGCTCAAGGTAATGAAATAGTTAATGAAGCCTTTGCTGGTGATGAGGTGATGATTATTACCAATACTACACCCTGCTACCCAGAGGGCGGTGGACAAATAGGAGATAAAGGACTTATTTATAACGATGGTTTTAAGGGGAATATCATTGATACCAAGAAAGGTGCCAACAATAGAATCCTCCATGTGGTGAAGATCACAGAAGGGAAAATTGCTAATGGAGAAACTGTAACAATTAAAGTCACCAATAATTTAAGGGCAGCAACAGCAAAAAATCATACTGCTACCCATCTACTCCATAAAGCATTAAAGGAAGTAGTAGGAGACCATGTTCAGCAGGCAGGCTCTTTGGTAAACCCTGAAAGGTTACGCTTTGACTTTACTCATTTTGAAGGTCTGAGTCAAGATCAGATTAATAGAATTGAAGACATTATTAATGATAAGGTGATGGAGGCCTTACCGGTGGAAGTATTTGAGTCCACCCTAAAAGAAGCCAAGGATATGGGAGCAGAAGCCCTTTTCGGAGAAAAATACGGTGAAACCGTTAGAGTTGTTAAGGCTGGAGACTATAGCACTGAATTATGCGGAGGTACTCATATCGATAATACCAGTGAAGTAGGAATGCTTTTAATTCTTAGTGAAGGGGGCATTGCAGCAGGGGTGAGAAGAATTGAAGCCATTACTGGCAAAGAGGCTTATAACTATATTAAACAACAGCAGGATACCCTTGTGAAGGTCTCAGAGACCATCAAAACTCAACCATCCATGTTGTTGAACCGAGTTGAGGCTATTATGTCGGAGTTAAAAGATAAGGATCGTGAAATTTCTAAATTAAAGAGTCAATTAGCTAAAGGCGCAACCGATAATATATTGGATAACAGCATTATCATAAAGGATGTAAAAACAATCCTTTATCATATTGGTGAAGCTGAAATGAATGATTTAAGAACAATGGCCGACACGATAAAAGAGAAAATGGATAGTGGAGTCATTCTTTTAGCATCTGAAAAGGAAGGAAAGGCCAATTTTGTAGCCATGGTTACAAAGGATTTAGTTTCTAGGGGTCTTCATGCTGGAAATATCGTTAAAGAGGCTGCTAAAATCACCGGTGGAGGTGGTGGCGGCAGACCTGATATGGCTCAGGCTGGCGGAAAAAATCCTGAAAAAATTCATGAGGCTCTAACCCTTGTAAAGGACTTTATTGAGGGACAGATAAAATAATGAACAGGTATGGCATTTAATTGCCATACCTATTTATTTAATTTGAGGTTATAGGGTATAATATGGTAAAATAAAGATATCCAAATCTCATGATGAAGGGAGAGAGAAATAATGACTGATAAAATGAACATGACGATGAAGTTCAACCTAGATCAAGAAAAGGAGAAAAAAGCTCGTGAAATTATCACAAGTGTCTACAAAGCCCTAGAAGAAAAAGGCTATAATCCTATAAATCAATTTATTGGATACATATTATCTGGAGATCCTACATATATTACAAATCATAATGAAGCCAGAAGTATTATCAGAAAAATTGAAAGGGACGAGCTTTTAGAAGAGCTTTTAAGGTCCTATCTGGAGAAATAGGAGAGATTTTTTTGAAGGTTAGTAAAATAGCTATACTTATTTTGACAATGGTTTTGTTCACAACTTGTATTAGCTATGGAAATGAAGTAAAAGAGAATAATAAGGAGAAAATCATCATGGTTGTTATAAATCGTGTTGATTTTCTAGACTTGTATGCCATGGATCAAAGTAGACTATTGATTGACCATGGCTATATTGGTTTAATGAATACTAAAGTATCCGGAGGAAATAGCCAGTATAAAGCCTATGCCACCATCGGTTGGGGAACCCGTTCAGAGGCAACAAGGACCTCGAGTATTTTTAGTGATGTTGATGACGAGGTTGTAAAAATCTTTGAAAGAAGAACAGGAACTACCATTGATAACAAAGGAGTTATCAACCTTAATATTAATCAATTGATTCAACAAAATCAAAAGGGTGATTTTAATTCCTTGCCAGGGATATTAGGTGATTATTTATTAAATGAAGGCCTTGAAGTGGCTGTGATGGGCAATAGCGATACTACTGAGAATTTACATAGAGAGGTTGGTCTCATAGCCATGAATTCAAAGGGATATATTCCTCATGGTGACATAGGACGCAAAAACCTTCTTGAAGACCCTACAAGGCCCTTCGGTTTAAAAACAGACTATAATCATCTTTACAGCTCCTTCTTAGGGTTATACCCCCATATAAATCTCCTTGTTATAGAAACCGGAGACATGAATCGATTAGAAGCCTATAGAGAAAACTTAAGTCAACAGCAATATAATCAGCATAAAGAAATGATTTTGAGGGACATAGATCTATTCCTAGAGAAATTAATGGCTATAGTAGATTTTTCTAATACTAGCTTAATGTTGGTAACACCTTATCCCTCTGATGATGCAGGTGAATATGGTGAAAGGCTGACTCCTCTTGTACTCTATGATGGAGATAAAGGCGGCGGTTTCATAACTTCAGATACAACTAGAAGGAAGGGAATTATCGGTAATATTGATGTTGCCCCTTATATTCTAAAGGAGTTTGGATTAGAAGCAGAAAATATGACGGGTAAGTTCATTGAAAAGATTCCTGATGAGGACAATATTGAATATATCTTAAGCTTGAATAATCGGGTGGTTAATACTTCAAAAATGAGGTATAGAGTATTATATAGCTTTGCTCTATACGAAATGCTTGCATCTGTGATTGCCTTGTTGGCAATTATTTTTAAAGGGAAAATAAGGGATCCCTTTAAGGAGCTTATAAATCTCCTGCTTTTAGCCACAATCATACCCCCTTTTGTTTTTTTAATACTACCTGTTTTCGGGTATCAAACAATCATAAATACTTATTTGTTATTAATAGCCTTATCGACAATTATGGTAATAATCATCTATAGACTATCTAGATATAAACCTTTATTAAGCATTGCTATTGCAACTTCTATTACGATGATTGGACTTTCCATTGATATCATCACTGGACAAAATTTCATAAAGCAATCTATAATGGGCTATGATCCTATTATTGGAGCAAGATATTATGGTATTGGTAATGAGTATGCTGGAATTCTCCTTGGCTGTAGTTTAATTGCCATATCTATTTTAATGGAAATAAATAAAAAATTTAAGTTTATCATTCCTGTAATAGTATTCATCTTGATTTTATTAATGGGAGTACCAACCCTTGGAGCAAATGTTGGAGCTACAATTACTGCCATATTTGCCTATGGGTTTATTTTAATCAAGCTTTATGGTGGAACTATTCAACCTAAAACCTGGATCTATATTCTTCTATTAGCTGTAGGTGCAATCACTACATTAGCCCTAATCGATTTATTAATAGTTGAAAAAAGTAGCCATTTAGCAGGGGCTATAAAAGATATCATAGAGGGTGGTCCATCTGAAATTGTGAGGATCATTACTAGAAAGGTTTCTATGAATATTCGGGTAATGGGTGTCACCATATGGAGTAGGGTATTACTAATAGCCATTGGTGTTTTAACTGTGATCTTTTATAAGCCTGTAGGGCTATTTAGAAGGATTGCTGATGCCTTCCCTAGTATGGTAGTTGGATGGAGTGGTATTCTAGTGGCCTGCGTTGTTGGATTTTTAGTGAATGATTCAGGTGTTGTAACTGCAGCAATGGCGGCCATATACCTAACAACCTCCATATTATACCTAGTATTGAATGCATCTTTATTTATAGGATCCACTAATAATCTTTTTAAAGAAGGCTGTGATTTAACTGGAAAAGAATAAACTTGGAAACACGGAAATCTATGTCTCTAAACTATGCTATGGAAGTTTGACCCTGGGTCCCCTACAGGGCTGTTTATCCCCTAAAGATGGTGGAGATTTGTTAAAGCATGGATACGATAAAGGGATTAATTTTGTTGATACAGCAGAGCTTTATGGCACCTATCCCCACATTGCAGCCTCCTTGAAGGGTATAAAAAGGGAGGATATTGTCATAGCTACAAAATCCTATGCATATTCTGCAACTACAGCGGAGAAGAGTCTTAAGAAAGCCTTCGACGAAATGAAGGTCGACTATATCGATATATTTCTCCTTCACGAGCAGGAAAGCCAATATACCTTAAGGGGACACCAAGAAGCTATGGAATATTTTATAAAGATGAAGGAGAAGGGTTATATTAAGGCCCTTGGAATTTCTACCCACCATATTGCCGCTATTAGAGACACCCTAACCATGAAAGAAATAGAGGTATTACATCCCATTGTAAATATTGCAGGCTTAGGAATACAGGACGGCAATATTGATGAAATGCTCCTACAGCTAGAAAAAGCTTATAAAGCTGGTAAAGGCATATACGGTATGAAGCCCTTAGGTGGAGGTAACTTGCTAAGAAGCTTCAAGGAATGCTTAGAGTTTGTGTTGGATATTCCCTTACTTCATTCTATAGCAATAGGCATGAAGACTGCTAAGGAAATAGATATCAATAGTTCAATCTTAGAAAAAGGTATAGATGATTTTACATTAGATGAAGAAATGCTGGCTGACAAAGCTTTAAACATAGCCCATTGGTGTGAAAAATGCGGAAACTGTGTATTTGCTTGCAGTCATGAGGCTTTGAGCATTCAGAATGATCAACTGAAGGTGGATTATAGCAAATGTGTCCTTTGCGGCTATTGCTCTAAGTATTGCCCTCATTTTTGTATAAAGGTAGTGTAAAGTAAAAATGAAAGGAGTTGGTTTAAATATGGGACGAACCCTGGGTTTAGACGTCGGAGATAAAACCATTGGTGTTGCTGCAAGTGATTTATTAGGCTGGACTGCTCAAGGAATAGAAACCATTTTAAGAACCAGCATTAAAAAAGACTTACAAAGGTTGGAAGAACTAATTAAGGAATATGAAATTGAGAAAATTGTTGTAGGCCTACCTAAAAATATGAATGGAACAATAGGACCTCAAGGAGAAAAGGTAATAGAGTTTTCGGAAAGATTAAAAAAAAGATTTATGAAGGAAATCATCCTATGGGATGAAAGGCTAACTACTGTTGCAGCAGAAAAACAATTAATCCAAGCGGATGTAAGTAGAAAAAAACGTAAAGAAGTAATTGACAAAATGGCTGCTGTCTATATATTGCAGGGATATCTTGACGCTAAATCTAAATGATTACATTGACAGAGTGTTTTTTTATCGAAATATAGTATATAATACAAATATGGTCAAAACCACAATGAAAGGAGATAATTAAATGGAAGAAAGAGATAATATAATAACATTGGTTGATGAAGAAGGAAATGAAGAGGATTTTGAGATAATCATGACTCTTGAAGTAGAGGATAATGAATATGCAATATTGATGCCTTTAGAGGGTGACGAAGAAGATGATGCATATATCTTTAAGATTGTTAGTGAAAATAATGATGAATACACTCTTGTAGCTATAGAAGATGATGAAGAATATGAAAATGTAGTGGCAGCGTATGAAGCTATAGTTGATGAAGAAAACTAGAGGTTTTTAATAGGTTGTGTTTTTTAAAAGACCAATGTCATAAATAAACCTAGCACTAAAGCTTATCTTTTACAATAAGCAGGGTGCTAGGTTTTTTATAAATAAGCCCTTTGAAAGATGGAGGTTATTTTACCAAGTCCATCTCTTTCTTTTATTAATGGTTAAGCTTGAAACAACAGCTGCTATGAAAATCATTGTAAATACGATGCTAAAGATATAGGTTGCAATTTGCGTATCTAAATCTTGAAGACCAATGGCTGTTTTAAACACAATAGGAGGTAAAACGATAAATCTATCAATTCCTATAAAATAGATCATAATAGCAGATAATAAGATGGGTGTGAGGATTGTCCCAGCTGTAGAGAATAAAAAATTTAAGTATCTAGCTTTGTAGCTATAGCCCTTTATAAAACCAATAAGGGCTCCAACTAAAGATAGAGCTGGTAAAATCCAATTGCTGTTTAAAAATTTCTCAACTTCGGGATAAATATCAATTGATATGATAGATAAAGTAATACCTAGCACAATTCCAAAAAACAAACCATGAATGGTGTTTAAGAAGAGTTCTTTGTTGGTTTTCAAAAATGCTCCCCCCTGTTTCTATTATTATATAAGCTTAGTATAACATAAGTAGGTGAAAAATATGAAATTATTTATAGATGGAGAAATGCATGAAGCAACATTTATTAAGCGTCATAACAGATTTATTGCGGAAATATTATTAGATGGAGAACGACATTTGACCCATGTCCCAAACACTGGAAGGATGAGGGAGCTATTATTAGAAGGGGCTAGGGTTATCGTCAGAAAGGTAGATAATCCCTTGAGAAAAACCCAATATGATCTGTTGATGGTCTATACCCAAAGGGGGATTTTAGTGGCTATAGATTCTAAGCTTCCAAATAGGATCTTAAATAAGGCCTTTCAAGAAGGTTCTATACCAGAATTTCGTCAGTACAACTATGTAAAGGCTGAGGTGACCTTTGGTAAGAGTAAATTTGACTTTTCATTGTCTAACAATAACTCTAATGCCCTTGTTGAAGCCAAGTGTGTTACCCTCGTTAAGGAAAATAAAATGGCCTCCTTTCCAGATGCACCAACGGAAAGGGGAACAAGACATCTATTAGAATTGATAGAAGCAAAAAGTCAAGGAATCGAAGCAGCTGTTTTTTTTATCATTCAAAGGGAAGATTCCATTGCCTTTACCCCCAATCAAGAAATGGATAAGGCCTTTTATGGAGCAATGCTAAAGGCAATAGATGAGGGGGTAGAATTTTATGCCTATAATTCAATTGTAAAAAATAATACTGTTAAATTAAAGGATCGATTAGAGATACGAGTATAATAGATGGATTTTAAAAACCATAGAGAGGGTGGAATTTAATTTTACAATTGAGGTTTCATTCAAAGGTGGAAAAATTCTGAAGGAAATCATTGACAAAACTTGAAATGATGATATACTATTACATGAAAAGTGTTATTATTTGAGAAGTGAGGGTTAAGTTATGGATAATCTAATGGATGTTCTAAAAGAAAGATTAAAGGAAAAGGGATTTAAGCTAACCCCTCAAAGGAGAGCAATTTTAAATATCGTATTTGAAAATCAAGGTAAACATCTAAACACAGAAGAAATATATGGTTTGGTGAAGGATGAATGTCCCGAAATTGGTTTGGCTACCGTTTACAGAACCCTACAACTATTGGAGGATATGGAATTAGTTTCTCGACTAAACCTAGATGATGGGTGTAGTAGATATGAATTTAATAGTCACGAGGATGACCATCAGCATCATCATTTAATTTGTGAGGTCTGTGGAGATGTAATTGAAGTAGAAATAGATTTGTTAGAGCAATTGGAAAGTGAGATTGAGAAACTCTATAAGTTTAAAATTAAAGATCATAAAGTGAAATTTAATGGCGTATGTAGTGATTGTAGAAAATAACAGTCTTGCGAGATTCATGCAAGACTTTTTTTATGGTAATCTAGGTCTTTTGCGAGTAAATGCTTAAAAAACTTTCAAAGGGTTAAAATATATAATAAATAGATAAGATTTCAGCTTTTACAGTTGATTCTAATAATATTTATTTAATAATTATTTAGTTTAAATTCAATAATAATTGTGGTAAAATAGGAAAAGGTATCTAAATTCGTACGGGTAAATCATGTAAATGATTTTTTAATAAAAAAGCGGGCGGAATAATTTAAAAAGGAGTGTTATATATTGGGGAGAAAACCGACTAAACTTAAAATCATTCCCCTGGGTGGCTTAAATGAAATTGGTAAAAATATGACTGCCATAGAATATAAAGATGAAATTGTAGTTATAGACAGTGGATTAAGCTTTCCAGAGGACGAAATGCTGGGTATTGACATCGTTATACCTGATATTTCTTATTTAATAAAAAACAAAGAGAAGATCAAGGGGTTTGTAATCACCCATGGTCATGAGGATCATATTGGGGCTTTACCTTATGTTCTAAAAAAGATTAATGTACCCGTTTATGGTACCAGATTAACCTTAGGCCTAGTAGAATTAAAATTAAAGGAGCATAAGATTGCCAATGTCCATCTTCAAAGGGTGAATCATGGTGAGAGTATAAAGTTAGGCATCTTTAGCATCGAATTTATTAGATCCTGTCATAGTATCCCAGATGCCTGTGCAATTGCCATTCATACACCTATGGGAATTGTGTTCCATACAGGGGATTTTAAGATTGACTATACGCCTATAGATGATCAATTCATTGATCTTCATAAAATTGCAGAGCTAGGACAAAAAGGAGTCTTAGTTATGCTTGCAGACAGTACTAATGCAGAGCGAAGGGGCTCTACAATGTCAGAAAAAAATGTAGGAGCCACCTTTGAAAATATTTTTAGAAATACAGACAAGCGTATAATAGTTGCCACCTTCTCATCCAACGTTCATAGGGTACAGCAAATTATGGAAGCCGCCCAAAAGTATAACCGAAAGGTTGTTGTATCCGGAAGAAGTATGGTGAATGTAGTAGGAGTAGCTGTTGATCTTGGAATACTGACGATACCTGACAATCTCATTATTGATATCGATGAGATGGATCAATATAATGACGGTCAAATAGTGATCATTACAACAGGAAGCCAAGGTGAGCCAATGGCTGCCCTTTCAAGAATGGCCAGCTCAGATCATAAGAAGCTTGAAATTCGACAAGGTGATTTGGTGGTGTTTTCATCCTCGCCAATACCAGGTAATGAAAAGGGAATTAGTAGAGTAATTAATCAGCTTTTTGAAAAGGGAGCAGATGTAATATATGAAAGCTTGGCAGAGGTTCATGTTTCTGGTCATGCCTGCCAAGAAGAACTAAAGCTTATGCACCGATTGGTTAAGCCTAAATTTTTTATACCAGTACATGGTGAATACAGGCATCTAAGAAAGCATGCCAATCTAGCTGAAGACTTGGGAATGAATAGGGAAGATATCTTTATTGTTAACAATGGAACCATTGTGGAATTTACCAAGGACAATGCTAAAGTTGGTGGGACAGTTCCTGCTGGTAGAGTGCTGGTTGATGGCTTAGGCGTTGGTGATGTAGGAAACATCGTTTTAAGGGATCGAAAGCATCTAGCTGAGGATGGCTTAATGGTGGTGGTAGTAACCATTTCTAAGGAAACAGGCAAAATTGCTGCTGGGCCAGACATCATCTCTAGAGGCTTTGTATATGTTAGAGAATCTGAGGTATTAATGGTGGAGGCAAAAGAGGTAGTGAAAAATGCGCTATTAATATGTGAAAGCCAAAATGCTCGTGAATGGTCAACCTTAAAAAGCTCCATCAGAGATGGTTTAAAGGATTTCTTATACGAAAAAACCAAAAGAAGACCTATGATATTACCCGTTATCATGGAAGTCTAAAAAGCATATATCTATTATAGAAGTCACCAATTAGGTGACTTCTTAATATTTTCAGCACTTACCCACTACAAGAGGCCTTAATCAAATGACTTTCTCAAATGTTTAAGGGTAAAATCCTTTTGTTAAACTCAATTAGATAGTATAATGATGATATTGACATGAATGGGAGGTACCTTATGAACATATTATTATATCTATTAATTCTTATTTTAGGAGCCATCATAGGCTTAAAGGGTAAGCTTAAAGGCAATATAAAAAATAGAATCGCTACAGTTCAAAACCTTGCACTATTATTTTTGCTATTTATCATGGGGGTTAAAATAGGCCTCGAAAAAGAAATCCTCTTATCCCTAAATACCATTGGTTTTCAAGGACTTATATTGGCATTATTTTCAATAATCTTTAGTGTTCTTGGAGTTAAATTGGTTTCTGCCACTATCCTAAAAAAAAATAAGGAGGTTGAAGTCAATGACCTTTAAAATTCTAGCGGCTGTTATCCTTGGAATTATAACTGGTTATTTTTATTTTCCTTCCTTTATGGTACAGCATATCGGTTTATTAATTGATGTAGGTCTTTGTTTGTTACTGTTATTTGTAGGGATAGACATAGGAATGCAGGGTAATATCTTAACAAAGATTAAGAAAATGGGCTTTAAAGTACTATTAGTACCCCTAATGGTTGCTATAGGAAGTATCGCTGGTGCAATAACTGCCGGGATCTTCATCAACCTTCCCTTTAACGAAGCAGGGGCTATTGGTGCAGGCTTTGGTTGGTACTCTTTATCTGCAATTGAGCTTTCAAAGCACAGTGCTCAATTGGGTACTTTAGCCTTTATAACAAATGTTATAAGAGAGATTATAGCCTTAATAACCATCCCCCTTATCGCAAAATATGTCGGTAACTACGAAGCCATAGCACCTGCTGGCGCAACGGCTATGGATACAACCCTACCCATTATCTCTAAGTCAACTGATGGTAGTATAGCAATGGTTTCTTTTATAACGGGTGTTGTGTTATCCTCCATGGTACCGATCCTGGTACCCTTAATTATGTCATTAGGTGGAATTTAATGAAAAAATCATCATATAAATGATAAGGAATAATAAAGTAAGGGCAGATATTGGATGGTTGCAAGGAACTATTAAAGGGTTTATAATGAATATACACGATTATTAAAGATGTCGGTTTGTAATACTTGATTTTGAAGAAATTAAGGGGGCATTACCTATGAATGTATATGATTGTGCGCATCAGTTGGCAAAGGCATTAAAGGGCAGTGATGAGTATAAAGCCTATAAAGAGCTGGAAAAAAACCTTAACGGAAATCCACAGGTAAAGGATATTATGGAGGACTTTAGACGACGTCAATTTGAGATACAGAGTGCCCAAATGATGGGTCAAGAGGTTGAGGAAGAGAAAATTCAAAAGCTTCAGGAGCTTCACAATCTACTGATAAAGGATGATATCATTAGCAGATTTATGCAGGCTGAATTTAGATTAACACAAATGATGGCTGATATTTATAAAATCTTAGGGGAAGCAATGGATATTAACATAGGTCTGGATCAATAACATTAAACACACTGAGATGGTGTGTTTTTTCTTGTTTTTTTGCCACAGTAATAATATAATAATACATGAAAATAAAGGGAAAACTCTTAATAAATACGTGGAGCCTTCAGCTAACCACGTTTTATTTAATCCTTTTAGGGAGTTGTTGTTTAAATGAGTAATATTACCAATGAATTTGTTGAAAACTACATTAGAGACATACTGCCTCCTTCCCAGGATTTATTTCATAAGATGGAGGTTTACGCTGTTGAAAATAATGTACCAATAGTTCATAAGGAGGTTGCAGCCCTTCTTAGGGTATTAACAATGGCTGTTGATGCCAAAAGAATTCTAGAGGTGGGAACTGCAATTGCCTATTCTACCCTGATTTTTTGTGATGCAATGGGTGAAAATGGACATATAACAACCATTGAAAGAAATGAAGAGATGATCATTGAAGCGAAGAAAAATATTTCCATAGCAAATAAAGAGAGTATGATCAGACTTCTACCAGGAGAAGCAGATGAGGTCTTAAGATTTTTAGATGCTCAATACGATATGATTTTTTTAGATGGCGCAAAGGGTCAGTATAATGAATTTTTAAATGAATGCATAAATCTTTTGAAACCCGGTGGACTTCTTGTGTCTGATAATATACTATATAAAGGTATGATTGCCCACGATGATTATGCTGTTAGACGCAAAAGAACAATCGTCAACAGGATGAGAAATTATTTGGATACCATTTGCAGTCATCCAATGCTGGAAACCAGTATAGTTCCCATCGGTGATGGATTGGCAATAAGCTATAAGAAGTCAAGAATTAATGAAGAGTGAAAAGAATTGATATTAATAATATATTCCTACAGCCTTGTGAAAGGAATGGTTAAAATATGAAAAAAATAGAGCTGCTGGCCCCAGCAGGTGACTTAGAGAGATTAAAGGTTGCAGTTATTTACGGTGCAGATGCAGTTTATGTGGGAGGCCAGATTTTTGGATTAAGGTCTGCTGCAAAGAACTTTTCCATAGAGGATCTTAAAGAAGCTGTGGAATTTGCCCATAGTAGAGGTGTTAAGGTTTATGTTACTGCCAATATCATCCCCCATAATGAGGATTTAACGGATTTGCCAGATTACTTAGTAGAGCTAGGTAAGGTAGGGATAGACGCTTTAATAATATCAGACCCTGGAACCTTCTCAATTGTTCAAGAGGTTTTACCTGATATGGAAATCCATATAAGTACTCAAGCAAATAATACCAACTATAGAACCATCAATTTCTGGTACAAGCAAGGAGCAAAGAGGGTTGTTTTGGCTAGAGAGCTATCCTTAAATGAAATTAAAGAAATTAGTGAGAAGATTCCAGAAGACCTAGAACTAGAGGGCTTTATTCATGGAGCCATGTGTATGTCCTATTCTGGAAGATGTCTTCTAAGCAATTATATGGCCAATCGGGACGCCAATAGAGGAGAATGTGCCCAACCATGTCGCTGGAAGTATCACATAGTAGAAGAAAAGCGTCCTGGTGAGTTTATGCCAGTATACGAAGATGAGACCGGCACCTATATAATGAATTCCAAGGATCTATGTATGATTCAGCATATTCCAGAGGTTATAGAGGCTGGAATCAATAGCTTAAAGATTGAAGGTAGGATGAAAACCACTTATTATGTAGCTACAACTGTTAGAGCCTATCGAATGGCTATAGATGAGTATTTAAAGGATCCTAAAAACTGGAGGAGTAACCCCCAATGGTTAGAGGAACTAAATAAAGCCAGCCATAGGGATTTTACAACAGGCTTCTATTTTCAAAGGCCAGATGAAAAGGAGCATATTTATTCTGATCAATCCTATGTAAGAACCTACGATTTTATAGGTTTAGTAAAGGAATATGATGAAAAAGAAAAGGTGGCATTAATTGAACAAAGAAATCGATTCTTTAAAGGAGATCATATAGAGGTTGTTGGACCTCGGGAGGAGATTTATGAAAGGGTAATAGAAGAAATGTGGGATATTGATGGGAATCAAATTGATGTAGCCCCTCACCCTCAGCAATTGGTGAAAATCAAAATCGATTATCCCCTTAAGCCCTTTGATTTGCTGCGGAAGATACGAGAGGAATAAAACATAGGATGAAAGGTTGGGATCAAATTGAATAGACCAATTCTTATTGGTATAACTGGGGGTACTGGCTCAGGAAAAAGTACTGTGGCTAGGGCTATTTTCCAAAGCCTATCAGAGAAGAACATTTTGGTAATTGAACAGGATTCATACTATAAAGATCAGAGTCATCTATCCTTTGAAGAAAGGGTAAAAACAAATTATGATCATCCATTGGCCTTTGATACACCACTGATGATAACTCACTTAAGGGAGCTTTTACAAAATAAACCCGTTAATAAGCCCATTTATGACTTCGAGCTCCATACAAGAAAAAGAGAGACCCAACATATTGAGCCTAGGGATATCATTATACTTGAGGGAATCATGATACTAGATGACCCTGTTTTAAGGGATATGATGGATATTAAGATTTTTGTAGACACAGATGCCGATGTAAGAATTGTTAGAAGGATCGTTCGGGATATAAAAGCCAGAGGCAGATCATTGGAATCTGTTATTAGCCAATATTTAAGCACCGTTAGACCTGCCCATCTTCAATTTGTGGAACCAACCAAGAGATATGCAGATATCATCATTCCTGAGGGAGGCAATAATCAAGTTGCAATCGATATAATGGTTACAAAAATAAAATCTGTTATCCGAGACCAATTAATAAAAGCATAAGTTTAAATCCCCTGTTTATAGTCGATACTCTCTATAAAAGGCAGGGGGTTTTTTATGGATCAAACACAAATAAATCAAACAAGAAAAAAGCTACTGCTTATTGGTATCATTTCGACTGTCTGCTTGCTTTATCTGCTAGGAAGATTATATTACATACAGATCATTAAAAATGATTTATATTTATCAGAGGTGAATTATCAAAGGAACATAGATATCCCAGTAAATAGCGGCAGGGGCAATATAGTTGATAGAAACTTTATATCCTTTACCGATAGACAAGAAAAAACTGTACTTTTGATTTCTAATAAAGTATTCGAGAAAAACGAAAGGAATCTTGCAATTATTGAAGAAATAACCGGGATTACAATTAATGAATTAGAAGAAGCCCTTGATACACCCCAACAAATTGTAGAATTGGAATTGCTGCCGGATATTGAAATTAGTAATGGTGATTTATTGATTCCAAAGGGAGTTTACTTCTTTGAGAAAAAGCTTCGTTATCAGGACAACCAAAGACTAGCCCATATAATTGGATATATCAATAGCATAGATCATAATGGAATGTCGGGTTTAGAAAAATCCTTTAATGAAGTATTGTTTAACTCTAACAAACAAAAGGTTACAGCGGTACTAGATGGTAAAAAAAGAATATTGCCAGGAGCCGGTTTTAGTACAGTTGCAGAAGAGGGGAAGCATTTACAATTAACCATAGACTATCACCTTCAAACCTTAGGGGAGGAAGCTTTAAAAAATCAAAATAAAAATGGAGCAGTGGTTATTAGTAATATAAAAACAGGAGAGTTGTTATCTATAGCCAGTAGTCCTACCTATAACCCCAATAGGATTCAAAATCATATGAATAGCTATGGTGATGAACTATATAATAAAGCTCTGCAAATGTCCTTCCCTCCTGGTTCAATTTTTAAACTAATAGTTACTGCAGCAGCATTAGAAGAAGAACAGGTTACTTTAGATGAGGTATTTCATTGCAATGGACAACAGGAAATAGGGAATGTTGTGATAAAGTGTAGTGCCCATAACAATATAGAGGAAGGGTTAGATATAACCTTTCAGCAGGCCGTAGCAGAATCCTGTAATTCTACCCTAATACAAGTAGGCCAAAGGGTAGGGGCAAAAAAGATTATCCTAATGGCAAAGGTCTTTGGTTTAGGTGAGAGGGTGGATATAGGAGTTTTAGAAGAGGAAAAGGGACATCTACCCTCAGGAGACCATATTTTAGGTCCTGCCATCGGAAATATTTCAATCGGCCAAGGAGATATTGAGGTTACTCCCCTGCAAATCAATCAATTAACCCAAATAATTGCCAATGACGGTATTAAGAAGGATTTATACTTAATAGATAAGGTTATTGATGATGATTATGATGTAATTGAAGAATTTGATAAACCCCAAGAAGAAAGGGTGATTAGCCAGGAGATTGCTGAAGCCCTTCAAGACCTAATGAAAAGAGTTATGACCAGTGGGACAGGAAAAACCATTGGGGAATTGGGGAATGTAACTGCTGGTAAAACCGGAACTGCCCAATCGGCCCATAAAGGAGAAGAAATATTTCATGGATGGTTTACAGGGTATTATCCCAATGACGAACCCAAGTATGGGGTAACGGTTTTTATACAGCAGGGGGGGTCAGGAGGCAGAAATGCAGTTCCTGTATTCAAGGAAATTTTAGAAAAAATGATGGAGCTGGGTTACTAATTATAAAAGGCTGGTAATTAATATTTTAAATACTAGTCTTTTTTTGTGGAAACAAAAGGTTCTCGTAACCCATCAACAATCTATGATAGGTGATTATCAAAAAACTCTAAATTTTAAACTGAGAAATTCTCCCTAAGAACTTTCATTAATATTAGTTAGATTAAAAAAGACAAAAAAATAGTTAGATAACCATTGAACTTAATAAAAAACTGTTGTATAATACAATTAACGAATAAGTTAGAGACATATCTAACTAAAATAGTTTGAGGAGGTAATACAATGAATATAAAGGAAAGAAGAAATTTAATATTGACCCTAGCAGGTAAGGGGGTTTCTCAGGCGGGCAGTTATCTTTATAGCTTTGCCATTAGCTTTTATATACTTAGCATTACAGGATCGGCCCAAAGCTTTGCCTTAAGCCTTACCTTATCAATTTTACCCAGAATATTAATAAGCCCCTTCGCTGGCAATCTTGTAGATAGACTAAATAGAAAGGCCCTAGTAGTTATTGCAGATTTAGTCAGTGGTATCTTAATGGTTACTCTATTTATCTTAACCATCAACAGGGATCTGTCCTTAACCATGATTTACTTTGGATCAGTAATTCTATCTGTAATGTTTGTATTTCTTAATACATCCTTTGCAGCATCCTATGCAGCTATTGTCTCTAAGGAAAATATCATAAAAATCAATTCCTATCAGCAAACAATTGAAGCCTTTATACAATTTATGTCTCCAATAATAGGGGGAATCATCTACGCCATAATTGACATACGAATGTTTCTTTTAATAAATGGGATATCCTTTTTAATCTCCTCCTTTTCAGAGATATTCATTGATTTTAATCTCTTCTCTGAGTTGAAGGATGTAAAAAAAGAAAAGAAGGAATTTTTTAAGGATATGCAGGAAGGCTTCGCTTATCTAAAAAAGCAAAAGTTGTTTGTTGCCATTATGACCTATGCCTTTTTCATTAACTTTTTCTTGGCAGCCTTCTCAGTTATTATGCCCTTTAACTTATTAACAAAGTTGAAGTTATCCTCCAATAGCTACGGTTTTATAAATGCAGCCTTCCCTATAGGGATGATGATTATGTCCATGTATGTAGGTAAAAAACAATTAAAATTTTCGAGAAGTCTTTTTAGAAATACTATGGCTTTATTAGGCTTTGTTAAGCTTATATTTGCAATTCCAGTCCTTCCTGGTGTAAACTTAGGATATATGGTTATCCCATATTATGCAGTTGCTATGGCAATGCTAGCAGGAGTAGCAATTACAGTACAAATTCCTTTAGCGGTTTTATCACAAACAACAATAGATGAAGCCTATAGAGGTAGAGTAATGGGTACAATATCTCTGATAAGTATGGGAATTATACCTCTAGCCTATATCATTACTGGAATGATCATTGACTATATACCAACCTACATCATTTTTAGTGTTGTTGGAGCCATGCTAATAGCAATATCCTATGGAATTCATAGGAATGAAGTTATTGCACAATATGACCAACAATCTAATTTAGTAACCCCATAGGAGTGATTGAATGTTTTTATTAAAAAGAAACCCACTAATTAATTTTGCCTTAGCTGTTAAAAGACTATCCAATCTAAAGGAATATGAGAAGGATATTAAAAAAGAAAAATTTGAGATGGATCAAGAGGTTAAAAAAATAATAGAAGAGATCAATAATCAGCTTTCAGAGGTAGTAAGTAATGATTTAGAATACCTTGCTAAAAAATTTCATATTTATCAATTCATCATGTCCTATGCCTTTGATCATAACGAAATATCTGTTAGTAGATTTATTCTAATAATCCAAGGATTTTCTATGGAGGAGTTTAAGGAATTTTATCGTCAGGAAATGTTTAATGTTAAAGCAGATACAACCATTGAGGAAATAAAGGAAAAAATCTCGCAGCATCAGGATAATAACTCCATTTCTTTTCTTCCAACCTACAAGGATTTTTTAACCTTTGAAAAGGAAATCCACTTAATCGTCCCTAGGATTATTCAATGCCTAGAGGCAATTAGTGCCATCTATGAAGACCTTAATACAGAAATTAAGCTTTTAGAAGAAAAGTATGAGGAAGTATTTAAAGAGTATCTTAGTAATCAGGATTCCTTTGCCCAACAGCTTTATGTGATTGGAAAGGACACCTACGACTATACTAAGAAGGATGTAAATGTCTATATCAATATTTTTCTGGAAAACTTCGTTAGTTTTAGTATAGATTCCGATAAAAAGTACTTACACATGATTATAGGCATTGGCCTTCGGAGCAGGCTTATTGAGGATTCTCAATATCATCTAGAGTTTTTCAAGTGTCTAGCCGATCAAACCAAGCTGAATATCATTGAAATGATAGCCAGTGAAAGGGTTTGTGCAAGGGACATTGCTAAAAGGCTTAAGCTTACAAAAGCAACCATAAGTTATCATATCGGTAAATTGATGATGGTGGGTATCTTAAAGATTGATTTGCAGGAGGGAAAAAAGGCCTACTATCAGGTGCAGCAGGATATCATTCAAAAAGCCTTTGATGGCTATATGGAGAAATTGAAATAAAAACATAAAAAAAGCATCCCAGGATGCTTTTTCAGACAGTTGAAAAACTATCATATTCTTTGTTGCTGCAGAAACCTTGCACTTTCATTAACCCCTGAGAGACAGACCCTACCATATTACAGCCTTGCGTATTGTTGTATACGCTGCAACCGCTGGGTTTCCTTGCGAATAGAAGTCTTAACTATTCGTGGGGGTTGTTAAGGGGGTGCCCCCCTTATGATAATATAGGAGGGTACAGAGAAGCGTCCTAGGGAACGCATGGGTTCCCTGGAAGAATAAAAGTATTCTCCGGAAATTATATAGCTAATACTTTTATTCCGCCTCGACTCTAACAGCTTTTGAACAGTCTGGATGTGGTCGATTTTTTCAACAACCTCAAAAAGCATCCCAGGATGCTTTTTTTATTATTACTGTTCATTTCCATTACACTGTAGAGCCTTAAGGAGTTTCTTAACGGCTCTTTTTTCTATTCTAGATACATAGGATCTAGAGATTCCCAAAAGCTTTGCGATCTCCCTTTGGGTCATACAACCTCCACTACTAATTCCATATCGAAGCTCCAGCACAATTCTCTCCCGGGTTTTTAACACCGCGGTCATTTTTTTATAGAGCTTTTTAATCTGCATCTTTTTTTCTACCTCTTCCAACACCTTATCGGGTTCTGTACCAAGTAAATCTAATAGAGAAATTTCATTTCCCTCTTTATCAATACCAATTGGCTCCTGCAGTGACACCTCAGTTTTAAGCTTTTTGTTTGAGCGTATGGTCATCAATATTTCATTCTCAATACACCTTGCTGCATAGGTTGCTAACCTGGTTCCCTTATTACGATCGAAGGTGGTTATGCCCTTAATTAAACCAATAGTTCCAATGGATATAAGGTCGTCAGGATCGCAACCTATATTTCCATATTTCTTCACTATATGAGCAACCAATCGGAGGTTCCTTTCTACAAGCACATTTCTTGATTCCTCGTCCCCGCTTTCATACCTTTCAAGATACATGGCCTCCTCCTCAGGGCTTAAAGGTTGGGGAAAGGATGTGCTGCTGGAGATGTATGAAACTGTCAACATAAAGGGTTTGACTATAAATGGGATTACTCCCGTTAATACAGCCCACATTATTATTCATCTCCTTTCTAAAACCGAATAGTATGTCACTATAAATAATATGTTGAAAATAACGGTATTGTGCATGTACGTTAGAAATTCAACTTGTTCAGCCTTGTACTTTATTTATAGATTTAAGCATGTCGATAGATGGCAAATGATCAAGTGTCATTATTTGTGAAGGGATTTAAAAAGATAGGAGAAGGGGGAATATTCACTTATAGTTTGGTGATTTAGTGTATTAAATTAATAAAACCCGATATTTTAATCTTTATAGAGGATAGTATTACAAAAATTTAATAAATTTTATTGAGGAATGGCAATGGTCATACCAATGCTTCCCTTCTTTTAATCGCAAGGCATTAGAGTTAATGGAAATAAAAACCAAATTCCTATAATTTTTTTTAAATGAATAAATATTTTTAATATTAGAGGATTTTAGAATTATTCATAGACATGTTCCCATAAAATACTATAGGTGCTAATAAAGGGGAATTTATAGATAAAAAACCATATAAAGATTTAATAAACTAAAATAAATATATTTATACAATACAACTATATTTATGTATTAAACCAAATATTAACCTGGAAAGGAGAGACAAAATGGCAACATATTTTTTAAAACGGATTGTTTCAATGGTTGTAACAATCATATTAATTACCATTATTGCTTTTTCAATGATGCATACAATACCTGGAGGGCCCTTTACTAGAGAAAGGCCCGTTCCTCCTGAAATTTTGAGGGCATTAGAAGCTAAATACAATCTAGATGATCCATTACCAATTCAATATTTAAATTACATGAAGGGCTTAGTCACTTTTGATTTAGGTCCCTCTTACTCAAAGGTTGGTACCACTGTAAATGAATTAATCACATCAGGATTTCCATCGTCAGCTAAAATT
This sequence comes from Alkaliphilus serpentinus, assembly GCF_009017255.1. Lineage (GTDB taxonomy): Bacteria > Bacillota > Clostridia > Peptostreptococcales > Natronincolaceae > Alkaliphilus_D > Alkaliphilus_D serpentinus. The sequence continues at coordinate 47,271 of NZ_WBZB01000040.1, read as the reverse complement.
GGTCTATTGGCAACACTGTTGATTGTGGGGTTAGGGGTACCGATAGGGGTTATTTCTGCATTGAAGCAAAATAGCAAGCTAGACTATTTTGTAATGATTATAGCAACTTTAGGGATCACTGTTCCTAACTTTGTTATAGGCACTGCAATTATTTATTTTTTCTCAGGGAAGCTGGGATGGTTACCTGGTTTTGGTTTAAATTCACCCTTGGCCTATATCGGACCTGTAATTGCTCTATCGGGTTATTCTCTTTCTTTTATTTCGAGACTAACTCGTTCAAGTATGCTGGAGGTTTTGAGACAGGACTATATTCGAACAGCCCGAGCAAATGGAATAAAGGAATTTTCTGTTATCGCCAGGCACGCAGTTAAAAATGGATTAATTCCAGTAGTAACCTACATAGGACCAATGATCGCAACGATCTTAACCGGCTCCTTTGTTGTGGAAAGGGTATTTGCTGTACCCGGCCTGGGACGCCATTTTGTTGAAAGTATTACAAATCGTGATTATACAACCATCATGGGGGTTACAGTATTTTATGCTGCCTTTTATATGATCATGGTACTATTGGTGGATATCGCATACGTGATTATTGACCCACGTATCAAGTTTGGGGAGGATAAATAGCTTATGTTGAAATCAAAAAATGAAGATAAATTTGTATTTACAGAAATTAACATAGTAGATTCTGAAACCACAAGACTAAGCTTAACCTATTGGCAGGATGCATGGAGAAGACTTAAGAAAAATAAATTATCTATGTTCGGAATTTTTATGATTTTCTTAATTATTTGCTTTGGGGTTATAGGACCATTTTTTACTTCCTATTCATACTCTGATCAAATTAACAAATATAAAAATTTACCACCATTTCTACAGCTCTATAAGCTTGACGATACCTACCTTTATCTATCTAAGGATTATAATATGTTTCAGGTTGCTGAAGACGGCCAATTAATCGATCGTTTAGAATTAGATAAAAAAAGAAGAGACGTTATCAATAAGATTTATTATTATAAGCTAGGTGAAGAGGACATTAAATTAGACTTTTCTTATAATACATTGCCTACTAAACAAGGTTATGATTATGATTTTACCATTGAGTATAAAGGCAAAACAGTAACCTCTGCTGAGGCATGGGATAAGAAGCTGAATAAAGAATTTCCCTTTGGTACGGATGAATTGGGTAGAGACCTTTTAACAAGGGTCATGTACGGTGCTAGAATTTCCCTTTTAATAGCCTTAATCGCAACAATCGTTGTACTATGTATAGGAGTAATATATGGAAGTATATCGGGCTACACCGGCGGTAGGGCTGATGAAATTATGATGAGACTAGTGGATATTATCAATTCGGTACCATTAGTGTTGTATGTAATCCTCCTAATGGTTTGGTTTAGAGATGGGGGCTTAAACAACATTATATTAGCACTAGGTTCTGTCTACTGGGTACAAATGGCGCGATTGGTTCGAGGCCAAATGCTAGCCTTAAAGGAACAGGAATATATTTTAGCAGCCAGAGTGATGGGGGTATCAAAGCTGAGAATTATTTTTAAGCATTTAATACCAAATGCAATGGGGCCCATTATTGTGTCAACAGCAATGATGATTCCCGCAGCCATCTTTACTGAAGCCTTTTTAGGATTTATAGGCTTAGGTGTTTCAGCTCCTCAAGCTTCATGGGGAACTTTAGCCAACAGTGCTTTACCAGGATTAACTTCATATCCTTATCAATTGTTTTTCCCTGCACTGGCTATCGCTATAACCATGCTGGCATTGAACTTTATTGGTGATGGGTTAAGGGATGCTTTAGATCCAAGATTAAGGAAAGGATAAGAGACAACATGGAAAATATTAAAAATAATATTTTAGAAATTAATAATTTGAAAACCTCCTTTTACACCCATGTGGGAGAAGTGCAAGCAGTAAGGGGAGTATCCTTTAAAATGGAGAAGGGTGAAATTCTAGGCATCGTTGGCGAGTCTGGAAGCGGAAAAAGCGTGACTGCTTTATCGGTTATGAAGCTTATTGATCATCCAGGAAAAATTAAAGATGGAGAAATCATTTTTAATAATCAAGATATCACAAATTACTCCCATAAGAAGATGTCTAATATGAGGGGAAATGAAATTGCTATGATCTTTCAAGATCCTATGACATCGCTAAACCCAGTTATTAGTGTGAAAAATCAAATGATAGAGGTAATCAGACGTCACCAGATGCTGAGTAAAAGAGAAGCCACAGAAACCGCCATAAAAATGCTTAACATGGTTGGAATCCCTGAGGCTGAAAAAAGGATCAATTCCTATCCCCATGAATTTTCAGGGGGGATGAGACAAAGGGTTATGATAGCCACTGCTTTATCCTGTAACCCTAAGCTTCTGATTGCTGATGAACCAACAACAGCTTTAGATGTAACGATTCAAGCGCAGATATTAGATATTATGAAGAATATTACCAATGAGTTGAATACATCAATTATTCTTATAACCCATGATTTAGGAGTAATCGCAGGTTTATGTACCAATATTATTGTAATGTATGGAGGTAAAATCATGGAGAAGGGATCAGTGGAGGATATATTCTATAACCCACAGCATCCATATACAAAGGGACTTCTAAAATCCGTTCCCAGAATGGACAGTGAAGAGAAGGGGAGATTGGTTCCTATTCAGGGGTCACCACCAGATCTCTTAAACCCTCCAGCTGGATGTCCTTTTTCAACTAGATGTCCCCATGTAATGAAGATCTGTTTAGATGAAGCAGTTCCCAATTTCAAAGTAGATAAATTCCATACCTCAGCTTGCTGGTTATTGCATGACGATGCCCCAACAGTTGAAGGCTACCAAAAAGGATGTGTTGAAATTGACTGATAATAAACCGTTATTACAAATAAAAGGATTAAAGAAATATTTCGATGTTAGTAAAAGCTTATTTAAGAGAAAGCGGTTATATTTAACAGCTGTTGATGACATATCCTTTGAGATAAAAAGAGGAGAAACCTTTGGATTAGTTGGAGAATCAGGGTGTGGAAAATCTACCTTAGGCCGAACGGTGATAAGACTATACAACCCTACTGGTGGAAATATTATCTTCGATGGGGATGACATTAGCAAAATTTCCCAAAGAGAAATGCTGAAATACAGAAAGAGAATTCAAATGATTTTTCAAGATCCCTATGCTTCTTTAAATACCAGAATGACTATTTCAGAGATAATTGGTGAGGGGATTGATACTCATAAGCTATTCAAAAGCAAAGAAAGACTAGATAGAATTAAGAGCTTATTAGAAACGGTAGGCCTCAAGCAGGAGCATGCAAGTAGATATCCCCATGAGTTCTCCGGAGGCCAAAGGCAAAGGATTGGTATTGCCAGGGCCTTGGCGGTAGAGCCAGAGTTGGTTATATGTGATGAGCCTATTTCCGCATTAGACGTTTCAATACAAGCACAGGTTGTAAATATGCTGGAGGATTTGCAGGATCATATGGGATTAACTTACCTCTTCATTGCCCACGATTTATCGATGGTTAAGCATATATCCGATAGAATAGGGGTTATGTACTTAGGAAAGCTTATGGAGGTTTGTGAAAGTAAAGAGCTTTATAAAAAGCCCTTGCACCCGTACACCCAAGCCTTATTATCTTCAATCCCGATACCTGATCCAAAACTCAATAGAGAAAATAAACGGATTATTCTACAAGGAGACGTTAAGAGCCCAATAGATCCACCAGAGGGCTGTAGATTCAACTCAAGATGCCGTTTCTGTATGGATGTATGTAAAGAGGTAACTCCTCAGTTAATCGAGGTGGAACCAGAGCATTATGTAGCTTGTCATTTAGTTAATAAGCCTTGAATATAATAATAATATTAGCTTTAGATTTAAACCGTTTTTTGCCGACATCGTCGGTCAAAATAGAAACATCTTTAAAAATAAAGGAGGAGAAAGAATGAAAAAAAGATTGTTAGCATTGATTTTGGTTCTGATCTTAGCATCTTCTATGGCTTTAATTGGCTGTAGTAAAACGGAAGATCCAACAGATGCACCACCAGCAGAAACACCTTCTGAAACTGAAGAAGAATCACCTGCTGAAGAAGAAGATAAAGATGATGGGTTATCTATTATGTACTGGAATATCGGTGCAGATCCTTTGACAATAGACCCAGTTCTTAATGGAGCCAGCGATGGTGGAGATGTTATTAATCAAACCTTTGAAGGACTTGTAAGGGAAAAAAGTGGTACTGTTTATCCTGGTATTGCTGAATCCTGGGAAGTTTCACCTGACGGTTTGACTGTAACCTTCTATTTAAGAGAATCAAAATGGTCTGATGGTTCACCTTTAACCGCCCATGATTTTGTATACTCTTGGAAGCGTGGTATGGACCCTGCTACAGCATCTGAGTATGCTTGGATATGGGAGTATACAAATGTAGTTGGATCAGCTGAAGCCGTAAACGGTGGCTCCCTTGATGATGTTGGAGTTAAAGCTTTAGATGATCATACCCTAGAGGTTAAGTTAAATACTCCTACCGATTATATTGTAAGTTTACTATCCTTCTATCACTTCCTACCTACTAAGCAATCTTCAGTAGAAGCCGGACCTGATGGAGCATGGGCTAAAGATCCTAAACTAGCAATTAGTAATGGACCATTTAAATTAACTTCCTACAAAATTGGTGAAGGATTATCTCTAGTTAAAAATGAGCATTATTGGAATGCTGATAATGTTAAGTTAGATGGTATTGAAGGTAAGTTTATTGATGAAACAGCAACTGGTTATCAAGCTTATCAAAGTGGAGAATTACACTTTATACCTCCTATATCAATTCCAGCAGCTGAAGTGCCTAGATTGATAGCAGAAGATCCAAACTTCTATGTATTCCCATTATTGGGTACCTATTACTATAACTTTAATTTAGATCTTGATATGTGGCAGGATGTTAGAGTAAGAAGAGCTTTAACCCTGGCTATCGATAGAGAACTAATCACAGAGACTTTGGCAGCTGGTCAGGTTCCAGCAGCAGGGTTTGTGCCTCCTGGATTCTTAGATGCTGATGGTAAGGACTTTTTTGAAACCTCAGGAAACTATGGAATTCCTACTGATAACAGTGGAGTTGAAGAAGCTAAGAAGCTATTGGCTGAAGCTGGATATCCTGATGGAAAGGGCTTCCCAGAGTTTACAATTATGTATAATACTAATGAAAACCATAAGCTAGTTGCTGAAATGATTCAAGAAATGTTCAAGACCAACCTTGGTTTAAATACTAAGCTTGAGAACCAAGAATGGGCAGTATTCCAAGATACAAGAAAAGCTGGAGATTATGAATTATCCCGTGGTGGATGGTTAACAGACTTTATGGATCCTATGGGACTATTAAGTATTTTCACAACTGAAAATGCCTATAATGATCCTAATTATAGTAATCCTAAGTACGATGAATTATTATCTAAGTCAGCATTAACAAGAGGCAAAGAACACTTTGACCTTCTTTATGAAGCCCAAGATATTCTTATGACAGAGCTTCCAATCATCCCTGTATATCACTACTCAGATATGATGATGGCTTCTCCTAAGCTTGTAGGCTGGGATCGAAGTGTATTGGGTACTGTAGACTTTAGTGGAGCAGAGCTATTAGACTAATTAAAAGGAGATAATAAAAAAAACACGAGGCCAGTGGTTAACCACTGGCCTCAGACTGTTGAAAAACTTCTTATAGAGCAATTTTCTTTTTGTGGCATATTAAGCTAATTACAGAGCTTTGCAAGGAAACAATATTCATGTATCGTTAATTTATTGTTTCATATTGGATATTATAGTATAATTCAACTACTATATAAAAATCGGAAGGAAGTTGTAACTAATGCAGAATGGAGAAATTAAAATATTTGCAGGGAGTAGCGGTAGACTTTTTGCAGAAAGAATGTGTAATTATATGGGTACCCAGCTAGGCATATCTCAAGTAATTACCTTTTCGGAAGGAAACACCTATGTTAAGGCCGGCGAAACTGTTAGAGATAAGGATGTTTATTTAGTACAGCCAATAGGCCTTAAACCCAATGATGAGTTTGTTGAAATACTATTTTGGATGGATGCCTTCAAAAGAGCAAGTGCAAACTCCGTTACAGCCATCATTCCATATTTCAGCTATGCTAAAGCTGATAAAAAGGATGAACCTAGGGTCTCAATTAGGGCAAGGGTTTGTGCTGAAAGTATAGAACTTGCAGGGGCTGACAGGGTTGTTACTATGGATTTACATAGTCCACAGGTACAAGGCTTTTTTAAGAAGCCGGTAGACCATCTATTTGCACTACCACTAATATGTGAGTATATTAAAAGTCTACAATTGGAGGATATAATTGTTGTATCTCCAGATGCAGGCTTCGCTAAACAAGCAAGAAAATATGCAGATTATTTAAAAACCTCTGTAGCCATTGGGGATAAAACCCGCAAAGAACATAATGAAAAGGCTGAAATCCTTGAAATTATTGGTGATGTAGCAGGCAAAAACACCATCATCGTGGATGATTTTAGTTTATCAGGAGGCACCTTAGTAGATTTGGCAAGGGCTTTAAAAGATAAGGGGGCTAAAAAAATCATTGCCTGCTTATCCCACAACCTTCTAAGTAAGGAGGGAATCGAAAAGATTGAGAATAGCCCAATAGAAGAATTAGTAGCAACAGACTCAGTTTATAACCCATTAATATCTACAAGCAATAAAATTAAAACTCTTTCAGTTGCACCTTTGTTTGCTGAAGCAATCATGAGAATTCATAGAAGAGAATCTGTAAGCCCATTATTTAACGTCTTACCCGATTCTGTTATAAAGGAGATTAAAGAGTAAGGTCCTTCAAAATAATAAAGTTATCTAGGATTTCAAAGAAAACAAGAAGGTATTATTGATAATGGGGGCTGACCATATTATGGTGCAAGAAGGAAGGTTTTGGGATTTCTTTAACAAGAAATAGATTAAAAAGGGGGATAATATGCAAATTCAAACCAATAGATTAATTATTAGAGATTTTGAAGTAGAGGATTGGCTTTGTGTACATAGATACGCCGTAAAGCCTGAAGTTATAAAATATATGGACTGGGGGCCAAATACCGAGGAAGAAACGAAGAATTATATAAAAATGGCAAGAGATATGGAAAAACAAGAAAATAGAAGAGACTTTGAATTTGCCATTATACTAAAGAAAAATCATACATTAATAGGTGGTTGTGGTATTCACCAAAGGGACACGAATTGTGAAATTGGTTACTGTCTGGACTCTGAGTATTGGAGGCAGGGTTACGCATCAGAGGCAGCTACAGCCCTTTTGGAATTAGGATTTAAATATCTAAAGGCCCACAGAATTTATGCATTTTGCAGACCTGAAAACACAGGTTCTGAAGCTGTTATGAAGAAGCTTGGAATGAAAAAGGAAGGGATTCTTAGGGAGAATATTTTTGTTAGGGGTAGCTTTAAGGATTCACTAGTGTATTCCATTTTAAGCCATGAATATGCACGATAATTATAAGGGAGGGCTAGAGATGGATGCATATAGTATTAGAATTGAGGGTGAGAGGGTTGGTGAGATTATTGATATGGTAGAGGGAGATTTTAAATTTCAGCCCTCAGCTAATGTTTACGTTTATTATAGCGAAAAGTACTATTTACGAAACGACTCCAACCTACTATCCAGCTTTATTATAAAGCTTCAAGGTGATAATATTTGTATAATTGATATCATTGCTGGTGGCGGTGGAACTGGATTATTTGGCTTTACATTGGGTGCTGAAACCTCTAGGGTTAATGAGGTGATTCGTTATTTTGAAGCCATATGTAAAGAAAAGGGATGGAGTATAGAAGCTGACCTAAAGAACCTTCGGGAGGAATGATGTTTATGCTTATTCCGATAGTGGGAATGATGAAATATTAGCCTAAAAAAAAACTCTTTCAGATTTTATAATTGAGGATAGCTCAATTTAAATAGGAAAGAATCTTTTTAATTTTTTAAGAATGATATTATTCTATTGGTTTTGCATACTGAAAGCCTTGAACTCTGCTATACCTTGGTACAACAATATTGTTATGTCGTTTAACATTAACCTGTAAATTTGTATAGAGCTTTATTTCTTCTTGAATTAAACCAAAGGGGATATTCATTGTAGCTTCCAACTCATCAGGATCGCCAATGGCAGCTATATTAATAGGTGGGGTTACAGGCACTCCATTAATTATTAAATTATCTACATTAGGTCGAATTTCTGTTGTAGCCAAATACCTTTGATCATTTATAGTTATTGCTTCAGCACCAGCAATATTTAAATCATTAATAATGCCTAGAAGGTATTTGTAGTAAACGACAATTGAGTCATCATAATAAAAGGAATCTTCAGCATCATCAGTTTCTACAGAAGGTTCTGAAATTGTAACCACTATGCCAGGTCCTTCAAGGGTTCTGGTGCCAGCAAAAATTTGATACTTAGACAATTCATTTTGTAAATTCTGTATAATATAGCTTTCTGCCATCTCGGATTCTTCAAGCTTTTTTATCTCACCCTCCAATTTTGAAATCTCTTCTTGTATAGCAGTTTTTTCTTCAGAGATTTCATTTAATTCCTTTAGTAGCTGTCTAGCTTTAGATACTGATAAAAGGTCTTCTCCTATTACCTTTCTAACATTTTGAAATTGTGCAGCTATAATAAAACCAAGCAAAAGTAACAGGAAACCTAAAATGATATTTTGTTTTATTTTCTTCATAGGTGATGCCTCCGAAAAAATATATAGGTTAATTAAAGTTTTCTTAGTATGTTTATAAATTTTCTACTACAAGTATGATTATAACATATTTAATAAATTATAAAAACTAGGAATAATGATGGATATAATAGGTTTTACAATTATTTAGGGACATTAAAATACTTATAAGCCAAAGTTGATTAAAAATATTATAAAGGATTTTATATTACTTTGTAGAATTATTAAATAAATTTATATAAGATGGGAGATTTGGCTATGATTCTTTCTGGTAAGGAAATTAAAAAAAGATTAGGTAAAGAAATATTTATAGAGCCCTATAGTGATGATCAATTGAATCCCAATAGCTATAATCTTAGGCTACATAATGAATTACTTGTCTACCAAGAGACAACTTTAGATATGAAAAAAGAAAACAAAGCTGAAAAGCTTATTATCCCAGCGGAAGGGTTATTGCTGGAGGCTGGAAAGCTCTATTTAGGGAGAACCCTTGAACATACTAGAACAGAAGGCTGTGTTCCAATGCTGGAGGGAAGATCTTCAATTGGCAGATTAGGACTATTTGTTCACGTTACTGCTGGATTCGGAGATGTAGGCTTTAACGGTTATTGGACCTTAGAAATATTCTGTGTTCATCCTATTAAGGTTTATCCAGGTGTGGAAATCTGTCAAATATTCTATCACACCATTGAAGGAGAATATGATAGGTATAAAAGTAACAAATATCAAAATAATATCGGTATACAGCCAAGCCTATTGTACAAGGATTTTGCAAAATAATCATAAAAAATAAACCTGAGCACCTATTGTTCAGGTTTTCCTAATAGAATAGAATGAAGATATAAGTAAAAGAAAAAGTCATATAAGGTTTTATTAGTCAATAGCCTGCAATACCTTCAAACATATGATAATTTTACGAACTATGCTATAATATGTGAGGATGGTTTAAATGAAAAAGGAATCTGGTCAAATAAAAATTAAGGTGTGTAGGAAGTGTAGAGCTCCGTTACATGAAAATTCCCTACATAATTATTGTGAAGCATGTTTTAGAAAGGTCGAAGAAACCTTTGATAAAATTAGAGATTATCTCAAAGAATATCCCGCATCAACCTCCTTTGAAATACAGCAAAGGCTTGGTATATCAATGCATATTATTAACAACTATATAAAGGATGGAAGGTTGATAGAGATACCCAATGAATTCTTAAATTTAGAATGCGCAAAATGTGGCTGTTTACTTCTTTCTGCCCATCATAAATTCTGTCCTCCTTGTGAAATAGAGATGATTAGGAGTTTAGACAAGGCTAAGGAAGATTTAGCTTCAAATAAAATCGACATAAAGGAAACTGGGAAGATGAGGTTTAGAACCTATAGATAAATCACATGATTAAATTTGGGTATAATATAGATATAGTAAAAAGAGGTGATATAAATGAAGCTATTAACTCCTGATTTATTTGTTGATTCAATATTTCAACTAAACCTTGATACGCTAAAGGAGAGAGGAATTAAGGGATTAATTATTGATATTGACAATACCCTTGTTGCCTGGGATATTAAGTTTGCCAGTGAAGATACAAAAAAGTGGCTATTAAAGCTTAAGGAGCAGGGCTTTGATGTTTGTTTGGTTTCTAATAATACAGAGGATAGGGTAGTAACCTTCAATGAAGAACTTAAGCTACCAGCCATCCATAGGGCTACTAAGCCTCGAAGGGGAGCTTTTAAAAAGGCCATGGGGCTAATGAAGTCTAATCTAAAGAATACCGCAGTCATTGGTGATCAAATTTTTACCGATGTCCTCGGTGGAAACAGAATGGGACTATTTACAATATTGGTGATTCCAATTGAGAGTAAAGAATTTTGGTGGACAACCCTTGTAAGAAAAGTGGAAAGACATGTCCTTAAGCGGGTGATTCCTAGCCATAGGGGAGATATCTAGTTGATAATTTCATTAGCAAACTAGCAAGTATACAAAAAACTTACAATTTAAAGGCTTTGACTATAATTGGTCAGGGCCTTTATTATTCGAGTTAATTAGAGGTTTAAACTGTTTTTTCTATATAATTTTCAACATATGTAAAATAAAATGAAGGAATTTGGCAAATTAAAGAGAATATTTTATATTAGTAAAAATAGGACTATATGCCTATAAATACTATAAATGAAGCCTAATGAGTTTATACGAATCTAGTAGTACCAATAAATTAAAACGGGGGATTTTTTATGGCAATAATTAGAAAAAGGTTAGGGGATATTTTGGTAGAATCCGGAATTATTACCCATGAAAGCCTGAAGAGAGCGTTAGAACTACAAAAATCTACCGGTAAGAAGCTGGGTGAAGTTTTAATTGAAAAGGGATTTATTGAAGAAAAAGCTATGATTGAGGTTTTAGAATTTCAATTAGGAATTCCTCATGTCGACCTAGAAAAGTACTATATAGACACAGAGGTTATTAAGTTGGTTGGAGAAAAGTTGGCAAGAAGACACCTGTTAATGCCCATAAAGATTTCAAGGGGTAAGCTGGTGGTAGCTATGTCAGATCCCCTTAATATTTTTGCCATAGATGATATCAAAATAGCCACAAAAATGGAGGTGGAGCCTGTAATAGCCTCCTCTACATCAATTGTGGCTGCCATTGAAAAATATTATGAAAAGCAAAGTGCAGAGAAGGCTATAGAAGAGTTTAAAGAGCAATATAACTTAGAGGATATCGAGAACATTGATGAAGAGGTATTAAGTGCTATAAAAAATGCTCCTGTTGTAAAACTGGTTAATTCTATCATCAAGCAAGGGATAAAATATAATGCCAGTGATATACATATAGAGCCCTTTGAAAGATTCATAAGGGTACGTTTTAGAATTGATGGTGATCTACAGGAGATTATGACACCCTCCATGTCTACTCATTCTGCCATAGTAACAAGAATAAAGATTATGGGAAAAATGGATATAGCTGAAAAACGAATTCCACAAGACGGTAGGGTAGAGATGTCGGTTGATGGAGTAGAGGTAGATTTAAGGATATCCATTCTACCAACTGTATTCGGTGAAAAAATTGTTATTAGACTTTTAAATAGGGGAAACTTTTTAGTGACAAAAACCCAATTGGGCTTTACAGATAATAATTTGGCTATATTTGATGGAATTATTAAAAATCCCAATGGAATCGTGCTAGTAACTGGACCAACTGGCAGTGGTAAAAGTACAACCCTATATACAGTATTAAGGGAGTTAAATAAAATTGAAAAAAACATCATAACCGTTGAAGATCCTGTGGAATACCAATTGGAGGGTATTTCACAGGTACAAGTAAATAACAAGGCAGGACTAACCTTTGCAAATGGATTAAAATCGATACTTAGACAAGACCCTGATATTATTATGATTGGTGAAATTAGGGATTCAGAAACCGCACAGATTGCTGTTAGGGCAGCAATAACCGGACATTTAGTACTAAGTACTATGCATACAAATGATACAGCATCAACGGTTGCTAGATTAATGGATATGGGTGTGGACTCATATCTCGTTTCTTCTTCGATGGTGGGGGTTGTTGCACAACGTTTGGTTAAAAGACTCTGTGAAGACTGTAAATCTCAGTATACCACTACAGAAAAGGAAATGAAGATCCTAAACCTAGAAAGAGGAACCAAGCTTTATACTGGTAAAGGCTGTAACACCTGCAACAATACTGGATACAAAGGTAGAATTGCTGTACATGAGGTAATGGCTATTTCAAAGGGGATAAGGGCTTTGATTGATAGAGGCGCTTCAATTGATGAGATTAGAGATGAAGCAGAAAAAAATGGAATGACAACATTAAAGGACAGCTGTAGAGAATTGGTTTTAAAGGGCGTTACCTCAATTGAGGAATTATTGAAGGTAGCCTACAGCTTAGATTAGGAGGACACAGATGGATATTACAGTTTTAATATCAAGGATTGTTGAAAGTAATGCCTCGGATTTACACATCACAGTTGGATATCCTCCAACAATGCGATTAAATGGTAAATTGATCACCATGACGGAGGGATTTTTAACACCAGAGGATACCAAATCCTTAGTTAAAGAAGTCATTAATGACCACCAATTTGAAGAGCTAGATGAAAGAGGAGAACTTGATTGTTCCTACAGCAGCCCTGGCTTGGGAAGATTTAGAGTCAATATTTTTAAGCAAAGGGGAAGCTACGGTTTGGCTTTAAGACAGGTACCATTAAATACTCCCTCTATGGAGACCTTGGGGATTCCTCCTGTGGTAAAGGAGCTGGCCAACAAACCAAGGGGCCTTATATTGGTAACTGGTCCCACCGGTAGCGGTAAATCCACTACTCTGGCTTCTATGATCGATTTAATCAATAGAGAAAAAAGCTATCATATACTAACTCTCGAAGATCCAATTGAATATATACATAAGCATAACAAAAGTATCGTAAATCAGAGGGAGATTGGTAATGATTCCAATAGCTTTTCCAATGCCTTAAGATCAGCTCTCAGACAAGATCCCGATGTGATTCTCGTGGGAGAAATGAGGGATTTAGAGACGATTTCCATTGCTATAACGGCGGCAGAAACCGGACATCTTGTTCTATCCACCCTTCACACCCTAGGAGCAGCTAAAACGATAGATCGAATAATTGATGTATTTCCACCCCATCAACAGCAGCAGATTAGAGTTCAGTTGGCTTCTGTTATTCAGGGAGTCATCTCTCAGCAACTCTTACCTCAAAAGGATGGAAGGGGCAGAGTAGCAGCCTTCGAAGTGATGGTTGCCAATCCTGCTGTAAAGAATTTAATTAGAGAGGGTAAAACCCATCAAATACAAAATAGCATTCAAACAGGATCAAAATATGGGATGCAATTGATGGACAGCTGCTTAATTAATCTTTTTAAAAAGGACCTTATTGACCAAGAAACCCTCCTTAGTCAGGGAGTAGATGTTGAATTTATTAATAGAATGATTTTACTTTAAAATGAGGTGTTTATATGCCAACCTTTAGTTATAAAGCAACTACAAGTGAAGGAAAAACCGTAGAAGGCACTTTTGTTGCCAATAGTAAGGGTGAAGTAGTTACCCTAATAAGGGAAAGTAACCAATATCCCATAAATATTATTGAGGCAACAGAAGGTAAAAACCTCAATATGAACAGCTTTACCATTGGTGGTAGGATCAAGGTTAAGGATATATCCATATTTTGTAGACAGTTCTACACCATGCTGAATGCAGGTGTTAGTATAATAGCCTCTTTAGATATATTAAAAAAGCAAACGGAGAATAAAAGGCTAAGGGAGGCTGTTGCCAACATTTATGAAGATCTTCAAAAAGGTAGAACCCTTTCTGAAGCCATGAAGACAAAAAATAATATTTTCCCAGATTTGTTTATTAACATGGTGGAAGCAGGTGAAGCCAGTGGTAACTTGGATACCATAATGAATAGAATGGCAGAACACTATGAAAAGGAGAACAAAATCAACAACAAGGTAAAAACAGCTATGATGTATCCCTTAGTTCTTAGTATATTAGCCCTAACAGTGGTGGTATTTCTACTAGCCTTTGTAATGCCCACCTTTGTAAGTATGTTTGAAGGAAGCGGGGTGCCTTTACCCTTACCGACAAAAATACTTCTGAATATAAGTAACACCTTAACCACTTATTGGTATTTCTTTGTTGCTGCTACTGTATTAATGGTTTTTTCCTTTAAGGTCTTTATCAGTACCGAGGATGGTAAGTATTCCTTTGATAGCTTCAAGCTAAAAATACCAGTGGTAAGTAACACCATAAAGAAGGTAGCAACCTCAAGATTTTCAAGGACCTTATCCATCCTTTTAGCTAGTGGAATCTCTCTTTTAGAGGCTTTGGATATCGTTGCTAGGGTTGTTGGAAATAAGGTGCTAGAGAAGGTTATTCATGGAACAATGGAGGATGTGAGAAAGGGGGCACCCCTTTCTAAGCCCATAAGAAACAGTGGCTTTTTTCCTCCAATGTTGGACTCGATGCTTCAAATCGGCGAGGAATCAGGAGCCTTGGATGATATATTAGAGAAAACTGCAAACTTTTATGATGATGAGGTTGAAACTGCCATTCAAAAGATGACGGGATTATTAGAGCCCTTGATGATCGTTTTTATGGCCTTGATAATTGGAGCCATAGTAATTGCAATGCTTCTGCCAATGTTTGATATGATAAGTACAATATAATTCAATGTAATGTTGAATGATGAATGTTGAATTAAAGTAGCTTCGATAAATCGAAGCAGATATTTTAATATTGTTCAAACATTAATTCTTAATTCCAAAATCTTAATTCTTAATTTAATCATCTTTGCCCTGATAAATAAAACAGGGAAAAAATAAATATATACATAAAAAAAGGAGGAGAAATAATGATTCAATTAATCAACAGAAAAATTAGAAACAAAAAAGGCTTCACCCTAATAGAACTTATTGTAGTAATAGCTATTTTAGGTATTTTGGCGGCCATAGCAGTGCCTAGATTAGGTGCTTTTAGAGGTCAGGCAGAAGAAATAGCTGAAGTTGCCAATGCTAGAACAATTCTAAATGCAGTAAATATGTATAAAGCACAGTTTGGAGAAAATTCCACACCTGCAATGACAGATTTAACTTCATACCTAGATGGTTTAAATGGAACTTATGTAATAAACTATAATGGAGTTGATGTAGAAAGCATAGATACACCAGGTGGACGATGGGCACCAGGGACAAACACTTTGACAGCAATTCCCTAGAAGTTTGGGACAAAGGGATGTTTAGTGTCCCAGCTTAGCTCTTTAGGTTTACATATTACCTTTTAACAAAATAGGAGGGGCTTGCCCCTCCAACCTTCATTCAACATTCAACATTTAACATTCAACATTAGCTGTTCATTCAACATTTAACATTCAACATTAGCTGTTCATTCAACATTCTTAATTCTTAATTCTTCAATCTTAATTTAGCGCAGCTACCATCCACCTTGCATGCAAAAACATTACATACACCTTAACTACTACAACGAGACTTAAGGCCGTAGGTAGCCACTTAATTCTGTTTCTTACCTTATAAATAAAGTATAATAGACCACCAACAAATAGAAGTACAGCCATCATTGTTAATAACAAGGATTTATTTATAAAGAAGGCTAATATAGGATTGGCCTCACTAACTAGCTTCAGCTTTATACCAATGGATGTACAGAGGACATCCATAATGGTCAATAGGTAAATTAAAAGGTATATTAGCTTGTTTTTTTTCATATCATACACCCCCTAAAACAGCTTATTTTACAGATGGGTATTGTATGATAGTATTAAAATTTTTTTCAAAAACTATTCAAAGCTATGGATTTAGTAATGGATTTTTTTACAGAAGAAGGAGGACAATCATGAATTATTTGCTCATCTTTACAATTGGGTTAGTTATCGGTTCCTTCTTAAATGTTTGTATTTACCGTATTCCAGAGGAAAAATCAATTGTATTTCCCCCCTCCCATTGTACCCAATGTAAAACTTCATTAAAGGCTATAGATTTAATTCCCATTATCAGCTTTATAATCTATAGAGGCAGATGTAGGTATTGTGGTGAAAAAATCTCCCTTCAATATCCAATTGTTGAGTCTATGAATGGTCTTATGTATGTGCTGCTCTTTATGAAATTTGGTTTTTCTATTGAGTTTCTACAATATGCCCTTCTTATAAGTGGATTGATTGTTATTTTTATGATTGACTATTACCATCAAATAATCCCCGATGGTTTAAATATATTCATTTTTGTTTTAGCAATGATCTTTATTGGATCAAAAAATCTTGCCACTCATTCTTTTCCCTTAAGTAATTTCCTGGGTTTGTTAGTTGCTGGAGGCTTCTTTCTCCTTATTGCTGTCTTAACCAATGGGGCAATGGGAGGGGGAGATATTAAGCTAATGGCAGCCTTAGGATTTTGGTTTGGCTTAATGGAGGTTATCCTAATTATATTTTTATCCTTTATAATCGGTGGAATCCTATCTAGTATGTTAGTTCTATTGAGGATGAAGGGAAGAAAGGATTACATTCCCTTTGGGCCCTTTATTGTTATAGCTACTACCATTGTCACTTTTTTCGGTAAGGAGCTTCTACAATGGTATTTAAGTATAATTTAGCCATAATTGAGCTTCAAGGCTTTTAGGAGAGATTAGGATGTTGAAAATTTACAAAGTGATAAAGAGTAAAAATGGGGCCTCTTTGCCGTTGGTTTTAATTGTTTTTATGGTTATTACAATATTAATTGCCTCGGTGATTTATATTAACAACACCAACATCAAACAAGTAAAGCTTCAGGAGGATTCCATGCGGGCCTATTATCTAGCAACTTCTGGGGCAGAACTAGCTTATGGGGCTCTGATGATGGATAATGCCCACTTGTTGGACGACTTTATAAATGATCCTACCCATCAGATGGAGGAACTGAATAAACCCTTTGGCAATGGAACCATAGATGTATCGGTTTCTTCCTTTACAAAGGATGGAGAGCAATGGATTAGGATATTATCTATAGGAAGATTAGGGGTTTCTGGGGTAACCCATAGCACCAAAATGGAGTTTAACATCAATAACCCTACTGCCATTTATAGATCAAAATAACAAGGCTATAGCATCAATAGGAGAGAGTGATGTAAATGAATCGAATTTTGAATAAAAAGGGTTTTACTCTTTTGGAGGTAATTCTAAGCTTAGCCTTACTGGGAATGGTTATTTTAATAGCTGTTTCTATGTTGAACTTCTCAACTAGAGCCCATAAAACAACTATTGATGAATACAGATTACAATCTGAAATGAGGGTGGCTACTGAAAAAATCAATGAATTTATTAGATACTCCACCGCTGTATTTACTGTTCCTATGGAAAGCTTTAAAGAGGATAAATTAGCTGAGAATTGGAACTATTTTGGGGTTAGTGAGGATAAAACAGAAATCATTCATTATTTATATAATGAGGCCACCGGGAACCATGATAAGAAAATTATAGTAACATCGGAGGCGTTTCTTAACTATAATCTTTCCTTCCATAAAAAGGATCTATCCTTCGATAGTAAACTATTAAGCTTTGCCTTAGAAGGCTTTATAGTGGGAGCTGAAAATAAGAGAATTGTTATTGAATCTGAGGTTGAAGCCCTAAATGCATTGCAGGTGGTAGATCGAGGGACAGATGGAATCTATGCTACAGCGCTGGCCTATCGTACCGATGAAAGACCTAAGCCTGAGAACGCAAGGGCTGCTGTATCAATGGTACTAGACATTTCAGGGAGTATGGCATTGAGTATGAATGGTTCTAGCGCTAATTATCCCAATAGGCGTGTCGATATTATGAAAAATGAAGCCATCGATTTGATAGAGGGCTTTTCAGAGATGGAAACGGTGGATGTCAGCTTAATACCCTTTTCAACTTCGGCTAACAATCCCTCTGACTTTTATGATGCTTCAGTAAATGAGGATTTTTTACTGGATGAAATCAATGATTTGACGGCATTTGGAGGAACCAATATTGGAGACGGAATGAGAAGGGGATTTCATCAGCTAAAAAACTACAATAATGATCATACGGATTTTGATATTATGAATTATGTGATTTTATTGGTGGATGGTGACCCAACCTTTTCTAGCGTTAAGCCCCAAACCGATGCCGTAAGAAACAGACAATGGCCTGGCTATAGCAACTATTGGCTAACCAGAACAAATGAATTTACCGATATCAGTGATTACAAACTTGATGATGGAAATGTTGATGACAATGTTTTTCTACAGGCAACCAATAGAAGAACTGCTTGGATTAGAACTGGCTTTTGGCCAGGGCAGGGCTATTATCAGGATCAAATATATCTAAGAAGTACTGATGATTTTTCCTCAAGTCATACAATGTATAGCTCTCCAGGGTGGGTGGAGCAGTCTAATAATTCAAGCGTACCTCTACAGTTTTACGGTAATGAAATCATTGGTACTGGATTTTCAACAGCATCTAATATAGCTGATTCTATGAATTATGTTGAATACATTGGTGAAAACCTAATTGATAATGGCGAAATCAATATAAAAACCTTTGTAATTGGTTTCACTGCAGTACCAGAGGAAGTTGCTAGGGCTACGGAGATTGCAAATATTTGCAATGGCACTTATTACTCAGCCCAAAACCAAGAGGACCTTGCAGAAATTTTCGAGGAAGTTAGAGTCATTATTTTAAGTGATTTATGGCATATTTATGGACCGCAATAAACTAACTAGGGAGGAAAATAGATTTTATGTTGAATAAAAAAGGCATCTCTTTAATTGAAATCATCATATCTATTGCTCTTCTAGGAATTATCTCCATAGGATTTTTGACTTTATTTTCTTCTAGTATAAAAATGATGAATGATACCAAAAAAGCAACCATAAACCTATTTAATGGGCAGGAAGAAATAGAAAAAAATGTTTTAGAAATCAGAAGGGAAATTGTTCATAACCTAAGGGCAAGTGATCCTACTCCAATAGAATTCTTTGGAAAGAATGTTGAAGGAAACCTACTGGAAATACCCTTTCCCGATAATCCTAGCCTTGAGGTTTTTGTGTTTCTTTCAGAAGTTTATTCAAAAAAAGCTGCAGCAAATCCACCTGTAGCTGAAAATGTTAAAATAACCGTAAGTAATGATCCTAATGATCTAAATGCAGACCAATCCTCAATATTAACTGGATCCTACGATACAGTAGAGGGGAGCTCTGCTGTTTATACCCACCTTTACAGATGGTATGTTACAAAGCCAGAGGCAGGGGGCAATGATTTTCCAAGGGACTATCAATTAATAACTGGAGAAGCCTCCTTCAGCTTAAGCAATTTATCGGCCTTCCCCAATCGTTATATTGTATTTACAGTAACCCCAGTTGATGTACATGGATTAAGGGGGGCGGAAGTTGCCAGCCAAGCAGTATTCGTTTCTGGACCGGATTGGAAAATGGGCAACTTTCCATGGGTTGATTTAAATGATAATGGAATTTATGAAGAAGGGGTAGATTATAAATTTGATAAAGAGGTTTTGTTCACAGCCTTTGACACTGAAACCCCTTTTTATGATGAAGATTTAAACGAGGTTAGCCTCTTGGGTGGATCCCTATATGTACCCACCAACATTGGAGATATCGTGATTGATAATACCAAACAATTAGATTGGATAGTATGTAATAACATCCATCTAGCAACGATTATAGAGGTTCAAAACAAAACAGATGTTCATTTGAAAACAAGAAATGGAAACATAACCCTCTATCAATACCAAAATCCTTCAGGACATACCACAGGTCCTAAAATATCAACAGAGGGTAATATTAACCTTATTACAGAAGGAAGGGGCAATATAAATCTGCAAAATAAAGCCTTAATAGAATCAATGAGGGATGTTCAATTATCTGCTAATGGACTAATGAATCTATTGGGGTCAACTATTCTGACCGGGGGAAATGTGATTATTGATACCAGTGGAGCTCCAAATATTCATAACAGTAGGGATATAGTAATTGATCATTCAATTATTCAACCAGAAGCTTCATCATCCATAGGTGTAATTGAGATAAAATCCCGCCATAATATAGAGATTCTTTCCTCTGAAATCATATCGATAGGTGACAAAAACATTTATATAATGGCTGAGGATGATATCCATATGACCAATTCAAATATTGGCGAATTTGATGCTGATAATTTCCTTTTCACCGGGGACGTAGAAATATTAAGTAATGGCAATATCGCTGGAGAAGGTCTTCATATACGAAATAGCAGTGATTCAAGAATTCTTATTAACGCCAGTAAGGAGGCTGCTATAGACAATTCCACGTTGATATCTCATGATGGTGAAATTTTAATATACTTTAATAGAAGGCTATCAGCTTTAGCTTCAGAATTAAGAATGAGGGAAGATGCTTATATCAATGTGTATACTTCATCCAACAGAGTGAACGGTATCTACAGTGCTGGAGCAATCTTTGAAAGTAAGGATCATATCCTTAAGGTTTCAGGTACATATCTAATGATGGATGCAGGACCCATTCAAGGTGAAATACAATAGCATAGGTAGTGAATAATTTAGGAGTTAAAAATTTACAAGGGGTGATATGCTTGAAAAATCAATTATTAAATATGTTTTATGGTCCGTTTTTATCATTGGATATTGGAAGCCATAGTATCAAAATAGTTGAAGGAAATTGGACAAGAAGTGCTATTAATATAGAAAGGCTGATCTCTATCCCTACACCCTTAGAGACAGTTTCTGATGGGAAAATAACCGATATTAACAAATTGAGGGAAGCAGTAAGTACGACAATTGAGATAGAAAAGATTAAAGCTAAACGACTGATTTTTACAATAGGAAGCACTTCTGTTATTACTAGAGAAATTATATTACCTACTACAAAACCAGAAGAAATAAAATCTATTTTGGAGTATGAGCTACAACAGTATTTACCAGTGAACCTAGATGATTACATTCTTCAGAAAAAAATCCTTGAAGAATTTATGGAATCTGGTATTAAGAAATCCAATCTTCAGGTGGCAGCATTACCAAAGGAGATGGTTTCAGAGTATTATCAGTTAGCCCAGCTATTAAAGCTTAAGGCGGTGGTTTTGGATCTTAATTTCAATAGCATCTATAAGCTTATAATAGAAAAGGCCTTTCTCAACAAAGGGGAAGATGTGTCTAATAAAACCATAGCTGTGGTAGACATAGGCTATAAAAGTATGAATGTAATTATTATTGAGAAGAAAGTATTAAAATTTAATAGATTAATACAGTCTGGAGGCAATGAAATTGATGTTAATCTTGCCAATGCTTTAAATCTAACATTAAGAGAGGCTTCGGAAAAGAAGAAAGAAATAAAGAATATTCAAGGTAGCACCCTTAGTGAATTAGAGGAAATTGTAAATAGCAATATAAAGGCTACTATAGACAATTGGGTCTATGATATCGAGAGGCTCTTTAAGTATTATACCAGTAGAGAGGTTAACAATAAGCTAGATGCAATCTATCTATATGGTGGTGGATCAAGAGTAAAGGGTATTGAGGGATATTTTAAGGAGGCCTTTCAAATCCCCACTTATAAATTAACGGATATAGCTGGAATTAATAAAAACAAAAACCTGTTAACTAAGGATTTGGATACCTATTATAATGCTATAGGCGCAATGATTGGTAGATAGGGGGGATATCTGTGAAGGATTATAATTTTTTTCAAACCTATGCTGAAAAAGGGGAAAAACAAGATTTAAGAAGATTAATTTATATAGCTATAAGTACTGTGGCCATAGCCCTATTGGTAATGTATCCTTTGTTTAATCATCTAAACTATTTAAGCTTAGAAAAAGATATTCACGCAATGGAGGAAGTTTTAGACTCCAGTTATACAAAAAGTACAATTGATAGAATAGATGGGAAGAAGGAAGAATTAGAAACCCTTAGGAAATATATATCTGAAGTAAAGAATGCTGAAGCTAAAATAGATACAGCAGTAAATATTCATAATGATTTGATTACCACCCTTACCCAAAGCTTACCTGAGGGAGTATATTTTCAATCTTTAAATATTAGCGATGGTACTATTGAAATATCAGGCATTGCAAATTCTAAGAATCATATAGCTCAGTTAGAATTTAACCTGAAGGCAAATCAAGGATTATATGATGTTTTTATACCAACCATTTATTCGGAAAATGGAATCTATAAATTTTCTATAACCTCTAAGTTTAAGGATGTGAATCTTGATGAAGATTAGTAAGAGAGAAAGAAACCTTTTAATTATACTCTTAACCTTGGTATTTCTTTGGGGATACAATGAGCTAGTTTTAGGAAATCAAAATAGAGCTATTGAATCTTTGAAGGCTCAGAAGCTGGAAAAGGACATGGATTATGATACGATTAATCGCTATATTGCATTGGAAAAGGAACTTGACGCTAGCTTAAAGGAGTTGGAAAATGATGCTGATGAAGTTAAGAAAAACTACTTTGGAGCCATCATTCAAGAGGATATCATTACAATAATCTATGATTTTTTGAATGCATCTAATTTAACCTCCAATAGTTTAACCTTTCTACCCATGAAAAATGAAGACTACAACCATACAAAACTATACTCTATGAGTGTTACTTTAGCCTACCAAGGTAGCTATTCATCTTTATTGGATTTTATGGAGTTAATAAATGGCTATGAGAAAAAAATCATTGTTGATAGCTTAGGAATTGCCGCCTCTGAAGAGGGTTTGTTAAATGGGAACTTGTTGCTAACCTTTCACGGTTTTGAAGAATCCCAACAATTAAATACCCAATGGATGGTAACGGAAGGAAGTTATCATAACCCATTTGTACATAACGGAGATTTTAATGATGAAGCTTCATCTAACATAAACTTTGAAGATATTATCATAGAATTTGAAACAAGTAGAGTTCTACTTGAGGATTATATGGAACTTAACTATAGTTTGAACTCCTCCCATAGTAATATAAAGGCTAATGGATCGCTAAATTCAAACTCTAAGGTTAAGGATTACTCCTTAAAACTAGAATACAATTTTCCCAAAAGAGACGAAACCTCTCATGTTTTTATATCTTTAGGAGGTTCTCCCTTAGTCATAAAGGATCCTCCTATGGCCATTAATCTTTGGGTTTATTCCTATAACCCTGCTGATTTAATACTAAGGGGTCGCTTGAAGACGACTGACAGCCAAGTTTATACCCTTGACTTTACAAATAATATAAACTGGGTTGGTTGGAATCAGGTGTCTGCCCTAATACCGCAAGATAAAACACTCTATCCCATTGAACTGGATGGAATTATGATTGAGTCTACCAGTGGTAATGAAGAAGGTGGGGTTCTATTATTAGATGGGTTAGAAGCAATTTACAATCCAGAGCCTGTTGTTGACCCCATTATTATGGAAGAAGATGAATTTATTCATTATGAGGTTCAACCTAATGATACCCTTATAGAAATTAGCATGAGATTTTATAATAGCAATAGCTATGTATATGAAATTATGAGGATTAACGGATTAGAAAAGGAAAGTGATCTAACGGCAGGCAAAATATTGATTATTCCAAAACCATAAAGGGGTG
The DNA here is from genome assembly GCF_009017255.1 of Alkaliphilus serpentinus. Lineage (GTDB taxonomy): Bacteria > Bacillota > Clostridia > Peptostreptococcales > Natronincolaceae > Alkaliphilus_D > Alkaliphilus_D serpentinus. Next base: position 23,437 of record NZ_WBZB01000040.1, on the reverse strand, counting down.
ATGATAGTTGAAAAAATCTATTGGAAGAATTGTTTTGATATTGCTGCTCTTAACTATTGTATTTACTAGCTTCTCCTATGGTAGCATTGACTCCGACCATGGTAAAGAAGATGGGGAGACGGTGGGGAAATTTATTGGAGAATTATTTGGAAAAAATGATTACAATGATGGTAAAGATAACGATTGGCAGGAAGCCATACCTTCTCAAAAGGAAATCATTAAATTATTCAATTTATCTAGAGAAACCTACACCTATCGCAATGCCTTTATTACCTACTTTAGAAAATACTTTGAAGAGGGCTATAAAGAAGCCTTTCGAGAATCAAATGTCACACTGGCAACAGAAGAAGCTGATAATACTGGTCTAATTGACGGATTGGCTATTGGTGAAATTATGGGTCAGCTAAAGGGTACTGAGGACTTTGAAAAGGGTCTAAACAGCAGCTGGAGAAGGGTTTTGCCCTCCGATGAAGAGATTATTGAAACCTATAACCTATATAGAGAGGTCCCTTCCTATAAAGGCGGTTTTCTGGAGGGCTTTAAAAAGGCCTTCGAAACCCATTATATTATGGGCTTTAGAAATGCCAATTTAAATGAAATCCTAAAAAATATAAATGTAGTAGATGAGATTGAATATACCAATATTACCACCTTTGGTGGATCCATATCCTCTGATGATAAGGTTATGACCATCACCTTTGACAAGGGTGGGCTATACAAGGATAATTATATAGCTATTGAAACTAGTGAACTAAAGGTATTAGATCCCATCTTTCAGCTAACCCCTACTACAGAGCTTTATGAGGTGAAGCTACAGGAAGCAACAATTTTTCCTCAGAAGCCCTTTAGACTATCCTTTAAATATTTCGGACCTGAAAGTGGTGGGATATATGCCTTAAAGGATGGAGATTGGATTTATCTCAGTAGTAAAATTGAAGGGGAGGATATCTACACAATGATTGAGGAACCCCTTTACAAAGGTGGAAAATATGCTGTATTTATCAGTGGAAGCTATAAAGAATTAGAAGACATAGAGGATCACTGGGCTAATGTTGAACTAGATTATTTTAATCGAAACAACTTATTAAGGGCTGAAGAAGGAAAATATTATAAACCCGATAATCCCATGACAAGAGGTGAATTTATATTATTATTGGATAAATACTATAAATGGCCTACTATCAACAATGTAAATCTATCTAAATATAAGGATAGTGTTATCTTAGAGGATTACGAAAATTCCTTTGGTAAAGGAGTAGCATTAGGTTATATAAGCGGATATTCTGATGATACTTTAAGGCCCCATATGCCAATATCCTATCAAGAGGTTGAGTGGATTATGCAAAAGATTTTAAACAATAAGGGCTTTAAATGGGAGACAGTGGCAGAAAAACTCGAGGAGGAAAAGGGTTTTAGCTCCCTTGGCTTACTAAATAATAGGTTATTTGTAACAAAGGCAGAAATTATTTACCTTTTATATAGTCTGAAATAATCCGATGATTTTTTACATAAAGTTTCCTACCTTAAAAGGAGGTTTATAAATTGAAAAAGCTGCTTTTAAAAATCACTACGATAGGTATAATCCTTATAAGCTTAAGCTTTTCATTGGTCTTTGCGGGTTTTCAGAATGAGGAAAGTAGCGTGAAGGTTATGATAAATTATGGTGAGGAGATTACCAGCAGTAATAAGGTGATTCTAAACCTATTGCCCGTAAATATACAAAAAGAGAATATTGCTTCAGTAGAGTTTTCTTTAGATAACCATAACTGGAGGGGATATAATCCACATGCAAAAACCTGGGAAAGCAATTATAAGGGTGCTTATCAAGAGTACTATACAGCCTTTGATATAGGTGAAACCGAAGGCTTGGTAAGGATTTATGTTAGAATAAAGGATATAGGTGGCAAGGTTAGCTACGGATGGGGAGAAATAAATTATACCTCTAATAACGGATTACCCACAATAAATCATATTCTAGCCAACGAGATGGCTTTTTCTGATAAAGCTATAAAACAGTCTGGAGAGAGCTTTAATCCCTTTATTATCTCATCTAATGATACGGTTTTAATCCTAAAAACCAGTAATACTGAGGAGATATCCTATTCTATTGATGGTAGAGAATGGTCTGAATGGCATACTGTTTCTAGTAATATCATTGATTTAAAGCTTTCCTTTGATGGGGGTGAAGGAAAGAAACTTGTATATATTAGAAGTAGAAATCAGCATGGGATAGAGGGTAGTATCTATCAGGTATACTATCTGATAGATAAAACTAAGCCACAAATAGAAGTTAGCAGCCATTATCATTCCTTAATACATGTAAATGGAAGGCTAGAATTTGATCTTAGCTTGTTGGATCTACAATCAGAATATATTGATTATATGATCGAAGTTCATTTAGGTTATCAAGCTATTTCAGAAGCTGGCAGAGTGAAAATGTATATAGAGGGAAGGGCTACCACCACATCAATATCTGTAAGTAATCTTCCAGACTCAGATATAGAGCTTAAAATAACTGCAATAGATGAAGCTGGGAATAAGGAATTCAAAACCTTAAAGGTTCCTTATATTGACTAAAAAAGTACTAAAGCTCCAAAATATTATTAACCAACTCCTATATAACAGAGCCATTTTGGCTCTCTTTTTTTGTTGAAAAAAGGGTCCTATGTCCAATTTTATTTGCTCATCCTACAATAAAGTAGTGTTGGGTTTGACTTTAAGGAAGCTAGTCTTTATAATTAAAGTATATATTTCCATTTCTCAGTTGGATTATAAAATACAATCATTATAATTGGAGGGTAAAGTATGAAAAAAATCAACATTATTATTATTGTAGCATTGATAGGAATCCTCTCTTTTACAATATTTTCACCACTATTTAATAAGGATGATTCATCCTCAACGGATTCTAGTGAAAAACTTTTCGACAAAGCAGAACTGAGTAAATATGATGGGAAAGAAGGTAGACCTGCATATATAGCAGTAGATGGCATTGTTTATGATGTAACCAACGCAGATTCTTGGGCTGAGGGAAAGCATAACGACTTTGAGGCTGGTAAAGACCTTACTTACGAAATAAATACCAATTCACCCCATGGTATATCTAAACTAGAGGGATTGCCTGTAGTGGGAAAATATTTATTGGATGAATGCTGAGATTAAAGCTTTTGGGGCAGGTGCTGCCCCATTATTTAATGAACTTAGAGGAGGTATTAGTAATGAGGGTAAAGAACTATATGGAGGATGTAATTGATAGGATGTTTCCAGAAGTTATAAAAAGATATCCTGAGGTTTGCAAATGCCAAAGATGTGCAAGTGATATTAAGGCAATTGCCCTTAATCATCTTCCACCTAAGTATGTTGCTACTGAAGCAGGTGAGGTTTATACTAAGGTTAATGAGCTATCCTCTCAATTTGAAGCTGATGCTATTACTGCCTTGGTGATTGCAATAAAGAAGGTTATTGAAAGACCAAGACATTAAGGAATAGTGACAAAAATACTATGTTATTAAAATGAATGTAAGCTATTCAAATAATTTAAAATATGGTATTATAGAATAGGAATTTACATAGGAAGGGTTTAACAACTGTGGAAAAATTATTGGTGATACATGGCCCCAACCTCAATTTGTTGGGAAGTAGGGAGCCTGAGGTATATGGAAATAACACTCTACAGGAAATTAATAAGCTATTAATGGAAATTGCTTATAAAAACAATGTAGAATTGGAGATAATACAAAGTAACAGTGAGGGTGAAATAATAGATAAGCTGCATCTCAATGCTGATATTAATGGAATTATCATCAATCCAGCAGCTTACACCCATTATAGCTTGGCAATTTATGATGCAATTAAGGGTATTAAATCACCTGTTATTGAAGTGCATATTTCCAACATATATAGCCGTGAGGATTTTAGAAAAAAATCTGTAACAGCAGGTGCCTGCATTGGTGTAATAAGTGGTTTTGGATATTACAGTTATGTAATGGCCCTGTATGCCTTCTTGAATGAGGGGTTGCAGAATAAGGGGGATATGAATGTCAAAAAGAATCGATCAATTTAGGTCAATCTTAAAAGAAAAAGAAATCGATGGGATTTTATTACAAAAACCAGAGAATAGGTTTTATGCTTCTGGCTTCACAGGCACCACAGGATATGTTCTTATTACCAATAAAGAAGCCATTTTTATTACTGACTTTAGATATACCCAACAAGCAATGACCCAATGTATAGGTTATACAGTTGTTGAAAATAGTAAAACAAAACCTTTATCATCCATAATTAAAGAATATGATGTTGCTAGTATAGGCTTCGAAGATGACTTTGCAACCTATTGTCAATATATGGAATTAAAGGAGAAGCTTGAAAATGTAGAATTTATCCCGTTAAAGGGTGCAATTACAAAGCTTAGAGCTATTAAATCCTCCGATGAGCTTCAAATGATAGAGAAGGCTGCAGCCATAGGAGACCTAGCATTTCAGCATATTCAAGCCTACATAAAGGCTGGTGTTCGAGAGCTAGATATAGCCTTGGAGCTAGAGCACTTTATGAAAAAGCAAGGTGCTTCGAAGTTAAGCTTCGACTCCATTGTTGCATCTGGTAATCGTTCTTCCTTACCCCACGGAGTTGCTTCAGAGAAGCTTATTGAAGAGGGAGACTTTGTTACCCTGGATTTTGGGTGTGTTTATAAGGGCTACTGCTCTGATATGACTAGAACAGTTGTTGTAGGTAAAACCAGCGAAAAGCAAAAAGAAATCTATAATATTGTTTTAGAAGCTCAAAAAATGGCATTAGAGGCTGTTAAACCTGGAATAACTGGTAAGGATTTAGATGATATCGCAAGAAACTACATCACCGAGAAGGGATATGGTCAGTACTTTGGCCATGGTTTAGGCCATGGTGTAGGACTTGAGATCCATGAGCTACCCCATGTTAACTCCATTGGAGAAGCAGCAATGGAGGCAGGTATGGTTATTACAGATGAGCCAGGTATCTATATTCCTGATTTTGGTGGAGTTAGGATTGAAGATCTTGTAGCTGTAACAGAGACTGGTTATAAGGTCTTATCAAAATCTACTAAAGAACTGATAGAGCTTTAATTAGTGAAAAGTGAAAAATGTAAAGTGAGAAATGAAGCAAGTATAAACTAATAAGCAGTTTTTCCTTTAACTTTTAACTTTTAACTTTTAACTTTTAACTTTTAATTTTAATCTTACATTATTAAACGCGGAGGGATAAAATGATTTCAGCAAGTGAATTTAGAAAAGGTGTTACCTTTGAGATGAATGGGGAACCATATGTAATACTAGATTTTCAACATGTTAAACCTGGTAAAGGTGCTGCCTTCGTAAGAACTAAGTACAAGAATTTAAAATCTGGTGCCATTAGAGAAGAAGCCTTCAACCCAAGTGACAAGTTTCCAAGGGCCCATATTGAAACTAAGGAAATGCAATACCTATATAATGATGGAGAGTTTTATTATTTTATGGATAATGAAACCTTTGAACAATTTCCATTGCGTTATGAAGAGGTTGAAGATGCAATCAAATTTCTTAAGGAAAATGATAGCGCAACCATTAAGTTTTATCAAGGGAAAGCATTCCAAGTTGACGCACCAAACTTTGTGGAATTAACTGTTGTTGAAACAGAGCCAGGTATTAAAGGTGATACTGCTTCTAACGTGACAAAATCAGCTACCCTAGAGACTGGAGCGGTAGTGCAGGTACCACTTTTTATTAATGAAGGTGATGTTATTAGAGTGGACACAAGGATTGGAGAGTATATGTCAAGGGCATAAAATCATGTTTTCAATGTAATACTATATAAGCATAATGAAAGAATATCTTTCTTATGTTATTTTCTAAAGAGAAGAGGAGGTAAATACTATGGATCATTTATTTGAAAAAGTAGCCTACTTAAAGGGATTGGCAGATGGTTTAAATATCAAGGAGAGTTCAAAGGAAGGAAAGCTTCTAATGAGTTTTATTGATACCCTTGAAGATTTTGCTGATGCAATTGTGGAGTTAAGTGATGAGCAAAATGACCTAAGTGAGTATGTAGAAGCTTTAGACGAAGATTTAATGGATGTTGAGGATGAAATCTTTGAAGAAGATGAAGATGAGGACTACGATGACGAGGATATTGACTTCGCTGAAGTAGAGTGTCCATACTGCAGTGAAGAGATCTATGTTGATGAAGACTTGCTGGATGGTGAAGATGAGTTGGAAGTTGAATGTCCAAAATGTCATCGAACAATAACAGTAATGGAAGAAGAACATTATCACGATGGCTGTTGTGGACATCATCATGATGAATATGATGATGAAATAGATCAAGAAGACTAAAGAAATTAATAAAATACTAGATCTCAAAAAACCAATGATTAAGTTCATTGGTTTTTTTATGTTTAAAACATTAATCATTCTGTATTATTGTATCCATCAGGATTATAGGTGTTTTATTATTTTTTTCATCTTCCTTATGGTTTCTAGAATATTAAAGGACCTTCTCTAATATCTATATATATAAGGAAGGGGACATGTTGTTATGATGAATAATCAACCTCAGATAAGAAGAGAAAGAATGAATGAAAAGACTGGAACTGAAATATATGAAGCTTACCTATGCCCTATCATACGAGCAGCAATAAAAGCTCTACCCATAGATTTTAAGAGGGATTTAGAGGAAATCAGGCTTAGAATCAACAGGCCTCTAATGGTATATGGAGGTAATAAGGATTATTTCCTTGCATCCGATGGTAGATTATTAAGGAACTCCCAAGGGGCAATTATGGTAACAAGGAAGGATATTGATTTATCCATACAATTCATTTCCAATTACTCTTTCTATTCAGTAGAGGAAGAAATAAAGCGTGGATATATTACTATAGCCGGTGGTCATCGAATTGGTTTATCAGGAAAGGTACTATATGATGGTAAATCCATAAGAACTATGAAGGATTTTAATGGCCTCAATTTTAGAATTGCTAGAGAGAAGAAGGGGGCAGCAAAGGCTGTAATGCCTTATCTATATCATAAAGGGAAATTTCTCAATACCTTAATTGTTTCTCCACCCCAATGTGGTAAAACAACCCTCCTTAGAGATATTATTCTCAACGTTAGCAATGGTAATGCCAGTAATGGAATATTGGGTCTTAAAGTTGGAGTAGTTGATGAGAGATCAGAGCTTGCAGCCAGTTGCAATGGCATTCCGCAGCTGGATTTAGGGATCAGAACGGATATATTAGATAGTTGTCCAAAGGCAGAAGGGATGATGATTTTAATTCGGGCAATGTCCCCTAATGTAATTGCCACCGATGAGATAGGCAGAGAAGAGGACAGCTACGCCATTTCTGAAGCATTGTTAGCAGGCATTAAATTAATAACCACTGTTCATGGAACTTCTTTGGAGGATATCTATGGCAAAAAAGTTATAGGAGACTTAGTGAAAAATAAGGTTTTCGAAAGAATGATTATTTTGTCTAATAAAAATGACATAGGAACCATTGAGTCAATCATCGATGTTAATACAAAAGTCAATCTAATAGGTACTCCCATTAGGAATAAGGTGGTGAATTAGTATGTGGTTAAAGCTAGTGGTTTCAGCTGTGATCGTGGTTTCTTCCTTTCAGTTGGGTTCAATTTACGCTGGAACCTTCACAGAAAGGAAAAAACTTTTGGGAGAATTGATTGTTGCACTACAGATGTTTGAAACTGAAATCAGCTATAATGCAACACCCTTACCCTTATTGTTAGAAAAGATCGGCAACAGAAGCAATTCGGATGTTTCAAAGCTACTACTAAGAACTGCCTATTCGTTGCAGGAAAATGGAAGTAATAGCTTTATGGAGGCATGGAATCTAGCGATTTCTTCCGAGGGTGAAACCTCGGGATTATATAAAGAGGATTTAGAATTGTTAAGGCTTTTAGGCAGTAATTTAGGAAATTCAGATGGGGTGAATCAGGTAAAATATTTAAGAATTTTAATGGAGGAAGTGAAAAGGAATTATAACAAGGCTATTGAAGAAGAGAATAAAAATTTAAAGCTTTATAGACATTTAGGATTGTTGACAGGTGTTACTATTGTAATAATTCTATTCTAAGGGAGGGAGTACAATGACCATTAATGTTGATATAATCTTTAAAATTGCAGCCATTGGTATAATTGTTTCTGTTTTAAATATGGTTTTAAATAAGGCAGGAAGAGAGGAACAGGCAATGATGACCACCCTTGTGGGAATTGTAGTAGTACTGATGATGGTGATTAATTTAGTCAGCAATCTCTTTGATACAGTAAAAACAATGTTTCAGTTGTATTAAGGATGTGAAAAGTTATGAATATTTTTCAAATTGTAGCAATTGGAGTTATGGCAGCTATTTTGGCCATATTACTTAAAAACCATAAGCCCGAGTTCGGTATTTATATTAGCATAGTTGCAGGCTTAATTATATTTTTGCTGGTCCTGTCACAACTACAATCGGTGATCGAAATCCTAAATCAGCTGGCTGGCAGAATCGATATAGAGGATGTCTACTTATCAATCGTATTGAAAATCGTTGCAATAGCCTATATAGCCGAGTTCGGTGCACAAGTATGTAGAGATGCAGGGGAAGGGGTGATTGCCTCAAAAATTGAGTTTGCAGGTAAGGTCTTAATTATGGTTATGGCAGTACCAATCTTAGTTTCATTAATGGATTTAATTATAAATATGGTACCTTAGGATGTGAAAAACATGAGAAAAATTATCATATTCACTTTGCTTTTCTGTCTCTTAAGCCTATCTAGTGTTTTTGCAGATGATGGAGGAGTATCTATAGACAGCATCATAAATGATCAGCTAGAGGGTATGAACACCGATGAGCTACAGGAAATCATCGATGTGTTAAATAAAGACTTAGGGGATTATTTACCCAAAATTAATTTTAGAGAGCTTATTGTCAAGGTAGTTAAAGGGGAAGGAGCCTTCTCCTTTAAGGATATCATCAGCGGAGGTACCCGATATTTGTTTAAAGAGGTGGTGGCCAACTGGATTCTATTGGTACAAATAATCGTTATGTCAACAATCTATGCTCTATTAAGCAATTTACAGAGTAGCTTCGATCATGATGTGGTTGGAAGACTGGCCTATACCGTTTGTTACATGGTAATTATCAGCATTACGATAAAAAGCTTCTTAATAGCCATTAATCTAGGAAAAGAAACCATTGATATGATGGTGACCTTTATGCAAGCCTTAATTCCAATACTCTTGGCTATTTTACTGGCAATGGGGGGGATAACCACCTCTGCCTTCTTCCATCCAATATTGCTGGGGGCCATAGGCTTTGTAGCCACAATGGTAAAAACCGTTGTATTACCCCTTATATTTTTCTCAGCAGTATTGGCAATAGTCAATAATTTATCTTCTAAAATTCAGGTTTCGAAGCTGGCTGGATTGCTAAAACAAACTGCTGCAGTAATATTAGGCTTCATCCTAACTGCCTTTGTAGGAATTATATCTATACAAGGCATCGCTTCTGCAACAGTGGATGGGGTTACCATTAGAACCGCTAAATTTGCAGTAGATAAATTCATTCCTATTGTAGGTGGGTTTTTATCCGACGCCATGGATACTGTGGTTGGTTGTTCTTTAGTAATTAAGAATGCAGTTGGAGCCATTGGCTTATTCAGTATCTTTATCATATGTTTGATTCCAATGCTTAAAATATTAGCCCTAATTGTAATTTATAAGCTATGTGCTGCAATTATAGAGCCTATAGCCCATGGACAGTTGGTGGACTGTCTCAATCAAATGAGCAGTTCATTAATATTATTATTTGCTACGGTGTCAACCATAGCCGTAATGTTCTTCATAACCATAACAATCGTTGTGGGTGCGGGTAATTTAACTCTAATGATGAGGTAGGTGGTAGTATGGACTTTATTCGTCAATGGATTGTAACAATCCTTTCTGTAATTATCTTTATAACCTTTGTTGAAATTTTACTGCCCAATTCAAACAATCGAAAGTACATTAATGTGGTTGTAGGTCTATTAATTATGTTGGTTATCTTAAAGCCCGTTATGGGTGTCATCAATCAGCAAATACCCTTTGGTGAAGAAATCCTTCAGAATACCAATCAGATGGAAATGATGACTGTTAAAAATCATTATAATCATGTAGATTTAGCCAATAAAGAGAATATTATTAATCTTTATAAGCAGCAACTGAAGGAGCAAATGTTGGATCGTATTGAAAACAAGATGGGCTACCCCGTTGATGATTTAAGAATTAACATCGTTGAAGAGGAGGGAGAGACCTTCGGAATGATTAATAGTGTGGAAGTGTATCTTCTGGAGGAAAAGGAAGCAGAAAATCCAAAAGGAGTTTCCGACATATCGGTAAATGTTGTGATAGATGGAAAAAAAAATAATAAACCAGACGATGATAGCATATTGTTAAATAATGAAGGAGATGAAATTAAAAAGGATTTAAGTGACTTTTATAGCATTTCCCAAGACAGCATTATTGTAACTTTACTGAAGAATAAAAAATAGGGGGTACTAAAATGGAAAAACTTTTTGAGGAATTGAAAAAACTTCTACAAAAGAAATATGTAGCCAACCTGTTGGTTGTAATTACTGCTGGTATTCTGCTACTTATTTTTTTCAGCGATTTTGGTGCAAGCAGTAGAACTCAAAATAACTCCAATAGGCAGTACAACGATGAGATTTTGGTAAATAGTGAAGGTCAAAAAACAGATGAAGAAATTGTTGAAGGTCGATTAAAGAGGATATTACAAGAAATTAAAGGAGCTGGAGAAGTAGAAGTGATGATTACCTTTGAAATAGGCTCTGAAATGGTGGCAGCAATGAACACGGTAACCTCTACGGATAAAACCGAAGAGAAGGATGCCAATGGAGGTACTAGGGTGGTTACCTCAGAAAGTACCACAGGAAACATTGCAACAATCAATGATAGCAGTGGGAACAAACCATTGGTGATTAAGGAGATAATGCCACAGATAAAGGGTGTAATTGTAGTAGCTGAAGGTGCTGATGATATTCAGGTAAAATCAATGCTTTATGAAGCTGTTAAAACAGTTTTGCAGGTACCTGGCCATAAAGTACAGATATATACTAAGAATTAAGGAGGGAATTATATGAAAATCAGTGGCATGTACAAAAAGAACTTTATAATTTTTTCATTAGTGTTAATGTTAGGTTTAATAGGTTATATCAACTACAGCTTAAATAAACAGTCCCTACTTGAAACCTCCAGTGACCTGGAAGAATATGAGCTTATGATGTTGGAGGAGGAGGCTCCGGTAGACATAGTAGTCAATGAAGAGGAAGAGGGCTTAGCTGAGGTTGCAAACCCAGAGGATGATTATGATACCATTATTGTTGATAGTTTAGAAGGTGACATCATCAATGATGTTGCCAATGAAACCAGTTCAGAAATAACAGACATTTTAACCAATAAAGAAATGATGAGTAGTAGTTCTTATTTTATAGAGGGTAGACTTGAGCGAGATAAAAGAAGAAGTGAGATGATGAGTTATTTAAATGATATCATCGATAATCAATATACTTCTGAGGATCTTAGGAATCAAGCTCAAGGGATGAAGCTTGTAGTATTAAGCAACACGGAAATGGAAATGCTTATAGAAAATATGATTATTGCTAAGGGCTTTAATGATGTAATTGTATATCTAGGTGACGATTCCATTAATGTGATCGTACAAAGTGAAGGTTTAAATGAAATAGATGTTGCTAAAATTGTTGATATTATCACAAGGGAAACGGATATTCCAATGGACAACATAACCATCATGGAGAAAAAATAAGACTGTTTGTCAATATTGCTGGAATTTGGTATAATAATTCTAGATATTGACAAGCAGGAGGTGAAGATATGGATGCCATACAAAAGCTAGAAAACGGTGATATTAAAATTTCCGAAGATGTAATCGCTACAATCGCTGGAGTTTCAGCAACCGATGTAAAGGGTGTTGCTGGCATGAGTGGAGGATTAGTAGGAGGCATAGCAGAAATCTTAGGTAAAAAAAGCCTATCTAAGGGCGTTAAAATAGATATTAACGATAAAGGTGCCTTTATTGATTTATACCTTATTGTTGAATATGGTGTTAGAATCCCAGATATCGCATGGGAAATCCAAGATAAAGTAAAAACCATTATTCAAACGATGACCAATTTAAATGTAATTGAAGTGAATATACATATTCAAGGGGTAGCTTTTCCAAATATAAAAGAGGATGACCCCCAGCAGAAACAATCAAAATAATTGAATTGAGACCCTCTTAGGTTAGAGGGTTTTCTTACAGTTTACAGTAATTTTAAATCTTCCTTAAAAGTAGATTAAAATTGCTATTATTTTCTAACAATATAGTTAATTGAGATACAAAGGAGGAAGTAAAGTGAGTAGGAAGATTGCAAGGGAGCTTTGTATGAAGACCCTTTTTCAAATGAGTATTCTAAAGGATTATAGCACCGAAGTAATGAATCGTTATTTAGAAGAAGAACTAACCTTTGATGGACAACAGGATTATATTAATAGGGCCCTAGAAGCTACCATCAATAACATGAAGACCATTGATGAAATAATCGAGGAATTTTCAAAGGGCTGGAATATTAATAGAATCGCTAAGGTAGATTTGGCAATATTAAGACTAGCCTTCGGCGAAATTCTTTATCTTGAGGATATTCCCTATGCTGTATCCATAAATGAAGCAATCGAGATGGCAAAAAAATACAGCTCAGATGAATCGGATAATTTTATCAATGGAATCTTAGGGAAGTTTGTTGAGGCCAGGGGATTAAAGAAGGATGAATAAAGAGGGTTATGTTTTAGGGATTGATACCAGTAATTATACAACCTCTATTGCAGTACTAGACCTTGAAGGGAAGCTTGTTGCAGATTCACGAATACTCTTATCTGTTAGGGTAGGAGATGTTGGCTTAAGACAATCGGAGGCATTATTTCAGCATATTAAGAATCTCCCCAACATTATGGAAGAGCTTAAAAGCAAAATTCCTGGTAAAATTGTTGCAATTGCTTCTGCAACTGCTCCAAGACCAGTGGAAGGATCCTATATGCCGGTATTTATGGCTGCCAAATCCTATGGACAAGCCTGTTCAGCCCTACTTGGGGTACCCTTTTTTGAATTTAGCCATCAGGAAGGCCACATAGAAGCCGGTCTATGGTCATTGAAAACAGCAATTAATGAGGAATTTATAGCCCTACATATTTCGGGAGGAACAACGGAGCTCTTAAGGGTTTTACCCAATGGAGTTGGTTATGAAATTGATATAATCGGTGGAACCACCGATTTGAGTGCAGGGCAATTTATAGATCGAATAGGCGTCAAGTTGGGCTTACCCTTTCCCTCTGGTCCAGCCCTAGAGAACTTAGCAAAGGAATGGAAGGGAGAGGCAATAAAGCTCCCTGCTTCTGTTAAAGGTAGTGAAATTAGTTTTTCTGGTCCTGAAACCCATTTGCAAAGAAGCTTAGATGCGTTTTCCTCAAAGGAAGAACTGGCCTATTCATTGTTTGAGTCTATAGGGAAATCCTTAGCAACATTGTTAACAAATACATGGATGCAAAATTCCTACAGAGATTTGCTGATTGTTGGAGGTGTTGCAGCAAATAACCAAATAAGGGCTATACTGACGGAATCCTTAAGACCTAAAGGGATTTATACCCACTTATCAATTCCTCGCTATTCATCAGATAATGCTGTGGGCATAGCAGCCTTCGCCTTAAAGAAAGTAATAGATGGTAAAATCTTTTAACAAGAATAAGGTTTTTTAATATGAGCATAGGGTGGTTTCAAAATGCAATTAAGAATATTGAGTGTTTCAGAATTAAATCAATATATAAAAAGAGTTTTAACAAATGATCCTATTCTATTTAATCTTAAGGTTCAAGGAGAAATCTCCAATTTTAAACATCATAACAGTGGACATATGTACTTTACCTTAAAGGATGAAGGCAATAGAATTAGCTGTGTAATGTTTAAGAGTAATGCTAAAAAACTGAAGTTTAAGGTTAAAGAGGGTATGAAGGTAACTCTGGCAGGTTATATCTCGATATTTGAAAGGGATGGTCAATATCAGCTATATGCCAATAGTATGGAGCCCATGGGGGTAGGAGCCTTATATCTAGCCTTTCAACAGCTAAAGGAAAAGCTAGAAAAGGAAGGTCTATTTGATAAAACCGTAAAAAAGAAGCTTCCATATCTACCCAAGAAGATTGGGGTAATTACCTCTCCAACCGGTGCAGCCATCAGGGATATTTTAAGTATTATCACCAGAAGATTTCCCAATATCCATATAGTTGTTTATCCTGTGTTGGTACAGGGGGAGGGAGCTGCTAAAGATATTGCTTCTGCAATAAATAAAGCAAATCTTGATACTGAGCTGGAGGTTTTAATAGTAGGTAGGGGTGGAGGCTCTATTGAGGAGTTGTGGGCCTTTAACGAGGAAATCGTGGCAAGGTCAATCTATCGTAGTAGAATTCCCGTTATTTCAGCAGTGGGACATGAAACAGATTTTACGATTGCCGACTTTGTAGCAGACTTAAGAGCTCCTACACCTTCTGCAGCAGCCGAGCTTGCCGTTCCTGAATACAGAGAGCTTATCCTACAGTTAGAGATTAGAAAAAGGCGACTTGAATTAATCATCAAAAACCGATTAAATACCCTAAAGGATCGATTAAAGGCTGTTGAAACTAGTTATCCCTTTAAATATCCAATGGATAAAATAAATACCTTGCGACAAAATCTGGATACAAATTATCAATATCTTTGTAAAGCAATGGCTGAATACCCTAAAGAGTTAAGAAAGGACTTACTATTTACTGGAGAACGATTAAATACCTTAAGTCCATTGTCAGTCCTTTCAAGGGGTTTCGCAGTGGCAATGAAAACCGATGGTAGGATCCTTAGAAGTGTGAAGGATATACAGGAGGACGAAGATATCAATCTTAGACTTAGGGATGGAGAGGTCACCTGTTTAGTGAAGGAAATAAAGGTAGGAAAAATTGAAAGTTGAAAAATGAAAATGGAAGCTGATGTAAAAAAAACAAACAAAGCTTAAAGTTTAAGTAAATGATCTTTGTATCTAAATACCTTATAAAATGTATGGATATATAAATAAAAAGTAATTGCTGATATTGAGTATCTAATTAGATAGCAGTACAAGGGAGAGGATGGGTTTAATGAAGAAGGAAAATTTTGAAGAGGCCTTTAAAAAACTAGAAGAAATCATAGATCAACTTGAAAATAAAGAACTAAGCCTAGATGAGTCTTTAAAGCTTTTTCAGGAGGGAACAAAACTATATCAACAATGTCATTCTAAATTAGATGAAGCGGAAAAGAGAATATCTAAAATATTAGATGATAACGGAAGCATTAAAATGGTTCCCTTTGAAACAGAGGAGGAGTAGCTATGGAATTTAAAACTCAGTTAATGAACTATGTGGAATTGGTAAATAAAAAGCTAAATGAATACTTTCCTATGATAGATACTACCAATAAAAATCTCTTTGATGCTATGGCCTATAGTATAAATGCTGGGGGAAAAAGACTTAGACCTGTACTAATGCTTGCTGCCTATAATCTTTTTAGAGAGGATACTGAAACTCCATTACCCTATTGCTGTGGTATAGAAATGATCCATACATACTCCTTAATACATGATGATTTACCAGCAATGGATAATGATGATTATAGAAGGGGGAAGCCAACGAATCACAAGGTATTTGGTGAAGGGTTGGCAATTTTAGCAGGGGATGGATTGCTAAATTATGCCTTTGAAATCATGCTTAAGGATGCTTTAACCCATAAGGATACTAGACCCTTTACTCAGGCAATATACGAAATCTCAACCGCTGCTGGTGTGAATGGAATGATTGGCGGGCAGGTTGTTGATATAGAAAGCGAAAATACATTGATTGATGGCAGTACCTTAGATTATATACATCTTAATAAAACTGCAGCCATGATTACAGCATCCCTAAAGGCTGGGGCTATTATGGCTGAGGCAAAGGAAACCGATATAAAAAATATGGAGGTCATTGGCAGAAGCCTTGGGCTTGCCTTTCAAATAAAGGATGATATTTTAGATATTATCGGAGATAAGGGAAAGTTAGGGAAAGATATTGGTAGTGACATGGACAATAACAAATCCACATACCCCTCCTTGTATGGTTTAGAGTATTCTCAAAGTCGAGTAAGGGAATTGACAGAGGAAATAGAAATAATTTTAAATAGCTATGGAAATAAAAGCGGATTCCTTCGAGATTTGGGTATATATTTAATGGAAAGAGAGTGTTAAAAGGAGGAAACACCATGTACTTTTTAGAATCCATAGGAAATAACAAAATTTTATGGGCTTCAGTGTTGGCATGGTTTATTGCCCAGTCTTTAAAGGTTATACATTCCTACGTAGTTGATAGACGATTTAACATTTGGCGCTTTGTAGGTTCAGGAGGTATGCCCAGCTCCCATTCAGCCTTTGTTATGGGACTATCTACATCAATCGGTTTAACCCACGGTTGGGATTCCAGTATATTTGCTTTGGCCTTTTCCATGTCTCTTATTGTCATGTATGATGCAGCAGGGGTAAGAAGGGCTGTAGGTAAGCAGGCAATTATCCTAAATAGAATTCTTGCTGATTTCCATACTAAGAAGGAGAAAAAGCTAACTGAAAAGAGATTGAAGGAGTTAGTGGGCCATACACCGGTTGAGGTGTTGGCTGGTGCCTTCCTAGGTATTATTATTGCCAATCTAGTGATTTGATACTAATATTTAACTTATGTTATAATCATTTTAGAAACTTTGTAGTGGTACAGTATTCTAGTCAATTAATCCATCTTGGAAGACGGGGCTAAAAATCCGTTGAAGGGCGTATCGATGAAGTTCTTTGTTTCGGCTGCTGACGCCCAGTTGGGGGTCGATTCAGGGAGTAAGGAGATGGGGGCGATCTGCAATGGCATGCGGGCGATGACCCTCACTTCGTGGAGACCAGCTTTAGTAATTTAAAGTAGGGGGAACCTGCAGACATGTATGAGGTACAGTCTGTAGTGTAGCCTGCCTTGAGTGGGGTGGGTGGATAAGGAGATCAGGTCTTGGACAAAAGGGCCCTTTGGAAAAGATCATTGCTCCTTGAAACCTAGTCTGCAAAAGAGGCTAAGAGCTGGATTAATTGTTGAGGAAAACTCCTAGACTGTTCTATTTGAAGTGCATTAGGGATTACAGTGCGGACTAAGTGGTAATCCAGTCCTGAAATTGGTGACAATTCAGAGTTCGATTTAAAGGGAAACCGCTGTTATGGCGACAGACAGTATTGAATTGGGAAATCCAACTGGACCTAAGCCGTAAAATTTACTTAATGTATTGCCACTACCTTAATTTGCTGATAGTATAGGGCTATCAGCTTTTTATTTTTCTTGAAAAAAGATATAATATTTAATAATATTACTATAGATTATTAAAAATTTTGGGGGGATTGTATTGTCGTCGGACAATAGTGACTTTAAGAAAATTAAAAAGGCAAACAAAGGGAATAATGAAATGAATGGATTATGGAAAAAATATAATTTAAGATGGGTAATAGTTATCTCAATATGGACCTTCATACTTACGATAATTTTTAGCTTTTTATCAGAAATCTTTTTATCAAGCACAGCGATAATTATAGCCTTCCTTTTGCTGCTAATCATAATTTTTATTGGAGTTATAAGTGATATGCTGGGTATTGCAGTAGCTGCTGCAGATGCCAAGCCCTTTCATGCAATGGCGGCAGATAAGGTTGAAGGTTCTAAAATTGCCATCAAGTTAGTTCGAAATGCCAGTGTAGTTAGTAGCTTCTGTAATGATGTAATAGGAGATATATGTGGAATCATCAGTGGTGTAGTAGGAACCAGTATCATATTACAGCTTCCTGATGGCCTGTTAATTTCAAAGTCTATGATTACTGTAGTACTGGCGGGATTTGTTGCTTCCTTAACGGTTGGTGGAAAGGCTGTTGGTAAAAATATTGCAATTAGACAATCGCAGAAAATTGTTTTTAAAGCGGCACGTTTTTTAAACTTTCTTCATATTAATATAGGGGTTGACATAATCCCTGATGTGAATGGCAAAAAATAGAAAGAGAGCTGAAGGGGATGTACTCATATTTATCAGGTATTAGTATGCCTGAAGATCTGAAAAAATTAACGGAAAAAGAAGTGGAAGTTCTAATTAAGGAAATTCGTAATTTTTTGATAGAATCTGTATCTAAAACAGGTGGGCACCTTGCTTCAAATCTTGGAGTTGTTGAGCTTACCTTAGCATTGCATACGGTTTTTGATACTTCTAAAGATCGAATCCTTTGGGATGTAGGACATCAATCCTATGTTCATAAAATTCTTACCGGGAGAAAAGATGAATTTCATACATTAAGACAGTACAAGGGGATTAGTGGATTTCCTAAAATTTCAGAAAGTATCCACGATCATTTTAATACCGGTCATAGTAGTACATCCATTTCTGCAGCCTTGGGTATGGCCTTTGCTAGAGATTTACAACAACAGGATCATTCCATTATAGCTGTTATAGGGGATGGTGCCTTAACGGGTGGTATGGCCTTTGAGGCATTAAATCATGCTGGTCAAAGCAAAAAAAATCTTATGGTCATTTTAAATGATAATGAGATGTCCATTTCACCCAATGTTGGTGGTTTATCTGATTACTTAACGAGAATAAGAACTGCTCCCATCTATTATAGAGTTAAGGGTGATATTGAACAGTTAATCGGTAAAATTCCTGCAATAGGTAAAAGTGTTGTAAAAACAGTAGAAAAGGCTAAGGATAGTATTAAATACTTCTTTGTTCCAGGCATTTTATTCGAAGAGCTTGGCTTTACCTATATAGGACCAGTTGATGGACATAATTACGAGAGCCTATGTAAGGTTCTAAATAAATATAAAAACTTAAATGGACCAGTTTTAGTACATGTGATTACAAAAAAGGGGAAGGGATATAAGCCAGCAGAAACCTCGCCCCATGACTTCCATGGTGTCAGTCCCTTCAAAATTGATTCTGGGGAACCCTTAAAGGCAAAAAAGAAAACCACCTTTTCGGATATTGCTGGATCCACTCTGGTTAAGGCTGCAGAGGCAGATGATTCTATTGTGGCTATTACAGCCGCCATGCCTTCCGGGACAGGCCTAACTGAGTTTTCGCAAAAGTTTCCAGAGCGCTTCATAGATGTTGGAATAGCGGAACAACATGCGGTAACCTTAGCAGCAGGCTTGGCAGCTGCAGGCTGTAGACCTGTTTTTCCAGTTTATTCAACCTTTTTACAAAGAGGCTATGATCAGGTTCTTCATGATGTCTGTCTTCAGAATCTCCCTGTAACCTTATTACTAGATCGAGCTGGATTGGTAGGAAATGATGGAGAAACCCATCATGGAGTATTTGATATATCTTTCTTATCCTGCATTCCAAATTTAGTCATGATGGCACCCAAAGATGGAGATGAGCTTCAGGAAATGATCCAATACTCGCTAAAGCTGAAATCACCAGTAGCCATAAGATATCCTAGAGGCAATGCTGGAATAACAGAAGATTCCAACAATATTTCTATCCATAAGGGCAAAGGGGAAATACTATTTGAAGCTGGAAAAGATGCTTTGATTATAGCTCTGGGTACTATGTGTGAAGAAGCCTTAAAGGCAGCCCATACATTGGCGCAAAAGGGCATTAAGGTCACCATCATTAATCCCAGATTTATTAAACCCTTAGATGAAGGATTGATATTAGAGTATGCCAATAAGTGCAATAGTATTTATACTATTGAAGATCATGTAAAGCACGGAGGATTTGGTAGTCAAGTT
Source organism: Alkaliphilus serpentinus (assembly GCF_009017255.1). Taxonomy (GTDB): domain Bacteria; phylum Bacillota; class Clostridia; order Peptostreptococcales; family Natronincolaceae; genus Alkaliphilus_D; species Alkaliphilus_D serpentinus. The sequence continues at coordinate 3,555 of NZ_WBZB01000040.1, read as the reverse complement.
CTCAGCCTTCTTAATGATCATTCAATTAATAAGGAAGTTAGAATATTTGCCATTCCAGATGAGTTTGTTGAACATGGAGACGTCCATATACTCCATGATTATTACCACTTATGCGGAGATAAACTAGCCCAGGAGATCCAGCAGGATTTTTTAGGTAATGTTTATTCGCCATTTGTGTTAACACGATAGCTAGGAGTATGATATGGAAAAATTAAGATTAGATCAATTATTATTTCAAAAAGGTTTTTTTGATAGTAGAGAAAAAGCAAGAAGGGCTGTAATGGCTGGTGTAGTTTATGTTGATAATCAAAAGGTAGACAAGGCTGGTACAAAGATCAGTGAAACAGCCGATATAATGGTAAAGGAAAACCCCCTTTCCTATGTAAGTAGAGGTGGCTTAAAGCTTGAGAAAGCTATTAAAGAGTTTTCCTTAGATTTAACGGGTTTCACATGTTTAGATATAGGGGCTTCCACCGGTGGCTTTACCGATTGTATGCTTCAGAAGGGTGCAGAAAAGGTTTTTTCCATTGATGTTGGATATGGGCAATTGGATTGGAAGCTCAGGCAAGATCCAAGGGTCATTTGTATGGAAAGAACAAATATTAGACATGTCAAAGCTGAAGATATTGGAGTATTAGCGGATTTTGCTTCCATTGATGTTTCCTTTATCTCATTAAAGCTGGTGCTGCCTGTTGTTAAGGAACTGTTGAAGGAATCGGGTCATGTGGTTGCTTTAATAAAACCTCAATTCGAAGCAGGTAGAGATCGTGTAGGGAAAAAAGGTGTTGTAAGGGATATTAATGTACATATAGATGTGGTTGTTAATATTATTCAATTTGCAGAAAATCACGGATTTGAGGTAGAAGGCCTTTCCTTTTCACCTATTAAAGGTCCAGAAGGAAATATTGAATATTTATTACATCTTTGCAATAACAATATTAAGGATAATCAATATAATGAAGAGGACATTATTCAGATTATAAAGGAATCTCATCATTCTCTCTAATACAAACTAGCATTTATTGCTAGTTTTGTTGTATAGCAATAAAAAACCTTTCCTCCTTGGAATTCCACATTTTTTTTAATGTTTCAAATTATAATGCAAATGATTGCAGTCCAAATAAAAAAAATTAATCATATGATAAATATAATAAGTTTTATTGGTAAATTTGAAGGAAATTGAAAATAAATGAAGAATAATAAAAATACATGGTTATGCATAAGACAAACGGGGTATGGTTATATATTAATTATTTTAAGGGAGGATTACCATGAAATACACAAGACATGCAAAAATACTAGAGATTATCGAGAATAAGGAGATAGAAACTCAAGAGGAGCTATCAGAAGAACTAAAAAGAATAGGGTTAAATGTAACACAAGCTACAGTTTCCAGGGATATTAAGGAGCTACGACTTATAAAGGTTTTGTCTAAAACTGGTAAATATAAATATGCTACATTAAAGAGTCAGGATTCTATATTGTCCGATAGACTCATCAGATTGTTTAAGGATTCCATTTTATCAATAGATCATGCTGGAAATTTTCTAGTACTTAAAACAATCCCTGCTGCTGCTCAGGCTGCTGCATCAGCCATCGATGCTACAGGCTTTGAGGGAATAGTGGGTACTGTTGCTGGAGATGATACAATCTTTGTTTTAATAAGAGATGCAAATATGATGGATGAGATGAAGGAGAAATTTAGAAAACTTATGAAATAGAGGAGGCCTTTTATGCTTTTAGAGCTGGAGGTAAAAAACTTTGCGTTAATTAATCAATTAAATCTTCAGTTTGAAAAAGGACTTAATGTTTTAACGGGGGAAACAGGAGCTGGTAAGTCAATAATCATTGATGCTGTCAATATGGTAATTGGTGAAAGGGCTGATCGCCAAGTTGTGAGAAATGGCACCAACAAATGTACAATTCAGGCTATTTTCGATGGTACAGACAGAGGGGATATCAGGGGACTTTTTACTGAGAGTGGCATTGACTGGGATGAAGAAGAACTGATCATCATCACAAGAGAAATCTATGCCAATGGTAGAAGTATTTCACGGATTAATGGAGTTTTAGTGACCCAGGGGTTGTTAAAGTCTATTACAGAAAAATTGATTGATATCCATGGACAACACCAGCATCAATCTTTGTTGAATCCTCTTTTTCATATTGAATTACTGGATGCCTTTGGGGGTGATGAGGTAGCTAAATATCGTCAACTAATTGACCATAATTACAAGCTACTTTTGAAGGCAGAGGGTAGGCTGAAAAACTTATGTGGAAATGAAATGGAACGGGAAAGAAAAATAGACCTACTACGTTTTCAATTAGAGGAAATTGAAGCCGCAGCTTTAAAGATTGATGAAGAGGAAGAATTAACCCATCAAAGAAATTTATTGGCCAATGGCGAGAAAATTTACAAGACGGTTTCACAAGCCTATGAAGGGTTGTATGAAGGTAGTAATTACCCCTCTATACTAGACAATCTCGGGAATATTGTAAATCAGTTTCAAGGTATAGCCTCCTTTCATCAAAAATTATCAGGATTTCATGGTTCCTTAGAGGAGCTTCAATATAGGCTTGAGGATTTATCTCGAGAAATTAGAGATTTTAAAGACAATATAGATTTTGAACCCTACTTACTCAATGAGGTAGAGAAAAGACTAGACTTAATTAATAGCTTAAAAAGAAAATATGGTGCTTCCATAAAGGAAATATTGGATTATAAAAGGCAAATAGAGAGAGAGCTTGACTTTTATACCAATAGTGAAGAAGAAATTAAGATTCTACAGGTGGAAATTGAAAAGATTAAAAAGGATCTTACGGAGGACTCTTTAAAGTTAAGCAAACTAAGGAAAGATATTGCAGCATTGTTAGAAGGGGAGCTTCAAAAAATTATGGCTGATTTAAATATGCCAAGGGCTCAATTAAAGGTGGAGATTCAAAATCTAGTAAATGAAGAAAAGGATTTAAAATTTTCCTCAAAGGGTATTGATCATATCGAATTCATGATTTCAACAAACTTAGGCGAAGATCTTAAACCCTTAGCGAAAATAGCTTCTGGTGGAGAAATGTCAAGAATCATGCTGGCTATAAAAGCAATCTTAGCAGATGTTGATGAAATAAGCACTTTAATATTTGATGAAATTGACACCGGTATAAGCGGTAATACCGCTAAAATTGTTGGAGACAAGCTTTATAATATAGCTAGAGGCCATCAGGTAATTTGCATAACCCATCTTCCTCAAATTGCAGCCCAGGCTGATATTCACTTCTTAATAGAAAAGGTTGAGGTGGAGGAAAGTACTGTAACTCATGTGAAAAAATTGCATATGGATGCGAGAACAAAGGAAATAGGCAGGCTGCTAGGTGGAACCTTAACGGATATTACAATAAAGCATGCTGAAGAATTGCTAAATCAAAGGAGATCTGAAGTATAAAAGCTTCAGATTTTTTTATTTAATAGGAAAGTCTCTTGTTACCTATATAATGGGGGGATTTTAAGGGGGCACCCCCCTTATAAAAATAAGGAGAGGCGAGTTGTGTCACGAATAAGTG
>NZ_WBZB01000004.1 GCF_009017255.1 Alkaliphilus serpentinus | reverse complement strand
GGGGGGTTCCCCCTTATTAAAGTAAGGAGAGGTGAGTTGTGTCACGAATAAGTGGCACTATGCCACGAACGGCGCCGAGACGGTGAGGCGACCGAAAAGGAAACGTCCTAGGGAACACATGGGTTCCCTGGAAAACAAAAGCATTTTAACCATAGAAATTTAACGCATGAAATGCTTTTGTTCTTTTTTGCTAAATAAATACCACTAAATATATAAAATTTTCCTTATAAGAGTTTTATTGGAGTAAATTAACTGATAAAATGGATATAGGCATATTACCATGATCTTAAATAATTGCATAAAACTATTCTTTTGACAAGTTAGACATTAAATTGTATATTATAGCCCTTTGACATTTTAAGATGATGTAATTACGGTATAATAATTACAAGAGGTAGAATTTATATAATAGTATTAAAGAATACTTATGTGCAGATAATTATAAGGAGGTGGAAACATGAAGAGAAGGGTTTCATTTATTATTTTAGTTTTAATAGTCCTCTTAAGTATACCAGTAAGTGCATCCAATGAAGAAGGGGTAGTCTATATAATACCCATAAAAGGAGAAATAGGGCCTGCAGTTGAACAGTATGTAGCTGACAGCATAAGAGAAGCAGAAGGGAATCTTAGAACAACAGCAATAATCTTTGAGATTGACACCTATGGTGGGAGAATAGATTCTGCTACAGAGATTAGCGACTTAATGTTATCTATAGAAAAGCCTACCATTTCCTTAGTAAACAAAAAAGCCATATCGGCTGGGGTTCTTGTTACAATATCTGGAGATCATATAGTTATGGCTCCAGGAGGCTCAATAGGGTCAGCAGAGCCAATCCCCAATACAGAAAAGACTCTATCAGCCTGGAGGGGTCTTTTAGAAACAGTAGCTCAAGAGCAGAATAGAGATCCAAAGCTAGTGGCAGCTATGGCAGATAAATCTATAGAAATACCGGATGTGGTAGCTGAGGATAAATTGCTAAATTTAACAAGTCAACAGGCGAAGAATTTGGGCTTAGCAGATTATATTTCCAATGATTATGAGGAGGTCCTTAAATACTTCGAAATAGAATATGGTTCTATAGAGAGGTTGAGAGTACCTGGTAGAGTAAAATTTGCTCAGTTCTTCACAGGAGCCTATATAGCCCCGATTTTATTATCGATAGGCTTCATAGGTCTACTAATTGAAATTCTAACTCCAGGCTTTGGCTTAGGAGGAACAGCCAGCTTAGCTGCATTTACCTTGTATTTTGGAAGTAGTATTCTTGCAGGATATGCAGGCTGGGCAGTATTAGTTTTATTTATCGCAGGTTTGCTTTTACTTACAGTTGAGGCCTTTGCCCCGGGCTTTGGAGTGGCAGGTATAGGGGGTATAATCTGTATAGTGGCCAGTATTATAATGGCTTCCAACAGTGTAGCAACAGCAGTAACTTCCCTTGTAATTGCTTTTATCCTTACCATTATTGCATTTATATTATTGCTAAAATATGCTCCTAAAAATAAGTACTTTAGTAGAATTGTACTATCTGCTAGAGAAAACCCAGATTTAGGGTATACAGCCTCTGGAAGAAAATATGATAGTCACTTGGGGAAAATAGGAGTAGTAAAAACCTTCTTAAGACCCGCTGGCACCATTTTAGTAGAGGATGAACTGCTGGATGTGGTATCTGAAGGAGACTTTATAGAAATAGGCAGTAGGGTAAAAATTGTCAAGATTGAGGGAAGAAAAATAATAGTAAGAAAAATTAATGAGGAGGGATTGTAATGCCAGCATTTGTACCTTTAATTATCATTATAGCAATAGCCTTTATTATGCTGTCAATTTTGTTAAGCTTTATTCCAGTAGGTTTGTGGATTACAGCATATTTTTCAGGAGTTAAAGTTGGAATTTTCACCCTTATCGGAATGCGCTTTAGAAGGGTTCAACCAATTAGGATTGTCAATCCTCTAATTAAAGCAACAAAAGCAGGATTAGATTTAAACATTGATAAGCTTGAGGCCCATTATTTAGCGGGTGGAGATGTAAATAGCGTGGTAGATGCTTTAGTAGCAGCCCAAAGGGCAGAAATCAGTTTGGAGTTCGAACGTGCTGCAGCTATTGACCTTGCAGGTCGTGAGGTTCTACAGGCTGTACAGGTTAGCGTAAATCCAAAGGTAATTGAAACCCCAAAGATTGCAGCTGTAGCTAAGGATGGTATCGAAGTAATGGTTAAAGCCAGAGTTACAGTTAGGGCTAACATTGAAAGGCTTGTAGGGGGAGCTGGAGAAGAAACAATCATTGCAAGGGTTGGCGAGGGTATCGTAACAACCGTTGGATCAGCCGAAAGCCATAAAGAAGTATTAGAGAATCCAGACTTAATTTCCAGAACCGTTTTAAGGAAGGGCCTTGATGCAGGGACTGCTTACGAAATACTATCTATAGATATAGCGGATATAGATATCGGAAGAAATATTGGTGCAAAGCTGCAAACAGATCAAGCTGAGGCTGATAAGCGTATTGCTCAAGCTAAAGCTGAGGAAAGAAGAGCTATGGCGGTTGCCCATGAACAGGAAATGATTGCAGCTGTTCAAGAAATGAGGGCCAAGGTTGTAGAGGCTGAAGCAGAAGTGCCAAGAGCAATGGCCACTGCCCTTAGAGAAGGTAAATTAGGTGTAATGGATTATTATAACATGAAGAATGTATTGGCTGACACCAATATGAGGGAATCTATAGCGAAGGCATCAAAAGAAGATGACAAGAGCAACGACGAGGGTAATAGGTAAAGATTCATCTATAGAAGCCCAAAAAAAGGAAGTGATACAGTGAATTGGGGAAGTATACTAGTATTTATAGCTATTGGTATCATTAGCTCTATTATGAATAAGAGTAAAGAACAGCAGCGTAGGGCTAGAAGCTCACAAGGCAACAATACAGCTCCAAGGCCCCAAGTGAAACCTCAGCCCACGATGCAGCAAGCAAAACCCAAAAGGGCACCCGGTGGCCTTGAGGATTTGTTGAAGGAGTTCCAACGGGATATTAGTACCGTCTTTGGAGAGCTTCAGCAAGATAACAAGCCAAAGGATAAGCAAGTTATCAGAACAATTGAGTCAAAAGAAATGGAGCTTAGAAGATCCAAGGAAGAAGACAAAACTCTAGAGGCCACTAAATATACCATCGAGGATCCTGTAGCCTCAGAGCCTGAAAGCATCAGCTCTATTTATAAAAATGAAATTGGTAGAAAAGGAAAAACTCCCTTAAACCTTAACAAAAAATCCATTATGAATGGTATTATTATGGCAGAGGTTTTAGGCAAACCTAAGGCCTTACAAAATAGATTTTAACAGTCTAATTATTGAATAGATGGGATTCCCAACAATTTGGGAATCCTTTTTTTCTGGATGGATATTCACCTAATTCTGGTCTATAAGTTCCCTGTAGGGCATAAAAATTTATAGATGGGAGGTTGGGGTAATGAAGAAAACAGAGGCAATTAAAAAGAATATCGCAGATGCATTAGAGCTTCCTCAAGACATTTTATTAGACCTACCTAAAATAACCCTAGTGGGTAACCTCCAGCTTTATGTAGAAAATCATAAGGGAATATTGGAATATTCCTCTACTAGAATTAGGATTTTTACTAAAAGTGGAATATTGAGGATTATAGGAAAAAGTTTACTCCTAAAAAGCATTGTGGTGGAGGAAATCATCATTGTTGGAGAAATAAGCGGGTTTGAATTTTTGGATTAGGGAGTGGGGGATTTGCTAATACTCAGACTATGGAATTATTTTAGGGGTTATGTTATCATTGATATAGAGGGCTTAAACCTCGAAAGATTCATTAACAGTTGTATAGAGAATAATATCTATCTTTGGAACATAAAAAGACTAAGCTATACAAAGATTGAAGCCCATGTAGGCATTAGAGGCTTCAAGGCCTTAAGGAGACTATCCCGAAAAACAGGCTGTAGGGTTTCTATTGCTACAAAGTTCGGATATCCTTTTTGGGCCCATAGGCTTAAGAAAAGAAAAATGCTTATAGCTGGAGCATTTTTTTCGTTAATTGTGGTTATTGTCGCCTCCAGCTTCATTTACTCTGTTGATGTTGTTGGAAACGAAAAGGTGGATGAAGAATCTTTGCGTAGTGCCCTTGTTAGGATGGGATTAAAGCCTGGCTCTAATAGATATGCTGTAGATTTGCGGGAAATAGAAAATCAAATATTAATAGAGTTTAATGAATTAGCATGGGTCGGAATAGAGCTAAAGGGTATATATGCTAAGGTAGAAGTGGTTGAAAAGTATATACAAGAAAGGGTTATAGATAAAAATAACCCCTGTAATGTTGTAGCTAAAAAGAATGGTGTTATAGATCAGGTTATTGCCAAAAATGGTGATTCAGTAGTGAAGGAAGGGGATATTGTAGTTGCTGGCGACTTACTAATATCCGGTGTTGTCTCTAGAGAGAATATGGACCCAACGTTCCTCCACGCCTATGGGGAGGTTCTAGCAAGAACCTATTATGAAAAGGTTATTACTAGAGAACTAACCATCATAAAGAAGGAAAAAACCGGTGAGAAATCAACGGTAACGAGGATAGGAATAGGTAAATTAAAACTTTCCTTTGGGGATTCTGAAGTACCCTTCGGCAATTATATCCTTGAAAAAAATATGAAAAGACCAACTATATGGAGGAATATCCGCTTGCCTGTAGAAATAATCAAGGAAGAATATTTTGAAGCAATGGATATCGAAGAGAAGCTGGATATCGAAGTTGTGAAGGAAGAGATTCATCAAGAAGCCATAGACTATTTGATGGGGGAGATCCCTGAGGAAGCAGAAATACTAAATACCTTTATTGATTTTAAAGAGGTTGGTGATCAAATTCAGGGGAAGTTTACAATAGAAGTTCTAGAGGATATTGCACTTCAAGAGAAAATAGACAATAGGGAGGATTAAAAATTGACAGCAGAACATCAGAAAAGAATTCGTGTAGAAAATGATGATTTTATTAGAGAATTATTTGGGAATTTTGATGAAAATATTAAGCTCATACAACGACTAATGGGGATTGATATCGTTATTAGAGAAGGTGAGATTGTTATTATAGGTGATGAAGGAAAGGTTGAGGCTGGAGGAAGGCTGATACATGAGCTAATGAATATTTTCGATAAGGATAAAGAGTTAAACAGCCAGAACATAAGCTATACAATCAATATGATAAAAGAGGGAAATCACGATAAGATAAAGGATTTAGCAGGAGACATTGCCTTTGTAACTGATCGGGGTAAGCCCATAAAACCCAAAACCATTGGTCAGAAGAAATACCTCCAACAGATTGAAAATAAAGATTTAACCTTTGGGATTGGTCCTGCTGGAACCGGTAAAACCTATCTTGCTGTAGCTATGGCAGTAAAGGCCTTTAGAAATGAGCAGGTAAATAGAATTATTTTAACAAGACCTGCTGTAGAGGCTGGTGAGAGCTTAGGCTTTTTACCAGGGGATTTAAAGGACAAGGTGGATCCTTATCTAAGACCTTTATATGATGCTTTATTTGATATCCTGGGGGTTGAGAAATTTCACAAATATATGGAGAAGGGCTTAATAGAGGTCGCCCCTTTAGCCTACATGAGGGGGAGAACCCTAGACTATTCCTTTATCATCTTAGATGAGGCCCAAAATACCACCATAGAGCAAATGAAAATGTTTTTGACACGTTTAGGCTTTGGCTCAAAGGCTGTAGTAACGGGAGATATAACCCAAATAGATTTACCTCGAGGTAAGTATTCAGGATTAATGAATGCAGCAGGTGTTTTAAAAAATGTTGAAGAAATTGGATTTACTTATTTAACCCATAAGGATGTAGTTAGACATCCTTTGGTACAATCAATTATACAAGCCTATGAATTAGACGAAGAGAAGAAGCTGAAAAAGCAGAGTGAAGAGAAGCCCTTTAAGAGAATTGAAAAAAAGGGAAGTAGATAAAAGCAGTGGGAGGAAACCATAATGAAAATCTTTAAAGGTTTAAAGGACAAGCAGTCTAACAAGTTTTTAGACAAAATGTCTAATAATCTAAGGATACAGCATTTTTTACTAGCAGTTTTGTTTTTTGCATGTGTTTTTGCCATCTTGCTTACAAGCTTAAAACCTCCACAGTTCGATTTAGTGGTTGGGCAAAGGGCTCCTGTAGATATTAGAGCTTCAAAGGATATAGAAGATTCAATAGAAACTCAACGTTTGAAAAATTTAGCAGCAGAAGAGGTGGATTCTGAATACAAGCTAGAAACATCCTTTCATATGGAGGTTAAGAAGGATATAGAAAAGTTCTTCTCCTTTATTTATGAAATTAAAGATAATCAAGAGATGGAATTCCTAGATAAGAAAATTGCTCTAGAAACCAATGACTTAAACATAACTGGACCCAATATCACTGCTGCCCTTGAGGCATCTACCGAAATACTTAGGTATTTAGAGAATTATATATATGAAATAATTACCACTTATATGAATGATGGAATAAAAATAGAAGAGCTACAAATAGAGAAGAATAATATAAAAGACTACATCATGTCTATTGAGGACTTTGATAACAACTTAAAGGAATTGTCAGTAGCCATTATTAATGCCACCATCAGACCCAATCAATTCTTGGATTTAGAGCTGACGGAGCAAAAGAGACAAGAAGCCATGGAAGCAATTGAAAAGGTGATGATCCGTAAGGGTGATATCATCCTTAGGGAAGGAGAAAACGTAACCTACGATAAGCTACAGATCATGAGTGAACTGGGACTATTGGCTAAGGATAGAAAAGTAGATTTTATGCTTTATACGGGAATCGCCTCAATTGTTCTCGTTATCGAATTTCTTTTAGTAGCCTATATATATGTCTTTAACAAGGAATTATTGAAGAAAACCAGTCGTCTCTTTATGATGATTCTGATTTTCTTATGTGTTTTGATTATCTCAAAGGTTCTTGCCATAATCTCTATATATCTTATCCCTGTAGCGGTATCCGCCATGCTCCTGGCGATACTCATAGATGCAAGATTAGCCTTTTTGGTGAACCTATGCTTAACAATCCTAATCAGCATTGTTACTGGGAATGATTTTAGCTTTATTGCTATGGGGCTTATAGGGGGAACCGTTGGAGTATTCAGTGTTATAAACACTCAGCAAAGAGGGAATATTTTTGTATCGGGTTTAATCATTAGCATAGTCAACTTAATTACGATAATAGGCATCGGTTTTGTCAGCAGCAGTGAGATTACTAAGACCCTGACCTTTGGATTTTATGGTGTATTAAATGGTATTTTATGCTCCATCTTAACTGTAGGATCCTTGCCTCTATGGGAAACAGTTTTTCACATTGTTACTCCCCTTAAACTACTGGAGCTCTCTAATCCCAATCATCCATTGCTTAAGAAACTGTTAATAGAAGCGCCGGGTACCTATCATCATAGCATTATCGTTGGAAACCTGAGTGAAGCTGCCACAAATGCAGTGGGAGGCAATTCCCTTTTAGCCAGAACGGGAGCCTTTTATCATGACATAGGTAAAACCAGTCGCCCCTATTTCTTTAAGGAGAATCAGCTATCGGCTGAGAATCCCCATGACAAAATTAATCCATCCTTAAGCAGCTTGATTATTACTGGCCATGTTAAAGAGGGATTAGAGCTGGCTAATAAATATAAGCTGCCAGAAGAAATTAAGGATTTCATTACTCAACACCATGGTAATACCTTGGTGGCCTACTTTTATCACAAGGCTAAAAATGCCAATAGCGATGAAGAAATAGATGAGAATACCTTTAGGTACAATGGAACCAAGCCTCTAAATAAAGAAACTGCCATTGTGATGCTGGCAGACTCTGTAGAGGCAGCGGTAAGAAGCTTAACCTCCCATACCAAGGAAAAAATTGAGGCAATGATTCATAAGATCTTTAAAGATAAGCTGGAGGATGGACAGCTGGAGGATTGTAATTTAACCTTAAAGGAATTAGAAAAAATTAAGCAAGCTTTTTTAAGTGTTCTTCTGGGAATTTTCCATGAGAGGATTGCATATCCAGACCAAGATATTAAAGAGTTGAAGGGAAGGAAGGCCCATGAGTCTAGCAATTGATAATAGACAAAATATAATAGCCATTGATGAGCAGTTGATTTCTATACTGGAAAGGGCCGTAGAAGAGTCCCTGATTTATGAAGGATGGGATCCAGACTACGAGGTAAGCCTTTCCTTAGTAGATAATAAGGAAATACAGGATTTAAATAAGAACTATCGGGGAAAGGATTATGCTACAGATGTATTATCCTTTCCCTTGGTGGAGGATGAAGAAATAGATATAGAGGAGAAGCTACTGGGGGATATTGTAATATCAGTCGAAAAGGCCCAAGAACAGGCTCAGGAATATGGCCATAGCTTCTCACGGGAAATGTCCTTCTTGGTTGTCCATAGCATGTTTCATCTTATGGGCTATGATCATGAGGATGAAGAGGCTGAAGCTGAAATGCGAGGAAGGGAAGAGGCTGTATTAGAAATAATCGGCCAAGTTCGTTGATAATGAGGTTGAAAAAATGAGAGTTAGGAAACTAATTGATAGCTTTAACTTTGCCTTTGAGGGTATTATATATGCCTTTAAAACTCAAAGAAATATGAAAATACACTTCTTGATGGCTATTTTAATATTAAGCTTAAGTCTGTTTTTTGACCTTAGTAAAATAGAAATATTAGTACTGATCTTAACCATATCCATGGTGATTATTGCAGAAATGATTAATACTTCAATTGAAATGACCATCGATTTGATTACAGATAAATACCATATATTTGCTAAAATTGCTAAGAATGTGGCAGCTGGTGCAGTATTAATATCAGCAATTAATTCAATTATAGTAGCCTATTTTATTTTTTTTCATAAGGTAAATCCCTTTACTCAAATTGTTCTTCATAGGGTTAGGCAATCTCCCATACATATTACCTTTATTATTTTTCTTGTAGTGGTTTTCACCACCATAGCCTTGAAGGCTTACTTTAGGAGAGGGACAGCCCTAAAGGGTGGTATGCCCAGTGGCCATGCTGCAGTTGCCTTTGCATTGGCAACCTCCATAACCTTTATTTCAGAAAATACCTTTGTTGCAACACTTTCATTACTAATGGCTTTATTGGTATGTCAAAGTAGAATAGAAGGAAAAATTCATACAGTATATGAAGTACTTGCTGGTGCAGTTATTGGCGGATTAATTTCCATATTGTTCTTTCAGATATTTGGTTAACGTAATGATAAGGACAGGTGATACATATGTGGAAGGAAATTACAATACCAACCCCACATCTGGGATGTTTGTGATGATCCCTAAGGATGACATGATAATGCTGGATATTACTGTAGAGGAAGCTATCAAACTGGTGGTATCAGGAGGAATCATGAGACCTCAGAAAATACCTTAGGGTTCGAGAAAGGGTGTTTATCAATGAAGACGTTGAAGAAAAAAAGTCTGTTGCTTTTACTAATGGTTATTTTGGTGGTTTATAGTATTGGATGTAGTAAAGCACCAGAGGTAGAAAATGATGAGGTTGTAGAAGAAGAGGTAGTTATTGAAATAACCGATCCCGATAAAGATGAAGAGCAGATTGTGGCAAAGGAAGGAATTCCCTCCCCCCTAAGTGGCCTTTATTATCCAGAAGAATTAATTGATAGAAGACCCATAGTCATTGTATTTGATAATCATAGTAAGGCAAGACCTCAAGCAGGTCTGATAGAGGCTGAAATAGCCTATGAGTTTTTAGCAGAGGGAGATATCACAAGGTATGTAGGGGTTTTTTTAGCCGGTGAGCCCAAGGATATTGGGGGAATAAGAAGTGCTAGACCCTACTTAATTCAAAAGGCTTTAGAATTTGATGGATATTTTGTTCATGTAGGTTACAGCCCTCAGGGAGATTTGGATATCAGAAATTATAAGGTAAATAATATAAATGCTCTTAATAGAGGCAATGATGTTTTCTGGAGGAAAAATCACAAGTATGCCCCCCATAATATGTATAGTAGCTATGAGGCTATTAGAAGGGCAGTTGACAGCAGTAAATATAGAAGTGAATGTCAGCTGGTGGGCTACAGCTTCCATGAAGAATTAACCGATATAGAAGGTAAAGATGCATCGGAAATCAAAATATTTTATAGTAGTCCCTATCAAGCATCATACATATATAACAAAGATGAAAGGATATATTATAGATACTATAATGGCAAGCCCCATCTCGACGAAATTACAGAAGAACAACTAACTGCCAGCAATATTATCATACAAGTGGTTAAAGCCAAAGTGGTAGACTCAGAGTTAAGGCTTGAGATGGAGACCATTGGTAGTGGTACTGGACTTTACATAACGAAGGGGAAGACAATGGAGATTACCTGGAAAAAGGATAACTACCAGGCTCTAACCAAGTATTATGATGAAGAAGGAAAAGAATTAATATTAAATCCGGGAAAGACATGGATTCAAGTTATAAAAAATATTGATTATGTAACAATCATTGAATAATCGGAGGGATTTAAATTGAAATATAAAGAGTTAATGAAAAAAGCCCTGGAAGCAAGGGAATATGCCTATGTACCCTATTCAAGTTTTCCAGTGGGAGCTGCATTGTTAACGAAGTCGGGTAAGGTTTATACAGGCTGTAATATTGAATGTGCATCCTATGGTGGAACCAATTGTGCTGAGAGAACAGCCATTTTCAAAGCTGTTTCCGAGGGAGAAAAGGAAATAGAGGCCATAGCTGTTGTTGGAGATTTAGAAAACTACACCTTCCCTTGTGGGATATGCCGACAGGTAATTGTGGAATTTGGTAGGGATATAAAAATAATTATAGGGAAATCTGAAAATGATTATAAAATTTATTCTATGGAAGAGATTTTACCCCATTCATTTTCACCAGACTCATTGAAATAAGAAACGGAGGCATTGTACTATGAGCTATAGATCAGGCTTTGTAACAATTGTAGGAAGGCCTAATGTTGGGAAATCCACTTTAATGAATCAATTAATTGGTGAAAAAATAGCCATTATTTCTGATAAACCCCAAACCACAAGAAACAAAATACAGTGTATTTTAAACGATGAGGATTTTCAAATTATTTTCCTGGATACACCAGGTATACACAAACCAAAGCATAAGCTAGGAGAGTATATGGTTAAGGTGGCTAGTGATACGTTAAAAGAGGTGGATGTAGTTCTTTTTGTTGTGGATGAGGGAACTCATATTGGTCCTGGAGATCGGTTTATTATGGATCAGTTGGAAAATATCAAAACTCCCATCATTTTAGTAATGAACAAAATTGATAAGATGAAACAAGAGGAATTTAACCTATTATATGAAGCTTATAGAGAATCTGGACTTTTCCATGATATAATTGGTATATCAGCCCTAGAGGGTGCCAATCTAAATTCTTTAATTCATAAAATTTCAGAGCTTTTACCAGAGGGACCCCCATATTTTCCTGCCGAAATGATTACTGATCAGCCAGAAAGAGTAATTGTGGCTGAAATTATAAGGGAAAAAATTCTGAATTATACTGACCAAGAGGTTCCCCATGGCATTGCAGTTGAGGTTACCATGATGAAGGAACGTCAGAATCAGGATATTGTAGATATTAATGCCACCATATATTGTGAGAGAAAGTCCCATAAGGGGATTATTATCGGTAAGGGTGGCCGGAAGCTTAAAGGAATAGGTAAAAGCGCAAGAGAAGATACTGAAGGCCTTTTAGGCTCAAAGGTATATCTAGAGCTTTGGGTTAAGATTAAAGAAGATTGGAGAAATAGTGATAGTATTTTAAAGGGTTTTGGATACGAATAGAAAATTACATATTTTTCATTGAATACAAGTTCCCCTAATACAAAAAATAAGAATGATATTTTAAATTTGGAAAGGGGACCTTTTGTATGCTAAGGAAGGAAATATGGAATATATTTATAAAGACAGGGAACATTGAAGCCTATTTGTTCGAGAATACTTATTGCCAACAAGATATGAAGGCTAATGAAGAATCGGATCTAGAAAGGGTAAGTAATGATAAGTAGAGAAAATAAATGAAAAGTGAAAAATGAAAAATGAAAAATGTAAAGTGAAAAATGAAGATTTGAAGATTGAAGATTGAAAGTTAAAGGTTGAAATAATTATAATGCAATAATTGATGTTGTTGAGTTTAACCTTAAACTTTACACTTTTAACTTATAACTTTTCACTTCTTTTCCTGGGGGACATTTAAATGCTCATAAAAACAGAGGGTATTGTTTTAAAAAACAGAAAATATGGTGAAAATGATAGTCTATTAACCATCTTTACCAGAAAGGCTGGTAAGGTTAATGCTATAGCAAAGGGTGGTAGAAAACCAAAGAGCAATCTTTTGGCGGGAATCCAGCCCTTTTGCTATAGCGATTTTGTATTGTATAAAGGGAAAAGCCTATATACCATCAGTCAATGCGAGTCTAAGGAAATCTTTTATTCTATTAGAGAAGACTTAACAAGATTATCCTATGGAGCCTATCTTCTTCAGCTTGTTGAAGCTGTCATCAATGAAGGACAAACAAACCATCGCCTTTTTAGCTTGCTCGGAAAAGCCCTCTTTCTATTAAAGAAGGAGGACATAGAAATTCAATCAATTATTCGAAGCTTCGAGTTAAATTATTTAGTATATGCTGGTTACAAACCTCATCTTACCAGCTGCATAAACTGTAACACCACCGAAATGAAAGACCTACGCTTTAGTATTCAAGAGGGAGGGATCCTTTGCCCAAAATGTCATCATACTGACCCCTTTGCCCTAAGGGTATCTGAAACCACCATTAAGTTGGCCTATTATCTTTTAAATAAGGATATCGTAGAAATTCAAAAGTTAAAAATCCACCCTTTACTAAATGAGCAGTTAAAAAAAATCATAAAAAAATATATAGTTGCCCATATTAATATATATGAGTTCAAAAGCCTAGATCTGGTAGATAAACTATGAAGGGAGTAGATGTTATGGATATTAGCTTAGAGAAAATTGATATTATTAGGGAACGTACAGGCATAAGCTACAAAGAAGCTAGGGAGGTTCTTGAAAAAACCAATGGCGATATTGTAGAAGCCCTTATTGCCATAGAGGATAAGCAGGATAAAAAGTGGACAGATACTATAAATGTTGCAGGAAATGAAGTAGTAGAGAAGTTAAAAACATTAATCAAAAAGGGTAATGTAACAAGAATCATCTTAAAAAAAGATGGAGAAGTAATGTTGAATATTCCCGTAACTGCTGGGGCAGTTGGTGTGGTCCTTGGCCCCTTTGTATCTATAGTAGGAATATCAGCAGCCCTTTTATCTAAGGCCACCATCGAAATTGTAAAAAGTAATGGAGATGTTGTTGACATCAATGATATGGCAGAAGAAAAAATTAATGAGCTAAGGGGTAAGGGTAAAAAATCAGCAGCAGATGTTGATGAAAACATGGCAGATGAATTAGATAAGCTGAATGACGGAGGAGATTATTAGTAGGGAACTATTAGTAGGGAACTATTGACAACTACCATAGAATTTGTTAAATTAAATAAAACAAATATTAAATAGTGGGCGATGAGAAAGAGGAGTAATAATCTTCGACTATAATAGCGAGTTGGGATGGTGTAAGCCAACATAGTCAGGTTTATGAAGGGCACTTTTTAGCTCTATAATTTAAGTGGGTGTTTAATACCAACTAGGGTGGAACCGCGGAAGTTAAGTCTTTCGTCCCTATCAGGGATGAAGGGCTTTTTGTTTTTGGAATTTTAAAATAGAAGAAGGGAATGATGGTGATGTCAGAGGTTACAATGGAAAAAATCGTTTCGATGGCTAAGTCTAGGGGTTTTGTTTTCCCAGGCTCAGAGATTTACGGAGGGTTGGCTAATACATGGGATTATGGTCCATTGGGAGTAGAACTTAAAAACAATGTAAAAAAGGCATGGTGGAAAAAGTTCGTACAACAAAGCCCCTATAATGTGGGTTTAGATTCAGCAATACTAATGAACCCTCAAACCTGGGTGGCCTCAGGTCATGTTGGTGGATTTAATGACCCATTAAAGGATTGTAAAAAGTGTAAGGCTAGGTTTAGAGCCGACAAGCTCATCGAGGATCATGCTTTTAATAATAATCTTGAGATTATAGTCGATGGTTGGGAAAACAAAAGAATGAAGGAATATATTGAAGAGCATAAAATTCTTTGCCCAGAATGTGGTGCCCTAGATTATACTGATATCCGACAATTTAATCTTATGTTTAAGACCTTTCAAGGGGTTACCGAGGATACAAGCACTGAAATTTATCTAAGACCAGAAACCGCCCAAGGGATATTCATTAATTTTAAAAGCGTACAAAGGACCTCAAGAAAAAAGGTACCCTTTGGAATAGGTCAAATTGGGAAATCCTTTAGAAACGAAATAACACCTGGGAACTTTATTTTTAGAACTAGAGAATTTGAGCAAATGGAGTTGGAATTCTTCTGTAAGCCAGGAGAAGATTTGGAATGGTTTCATTATTGGAGTGATTACTGTAAAAATTGGTTATTATCCCTTGGCTTAAGGGAAGAAAATATCCGCATGAGGGAGCATTCTCAAGAGGAGCTTTCCCACTACAGTAACGCCACTACAGATATTGAGTTTAAATTCCCCTTCGGCTGGGGGGAGCTTTGGGGTATTGCCGATAGAACTGACTACGACCTAAAGCAGCATGCTAACCATTCGGGAGAAGACTTTACTTATATCGACCCCGTTACCAATGAAAGATATGTTCCCTATTGTATAGAGCCTTCTGTAGGGGTAGAACGTTTAACCTTAGCCTTTCTAATTGATGCCTATCGAGAAGAAGAAATTGATGAAAATGATTCTAGGGTGGTATTAAAGCTACATCCAGCCTTAGCTCCCTTTAAGGTGGCCATATTCCCCCTTACTAAAAAGCTAAAGGAACAGACCTTAGAATTATATGAAAAGCTAGCTGAGAAATATATGGTGGATTATGATGAAGCAGGTAGTATCGGTAAGAGATATAGAAGACATGATGAAATAGGAACACCTTATTGTATAACCTTTGATTTTGATTCACTAGAGGACAAATGTGTAACCATCCGAAACAGAGATACAATGGAGCAGGAGAGAATTGAGATGGCCAATTTAGAACTCTACCTTGATGAAAAGCTAAGATTCTAGATTATATAGTAATAAGAAATAAGAATTAAGAATTAGGAATTAAGAGTTATGAATTGTGAAATAAGAATTAAGAATGCAGAGGCTGAAGAACTAAAATTCAAAAGCTAAAGGGTAATTAGGTTAAAGTACCCTTTAGCTTTTTCTTTAACTAAACTCTTATAAGAAGTAAGATACCACCCTATAATTCCATATTAAATTTAAAAAGTTCCTAAAAAAGATATTAAAAAAGGTTTAAAATGGGTTATAATGATTAATATAGAATAATTTATGATATGGAGGTATTATATGAAGGATCAAGTTAAACCTAAAAGATACTCTTTTGGTGAGGAGTTGGCTAATGCTATAACCCATGGCTTGGGAATTCTATTTGGGATAGTGACCTTGATTGTCTTTCTTATAATAGCCATAAGAGAGAAAAGTCCTATCGCAATCACTGCCTTTAGTATCTATGGCGGTTGTTCAATTGCACTATACACCTCATCTACCCTATACCATAGCTTTCAGAAGGAAAAAATAAAGAAAATATTACGGGTTTTCGATCATTCTTCGATTTTTTTGTTTATTGCAGGTACCTATACCCCAGTTGCTTTACTGGCTTTAACTGGATACTGGCGAGTAGGAATCCTGGCTGCTGTTTGGACAATTGCTATTGTTGGGATTGTTTTTAAAATTATTACCTTTAATAAATTTGATAAGCATAAGGCCCTATCCTTAGGTTTGTATATCCTAATGGGTTGGATTGTGATTATTGCAATTAAACCTATGGTGGAACTGGCACCTAAAGGTCTATTAATTTGGCTTTTAGCTGGAGGGCTGGTTTATACTGCAGGAACCATCTTCTATGCCATTAAGAGAATTCCCTTTAACCATGCTATATGGCATCTGTTTGTTCTAACGGGTAGTGCCTTTCATTTTGTTGGGATTTTAAAATATTTAGCATTAGCATAAAATAGCTGATTGTATAAACTACTAAGCGCCCTTTGGGGTGCTTTTTCTATGAAAAGCCTTTCATTATTAAAGGTTATTTTCATTTTTCTAGCAGTGTATATTTAATTTTTAGTAGCAAAAGCTAGAAAAATATGATAAATTAATCATATAGCATAACACATTTATAAATAGCATAGCACAATATGAAGCCTATAACAATTAAAGGGGTGATTCTAATAGAGTTATCAGCTAGACAACAAAGGATCATTGAGATAGTGAAGGAGCAGGAGCCTATAACAAGTGAGCACATTGCCAGTATCTTGAAGGTTACTAGAGCCACACTAAGACCAGATTTGGCTATATTAACAATGACGGGGATTCTAGATGCAAGGCCTAAGGTGGGATATTTCTTTTCGGGAAAACCCGATGTGAATTTATTTACCCAGGAGGTTAAAGGCGTAAAGGTTTCAGATATCATGACCCATCCTGTGGTTGTATCAGAGGAGACCTCAGTTTATGATGCCATCGTTCAGCTTTTTCTCGAGGACGTAGGAACCATTTTCGTTGTAAGTGATGGATTATTAATGGGTGTGGTTTCTCGGAAGGATTTTTTAAAAAGTGCCCTAGGGGGATCAGACATTAATAAGGTTCCCGTAGGTATGATCATGACGAGAAAACCCAATATTATCACCGTAACCGGAGAGGAAGATGCATTAATAGCAGCAGAAAAAATTATGCATCATGAGGTGGATAGTTTGCCAGTGGTTGAAAAGACCATTGATGATGGTAAGGAACAGCTGCGGGTTATCGGAAAAATTTCTAAAAGCAGCTTAACGAGACTGTTAGTAGACTTATGTAGAGGAGGGCTATAATTGGATAAACCAAGCATTGTAATTTATATCATATCAGATTCCATTGGTGAGACTGCCGAACAGGTGGCAAAGGCAGGAATTAGCCAATTCAACGTAAATGATCATGAGCTTAGACGTTTTCCTTTTGTGACAGATAAAAATCAGATTATGGAAATTTTAGAAGAAGCTAAATCAGAAAAATCTGTAATCGTATTTACCATGGTAATAGAAGAATTCAAAAACATTCTTCAAGAAGAGGCTGCAAAGCATAACATACCCTGTATAGATATAATGACACCGGTAATCGATTCAATGAGTCAAGCCCTACATAATGCACCAAGAAGAGAACCAGGACTCATTAGAAGGCTAGATGAAAAATACTTCCGTAAGGTGGAGGCCATAGAATTTGCAGTAAAGTATGACGACGGTAAGGATCCTAGAGGCCTTAAAAAGGCAGATTTGGTTCTAATAGGGATCTCCAGAACATCCAAGACACCCCTTAGCATGTATTTGGCCCATAAGAATATAAAGGTAGCCAATGTTCCATTGGTTCCAGAGGTGGCGCCTCCAAAGGAATTATTTGAAGTTCCTCCTAAAAAGATCATCGGTTTAACGACAAACCCTATGAAGCTTATAGAAATACGACAGGAAAGGCTAAAGGCTTTAGGTCTTAAGCATGAGGCCAATTATGCCAGCATGGAAAGAATCCTTAATGAGCTAGACTATGCAGAGGAAATCATGAAAAAACTAGGTTGTCCAGTGATTGATGTGTCTAGTAAGGCAGTTGAGGAAAGTGCCAGTATCATTTTAGAGATCTTTAGGGAAATTGGTTATAAGATTAATGGTAGATAATAGGAGGGTGCATATGGAGAAATTTGTATATGACTTTAAAGAGGGTTCAAAGGAAATGAAGCCTTTATTGGGGGGTAAAGGGGCAAACTTAGCTGAGATGACCAAAATAGGACTACCTGTTCCCCATGGATTCACTGTAACCACTGAAGCTTGTAACGCCTACTATAAAAAAGGATCAACCCTCTGGGAGGAGCTTAAGGAGGAAATTTTTAAGCATTTACAGAGTATAGAAACGGTCTCAGGTAAGGTATTCGGAGATGTAAATAATCCTTTATTGGTTTCTGTAAGATCCGGAGCTGTCTTCTCCATGCCTGGGATGATGGACACCATTTTGAATCTTGGATTAAACGATCAATCGGTGGAGGGGTTAGCAAAGGCCACCAATAACCATCGATTTGCCTATGATAGCTATAGAAGATTTATTCAGATGTTCGGAGATGTAGTGTTGCAAATCAAGAAATACAAGTTTGAGCATGCAATGGAAAAGCTTAAGGAAAGTAGAAATGTTGAACTGGATATTGATCTTACCAGTGAGGATTTGAAACATCTAGTGGAGGATTTTAAAAAGATCACCTTAAAGGAGACAGGAGAAGAATTTCCGCAGGATGTAAGACAACAGTTATTAATGGCCATAGAAGCAGTTTTTAAATCTTGGAATAACCCAAGGGCCAAGGTTTATCGTAAAATCAATGATATTCCAGAGCACTTAGGCACAGCTGTAAATGTGCAAATGATGGTCTTTGGAAATATGGGAGAAACATCCGGTACTGGGGTAGCCTTTACACGGAATCCCTCCAATGGGGAGAAGGTTCTTTTTGGAGAATTCTTAATGAATGCCCAGGGAGAGGATGTTGTTGCAGGAATCCGTACACCAAAGGAAATTAAGGATCTGCAGGAAAGAATGCCCAATGCCTATCAAAGCTTCGTAGAGGTTTGTGGAATTCTTGAAGATCATTATAGAGATATGCAGGATATTGAGTTTACTATTGAGAAGGGTAATCTATTTATTCTTCAAACTCGAAATGGAAAGCGAACCACCCATGCCGCCATCAATATAGCGGTAGATATGGTTCATGAAGGCTTAATTTCTAAGAAGGAAGCTATTATGAGGGTAGAGCCCCAACAATTAGATCAGCTTTTACATCCTACCTTTGATGAGAGAGAACTGGAAAAGGCTGAAATTATCACAAAGGGACTACCAGCCTCTGCTGGTGCCGCTTCAGGAAGGGTTTATTTCTCTCCTGAAGACGTAGTAAAGGCCAATGCCAGCGGAGAAAAGGCCATTTTGGTTCGACACGAAACA
Source organism: Alkaliphilus serpentinus (assembly GCF_009017255.1). Taxonomy (GTDB): domain Bacteria; phylum Bacillota; class Clostridia; order Peptostreptococcales; family Natronincolaceae; genus Alkaliphilus_D; species Alkaliphilus_D serpentinus. Next base: position 183,308 of record NZ_WBZB01000004.1, on the reverse strand, counting down.
TCCCCGGAGGATATAGAAGGAATGGTGGCTTCCGTTGGGATATTAACTGCCCGTGGTGGAATGACCTCCCATGCAGCAGTAGTGGCAAGGGGAATGGGTAAATGCTGTGTTGCTGGTGCAGGTGAGGTAAAAATCCATGAGGCTATAAAGCAATTTAAGGTTAGAGATCAGGTGTTTCATGAGGGGGATTACATATCCCTGAATGGGAACACTGGAGAAATCTTTACAGGTGAAATCAAAACACAAAACCCTCAATTATCCGGTAATTTTGAAGTATATATGAAGTGGGCAGATGACTTTAGACGGCTGAAAATAAGAACCAATGCTGATACCCCAAGGGATACCCGCCAAGCAATTGAGTTTGGTGCAGAGGGAATAGGTTTATGTAGAACAGAGCATATGTTTTTCGAGGACACTAGAATTCCAGTGGTTAGACAGATGATTGTTTCTAGAACCATTGAACAAAGGAAAAACGCCCTTCAACAGCTATTGCCAATGCAAAGGCAGGATTTCTTAGAAATATTTGAGGTTATGGGTGAAAGACCCGTAACAATAAGACTCTTGGATCCTCCTCTACATGAGTTTTTACCCCATGAGGATGAAGATGTTAAGGCCTTAGCCCAAACAATGGAGATTTCCTATCAGCAGTTGAAGGAAGTGGTTAATGATCTAAAAGAATTCAACCCAATGCTGGGCCACAGGGGCTGTAGATTGGCAATAACCTATCCAGAAATTTATCAAATGCAGGTGCAGGCCATTATTGAAGCAGCTGTGATAGCCAAGGTAGAAAGGGGCTTAGAGGTCATTCCAGAAATCATGGTTCCCTTAGTGGGAGAGGTAAAGGAGCTGGAGTTTGTTAAGGAGCTGATCATTAAAACAGCCGATGAGGTTTTTGAAGAAAAAGGTACCAGTGTTCAATACTTAATTGGAACCATGATTGAAATTCCTAGAGCTTGTGTTACCGCAGATATTATTGCCAAGGAAGCAGAGTTTTTCTCCTTTGGAACCAATGATTTAACTCAAATGGCCTATGGTTTTTCTAGGGATGACGCAGGATCCTTTATTAAGGAATATATAGATAAGGCTATTTTAGAAAAGGACCCCTTCCAAAGGATTGATAGAACAGGTGTAGGTAAATTAATGGAGATAGCAGTGGAGCTTGGCAAAAAAGCTAGACCCAATATTAAGCTAGGGATTTGTGGAGAGCATGGTGGAGAACCTAATTCCATAGAGTTCTGTCATTTACTTGGCCTTGATTATGTTTCCTGTTCACCCTTCAGAGTTCCAATTGCAAGATTGGCAGCAGCCCAGGCGGCGATTAACTCAAAAGACCAATTGAAGTAGGATTTTAAATAATGTAATTCTTAACTAAAGCTTTACAACCAAACATTATTTAATACTAATAATACTATAAAAAAGGTGTTGGAATCATTTTAAAATGTCCAGCACCTTACATTTACTAACTTTTTTAGAATAATTCTTGCCTCATCTGCCATGCAATCATATAATTGTGTGATAGGAAGGATGTGATAGAATGCCTGTAAATTCATTTGAAAATTATCCCATGTCTTGGAAACCTGTCTTAGATAAAACAATTAAACCACTATATTTTTCATTAGCAAATCAACTGGAACAGGATATTATAAGCGGCAGGTTAGTTCCAGGAACTAAATTGCCACCCTATAGAGAATTAGCTGATTTTTTAGACATAAATGTAAGTACTGTTTCAAAAGCTTTTAAGGTGTGTATTTTAAAAGGTTTATTAAGCACAACTGTGGGAAGTGGAACGTTTGTTTCTTTTGATGCCCTTTCCAATGCTTACTTGCTTACTGATGGAAAACCAAAGAACATTATCGAAATGGGTGCTACTATTCCAGAGCCAGCCTCTTACGAACCACTTATGCTACAATTAAAAAACATTGTAATTGAATCTGACTTTATAAAATGCTTCAGCTATAGTAGATCTGGAGATGTGCAATGGCAGAAAGATGCTGCAGTAAAATTTATCTCTAAGGGTGGGTTTGTTACAGAGGTTAAAAATATTTTATTTGCTAGTGGCGGTCAAAATGCTATCACAGCTACTCTTATTGGCTTATGTCAGCATGGAGATAAGATTGGTACTGATCCCCATACTTACTCTGGATTAAAAACATCAGCAAGCATGCTTGGTGTTCAACTTGTACCACTCAAAAATGAAGGGCTAGAAATGAACCAAGATGCGCTGATGTATGCTTGTAAAAATGAGAATCTAAAGGGTATTTACTTGATACCAGACTATCAAAATCCAACTACCCATACCATGTCCATCGAAGGCAGAAAAGCATTAGCTAGAATTGCAAAAGAATACGATATTTTCATCATAGAGGATGCTGCTTATAGTCTAATGCATGAAAAACCATTACCGGCTGTAGCATCATTTGCACCAGAACATACTATCTATATAGCCAGTATGTCTAAAGCCATTGGTCCTGGCCTACGTTTAGCTTATATATCAGCTCCAGAAAGGTATAAAAAGCTTCTGTCAAATGCCCTTTATAATATGAATATATCTGTTGCTCCATTGATGGCAGAATTAGCTGCGCGTATGATTGTATCAAATCAAATAGATGGAGTTATTGAGAGTCACCGAAAGCATACAATTGATAGAAACCAACTGGTTAATTATTATTTATCTGAATATGATTGTCTTGGTGAAAATACTTGTATTTTTAGGTGGCTGAAGCTACCAGGCAAAATATCAGCTACAGACTTTGAAGCATTGGCATTGAAGCATGGTGTTCAAGTATATGGGGCAGATCGATTTACTGTTGGCAATAGTAATCCTGAAAAAGCAGTTCGTTTGTCTATTGCTGCACCTGAAACCATAAAAGAGTTAGAAAAAGGCTTGATAATCTTGAGGAATTTGATTAGGTCAATAGAACAATAAAATGAAATTGTACGCCATACAATTATTGCATTGTATGGCGTATTTTCATTTGCTAGTATATATGGTAAGGAAAAGGTAGCTCTCATATGTCATGTGTTATGGGCTTTCAGTTGCACAATGGGGGCTTTGGCTGGTGAAATGCTACCCCTTGATATGAGGGGAGTTGAATTTTCTGCTACGGCATTTTTTGTTGTGGTCTGTGTCAATCAATGGCATCAAGTAGATTCCCATATCCCTGTAATCACTGGTTTTACAAGTGCCATTGCATTTTATATTCTATTAGGAGCAGACTACTTTATACTTCCTGCATTATCAGTGAGTTTAATTTTACTAACCATAATGAGGGAACGAATAGATATTCAAATGGGAGGAATGAGTAATGACAACTGATTATGGATTTTCTGTTGCAGTCCTTATTGTAGTCGCGTCAATAACAGGCCTCACTCGTGCTATACCCTACCTTTTGTTTGGTGGAATGAATGAACTTCCCAAAACCGTTCACTATCTTGGTACAGTTTTACCTGCTTCTATAATGATTATATTAGTGGTTTACTGTCTAAGGAACATTGACTTGAATACCTTTCCGTTTGGAATAGTGGAATTACTTTCAGTTGGCATTGTTGTAGCTATACATGTCAAAAAAAGGAATGCTTTTCTCAGTATTTTTCTTGGAACAGCATGCTATATGATTTTGATTCGTACAGTGTAGCCGATATAGATTTTATCGAAGAAGCTGAGAAGTTTAAAAATGTGATGATTACAAAATTGTTCCATAATAGTAAAAAACCGTGTTTGGTCTGATTTGTTGTTTTAATATTAGCGCTTGTATCGAGGGATGCTATAATAAATATAAGTGAAAAAAACTATCTACTATCATGAAAATAAAAAAGAGACAATTACCTGCTAAATTCACAAAATAAAAGTATCTTTTTCTCTAATTCGATTTGTTTTTTGTTCTTAAACCTTGAATAAAATTTTAATCTTTCTTACATATGTGATTCTATCTAAAATAAATTCTTCTTTCTTCTCTTATTCATAATTCATGCTGAAAAGGGAAAAATTAAGCAGGATAATTAATTATATAAAAGATTAAGAGGTGGAAACATGCAAAATGAAAATAGTAATGAGATTTTGAACGAGGACTTTAAGAAGGTTAAACAAAACGTAAGTGAGTTTCAAGATGACTTCAAATTATCAAAATCTGGTTTTGACACAACTATGCCAGGACATACAACAAACCACCCACAAAACATGGTTTTACGTCAGGAGCCAAGAACCGTAAGATCTGAAGGGTCTGGGATCAGTCTTCCAGCTGATGTTCGTTTAGAAATGGGGCTAATGCTTGATGATCACTTATGCGCTTTAAATGTCGCGTTACACCAATATACAAAGCATCACTGGTTAACGGAGGGAGCAGAGTCCTTCTTAAGTTTGCATCACTTGTTAGACGAACATATTGATGTTACACAGGATCATATCGATAAAGTCGGTGAGCGAGTAGCAAGATTAGGGGTCGTCCCTACGGCACATCCTGTGACACAACATGAATTATCTTATATCAAACATGAAGTTGAAGGTCGATATACGATGCGTGACTTTTTACGTAATGACCTTGAGCATGAAATAAAAATTCAACATATGTTAAGAAAAACGATTGCACGTGCTCATGAACTTAAGGATTTTGGTACTGTGCAGGTTTTAGAAGAGGTTTTACTTAAGCGTGAAGATTTAGGGTATCATCTATGGAGTGTATTGGAAGATGACTCTTTAGTCAGAGGAATGAAACATTTCTTTGACGGGAATAATGATATCTCTCAAACACGCCCTATCAATCCAAAGATTCAATAACTATAAAATTTCACACTAATAAAATTTATAAGGTATTCTATATATAGAAAGCATCCTTTGAAAGGATGCGAGAAGCACTACATTAACAAGAGACTTTGATTGGAAAGACTAGTTATGAAAGTATAAGAACGAAATTTAAAAGTGTTCCACAATGCGAAAAACGACAATTGGTCTATTTGGATAGCTGCCGCACAAGCATCAATACGTCATTCAAACTAATTGACAACGTCCTCCCGATTTAATTGGAGACGTATACACATAAACCTAGATCTATAACCAAAAACAATTGCACTTTATAGCATCGGCATATGATATCAAAAGTGTTGGGATTAATAGCAAATATTAATAAAAACAAAAAATAAATAGTCTAAAGCCTATAATAGACTATAATATAAAAAGTGTAGGGTATTGAGCTTGATTTCATTAATGACTTTAAGCTTAATACCCTATTTTATTAATGTCTTACATAGAAATGTAATCAGATTGGAATTGATTATATTATTGAATCATTAGACTTATTAAGGTTTAATAATGATGAACCATACCATAAATAATAGCGCTTTTTTTAACCCTCCAGTAAACCACCAGGGTTGCATATAAAAGTATAATTAAATAGCTGACTAATTATATAAAAGGGGGGTATATATGTGAGATATCATCTTAATGAAAGTTTATTGAATGAAGCCCGCAAGGTACTAAAAAATCGAAAAAATATCTTCTGGATTGTTGGGGGTTCTTGTTCAGGGAAAAGTACAGTTGGCAAGACAATTGCTTCAAAATTTAAAATGTTATACTATGATTTGGATGAATATATTTTTGACAAGTATATAAGAAGGTATTCGAAGGAACTACATCCCGCAAGTAGGGAATGGTTTTTTGCTGAAAATCCATTGAATTGGGCCCTATCTTTTTCTTCATGGGAAGAAAATAACGAATTTAATGTTGCTTTAACTGTTGAACAATTAAGTTTGTTTTCTGAGGATGTACAAGAAATAGATCGGGACAAAGCTATATTAGTAGATGGAGGTATAACAAATCCAGCAATCCTTGCAAGAGTGCTAGATGCACATCAAATATGCTGTATCAAGATTGAAGATGATCTTTGCATTAGAATATGGGAGGATTGTAAAGAAAGACAGCCAATGAAAGAAATGATTTTACAGCTACCATCACCCCAGGAAAAGTGGAGTAAGTTTTTAGACACCAATGTCTTAATGAATCGGCAAATAGAAACAGAGTGCAGGGAAAATGGAATAAAAATACTCTATAGAAAAGATAAAACTACTGTTGACGACATGGCTAATGAAATTTCAACCTTGTTTTTAAAAGTAATTACAGAAATCACAGGAAAAGTATTAATAGAACTAATACGAATGAATTACTATAAAATTTCTACAAAATTATTTTTAAATTCACCATAAATTACCACGAAATTCTATGAAATATCTGTTTACAAATGAGATTCTGTAAGGAGGTTTTATCATGAAGCATTATAAGACGTCAGAGATTGCCAATTTGGTTTGCGTTCATCCCAATACAGTAAGGTTGTATGAAAAATGGAAATTGCTACAACCAGTTTCTAGAAACTGTAAAGGGTACCGCCTCTATACAGAAGATCATTTAGAGCAGATGCATCTTGCAAGAATAGCTCTAAGATGTGATTTTATAGAGGGTAACATACGAAGTTTAGCTACAGCCATTGTAAAGAAGGCGGCACAAGGGGAGCTAAAAAAGGCTTTAGATATGGCCTATGACTATACAACTCATATTCAAAATGAATTAACTAAGGCTGAAGAAGCATTGGAAATAATATCTAAATGGCTAAAAGATGAATCAATAGTAGAGGAAGAAACGTATATAAAAAGAAAAAATGTTGCTAACTCACTAAATATCTCCATAGATGTTCTAAGAGACTGGGAAAGAAATGGGCTAATTAAGGTTCCTAGGAGCCCCAGTAATAACTATAGAATCTATGGTGCTTATGAAATTAGACGTCTAAAAGTCATCCGTACTCTAAGAAATGCTAATTATAGTATGATGTCTATACTTCGTATGTTTAAGTATATTGATGAGGGAAAGGGCAGTGATGTTAAAGAAATAATTGATACTCCATCTCTAGAAGAAGACATAATTAGTGCTACTGATCGGTGGATCACAACATTAATAGAGACTTTAGAGAACGCTGAGGAAGTAATTGTACAACTTCAAATGATGATTGAGTCAAAGGAAACCTAGAATTCCCTAAGTATAAACAAATTAACTCAGTGAATTTTATGGAGAGATGTTGTTATGAACATTACACATACGCCAAAGGATCAATGAACAATGTGGATATAGAGTTGTTATGTGACTTGGTTAAAGCGTTAAAGTATATTATCTGTAATATCCTTTGATGGTGTGCCTTCAACGTATGAAGTAGTTAAAAAGTGTTTATCTGTGTGATACGGTATCTAGGATTTATGAAATGGATAAAACAACTAATGAGTTATTTAGTACAAGGATTCTTCAAGAGACATCAAAGGAGCGACCTTCAATAATTCCTTTGTCAGGAATAAAAAATGGGTAGACTGTTTCTGTTTCAGCCTTGATTCAAATAGAAGAAGAGACCTATGGAGTATGCTGTCTTGGTGCAGTTAACGAGGAGGGTTATTTATTAGAATTAACCTTGAAGGAGACATTAAGGATAGCTAAAGAAAAGTGGGCAGCTGTAGTGTTTATTCATGCCCTAGAGGAGAGGGTACAAATGTTTGAAAGTATAGGGTTTAAAACGCTAAAGAAGATATAATTAAATTAGAAACTTATGATAGCAGTAAAACTGCTGATGGCGACAACGGAACATCACGCTAACGCCTCGTTGTTTTGGTTTCTCATAGGCCATAGAACACTAATAGGGTAAAGTTGCATATAGTAGAAGGGTTGATGGTGGATAACTAGTTTTCTGCCTGAAGGAAATAATTATTTACTCAACTTATGAGCTTAGTACTTTAAAAGTGTATCATAATAGTAAAAATAGTAAATGGTCTGTTTTGTTAGCCGCTGCCCAGGCGGCCTTAAGGAGTCAGGGATAGTTATATAATGCAAAAAGGATTTGAAGTTGCTTCAAATCCTTTTTCTTTTAATATCTATGATATTGAGAATTTTATGGGGCTACCGATTTTATCTAGAGGCATTAATCCCTATAGGAGAATGATTTCTTAATATAAAATTGCTGATTAATTAGGTCTTAACTGGCCATAAATCGCTATTTTTCATAGATTACCCCTATTCAACTGTATAAAATTCTGATAAATGTTAACAGTAGGTAATAAATAGAAAAAATGTTCGGTCATAAGAAGGTTTTTTTTGCCTAAAGGGAGTATATATATAGTAAGAACTTTGTGAAGGGATTTGAAGAGTATATGGAAAATCTTAGAAATCAGACAGAGAAAATGGAAGGTGAGTATCTTTCTGAATATGCTCAATTAAGTGTAAATTCAAAGGGACGTAAGCTTCAAGAGGAAGAATGTGAAATAAGAACAGCCTATCAAAGAGATCGCGATCGAATAATCCATTCAAAATCCTTCCGTGCCCTTAAGGAAAAAACTCAGGTATTCATTGTAAAGGATGATTTTTTTAGAACAAGATTAAGCCATACCCTAGAGGTTAGCCAAATAGCCCGAACCATTGCAAGGGCCTTAAGGCTAAATGAAGATTTAGTGGAGGCCGTCGCTTTAGGACATGATCTTGGACATACCTGCTTTGGCCATAGTGGAGAAGAGGTGCTTCATAATATAACTGGAGATTTTAAGCATAATCACCAGAGTTTAAGGGTAATAGATATATTAGAAGGGGATGATAGGGGCTTGAATTTAACCTATGAGGTAAGGGATGGAATCCTAAATCATACAGGAAAAGTTTCTCCTGTCACATTAGAAGGGAAGCTGGTTAAGCTTATAGATACTATAACCTATTTATGCCATGACATTCAAGATAGCATTAGTGCAGGAATTTTGAAGGAAACCGACATTCCCCATAGCTTTATTAGGATTTTAGGGGACACCCATAGCAAAAGGATTAATACCTTCGTAAAGGACATTATATATGAAACCTCTGAAGCTCTACAGAATGGAAAACCAATTGAAATTTATCAGAGCCAACAACTAAAGGAGGCTACACTAAATTTAAGGGAGTTCATGTTTAAAAATGTTTATAATGGGGAAATTTGCCTAAGAGAAAAGGAAAAGGCAACCTTTATTGTGAGAACGCTATTTGATTATTTTTCATCTAATCCAAATGAAATGCCATTAGAATATATCAAGAGACTATCGGTAGATGATTTGAAACGGGTTGTTACAGACTGTATTGCAGGAGCCACAGATGCCTATGCTATAAGGCTTTTTCAAAGCAAATTTGTTCCATCACCAAAGTAAAAAACTACCTTCTATTGAATTATCAGAATATATTTTTTTTCATGTATTGGAAGGATTTAAGAAGATTTATGTCGAATAAAATTCACCATGCTATAAAGAAGGGTTATTAAAATGAAAGTTATTGTTGATGCAGATGCTTGTCCTGTTAAGGATATTATCATTAAGCTGTGTAAAAAATATGAAATTGATACAATTTTCATCCATAGTATTAGCCATATACCCCGTGACGAGGACTCCTATGTTAAGAGAATCGTCGTTGATAATTCTCCTCAGGCAGCGGATATGGCTATCGTTAACTATATGGGTAAGGATGATTTGGTAGTTACTGCAGATACTGGTTTAGCTGCAATTGTATTAGGAAGAGGTGGTTATGCCCTCAACCCTTGGGGAGATTTTTATACCAATGAAAATATAGAAGAGCTTTTAGAGAAGAGACATTTTCATCAGAAGGTTTTAGCAGCCGGAGGAAGGATAAAAGGACCTTCAAAAAGGAAGAAGTCTGATAATAATCGTTTTTCAACGGTTCTAGATAATTTTTTGCAAAAAATTAACCAAATCACTACTAAATAGAAGGACTTTATTAATGAAAACCGAACTATAATAGTATTAAAAGTAAATAAAAATTAGGTGGTATATATGGGAAATCTTTTTCCTGAAGAGTTTATTGAAGATGTTAAAGCCAGCAGCGATATATCAAATGTTATATCTAATTATATATCTATTAAAGCTTCGGGTGCTAATTATAAGGCCCTTTGCCCCTTTCATAGAGAGAAAACTCCATCCTTTATGATTAATCCACAAAAACAAATATATAAGTGTTTTGGATGTGGAGAAGGTGGAAATGTTATCAACTTTGTTATGAAAATAGAAAATATTGATTTTATTGAGGCTGTAAAGCTTCTAGCCCAAAGGGCTAACATCCCCCTTCCCGAGATGAATATATCTGAAAAAGATAAGCAGCTACTTCAACAAAGGTTGGAATTGTATGATATTAATAGAGAAGCAGCTAGATTTTTTTATTTAAATCTGAAGAAGAAGGGGAATAATGCTAAGGAATATCTAAAGGAAAGAGGAATCAGCCAAGAAGTTATGAAATCCTTTGGCCTTGGATATGCACCCCACTCATGGGATGACCTACTTAAATATTTGAAAAAAGCAGGATATAAAGAAGACCGAATTCTTCTATCAGGCTTAATCGTACCTAAAAAAGAGAAAAAAGAATATTATGATCGCTTTAGAAATAGAATTATTTTTCCAATATTTGATGCAAGGGGTAATGTAATAGCCTTTGGGGGAAGAGTTATGGATAATAGTCTACCCAAATACTTAAATTCACCTGAAACCCCAGTTTTTAATAAAAGCGATACATTATATGCTTTAAATATAGCAAGAAAAAACATAACCGATAATAGAATGATTCTGGTAGAAGGATATATGGATGTAATTGCCCTTCATCAGTATGGCTTTAAAAATTGTGTAGCAACTTTAGGTACTTCTTTAACAAAGGGACATGCTATAAAACTTAAAAAGTATTGCAATGAAGTGATTATCTGCTTTGATGGAGATGAGGCAGGAGAAAAGGCAACCCTTAGAAGTCTGGAAATATTCAAAGAAGTTGATTTAAATTCACGAGTCTTAATTATACCAGATGAACTAGATCCAGATGACTATCTAAGAGAAAATGGAAGCAAGGTTTTTAAGGAACAAATTGACTCAGCAATAAGTCTTATAGATTATAAGATTATTTTAGCAAAAAGAAAACACAATTTAACCGAGGCAGAAGGCAAAATTAAGTTCATTAAAGAATTAGCAAAAATCATGAGAGATATCAGCAGTCCTGTTGAAAGGGAAGTATATATCAATAAAATTCAAAAAGAAACAGGGATTAATGAAGATACCATTTTTTTAGAAATTTATGGTAGGCAAAGGAAAAAAGGCCTTGACAATAATCAAAAGTATAGTTATATAAACAAAAGAGATAATAAATATATAGAAGCCATAACACCAGTTGAAGGTAAAGGTCACATTGTTGCTGAAAAACAATTGCTAAAGGCAATGCTTACACAAGATAACATTATACCTTTTTTCAAAAACAAACTAAACCCAGAGGACTTTTCAATTGGAAAACATCAGATATTAGCCAATTATTTAATCAATAATGACCAGGCTCCTGATAGAGTTACATTGGAAAATCAATTTCCAGATATGGAGGCTGACATTAAAGAAATATATAATACAGATATTGAGCATATTGATATAGAAAAGGCTTTGGCAAAATATATTAGTAATCTTAAAAAATTCAAGCTCTTATATCAAATAAAACAATTACATCAACAACAAGATCAATTGACTAGAGAGAATAAATTAAATAAGGAAGAGGTCGAGAAGGAATTGCTAAAAATTGGTGTTGAAATTATGAGATTAAACTCAGAGATACAGAAGCTACAGCTTTAAGGAAAGGAGGGGACAAAATGAGTAATCCACAGGAAAACAAAAAAGAATCAGTAGTAAAACTGATTGAAAAAGGCAAGAAAAGAGGAATGGTTACCTACTCAGAAGTAATGGATGCTTTAGAGGATATTATCTTAGATAAAGACCAAGTTGATGAAATATACGACCATTTGGCAACGATGGGGATTGATATTGTAGGAGATAAAGAAGACATAGATATTGATGAACCAGATATTGATGGTGAAGTTATACCCGAGGAGAACCTAGAGGATGATGTAGCTTTACTTAAGGGTGTAAATATTGATGATCCTGTAAGAATGTATTTAAAGGAAATCGGAAAGGTTCCATTGCTGTCAGGTGAGGAAGAAATCCTGTTGGCAAAAAGAATGGAAGCTGGAGATGAAGATGCCAAGAAACGTTTAGTAGAGGCCAACCTTAGACTAGTAGTTAGTATTGCCAAACGTTATGTAGGTAGAGGAATGCTTTTTCTAGATCTTATTCAAGAGGGTAATCTAGGACTCATCAAAGCTGTTGAAAAGTTTGACTTCCGAAAGGGATTCAAGTTTAGTACCTATGCCACCTGGTGGATTCGTCAAGCTATAACAAGAGCAATTGCTGATCAAGCTAGAACTATAAGAATACCAGTTCATATGGTTGAAACCATCAATAAGCTTATTAGAGTTTCCCGTCAACTCCTTCAGGAGCTAGGAAGAGAGCCTAAACCCGAAGAAATCGCAAAAGAAATGGATCTTTCAGAAGACAAAGTTCGAGAAATTTTAAAAATTGCTCAGGAGCCAGTCTCCCTAGAAACACCTATTGGGGAGGAAGAGGATAGCCATTTAGGCGATTTTATACCAGATGATGATGCTCCTGCTCCAGCTGAAGCAGCTGCATTTTCATTGTTAAAGGAGCAGTTAATTGAGGTATTAGATACCCTAACACCTAGGGAGCAGAAAGTTCTTCGACTTCGTTTTGGCTTAGATGATGGTAGAGCTAGAACCCTAGAAGAGGTTGGTAAGAAATTTGATGTAACTAGGGAACGTATCAGACAGATAGAAGCCAAAGCATTAAGAAAGCTTAGACATCCAAGTAGAAGTAAGAAGCTAAAGGATTATCTTGAATAAGCTTAATAAATATTAAAAAAAATTAGATTCGCCTTGGCGAATCTATTATTTTAATATTTTAAGGAAGCTACCAGTATTTTTTTTCCTTAGCATACTCAATTTTTTTCTTTTTCTCCTTTTCAGTTTCTTCTTCGTCTACTTGGTCCTGTAGGATATGCATGATTTGATCAGCTTCTTCTTCCCATTCCTGAGTTCTTCCACCCCATTGAAACCTAATCATATCTTCAGGGGGTGTAACTTTTTTTCTTTTTTTATCAGTCAATGATAAAACCTCCCTTTAATGTAGATGTTGAATGTTGAATGTTAAATGTTGAATTATTGAATCTTCGATACATCGAAGAAATTCATATGATTAAAGTAAAAGAAATAAAAACTAGATAATAAATACAAGATAACCGATAAAGAAATCAATTATAGACTAATTTTAGTTAAATGTAATCTTTATTTGCTTAGATGGGCAAAGGAAAATCCAACATTAATTTAACATTTAACATTTAACATTCAACATTGGTTACATATATTTTTTAATAAAGGAGTTCTATTTATGCAGGTAAAACTTACACCAAGGCTTAAAAAAATAGCTGAAATGGTACCTAAATCTTCCATAGTAGCGGATATTGGAACGGATCATGGTTATATTTCAATATATTTAGTTAAAAACAAAATCTGCCCCATGGTTATTGCCAGTGATGTAAATAAAAAGCCCCTCCAGTCTGCAATGGAAAATATAAAGTTCAATGGACTAGAGGATAAAATCATTACTAGGCTAGGAAGTGGACTAGAGGTTTTAAAGCCTAATGAGGTGGATACCATAATTATTGCTGGGATGGGTGGATTGTTAATTGCTGAGTTGCTGGATAGGTGCCCTGATGTTACAAAGACAGTCAATACCTTTATACTGCAGCCGATGCAGGCCCAGGAGCAGCTGAGGGCCTATCTTGTTGATAAGGGTTATAAAATAGAAGAGGACAACCTAGTTAAGGAAGATCACAAGATATATGAGGTTTTAAGGGTTACAAGGGGCCACCAGGTGGTGGAGGATGAAATCTTCTTTGAAATAGGTTTTCAAATATACCAAAACCCCTTACCCCTTGCCAAAGAGTTTTTATTGGTTAAATTGAGAATATTAGAGGATATAATTCAACAGGTGAAGAATAGAGACTCAGAGGAGGTTATAGTAAAATATAAAGCCACTATGGAAAAATTCAATAAGATTCAGGAGGTGTTATTGTGTCTACGAGGGTTAAAGAAATAGTAGATTTGATGGAAACCTTTGCCCCCAGTAAAGAGTCCATGTCTTGGGATAATGTAGGACTTCAGGTGGGTAGCTTAAATCATCGTTTAAAGAAGGTATTAGTCTGTCTAGATGTGAATGAGGCTGTTATAGATGAAGCAATAGAAGTAGGAGCCAATATGATCATAGCCCATCATCCGTTGATTTTCAAGGCAATGGCAAAGATCTCTGAGGAGGATGTTAAGGGCAAAATTATTTCTAAAGCTATCAAGAATAATATATCTATTTATGTCTCCCACACCAATATAGATATTGTCGATGGGGGGTTAAATGATTATATTGTATATAAACTTGGACTATCCAATACAACCATTTTAGATATAGAAGATGTTGAAAAACTCTATAAGCTGGCTGTATTTGTTCCCACCAGCTATACCGAGGTATTGGCGGAGGCAATGGCAGCAGCTGGGGGTGGACATATCGGAAATTATAGTCATTGTAGCTTTAGAACCTCGGGAATAGGTACCTTTAAGCCCTTAGAAGGTAGCCAACCCTTTATAGGCAACAAGGGTCAGCTTGAAAGGGTTGAGGAGGTAAAGCTTGAAGCAATTGTGAGGGAAAAGGATTTAACAGTGGTATTAAATGAAATATTAAGGTCCCACCCCTACGAAGAGGTTGCCTATGATATTTATCCCTTGCATAATGAAGGAAGGCTAAATGGAGCAGGGAGGATTGCTACTTTAGAAAATTCGATGCTTTTATCTCTGTTTGTTGAGGGAATAAAGGCCTCTTTAAACTTAGATAAGGTTAAGGTGGCTGGTGATGTAAATAGCAATATTGTAAAAGTTGCTGTTGTCAACGGAAGTGGTGGAGATTACATAAAGGCCGCCATTAAGGCCAAATGTGATTGTCTGATAACCGGTGATATTAAGTTTCATGATGCCCAGATGGCCTTAGACCATGGACTCAATATAATTGATATTGGTCACTATGAATCCGAAATCCCCTTTATTGAAATGGTTACTGAATATCTTCAAAATACATTAGTACATAAAAAAATCCAAGTGGTGGTTATTCCATCACAGGTTTATAGTAATCCCTTTCAAATCTTATAGATAAAGATTATAAATGTTAAATGTTTAATGTTAAATGTTGAATTAAGGAGGCTTCGATTAACCGAAGCTATTTTATGAAATAAAAAAATTATGAAGAATTAAAAAAGGTTGTAAAAAATGATTTAGAATAAAAGAAATTTGCATTCATGTAAATTTTTCAATCATTCAACATTCAACATTCAACATTCAACATTCAACATTCATAATTCATCATTTCTAATGGAGGTGTTTTCAAATGAAGGCTATCATGTATAGCGATGGTGGAGCTAGGGGTAATCCTGGGACTGCCGGAATTGGAGTATTAATTGAAGATGAGGCAGGAAATCCAATTAAGGAAATCAGTCAGTTCCTTGGTGTTCAAACCAATAACGTGGCTGAATATAAAGCCTTAAGCAGGGGGCTGGAGGTAGCCCTTGATATGGGCATTACGGATATAACCTGCTATTTAGATAGTGAGCTGGTGGTTAAGCAAATTAAGGGAGAATATAAGGTGAAAAATGAGGGATTAATTCCCTTATATAACATGATTAAGCCCTTGATTAAAGACTTTAATAGTTTTAAAATAGAACATATAAGAAGAGAGCAAAATAAAAAGGCTGATAAATTAGCCAATGAAGCTATGGATCGAGGGTAAGATGATTTAACTCATTTACAGAATTTGCATTTTGACAGATGACGATTATTGTGATAAGATTATATCTCGTGACAGAGAAAAGTAAATATAGTGAGTAAATCAGATGGTCGCGGGGGCATTTATTGCCAACGAGGAAAGTCCGAGCTCCATAGGGCAGGGTGCTGGGTAATACCCAGTGGAGGTGACTCCAAGGAAAGTGCAACAGAGAGATACCGCCACTAGAGGTTAGAGGTCAGAGATCAGAAGCCAGATTTAAGGGAAAAGCTTTAAAGAAATCGTTCATTTCAGGCTACTGCTTTCCGACTTCTAACTTCTAGTAGGTAAGGGTGGAAAGGTGAGGTAAGAGCTCACCAGCAGCTAGGTGACTAGCTGGCTATGTAAACCCCACCTGGAGCAAGACCAAGTAGGGACAAAAAAGCGGCTGCCCGTCGTGTCCCGTGGTAGGTTGCTTGAGCCGTCTGGCAACAGCCGGCCTAGACAGATGACCGTCAAATACAGAACTCGGCTTATAGATTTGCTCGCTATTTCATTATAAACACTCCTATTAGAGTGTTTTTTTATTTAATAAAAACCTTGTTCTGTTTGTTATTGCCACTTACCCTCTTCCATATAGACCTTAGCTCGGTTATCTGCCTGTTGTATAATAGCATCCTCAAAGCCCATAATACTTAGGAGCTTTATGGCATTCCTACTGGTGGTTGGCCCTTCCCTAAGCTTATAATCAAAAAGCATTTCCCCTGCTAAAATCTCCTCTTGAAAATGAACCTGACGATAATATTGAGATAAAAGCTGACAAAGCTCAAGGTCATGGGTGGCAGCAAGACATAACACAGACCTTTTCGCTAGGGTTTTTAATACTTCGCTTGAGGCAGCTATTCTTTCTATGGTATTGGTGCCCCTTAAAATCTCGTCAATGATACATAATATATTGCGATGATCCTTAGAAGCCTCTACAATTCGCTTAAGGGATTTAATTTCGGCTATGTAATAGCTTTCGCCAGCCTCTAAATCATCCTTTATGGCCATAGAGGAGTAGAGTCTTAGGGGAGTTCCTGTATAGTCATCTGCAATGGCAGTACAAATACTTTGACTTAGTAATAAATTTATTCCAACGGTTTTAATATAGGTTGATTTACCAGAGGCATTAGAGCCAGTAACTAGTATAGAATTTATCATAATCAAATCATTTGGAACACAATCCTTGACTAGGGGATGCCTTAGGCCTTTGGCCTTTAAATAGGATTTAGTGTTAGAGCTAAAATCGATGCTGGGGACGGAATAATCCTCAACACTCCTTCTAAAGGATGCAACAGCAATGGCTGTATCAACCTTGCCAAGATATTCATGAATTAGGAATATATCATCATGGTTCTTAGCAAGCTTCTTTTTCAAGTACTCGTAGGTGATAAGGTCAACCATCAACCAACTGGATAGTATTTCTAAAACATCATTACCAGAGGTAATGCTAACATCACCAACTCTGATGATGGCTTTTAGCTTATGAACGGTTTCTATCATGGGCTTTATAATTTCCTTTAGCTTACTATGGTTTATTTTACTAATCTTATAAGCAGCTAGAACCATTGCAGCGGCATAATTAACCGTAACGACATCTTTATAGATGTCTTTTCGCATACATTCTCTTATTAGAGGGTTTACAATGGCAAAAAAAATTAGGGGAGGGATGGCCATTTTAGTATAGGAAAAAGCGATAAGACAGGTGAGCAAGCCTAAAACCAGAAACAAGTACAAGGCCAGTTTGGAGGGAGCAGAGGTATTGGATTTAAAAACCTCACAGATGTTGGCCACCCTTTCTCTGCCAAGCTTATACAAAATAACACTAAGGTCCCTTCTTAAACCTTCATCCTCCTCAACCACATCAATTAAATTTTGACGCTCCCTATAGGTTTCTGCATTGATGGCGGGGCTCCTTAAGGTATAGTACAGGTAGTGTTCTCCCGAAGTAGATAATCCAAGATTCATTCTCTTGTAAACATCATCCATATTCAAATCATTCCATGTAAGATCATCAATTAAAAATTCATCCTTATCATGATTGAGCCTATGTTCATAATACTTTTTAATACCATCCATATCCCCTGGTTTATATTCCAATTTAGGAATTCTTCCAAAATTATCTTTTAGTATCTGAATTATTTTACTTTTTCTCATAGATCCTCCTTAAGAAGAGGTCATAGACCTCAAATAGAAAGGGACATCCCTTTGTGATCTCCCTTATTAGAATTTTCTGTTACAATGGAAACTACCTCATTAGGTTACCATATTTTTCAACACCCTACAATAGCAGATATTTCACTTAAGCCTATTTCTTCTTGTAACTAGCCTTCTTCTAATCAATAACACTATACCCGATATAAATAGACAGTAAATACATAAAACCAACTTTTTGCTACTTTGTTTGTCAAATACTTTATAATTTTTAGTGAAGGATATATAATTAAAGTATTAGACTGGAAATGAGGATGATAAAATGATTGATAAGTTAGATCAATATAAATTAGATTTTGACGATTTGATTGAAGTATTTCCATCTGCCCTATACGTTATAAAGGATTATAAAATCATAGACTGCAATTCAGCTGCTCTGCAGTTATTTGGTTATGAAAAAAAAGTAGAGGTAATAGGATTAGGCCCCTATGAGCTATCTCCGGAGCTCCAGCCCGATGGAAGGTATTCTAATGAAAAGGGAAAGGATATAGTAGACAAAGCCCTTATTAGTGAAAAACCAATAGAATTTCAGTGGACCCATCTTAAAAAAAATGGCCACAGCTTTGTTACAGATATTCGTATCACCAATAGAAATGGCCTTTTGTTTGCGGTTATTTTCGATATTGATCATCAAGAAAAGATTAAGAATCAGCTGGCTGAAAAGAATAAGATTTATCAGCTATTATTTGAGAACAATAAATCGGTGATGCTATTAATAAACTCTATGACAGGAAGAATTGTTAAAGTCAATAGGGCTACAATTGAATATTATGGCTATTCTGAAGAAGAACTTCTTAGTATGAAGATTGCTGAGATTAATACCCTCAGTGAGAAGGAAGTTAAGGAGGAAATGATTAGAGCTAAAAAAGAAGATCGAAACTGTTTCGAGTTTACCCATAGGTTAGCCAATGGTGAATTAAGGGATGTTGAGGTTCACAGCTTTCCTATAGAAATTGACAATGAGTCTTTATTGTTTTCTATTATACATGATGTTTCAGAGATAAGAAGTCAGAAGCTGATGTTTGACACCTTATTTTTTGATTCCCCTGATGCTGTTGCAATACTAAATAAGGATCAAAAAATCGTTAATATCAATCGCAACTTTACCAATCTCTTTCAGTATTATCTTGAGGATGTAAAGGATGGACATATTGCAGAATTTGTATCCACTATTGACTCCGAAAAGCAAGTTGTTAGAAATATCCAATTACTCTATCAAGGAGAAATCATCAAGCAGGAGGGAATAAGAAGAAGAAAGGATGGCAAATTATTATATGTAGAAATTATCTGCTATCCAATAGTGAGCCATAATGCCATTGTCGGTGCCTATATTATTTATTTAGATATAACAGCTAAAAAGGCCAGTGAGAGGCAGCTAAATACATTTAGAAAGATCTTAGAGTATAGCTCTGAGGGATTGATTTTGACTGATGCCGATGGAAACATTACATGGGTTAATAATGCCTTTATAAAAATAACAGGCTACTCTTTAATTGATGTGATTGGTAAGAAAACCAATATACTGAAATCTGGATACTATGAGGATAGCTTCTATAGGGATATGTGGAAGGAACTTCAAACAAAGGGTGAGTGGAGGGGTGAGATAACCAATATAAGCAAAAGAGGACTGAAAATAAGGGTACTGCTTACTATTAGAGGAATTACGGATGAGAATAATAAAACTACCCATTATGTTGGTTCCTATAGAAAGCTATAGTTCATGAATGAATAAAAACCGTTAGGGTGACATTATGGAAAACAAAAGGATTAATGTATGGTGTTGGAAAGGGTTATTAAATTTAACAATTATATTTACCATTTTCTTTGTAGAAATGGGGACAGTTTATGGAAAAGCACCTGAAAAGGTTACCCTACAGCTACGATGGGATCACCAATTTCAATTTGCTGGTTATTATGCAGCCAATTGGCTAGGTTTCTATGAAGAAGAAGGCCTAGAAGTAGAGATTTTGCCTGGATTTTCTGAGGATAGAAAAATACACTATGCAACCCAAGAGGTGGCTGAAGGTAGGGCGCATTTTGGTGTGGGAGCTGTGGACACCCTTATAGCCAGAAACCAAGGTTATGAGTTTTCAATAGTGGCTTCAATTTTTCAACGGAGTCCTGTTGAATTTTATATGCTGGAGGAAACCCCCTTTTACTCTCTAGTAGATTTAGTTGATTTAAATACTGCGAGAAGAAAAAATGATTTACTGGATATTGAGCTTCAAGCAATGCTGTTAAAAGAAGGGATAAATCCAGATCAGTTGGAGGTTTATGATGAGGATTTGGATTTTTCAATAAAGGACCTTACCTTATATAGATTTGATGTGATTCCAGGTTATTTGGGGACAATTTCTTATTATGCTGAAAAAGCCGATGTGGATTTAAAGGTTATTAGGCCTATAGACTATGGAATAGATTTTTATGGAGATTCTTTGTTCACAAGGAAGACATTAGCTGATTCAAAACCAGAGATGGTGGAGGCCTTTAAGAGGGCAAGCTTAAAGGGGTGGGTATATGCCCTTGAGAATCCTGAAGAAATTATTAAAAGAATGGTTGAAGAATATGGAGAAACCGTCGGCAGAACCCATAGGAATTACTATGAATTTAATAAATTTCAGGCTGAAAGGGTAGAAGCCTATACCCTCTATCCCGTGGTTGAGATTGGAAATATTAACCCCCATAGATGGGCTGCAATGGAGGATGCATTACTTAAGTTAGATTTATTAAAAGAGGAAATTAACTGGGATGAATTTATATTTGATTACGAGAGAATAGAAAATCAAAGAAGGGAAAGACAAGATGCTTTTTTGCTTATATTCTCAGTAGCTACAGCAATTTTTTTAGTAATACTTTTAGTCATTCATATAACTGCAAAAAACACCATGAGACAGTTGGAAATCATGGTTCAAAGGGAGTTAAAGGAGAATCAAAAAAAGGAAGCCTTGATCATTTATCAGGCTAAACTGGCTGCTATGGGGGAGATGATTGCAAACATAGCCCATCAATGGAGACAGCCTTTAAATAACTTGGGTTTAGTATTGGCTAATATTGAAGATTCCTATAGACACAATGAATTAGATGGGGATTACTTAAATTCCTCTATTGAGAGATCGAAAAAATTAATCACAAAGATGTCAGAGACAATTGACGACTTTCGCTACTTTCTTAAGCCTCAAACCAATATGGATTACTTTAATATATATGATAGTATTATCAGTGTGCTAGAGCTATTGGAGGAAAATTTGAAGTTTAATAGTATTCATGTTGATTTGAAAAAAAACGCTGATGCTGTTGTATACGGGTATGGTAATCAATTCTCTCAGGCTATATTTAATATTATCAGCAACTCAATCGATGCTTTAAGTAACGGTGCTATGCAAAATAAGGAAATTAGAATATCTATAGATATAGAAAAGGATAGGTCAATAATCGAGATATGGGATAATGGAGGGGGAATTGATCCATCTATAGGAGAAAGAATATTTGAAATTTATTTTACAACCAAGAATGAGGGTAAAGGTACCGGTCTAGGCTTATACATCACTAAAATGATTATTGAGAACAATATGAAGGGTGTAATTTATTGGAAAAACCAACAAAATGGCCTCTTATTGAGACTTGAGATACCACCGAGTAGGGGGGGAGTAAGGTGAGTAAGGAGAAATTGGATAATTTACTATGTAATTTACAGCTATTATATGTAGAGGATGAAGAATTTACCAGAGGAGAGCTTTCGAAATTTCTTAAACGCAGGGTAGGTAAGCTGTATTGCTGTGAAAATGGCCAAGAGGGGTTGGCTATATATAAAGAGCGTAATCCAGATTTAATTATAACGGATTTAAAAATGCCCCTTATGGATGGCTTAGAGATGGTAAAGATGATCAGAAATATTGGGGGCAATACACCAGTAATCATTATTTCTGCCCTTTCCGATAGTGAAACTATTTTACAAGCAGTGGATTTGGGGATTGTTAAATATGTGGTAAAGCCTGTAGATACCAATACTTTAATTGATGCTATGAAGGAATTAGCAGCCAACATTTTGAAGGAGAAGATGAATAAAACCATTGTAAATAATATCTATGTACTTAGTAAAGAGGAAAAAATTGAACTAGAAAAAAAGGTTGCCAGCGAAATTGCCTATTTTATTAAGAGCTATACCGGCAAAGGGCCCCAATATGTTCAAGCCTTCATACAAGGAAATGAGATAACCGCTAAGGCTTTAGGAGTGTTGACGGTTTATGAAGCTAGCTTAATAGCCAATAGAAAGAATTACAGCCTCGTTGATTATAATAGGAGTCTTTTATATCGGGAATACAAAACCATTCTTGAAAAATCCATTGGTGATATTGTGGGAAGTGATTGCAAATTGTTGGAGTTTGAGGCAGATTCCCTCCATAATATGGATAAGATAACGTTTTCATTTTTTTAGTTGATTTTTTAATAGTCTATATGCTATACTGTATTTAAGCTAATAAAACCGTCATAGATATAGATTCTATAGACTATCACGGAGAAAAATTACAACTTAATAAGGCAATGACAATAATTAAAGAAAGCAAGTTCTGTTAGTCTTTAATAGGTCAGTATAAAGGAATGAAAAATTCTTTTGTGCTGACCTTTTTTATTTTCTCTAAGTACAACAATAACTAAGTTCTTCAGGAGGTGGGTTAAAAATTAATCAGTAAGTATTGATTTAACAAATTAAAGGGGGAAGAAAAATGAAAATCGAAAAGAAGATTCGTAAAACTAATGACACCTCTGTATATGAGCTGGATGGCAAACCACCATTGAGGGAAGCTATTCCCTTAGGTATGCAACATATCTTGGCAATGTTTGTTGGGAATGTAACGGTTCCAATTATTATTGCCGGTTTATTAGGATTTGATGTTGCACAGAAGACAATGCTTATTCAATATGCAATGTTTGTTGCTGGTATTGTAACTATGATACAATTGTATCCAATCGGAAGAATTGGGGCTAAACTACCTATAGTAATGGGAACGAGTTTTGGTTTTTTACCAACATGTATTGCCATTGGAAAATCCTTTGGATTGGCGGGTATATTAGGTGCTCAATTTGTTGGGGGTTTCTTCTGCGGAATTTTAGGTTTATTTTTAAAGCCTCTTCGTAAATTCTTCCCTCCATTGGTTACAGGGACCGTATTGTTAACAATAGGACTATCTCTATTGCCAACGGGGATAACGGCTATGGCTGGTGGAGCCGGGGCAGCAGATTTTGGCTCTTTTACTAACCTATTTATTGCCTTTGTTGTTTTAATCACAGTTGTGTACTTTAGACAATTTACAAAAGGCTTCAGTAGTATGGCCGCAATACTTATCGGAATAATTGTTGGATATATAGTTGCGTTAGCCTTTGGGAAAGTAAGCTTTGATGCAGTTGCTCAAGCCGGCTGGTTTTCATTGCCCAAGCCCTTAGTTTTCGGAATGACCTTCCATTGGGAGGCAATTGCAGCAATGCTCATTATGTATATAGTCACAACTGTAGAGACAGTTGGAGATATTTCAGGTATTACAATGGGTGGAGCAGGCCGAGAAGCTACTGACCGTGAGCTATCAGGTGGAATCATATCTAATGGTCTTGGAAGCTCCTTTGCAGCAATCTTTGGAGCCCTCCCTAATACCTCTTATAGTCAAAATGTTGGTTTAATATCCTTAACTGGAGTTATGAGCAGGTTCGTAGTAGCTTTAGGTGCAAGCTTTTTAATTATTGCAGGATTGTTTCCGAAGCTAGGAGCTTTAGTAACTACAATTCCTCAATCAGTTTTAGGGGGAGCTACAATTGTAATGTTCTCCATGATAGCTGTTACCGGTATTGCACTTATAAGTAAATCTGAGTTAAATCAAAGAAATCTTTTAACTGTAGGTTTAGCATTAGCCCTTGGTTTGGGTGTAACTTCAGTTCCTAATGCTTTACAACACTTTCCAGAATCCGTTAGGTTAATTTTCGGAGGTTCAGGTATAGTAATAGCTTGTATAGTAGCATTAGTTCTTAATATCATTTTGCCTCAAGAGTTGGGTAAGAGTTTGTTTGGAAAGCATGAACAACAAGAGGGTGCAAAGGCTAACAACTAATGATTAGGGATTAAAGTGGAATACCTAGGTGTTGAATTAAGATGAGCAAAACTTAAATTCTTCTACCTTGGTATTCTTTATTTGTTATAATATATATAAAGGATAGGGGTGAAATCTATGATTAGTATAAAAGAGTATATTGCACCAAAATCAATTGAAGAGGCATATAACTTATTAGTAAGTAATAAAGGATGCACCCTGATTGGTGGAGGAGCCTTTCTAAGAATGGGAGCTAAGTCTATTTCCCTGGCAATTGACTTATCTAAGGCTGGGCTATCCTATGTAGAGGAAAAGGAAGAAACCTTTGAAATTGGAGCTATGACCACCTTTGGCGATATAGAAAGGCATAAAGGATTAAATAAAGTTTTTAATAACTTATTGGCAAGGTCTGTAGGGGATATCGTTGGAGTACAATTAAGAAATCTTGTCACTGTAGGTGGAACAGTATATTCACGATATGGATTTTCAGATCCCATCACTGCTTTGTTGGTGCTGGAAACCGATGTTAAGCTATATAAGCAAGGTATTATTCCTTTAAGGGACTTTTTAATAAAGGGCAGTAAAGAAAGGGATATATTAGAGGCTATTATCATTAAGAAGACTGGAAGGATTGCCTCCTTCCAGTCTATGAGGAACTCTAAGGGAGATTATGCCATATTAAATTTGGCCTTATCTATGAAGGATGGAAGCTATAGTATAGCCGTTGGAGCAAGACCCAATAGAGGGATCCTTGCCACAAAAACCATGGACTTTTTAAAGGGTAAAGAGTTGTCAAAGGAAGTATTAACTGAGGCAACTGATATCATTGCTGAAGAAATCATCTTTGGATCAAATACTAGGGGTAGTGAAGCCTATAGGAGGCAGATTTGTAAGGTCCTTCTAAAAAGAGCCCTGGAGGAGGTAAAAGGATATGACAATAAAAGTGAAGATTAACGGGGTAACAAAATCCTTTGAAATCCAACCCGACGATTTTTTAATAGATGTTTTACGTAGCAATGGATATTTAGCCGTTAAGCAGGGATGTGATACAGGAACCTGTGGAGTTTGTACAATACATCTAGATGGAAAGGCGGTATTGTCCTGTGTTGTTTTAGCAGCTAAGGCTGATGGTTGTGAGATAACCACCATTGAAGGAGTTCAATCTGAGGCTGAAAGGATCGGCAACTATTTAATATCTGAGGGTGTAGACCAATGTGGATATTGTAGTTCTGGCACTATAATGAGTATATTATACTTAGAAAGGTGCATAAAAGAACCCACAGATGAGGAAATCCTTCATTATTTAAATGGAAATCTATGCAGATGTACGGGATATTCAGGACAATTAAGGGCCATCAAGAGGTATATGGAGGCGAAGAAGAATGAAAGAGGTTAAAAGCTCTATAAATAAAAAGGATGGAATGGCCTTGATAAAGGGTAGACCAGTATATACAGATGATTTGGCTCCAAAGGATGCCTTAATTGTAAAGGTGTTAAGAAGTCCCCATGCCTTTGCTAGAATTAAGAAGATCAACACATCCATTGCCGAAAAGGTTCCAGGAGTTGAATGTATCTTTACCCACGAAAATATCATCAGAAAACCCTTTACTAGGGCAGGACAATGCTATCCAGAGCTGTCTCCCTATGATAAGTTTTTATTAGATGAATATGTAAGACACGTTGGGGATGATGTTGCTATAGTGGCAGCTGTAAATGAAAAGACTGCCAACAAGGCTATGAGGCTTATAAAGGTAGAGTACGAAATTTTAGAACCAGTTCTAGATTATGAGAAGGCTGAGGAGTGTGGAATCTTAGTTCACCCCGAAAAGGATATTTTCTCCAAGCTAGATGTAGGCTTTGATAGAGAACGAAATACTGTATGTAAAGTAGATTTATCCCTAGGAAATCTAGAAAAGGCCCTGGAAGAAAGCGATATTGTATTAAGAAGAACCTTTAAGACACAAGCCCAAGCCCAAGGAATGATGGAAACCCAAAGAACCTATACCTATTTAGATGAATATGATCGTTTGGTAGTGGTTACATCAACCCAAATTCCCTTTCATGTAAGAAGAATCTTAGCAAATGCCTTAGATTTCCCTACCAATAAGATCAGGGTAATTAAGCCACGAATTGGTGGAGGCTTTGGCTCTAAGCAAACAGCCCATTCAGAATTCTATCCTGCTTTGGTAACATTAAAGACAGGGAAACCTGCTAAAATTGTCTATTCAAGAAAAGAGGTTTTTAGAGGAACCACATCAAGGCATCAAATGAGATTTCACATCACTGTTGGCGCTACCAAGGATGGCAGAATAAAAGCCATTGAAATAGACGGAATTTCCGACACTGGGGCCTATGGAGAACATGCTCAAACCACCTTTTCGGCAGCGGGAAAAAAGGTATTAACCCTTTACAACAAGGTGGAAGCCTGTAAATTTTCTGGTAAGGCAGTATACACAAATCATGTCCCAGGCGGAGCCCTAAGGGGTTTTGGAGTAACCCAAGGAACCTTTGCCTTAGAATCAACAATCAACGAGCTGGCCAAGGAGCTCAATATGGATCCTGTTGAGATTAGAGAAATGAATATGATTAAGAAGGGTGAAACCACACCTTTATATAATATGATTACTAAAGGTGCAGGTCCTGAGCCTATTCCTATGGATAGTTGTATGCTTGAATACTGTGTTAAACGAGGTAAGGAACTGATCAACTGGGATAGTAAGTATCCATCTGAAAGAATCAGCTCAACAAAGGTAAGGGGGGTAGGAATGGCCATTGCCCAACAGGGTTCTGGTTTACCCAACATAGATATGGCTTCTGCAACCCTTAAGCTTAATGATGATGGTTTCTTTACCCTTTTAACCGGAGCCACAGATATCGGTACAGGAAGTGACACCATATTGGCACAAATAGCTGCTGAAACCCTTGGTGTAGAAACCGAGACCATTAACGTTTATGCCTCAGATACTGATGTAACCCCCTTCGATAGTGGGGCCTATGCCTCTAGCACCACCTATACTACAGGGAACGCAGTGATAAAGGCAGCTGAAAATATGAAGGCAGAGATTATACAATTAAGTGCTGAATACTTTAAAACCCAAGAAGAAAATATTCAGTTTGACGGAAAAAATATTACCCGAATTGATAATGGGGAATCCATAAGTCTTAAGGATTTCTCTCAGAAAATCACCTATAATATTCTTCATCAGCAGCTAATTACCACAGGATCCTTTGTACCAAAGAAGGCGGCTCCTCCATATATGGCAGGTTTTGCTGAGGTTGAGGTAGATTTGGAAACAGGAAAGGTTAATCTGATAGATTTTATCGGTGTAGTTGATTGTGGTACTCCAATAAATCCTATGCTGGCTAAAATTCAAGCAGAGGGTGGTATTGTCCAAGGAATTGGAATGGCATTATTTGAAGAGGTAAAATATAGTGAAGCAGGAAGATTGATGACGGACACCTTTATGGAGTATAAGTTGCCTACAAGAAGAGACATTGGCAACATCCATGTTGAATTAGCTGAAGGCTATGATGAGACTGGCCCCTACGGAGCTAAGTCCATAGGTGAGGTCGTAATCAATACTGTTTCACCTGCCATAACCGATGCCATATATAATGCATGCGGTGTAAGAATTAGAGAGCTACCAGCAACTCCTGAAAAGGTATTTTTAAACTTACAAAAAAACCCCTCAATAAATGATAAAGAATAGGACCTATATTAGGTCCTGTTTTTATTGCATTCCCTGATTCAACTGATTTTTTACCTGCATCATATCCTGTTGATTTGCTGGTTGGGCAGCTTTATAATAATTCTTTTGTTCTGCAATTTGATATAAGTTATATTGAAACTGCTCATCCCCATTTCTCATTTGTTGAAGGGTTTGTCTAAGGTTTTGGTTGGAGCATTCACCTATTGCTCTTGTATAGTCACTCATACCTGCCTTAGTCATACTTAGCACATCATTTACCATATCTTTTTCTTGCATGGGTTATCCTCCTCTATTTTTATAGGAATGTCATTAGTCTTTGAACATTTTGTTGAGCTGATTGAGCGCTTTGCTGAAACATTTGTTTAATTTGTGGGTCTTGGCACTGATTAGCATAGTCAGTTAACTTTCTAGACATAGTTTGATGGCTACCAATGAGATGCCTTAAGTTTTGTAATTCTAATTGGTTCAACTGGTTCATGAAGATACTCCTCTCTAATGTTTTTTCTTTTGATACTCTATCCTTTTTTATTATCTCTAACAGAATAATTTATATACTTTAAGAAAAGGAATACCATATGGAAAATAATGCTTCAATTTTCAGCCTTTGGGATAGGTGGCAGTAAAGGAAGTAGCGGAGGTTGCTCTAAGGCTAAAGAATGTGGTGGCTGAGGGATATAGAGGCCTTAATTAAGGCTTATACTATGGAAAATCATATATTCTTGGTTAGATAGTACTAAAAACCCCCCCACCTTCACCTATACTGATGATAAAATCCAAATTGATACTAGGAGTAATAAAGATTTTAAGCTGAGCTGAAGCTGCCAATCTTCTTGTACCCGGACTATACTCTAAATTAAAGGGTATACGGCTTTTTATTAGCAGTGAGATTGCAGCATTTAATTGAGCTATTTGAAGATTTTTAGAGGTTAATAATTGAGTAAATACATCGGATGCTAATAGTGTTAGTACTTCCTTCTGGTAGTTAGCCATTAAAGCCCCCCATTTCAACTAAGGTGATATATAATATTTTATGACTTTAGGTGGCATCTTTGTTACAGTTATTTATTATCGATACACCTTACAGAACCTTGCGATGCTATTGGCTGCCAGCATTCCACTTTGTAAAGCCCCCTGCATCCAACTCCTAGACACTGAAACATGCTCTCCAGCAAAAAATAATCGATTATTGTACTCAGCCGCTATAGCTACCTTTGAAAAATCAACCTTTTGTTGAGGCATATAAAAGGTTACCCCCCCCAATGACCAAGGATGATTATTCCATAAAAGGCTCTTAGAATCCAGTACTATAGAGTCTAAACTATTAAATGGTAGACCATGAACCTTTTCAACCTGTTCCTTAATAATTTCAATTCTGTGGGATTCTGGGAAGTTTCCTAGCCTAACTGCATCCTGAGTCCAATTATAGCTGCCAGTAATAACTCCTGGCTGATATGGGTTATAGCCTTTATGAAAAGACCATTTACAGGCAGGTGATTGGAAAGGACCCATGTTGATGTATCCCTCATTTTTTTCTCTTCCATTGGAGGGGTACCAAATTGTATTAATAACCATATCGGTGGTAGATCCTCCTCCAAGAATCCTTTCATCTGGTAATCCCATTTCCCAAAATCGATAATTACATAAGAGGATGGTTTTCTGAGCCGCCGATAGGTTAATTTGTCTGATGGCTTCCATTTTTTTGGTTGAAAATAGAGGATTTAGATTGATAAGCCTAAGATTAGAAAAGGGAAGGGCACAGATGACGTAATCGAAGTAATCTGTACCTTCTATACCACTTGCTGATACTTTGTAGCTGATGCCGATAGAGTGATTTCTTTCATTCTGATGAATTCCTACTACCCCATGTCCGGGTCGCCAAAAAATTTTACCAATATCCCCTTGGGAAATAAAAGAGTATTCCTTTGGGAAGTCATTTAATAAGGAACTCAATAAGGATTTTGGAAGATTTACCATTCCTCCGATTATTTCATATAGGTAAGTAAAGCTGAGGGGGTATATTTCATGTAAAATTTCAAAGTAGCTATTATATAGGAAGGCACCTATAAAGGGATTAACACTGCTTAGCATGGATATTGCACCTTGACTCAGCCCCGAAACCTCCAATTTTTCCTTTACATTTAAAGAATCAGCATAAACAATTTCCTCTGAATATACCTCTTTAATCTCTAGAATTTCCCTCCTTATTTTAGGGCTCATTTTTAGTAGATACTCTTCAAGGCCTTCTGCTTCAAGCTGAGGCCATTCTTTGGACCTTTCTTCTCTGGTCATATCAAAAAAGGGATAAATGTATTTTTGCACCGCCTCTGGCCTATTTCTAACCCTAGTATCCATTACATAATGAAAGGTATTTATATTGGTTTGGGCAAATGGCCGGGTTTTTAAACCAAACAAATCTATGTAATGCCAAGTTGTTTCGTGACTAACGGGAATTCTCATGGGACCCAACTCACCATAAAGATTTTTCACCTTATCAAAATAATGGGTATATACCCTACCGCCAACACGATCTTCCTCTCCTTCAAAAATTGTGATATTAAAGCCTAGCTTTCTCAGTTCAAAGGCTGCAGAAAGGCCCGCTAACCCTCCACCTAGTATAGCTACCTTAATATTTTTACAGGATCCAGCTGGTAGAATTGTTGTAATCTCACCAGGGGGACCCAATAACTCGATAATATTATCGAAGTCTTCTGGCCTTCTATTTTCAATTAAAGCAGTTTTTAATAGTTTGTAGCGTTCTTGAGGTGTTGGGTTATTGGTCATTGTAGGTTTAGTTATCATTTTGATCTCTCCTTAAATATATGAATACAGTACTAATCTATTAAAATATATGCTCCTATCAGAACTTATATCTGAAAAAACTTTTAAATTAACCTATAGTATAAATAATTTTTGATTTATATCTTATACTATTAAATACTTAGAATAGTAGCAGTATATTTACATTTAAGGCTACGGAGGGGTTGGAGAGATAAAAAAACAGCTTGGTTTGCTATTTTAGGCTTTGCTTCCATTCTTTTTACCTATATAGGTGTAAACACCATTTTATCAGGCTATCATTCCTATGCAATTATATGACTAAGTGTGATATAATATATAAATTGGATTACATACATCCTTAACATGTTATAAAGGGATGAGTTTCTTTATAAGTAATAAACACAACAGGTGGGTGATTGAAGTTGAATAGGTTTAAGTCCTTATTATTATTCTTATTAATTATCTCAGCTATAGCCTTTATGGGCTGCCAAAGGGACTCCCAGAATGATGTTGTGGAGGAAGGGGATACAGTAGAGGAAGATGAAATCTCAGAGGATTTTAGTTACCTTACTGAAGAAGATCTTCGTCTGCAGTTATCAGAAGCAATTATGATAGAATTAAAGAATACAGATAATGATGTCATAGGTGGAATTACCGAAAGAGAAGAAATTACTAGCTTAGTGGAGAAAATATTTAGCTACCATGTTGAAGACACAATAGCTGCTGAAGATGCAAATAAAGAGATTATCGGGCCAATTAACTTTTACTTTAATGATGGGGAAAGTTACTTTGGGCTGGTTAAAGAAAATCATATCTTTATTGAAGGCTATTATTTTCGATTCGATTCATCACAACTAGAAGATTTTGTGGAGGTTTTCAGCGTTTTAGAAGAACCAGTGGGAGACAATCCATAATGAAATTGAGAATTGAAACAAGTGAACGAGACAGTTAACATTAGCATACATATGTACTTTGACCAAGAGAATATAATAAACAACCCAATACTTATGCATTGGGTCAGACCATCGAAAAAGTATAAAACTATATTAAAACCCCTATGTTCTTAAATAATGAGAAATCTGCGGAGATAAGAAAAAAAGAAGGAGAAAATTACAGATGAGTGTTTTCAATGTCTGAGCCGAAGGTGAGTTTTGAAAACACCTGTAATTTTTGAGTTCATCCTGCCTTTTGACCGAGAGCCAATTTCTCAGTATAAAATATAGGGGTTTTTCGATAACCTCACCCAATACTTATGCATTGGGTTATATTTTTATATCATAATCCTCTACTACATTTAGAAAACTATTTAAAAGCTTAGCGGTTATTCCCCATATAACATAATTCTGATACTTAAAAAAGAATACTGGATAATTACCACTTTTCCATTCATACTGATAGCCTTGCTCAACTAGATAGTAAGGGAAATCTTCATTGGGTCTTAGAATCATTTTTACATCATGTATTAATGGTTTTTGAATCAATAACTCTTTAACAGGAACTGTAAAAAGAGAATTCACTTCATGGGGATTAAAATGAATATCCTTCACCTTGATATCTTTTATAAGGCCACAAAAAGAATAGATAATGGAATTGAAGGGGGTCACCAAGGTATCTAGGACACCTATCAAATCAATATTTTCATTTGATACATTCAGCTCCTCCATTGATTCTCTAATGGCTGTGTCCTGGGGTTTTTCATTATTCTCTATTCTTCCACCTGGAAAGCAAATTTCCCCTGGTTGATGCTGGAGATGGTGGGCTCTAACTTGAAATAAAATACAGAGCTCACCGTTATTTTCAATAATGGGAATTAAAACAGAATAATGATTCTTCACATCTAAAATCTTTGATGGTCTATTAGTTATGGCTTTTTTTATGTCTTGTATGATGTTCATATTAGTACTCCTTTGTATCTCTATAAAACTATTATATTTGAAATAGAGAAAATATAAAACCACCAAAAGAAGCCATTGAAGAAATTTAAACATCAATTATATCCTTGTTCCATGAATTATCCTTTTATAACTAAATTGTTTTATAGTATAATATACCATGTAATCAAAAATTTACAATGAATGGAGGATATTATTATAATGGAGTATCAAACTATTAAATATGAGGTTTTGGATGATCAAATTGGTATACTTACATTAAATAGGAGTAATGTTTTAAATTCCATTAACAATGATATGCTTATGGAGCTTGGAGGATTTTTAGACACAGTATTAAAAGATAGTATAAAGGTTTTAATTATCACCGGGGAGGGTAAGGCCTTTGCCGCTGGAGCAGATATAGAGGCTATGTCCATAATGACATCAGAGGAAGCAAGAGTCTTTGCAAAAGAGGGTCAGGATATCTTTTCTAGAATAGAGAACCTAGACATTCCAGTAATAGCAGCAGTCAATGGATTTGCCTTAGGTGGTGGATGTGAACTGGCAATGGCCTGTGATATTAGAATAGCCTCAGAAAAGGCAAAGTTTGGTCAACCAGAGGTAGGGTTAGGGACTACTCCTGGCTTTGCAGGTACCCAAAGGCTTCCACAGATAGTGGGTATAGCCAAGGCTAAGGAGCTTATTTTCACTGGTGAAATTATTGGAGCAAAGGAAGCCTTTGAAATTGGGCTTGTAAATAAGGTGTGTCAACCTGAGGAATTGATGATAACAGCAATTGAAATGGCTAAGAAGGTGGCAGGTAATAGCGGGGTAGCAATTAAATACTCCAAAATAGCCATAAATAATGGCTATAGTATGAATATGGAAAATGGCAATTTATTGGAAGGGAATTTGTTTGCTTTGTCCTTCGCCCATGAGGATCAAAGGGAGGGAATGAAGGCCTTCTTAGAAAAAAGAAAGCCTCAGTTTAAATAAAATATTAGATCATAAAGGGATCAATGTTAAATGTTGAATGTTGAATGTTGAATTATGGATGCTTCCAGTAATGGATGCTAAAAACCAAATATATTAAATGGGGAGGATAAACAATGAAAAAGATCGGAATAATTGGAGCTGGAACAATGGGGAGCGGAATAGCTCAAGTGGCAGCTCAAAAGGGCTATAGGGCTGTAATAAGGGATTTAAATCAAGAAAACCTAAACAAAGCCTTAAAGGGGATAGAAAAGGCTTTAGGGAAGTTGCTGGACAAAGGAAATATTACCGATGAAGACAAAAATAACACCTTGGCAAATATCAGTATTACAATGGATATTCATCAGCTAAAAGACTGTGACTTAATCATAGAGGCAGCTACTGAGAACATGGAGATTAAGAAAAAAATATTTAAGGAGCTTGATGAAGTTTGTCAAGAATCTGCCATATTGGCAACTAATACATCCTCCTTATCGATTACAGAATTGGCACAAGCCACCAAAAGGCCTAATAAAGTAATTGGAATGCACTTTTTCAATCCTGTTCCAGTAATGAAGCTAGTAGAAGTTATAAAAGGAATGGTTACAGACGAGGCTATAGTTGAAGAAATTTTAAGATTGTCGGAAGGTTTAGGGAAAACAGCAGTTAAGGTTGAGGAAGCACCTGGATTTGTCGTAAATAGAATTTTGGTACCAATGATCAATGAAGCAATTGGAGTGTTAGCAGATGGTGTAGCAACTGCAGTTGATATAGACGAAGCAATGAAGCTTGGGGCCAATCATCCAATAGGACCTCTGGCTTTAGCCGATCTAATAGGTTTAGATGTATGCTTAGCAATTATGGAGGTTTTATATTCAGAGTATGGTGATACAAAATATCGACCTCATACAATGTTAAGAAAATATGTTAGAGCAGGACATCTTGGTAGAAAAACCGGAAAAGGCTTTTATCAATATTAATCATTATATTTCTATATCCTCGGGAAACTATTACAATAGTTTCCTTTTTTATATTACACAAAGATATAGCATATTATAATAGTAAGGTATATTGTTGAAGTTCTACTTAATTAACTATATAATTAAATATATATTTCTAAATTGTAAAGTTTTTTAGGGGATGTTAATAAGAGGGGGCTTTATGTTATGAAACAAAAAAGCTACAGTTTAATGCTAGTCGTTATTTTAATCTTATCGATATTTTTAGGTGGATGCAAAAAAAACCCTAAAGAAAGGGTGGAGGACCCACCTGTTAAGGAGGAAGAGGAATTAATTATAGCTCAAGGCGCAGATGCCAGAACCTTAGATCCCCACGGAAGTAACGATCAACTTTCTGCTAGAGTCATGACCCAGATTTATGATACTTTGATATATCAAAACGAAAACATGGAGTTAGAACCAGGACTTGCATCGGAATGGATACAAATAGATGAGACGACTTATGAATTTACGTTGAAGGAAGGAGTCCTTTTCCATAACGGAGAAGAAATGACAGCCTATGATGTAAAATTCACCCTTTTACGTGGAATGGAATCAAGACAAGTTTCCGGTGTCCTTGGTATTTTAGATCCAGAAAAGCTTGTTGTATATGATCGGTATACAATTAGAATTGGGACAAAGGCACCCTTCTCACCAGTTCTAGCCCATCTAGCCCATTCAGCTTCTTCAATTCTTAATGAAAAGGCTGTTACAGAAGCTGGTGAAAACTATGGCACCAATCCCATCGGGACTGGGCCTTATAGACTTGTTAACTGGGTTCAGGAAAAAATGATTCATCTTGAAAAATTTGAAGGCTATTTTAACCAAGACGCAAGAATAAAAAGTATAAAATTTATGATTATAGCTGATGGAGAAAACAGAATAGCCGGCCTAGAAGCTGGTGAAATTGATATTTCCTATGATGTTCCCCCCATTGATATAGCCATCATTGAAAAAGATGAAAAACTTAATCTATTAAGGACTCCAAATTTCTCTATAACCTCTGTGGGGTTTAATATTGAAAGAGGAGCCTTTAAAGATATTAGAGTAAGACAGGCAATTAATCATGCTGTAGATATGGCAGCTATAGTGGAGGCTGTTTACTATGGAGTAGGATATCAAGCAACAGGCCCATTAGGACCCAATGTATGGGCTGCTCATCAAAAATTGGTCCCATATAAGTACGATATAGATTTAGCTAAAGCCTTAATGGAGGATGCTGGCTTTGGTGATGGTTTTAAGGCGACAATATGGACTAATGAAAATTTACAGAGAATTGATATAGCAAATATTCTTCATAATCAATTGAAGGCTATAAATATTGATTTAGAGGTTAAGGTAGTAGATTGGGATACCTATTTGGATGTTACTGAATCAGGACAGCATGATATGTTTCTATTTGGATGGGTTACCGTAACAGGAGATCCCGATTATGGTCTGTATTCTCTATTCCATTCCTCACAAGTAGGCACTGGTGGCAATAGTACCTTCTATAAGAATGAAGATGTGGATATTCTATTGGATGCTGCCAGAGCAGAGACGGATTTAGATAGTAGGAAGGAGTACTATAGAATCATTCAAGAGATCATTAGAAATGATGCACCTATGGTATTTACCTGGGTTGGTGAGGATATTATTGCTACCCAAAAAAATGTTAAGGGCTTCATTCAACACCCTTCAGGTACCCATAGACTAAACACTGTATTCTTTGAAGACTAAAAAATGCCTTGCTGCTTGGTCGGCAGGGCTTTTTTCTTTTAGGTTAATTTTAGTAAGATTTGGTATATAATAAATGATAATATAAATAAGGAGGGCTAATAATGAAAATTTATACTAAAACTGGAGATAAGGGAGACACCAGCCTTTACGATGGAACGAGGGTAAGTAAGGATGATATTCGTGTTGAGAGCTATGGAACAATAGACGAATTAGATTCAGCATTGGGTTTTTCTAGGAATTTTATTCAGGATAAAAAAATAATTGAGATCGTATATAAAATACAAAGAGATCTATTTAAAGTAGCTGCCGAGTTGGCAACGGAAGACAACAGCAAGATTGTGGCCAAAGTTCAAGAGGAAGATATAATTTATCTAGAAAGCATTATTAACGAATATATGGAGAAAATACCAAAGGTAGATAAATTTATTATACCAGGTACAAGTGTGGAGTCAGCTAGCCTACACATGGCTCGTACCATTTGCAGAAGGGCCGAAAGAAGAATCATAACACTGAGGAGATCCGCTGAGATAAGGGATGATTTAGTAAAGTATGTAAACAGACTATCGGATGCTATCTATACCATTGCGAGATATCTTGAGAAGGAGTTAATATATTTATAGAATGAAAGGTGAAAAGTGAAAAGTGAAAAAATGCAATACAAAATAATTAAATTGGTAATTACTAATTAGTAATGGAGCACCAGATTATAGATGAGAGATTATAGATGAGAGATTATAGATAAATTCTTCATTCTTCATTTGTATAATCTTTATGCTATAATATCTTTATCATTCAAAGGAGGGGATCGCCATGTATAAGGAAAATATAGAGGTGATGATTAGTAAGGAAGAAATTGCCCATAAGGTGAAGGCTTTAGGTGAGGAAATAACTAATGACTATAGTGGATCCGGTAAGGAATTGGTGGTTATTGGAGTTCTTAAAGGGGCAAATGTTTTTTTAGGAGATCTTATTAGGCAAATAGATCTGCCGATACTGGTGGATTTCATTGCTGTGTCTAGTTATGGTTTATCTACTGAGACCTCTGGGGTTGTAAAAATCCTTAAGGATTTAGACCTTGATGTTGAAGGCAAGGATGTACTAATAATCGAGGATATTGTAGATACCGGCCTTACCCTGAAATATCTAACTGAAAATTTTAAGTCAAGGAACATAGCCAGCATGAAAATATGTGCCCTTTTAGATAAGCCTGAAAGAAGAAAATGCCCTATTGATATAGATTATTTAGGTTTTGAGATTCCAGATAAATTTGTTGTTGGCTATGGAATTGATTATGCTGAAAAATACAGAAATTTACCTTATGTAGCTGTTGTTAAGAGCTAAAATGATCTTGTAAACCTTGAATAGGATGTTACATAATCTTACATACTAATCGTATATTCTAATCAAGGAGGTATGATTGATGGTTAATTTTGAGGATGTCAAGCAAAGATTCATTCAAGCAGATGTTGATGGAAAAATTGAAATTTACACAACTACCCAAGGATTATCTGTAGAGCAATTTAAAGAGCTGCTTAAGCATTTCCCCCTTCAACATTTGGATAAACTTGAAAGGGCCATGGGATAATAATCAAATAAAAACCCTCAGTAGGGTTTTTATTTAGTTACAATATAACAATCTCTATTGAGATTGGATTTCAGGAGGATTCAAAATGGCCAAGAAAACCATTGCTGTTCAAGAAGGGCTTCATAATGTTGCAAGCCACCTTAAAGAGGCAGGATATAAGATCACAACCATAGATGATGGAAGTGCCCCTATTGATCTGATTGTCTATTCAACTAAAAACATGGATTATATAGCTCATAACACCTCTGGAACTCTGAGAATTGGAGGGAATAACAAATATGTTAAGATGATTAATGTGGATGAAGTAGGTCTTAAGAACATTATTTCAACCATTGAAGAATTGAACTAAGGATTTTAATATACCCCTGTATCAAGCCTCCTTTTTGTGGCAAGAGTATAAAAAGGAGGCGATTTTATGAGGAAAATAAAAGCTTATTATGAAATATTTTCATCTAAAATAAAAGGATACAAAAGAAAGAGGGAGAATAGCCGAAGGTTTCAACTATTTTATTTATCTTCGAAGGAAGATACCAGAAGCAATGGAGCAAAGATCTTTGATTATGTCATTGCCAGGTTTTTTATTTTTTTTGCTACCTACTTCCTTGCTGCTATTATCCTAGGCGGGTTGTTAAAGTCCTTGTTTCTGGCTACAATAACCTTAACCCTTTTCCATCTAATTTCAATTGAGTTTAGAAAAAATAAGCTTGATGCTATGAAAAAAATTAAAAGAAAAGAAATAGCAGGCGCTAAGGTTTATCAAGAGCTAGTTTATAAAACTGCACCAGAGCTAATTGAGTATATCGAAGATTTTCTAAAAAGAAATGGTTTATACTCTATCGAGAAGATCCACAACAATTCTGTAAACTTTATTTATAAAGTAAAGGATGAGGAGTCGAAGGAATTTCTTATAGGTTTTTTTGTTTATAAAAAAGAATACTATGTAGAAGTTAAAGCAATGAAGGAGTTCCTATTTAAAATGCGAGATATGAAGCTGGAAAAGGGTATGATCATCACTACATCAGATTTTACAACAGATTCCTATGGTTTTATTGAAAAGGTTAAGGATAAGTTTAGGATTATACCTGTTAATCATAATCAGTTTCAAAAGCTGGTAGAGGGCAGTGGTTTGTATCCTAGGGATGAAGAAATTGATGAGATTATAGAAAATCGAATCAGTAAAAGGGAAGCCTCATGGAAGAAATACAAGGAAATTGCTTTAGCCAAAAAAAAGATTCGTGGATATGTATTTTTAAGTGTTTTTTTATTCTTTGCTGCTTTATTTTCACCCTTCCCAATCTATTATATGACAATCTCTGGATTAGCTATGGGTCTGGCATTTATCATATTTTTACGAAAATATATTTTTAAAAATAAAATGGATGAATCCTATTCTACCTTATCACAGTTGTTAGAGAAGCAATAACATTTTTTATAGAATGCTACAAATCAACTCAGAATTGCTATTAATTGCATTTTATATAAAAAAAAAGTATAATGTTTGTAATGGATATTGTATGCAAGAAACTAATAGGGTGAGGAGGATATATAATGAGTATGAAACTTCCAATAGCGCTTTCCAACAGACATATACACTTAAGTAAGGAGGATATCCATACATTATTTGGTGAGGGCTATCAACTACAGTTATTAAAGGATTTAAAACAACCAGGCCAATTTGCAGCTGTGGAAAAGGTGGATATTGTAGGACCTAGAGGGGAAATCAAAGGGGTTAGAGTTTTAGGGCCAGCTAGAAATAAGTCACAAATAGAGGTGTCTTTAACCGATAGCTTTATACTCGGAGTTAAGCCCCCTGTAAGGGATTCGGGAGATTTGTTGGATAGTCCTGGTTTGAAAATTGTAGGACCAAAGAGAGAAGTGACTCTGGATGTAGGAGTTATATTGGCATCCAGACATATTCATATGCATACTGATGATGCAGTTAAATTTGGCGTTCATGATAAGGACCGAGTTAGGGTAAGGACCTTTGGTGAAAGGGCCTTGGTTTTCGAAAATGTATTGGTAAGGGTGCATCCTACTTATGCTTTAGAAATGCATGTTGACGTCGATGAAGGCAATGCTGCTGCAGTTAAAAATGGTGACGAAGTTGAGATTATTCAATAATTAGGAGATGAGTTATGAAAATAGAAAGATATATAGATCATACAATTTTAAAACCTGATGCTACCAATGTGGAGATAAAGAAGTATTGTACAGAAGCTAAGGAAAATCATTTTTATTCTGTTTGTGTTAATGGCTCAAATGTTGTTTTAGTTGCAAATGAATTGCTGGGCTCTGACGTGAAGGTTACAGCAGTTGTTGGGTTCCCTTTAGGGGCAGCCACTAAAGAAACGAAGGCATTTGAAACTAAAAATGCTATTGAAAATGGAGCAAATGAAATAGATATGGTTATAAATGTAGGAGCATTAAAGGAAGGTAATTCTAATTATGTATTAGAGGATATTAAAGCCGTTGTTGAGGCTGCAAAGGGAAGGGCTATTGTAAAGGTGATTATTGAGACAGCCCTCTTAACTAACGAAGAAAAGCTAATTGCCTGTAACCTATCAAAGGAAGCCGGGGCTGATTTCGTAAAAACTTCAACAGGCTTTAGTTCCGGAGGAGCAACTGTAGAGGATGTTCGGCTTATGAAAGAAGTTGTTGGGGATGCCTTGGAAGTGAAGGCCTCAGGAGGAATTCGAGATTATGCTACTGCTATGGCAATGATCGAAGCTGGTGCCACAAGGCTAGGATGTAGTGCTTCCGTAAATATTGTTAAGGGATTAAAGACAAATAACGAAGGCTACTAATTAATAAATGAAACAAAAAAAAGATATCAAAAATCACTGATATCTTTTTTTTATGATTTTAAATAAAAGCAATAATAAAAATCCCAGCTTTAGCTTAGAAAATTTTCTTTTAAGGTTTTTTACCAAATATCCAATAAAAAGAAGATCCATTAAAATACCTCCTAAAATCATTCATAGCTTAGTCTTTTCCAAATATTGAAATATTATTATAAAATATCATAATCCTGTGGCAATCTATGTGATATATTCAAAAAGTTAGCTTAATAAAAAAACCTCCTAGAGAAAGAATAAATATAGGAGGTGTATAAAATGAAAAAAGGTAAAATATTAATGATTGTAGCTTTAGCTTTGGTGTTGATAGTAGCTTCCATTGGTTGTAGACCAGCTGAACGACCTGCTCCAGATCCAGTACCCGATACAAACCGTCGTTCAAACCCAAACCCAGATGAAGATAGAGATAATCCCAACAATCTACAATCCGGGGAAGAAAATATGCAAGATTTAAATATTCGAGCAGATAATATCGTAGATTCAGTAGTAAAGCTTGATGAGGTAAGAAGTGCAACTGTTGTAATTACTGACAATACGGCCCTTGTTGGAGTAACTTTGACAGAAGAAACAGAAGAAGTAAGCAGTAATGTGAAGAAAAAAATAGAGGATGTTGTAAAGAGAGCAGATAGAGGTATAGATAGAGTAGCTGTTTCTGCAAATCCTGATATCGTAGAAAGAATAGAAAATATTGCTAGAGAAACTATGAGAGGCCGCCCATTAAGTGGATTTGGTAGAGAAATAGAAGAACTAGTTCGCAGGATGACTCCTGGAGCATAATGATTAAAGGTGGGAAACCCACCTTTAATCATTTTATATATCATTTAAACATATTATAAACAAAGGGTTTAAGGGGGAAATAATATGTTTTTATTAATGGGAATGATGATTTCTATTCTATTCTTAATTGCTTTGATATCTAATGGTCTGATAGAAAGGGCTTTATGGATTTTGTTTTTTTTGATACTTCAATATGGGATCAAAAAAATCAATAGCAGAAAAGCAATAAAATATTTAATATTTGGTTTGGTATTGGGATATTCCCTTGTGATAATGGCTCTGCCATTATTCAAACCCAAGATTGAGAATGAAAATATAGCAACCAATTACATTGAAAATCAGAATTTAGCAGTGATTTTGGTATTTCAAGATGAACCATCAAGATACAATATACCTCAGCTTATAAAAAAGGAAACAGAAGAGTTAAAGATATTTAAGCATCTGGCCTTGCCCTTTAATCTCTTCAGACAAAAGCTAATTTACGAAAAAACCTCTACATCTGATATTCATTATAATAAAGCCCTTCAGCGCAGACTTAATAGTTATTATGAAAATCAATATAAATTCTATTCTGCCTACATATATAAAGAACCCTATCTAGAAGAAATCTTATATAAAGTCATGAGGGAGGGGCATGGTAGGATTATCGTTAGCCCTGTAATGTTAACTGAAGAAAGGGATTATAATCAAATTCAAAGGATTGTCCAACAAATAAATCCACAGCAATATAAGATTCAGGTAAAGGCCACAATGCCCCTATGGAATAGTGATGATATTGCTGTATCCTGTGTTGAATGGATCAATGGCTATATACCCGATGAAAAAAGAAATAAGGTAGGGATCCTTATAAGGGGCTCAGGTTATTATGAAGGCATGGAGAATAATCAATATGTTAAACAAGAAATTTTATTCCGTGAAAAGGTTAAGGATGGATTATTGGAGGAAGGATACAATGAAAAACAAATTAGAATGAGTTTTAACAATGAAAATAGAATTGTTAGGGAGCTAAATGAGTTAATGCTTAAAGGTGTCAGTGATATTTATGTCTTTCAAGGAGCATCCTTATATGATGATCCCTTTGATATATACAAAATAAAAAGAATACTAGATAAAGTTGATAAGCCCCAAAGGGTTACTTTAACCTATATAAGCGGTTGGCAGCATGAGGAAGGGGTTTATAAAGAAATTCGAAACAGAATTAATTTACTTACATTGCAAAATTGGAATTAACACGTTTATATTCATCAATTTGGGAATAATAAGTATGGATATTTACAATTGAAGTTTGATAATGGAAATTTAAGAACTTAACTGTAAATAACTAAAGGACAAATTAATCAGCAATATTTACTCGGAATTAGTTTGCAAAAGCCTAACGTACCTTGAAGAAGGTATAGATATAAAGCAAAATACATAAGGAGGAATATGATGGAGCTAATATCTGAAAAAATTTTGAAGGGAACACATCTTCATACTATAACTGTAGATAAGTTTAAAACCAATTCATTAAATATATATTTTCAACAACCACTGGTTCCCCAAGAAGTTACCTATAATGCTTTATTGCCAATGATTATGCAAAGGGGTTGCCAAGAGTATAAGGATGCAAGATTAATTGCTAAAGAATTGGAGTATTTATATGGTGCCAATTTAATTGGTGATATATCAAAAAAAGGTGAAAAACATATAATTCTATTCACCCTTACAACAATTGCCCTTGATTACTTAGAGGAGCCAAAGCTTATGGATTCAGCATTGAATCTCATGAAGGAAGTATTGTTTAGACCCCTAATTGATGAGGGGGGATTTGATAAAGATTACTTTAATCAAGAGGTCAGTAATCTAGAAAGCAAAATCAAGGGTAGGGTTAATAATAAGAATCAATATGCGCTAGATCGCTGCATTGAGGAAATGTGTAGGGATGAAAATTATCGTCTTTATGAATATGGGCGTCTAGAAGACCTTAAAGCTATTAATCCAATGAAGTTGTACAACCATTATGAAAAAATAATAAATAATAGCCCCATAGATATCGTTATGGTGGGAAGCATGAAGCATCAAGAGGCTAAGGATTATATCATTAAGAAACTACATCTTAAAGACAGAAACATAGAGGGTGTTTCCTTTCCTGAAATGATAGCTGCAAAGGAAGATCTTAATGAAGTATCAGAAGACATGGATATCAGTCAAGGGAAACTAATCTTGGGCTATCGAACTCAAATTTCCTATCAAGCTCCACTGTATCCAGCGTTGTTGTTATATTCAAGTATCCTAGGTGGAGGGGCCCATTCAAAGCTATTTCTTAAAGTTAGAGAAGAGAGGAGCCTTTGTTATTACATCTATTCAAAAGTAGACAAGTTTAAGTCTATCATGCTGATAAGCTGTGGTATTGATGTGGCTAAGGCAGAAGAAACAAAGGCTGTGATAGCAGATGAGCTAAATGAAATGCGGCTAGGAAATATAACCCAAGAAGAAATTGACAATGGTAAAGAAGCCATCATTACTGCTATTCAAGCCTTGGGTGACAACAGTAATTCCTTAGCCGAATATACCTATAGTCAAATTGTAGGGGATTTTTACCTCTCACCAGAGGAGCTAGCAAATAAAATTAGAGCAGTGTCCTTAAATGATATTTTAGAGGTTGCCTCATCTATTAAACTAGATACAACCTATCTTTTGGGAACCAGTAAGAATTGAGGAGGAGAAGCATGCAATATGATAAAATAATTGGAGAGGCAGTAAAGGAAGTACTCTATAGAGGTAAGTTTCAAAACGGTTTAGAGGTTTTCTTTCTACCTAAAAAGGGGTACATAAAGAAATTTGCTTTGTTTGCTACTAAATTTGGTTCTAATGATTTGGTATTCAATAGGCTCCATGACACAAAAGTCATAGAAGTTCCAGAAGGGATTGCCCATTTTCTTGAGCATAAAATGTTTGAGTCACAGGAGGGAAATGTTTTTGATAAATTCGCACCCCTAGGAGCCAGTGTAAATGCTTATAC
Organism: Alkaliphilus serpentinus; assembly: GCF_009017255.1. GTDB lineage: Bacteria > Bacillota > Clostridia > Peptostreptococcales > Natronincolaceae > Alkaliphilus_D > Alkaliphilus_D serpentinus. The sequence goes on along the minus strand of NZ_WBZB01000004.1, from coordinate 138,995 downwards.
GAACTTTAATGTAACAGCATATTATTTTACTGCCACTAATAATTTCTATGAAAATCTAAAACTCCTTATCAGTTTTGTGCAAAACCCTTACTTCACCGATGAAAATGTTGAAAAGGAAAAAGGAATCATTACCCAGGAAATAAAAATGTATCAGGATAATCCCCAATGGAAGGTGTTTTTTAATCTTTTAAAGGCTATGTATCATAAACATCCAGTAAGAATTGATATAGCAGGAACTGAAGAGAGCATTAATAGGATTACCAAAGAGGACTTATATCAGTGCTATAATACCTTTTATCATCCATCCAATATGGTATTGTTTATTGCAGGGGATTTAGAAAAGGATAAGCTCTTCAATGAAATAGAAATGAGCTTTGATGATCAAGGGAGTAAGGAGATTTCATCCATTGTTAGACATTACCCTGCGGAGGCTACCCATGTGAAAAACTCCCTTGTAGAGGAAAAGATGATTGTTTCAACACCATTATTTTATCTTGGCTATAAAGAAAAAGAAATCCCCTATGATCATACCAATTTCTTGAAGCACGAAGCAATCATTAGGGTTCTTTTGGATATGGTATTTGGTCGTAGCAGTGATTTGTATGAAGACTTATATCAAAAGGGGTTGATAGACCAGAGCTTTAATTTTGACTATGTAAGAGAGTTGGATTACGGACATAGCATCATTAATGGTAATTCTCGAGACCCCCACAAAGTTAAGGAAACCATAAATAACTGGATTCTTAATAGAAAAAAAATAGGACTTAAAGAGGAGGACTTTATCCGAATAAAGCGAAAGCAAATAGGGGAAAATATCAGCTTTTATAATTCAATCGAATATATTGGAAACTCCTTTGTAGGGTATCATTTTAAGGGTCTGAACTTTATGGACTATTTACAAGCCCTAAAGGAGGTTACCTACCAAGATATCCATCAGAGCTTCATAAATCATTTTTCAGAGGACCTACAGGTGCTCTCGGTGATCAATCCTTAGTTTGACATAGATACTTACAAAGGTCTATAATGTTTAGGTGGACTAAAAATGCAACACCAATGACCGAATTATAGATTTTATTACAAGGAGAGGTTGATATGGATCCTATAGCCTTTAGAATTTTTGGTTTAGAAATAGGTTGGTATGGAATCATTATTGCCACAGGAATGCTACTGGGGGTTATTGTAGCTACCATTCGGGCAAAAAAAGAGGGACTCCATGAAGATACTGTTATTGATTTAGCCCTTTTTGCTGTGCCAGCAGCCCTATTGGGGGCCAGGCTTTATTATGTAATTTTCAACTGGGGTTATTATTCAAAAAACCTTCAGGACATTTATAAATTTAGACAAGGTGGATTAGCAATTCATGGAGGGGTTATTGCAGGAGTTATCGTTGGTTACTTCTACTGCAGATATAAGAAAATCGGTTTTTGGAAATTAGCAGATATCTGTGCTCCAAGCATTATACTTGGTCAGGCCATAGGAAGATGGGGAAATTATGTTAATCAAGAGGCCCACGGTGGACCAACGAATTTACCATGGGGGATAGAAGTTAATGGAGAAATGGTTCATCCAACATTCTTGTACGAATCCCTATGGAATTTTGGTGTATTTTTCTTTCTCTTATACTTTACCAAGAAGAAAAAATATAATGGTCAAATTTTTGTCCTCTATATAATATTGTACTCTATTGCAAGATTTTTAATAGAAGGCCTGCGGACCGATAGTCTAATGATTGGGCCCTTTAGAACAGCACAACTTATAAGTGTTGTATTAATCGCTGGGGGTTTATTCATTAATTCATTATTGAGTAAAAGCAATTCAACTAATTTTTAGTAGAGACGAAAATTAGCATTATAAAAGAATTCGAAGATATTGGAAGAAATATCAAGTAGAGTTATAATAAACAAGATAAAATCATCTTATATGACATTTGACAAATTTTGCTGTTATTCTTTACAATTATTTCAGCAATTAATGACAATTTTTGGGGTGAGATGATGCTAAAAAATCGAATTATAAAGCTTCAGCAGGAATTGAATCAGCAAATAACTAATCAAGGGGATTATGATACTATTTATCGGTTAAGCTTAGAGTTAGATCAATTAATTGTAGAGTTTTATAGAGTAAAAAGTGCATAAAACAATGTTTTAGTGATGAAGCTGCCCAATAGGGCAGTTTTTTTATGCCCTTTTTTACCTATTACCTATTCCTTTTTTCCTTATTCCCTACTTCCGCATTCTTAGTTCTTCATTTAACCTCTTAATTCTCAATTCTTAATTCTTCATTCTTAATTCTTCATTGTATCACTGCCTAAGCCTTAAGGCCTATATTTAAAAAAGATATAAAAACTTAAAAGTAAAAGAAGGAATTATCAAAATAACCTAGAAAATATATAAAAAGTGGTACAAAGTGGGATGAAGTGGGTAAAAAGACCCTAAGGTGGGATGGAAATGTTTATTGGTGAATACAATCATACCATTGATATAAAAGGCCGAATTAGCATTCCCTCAAAATTCAGAGATGAATTGGGGGAGCGTTTCATCGTGACCAAGGGTATGGACAATTGCCTTTTCATTTATCCAATGGAGGAATGGAAGGTATTAGAGAATAAACTTAAACAACTTCCCCTCACCAATAAAGATGCTAGAGCTTTTGTTCGTTTCTTTTTTGCAGGTGCCACTGAATGTGAATTGGACAACCAGGGAAGAATAAGAATTCCTAATAATTTAAGGGAGCATGCTTCCTTAGATAAGGATACCGTCTTGATTGGTGTTGCTACAAGAATAGAGCTTTGGAGTCAGGAACAATGGCAGCAATACAATAATGATGCAAATCTTAGCTATGATGAAATTGCCTCTAAGATGGCGGAGTTAGGAATTTAAAATACGAGGGTGATAAAATGGACTTTCAACATGTTTCTGTTCTATTAAGGGAAACGATAGACAATTTAAATATAAAAGCCAATGGAATTTATGTAGATGGCACCATGGGTGGTGCTGGACATTCTTTGGAAATTGCAAAGGCCTTAACAGAGGGAGGCCTCCTTATAGCCATCGACCAGGATGAAAATGCCCATCGGGCAGCTGAAGAGGTTTTAAAAGATTATAAGGAAAGAGTAAAGCAGGTTCGAGACAACTTTGTAAATATTGATAAGGTACTAGAATCCTTAAATATTCAAAAAATTGATGGAGTGCTACTGGATTTAGGGGTTTCTTCCCACCAGCTTGATGAAGCAGAAAGAGGATTTTCCTACATGCAGGATGCACCACTAGATATGAGGATGGATAATAGAAGTTCCTTTACAGCAAAGGATGTAGTAAATAGCTATAGTGCGGCTGAACTAGAAATAATCATTAAGGATTATGGCGAAGAAAAATGGGCCAAGCGAATAGCAGCCTTTATCGTTGAACATAGAAGCAAGGCAGAAATTGAAACAACCTGGCAGCTGGTGGATATCATTAAAAGGGCAATACCTGCAGCAGCTAGAAGGGAAGGCTCCCACCCAGCAAAAAGAACCTTTCAAGCCATAAGAATTGAGGTAAACAAAGAGCTGGAGATAATAGAAGATACTATCAGAAAAGCTGTGGAGTTTCTCAATGAAGGGGGAAGGATTTGTATTATAACCTTTCATTCTCTTGAGGATCGAATCGTAAAAAATACCTTTAAAGATTTAAATATTTCATGTGTATGTCCACCGCAGTTTCCCATTTGTAAATGTAATCACGCCAAACAGCTGGACATTATTAGCAGAAAGCCAATACTGCCATCGGAAGTTGAGCTTCAAGAAAACCCTAGAGCTAGAAGTGCTAAATTAAGGGTTGCAGAGAAGGTATAGAGTTCTATTTTATAGAAAGGGTGAATAAATTTGGAAGTAGCAAGGAAAGATTATATACCCTATAATATTGAAGAGAGAATACCTCAACAACCCCAACGAAAAAAGAGGGTTAAGGTAAATAAAGGCCATCGCATAGCAAAGGTAGCTGCAGTTTCAACGATCGCTATTATTCTTGCCATGGGTTTAACTATAGTATTGCGCTTTGCCACCATTACAGAAATGAGACACCAGCTTCATGGTTTAAACAAACAAGTGGAGGAAGCAGAAGCTCAGAAGGAAAAACTAAGGGCAGAGCTAGAAACTGTATCAAAATCAAGATGGATAGAGACAGAAGCTAAAGAAAGATTGGCCATGACTTATCCACAGACAGAGAATACCTATTATTTTAAAGTGGATGAAACAAAGGTGATGTTGTTGTCCAGTCAACTAACAAAAAATATGGTCTATGAAGAACTACAAGTGGAGAAAAAAGGTTTTCTAGCTGAAACCTTCAATAGAGTTTTAGCATTTTTAAATATTTAATAAGGGGGAAATAATCTTGTCTCAGCCTTCCATATCTAGCAAAAGAAGATTATTAACCATGTTCACGATAGTATCCTTCCTAATATTTGCGCTTATTGCTAGATTGGGGTGGATACAAATTGTGAGAGGAGAGAAATACAAGGAGTTAGCAAATGCACAGCAGACAAGAGATATACCCATTCCCGCCAAAAGGGGTATTATCTACGATCGGAATGGTAAGGAGCTGGCAATCAGTATAAGCAGTAGTACTGTATGGGTTAAGCCAAAGGAAATAGAAAATGCTAAGGAAACTGCCGCAAAGCTTGCCAATATCTTACAGTTGCCCTTTGATAAATTAGAGAAGGATATTTCAAATTCGAAATATGGCTTAGTAAGAATTGCTAGATGGATTGAGGATGATGTGGCCGCAGCAATAAGAAAAGAGAACTTAAAGGGAGTCTTGATTGCTGAAGATAATAAAAGATTCTTCCCCTATGGGAATTTTGCTACATATATATTGGGACATACCACTGATGATAACAGAGGGGCCTATGGAATAGAGAGGGAATATGAAAAGTACCTTAGTGGTTTACCGGGTAGATGGATAAAAAGCACCGACAGCGCCGGTAGACAATTGGACTCTAGTGTAGAAAAATATTATCCTCCAGAAAACGGGCTAAGCGTGGTTTTGACCACTGACGAGGTGATCCAGCACTTTGCAGAAAAGGCAGTTCAAAATGCTCTTGAGGTTAATAAGGCTAAGCGGGTTACTGCAATAGTGATGGATGTAAAAACTGGCGATATATTAGCTATGGCTGCTAAGCCCGACTATGATCCAAACCAACCTAGACTACCCTTAGATGAAGAAATGCAATTACAGATGGAAGCTATGTCGGATGAAGAAAAGTTAGATACATGGTTTAGTATGTGGAGAAATCCCATCGTTAATGACACCTACGAACCAGGCTCCACCTTTAAACTAATTACTACAGCCGTTGTTTTAGAAGAAGGAATTGCTACACCAGATAGTCATTTTTTCTCTCCAGGAACAATAAGTGTTGGAGGAAGAACACTAAAATGCTGGAGATATTATAATCCCCATGGGGATCAAACCCTAACACAAGCAGTGCAAAATTCATGTAACGTTGTCTTTGTGCAGCTTGGTGAAAAACTTGGGAAGGATACCTTTTATTCCTATCTAGATGCCTTTGGATTTAATAGCACTACCGGAATAGATTTACCTGGAGAACGGAAATCAATCATGTACTCATTACCTCAGGTAGGGCCTGTTGAATTGGCTACAATGTCCTTTGGTCAAAGTATCTCTATCACACCAATCCAACTAATTTCAGCAGTTTCAGCTATAGTTAATGATGGTATATTGATGAAACCTAGAATTGTGAAAGAACTTGTAGATAATGAAGGAAACGTCGTTCATCGATTTGAAGAACAAATGGTCCGTCAAGTAATATCCGAAAAAACCTCCCAGGAAATGCGGGAAATCATGCAATCAGTAATCGTTGAGGGCTCTGGAAAAGCTGCCTATATTCCAGGATATGCTGTTGGTGGAAAAACAGGTACAGCCCAAAAGGTAATAGATGGTAAATATGCTGACGGGTATTATGTATCATCCTTTATAGGTGTAGCTCCAATGGATGATCCCAAGCTGGCGGTTTTAATTATCGTTGATGAACCCAATGGATTAAGTCATTTTGGTAGTATAACAGCAGCGCCAGTGGCTAAGGAAATATTGGAGGAGAGCCTACGGTATCTTGAAGTTAAACCTAAGTATACTGAAGAAGAGGCTCAGCAGCTGGTGAAGGCAGAAATCACCATTCCTGAGGTTAGACAGATGACTGTTACTGAAGGGACAAAAACCCTCAAGGATCATAAGCTTCAATATGAGATTGAAGCCCAACAGGAAATGGGTCCTAATACCATCATCGTCGATATGTTCCCTAAGCCTGGAGCTAGGGTTCCTGAAAACTCTTCAGTAATGCTATATGCTAGAGAGAAGGGCGAGGTAGGGAAGGTATTGGTACCTGATTTAACCGGGAAAACTATAGGAGATGCCAATAAACTGCTAAATGCCTTGGGCTTAAGGCTGAAGATAACAGGCAATGGGGTTGCAACCTCCCAGTATCCAGAAGCCAATTCGGAAGTTCCCTTAGGAACAATTATAAGCGTGGAATTTAAGCCCAATTAAATTTACCACTGGAAAATATAATCATATAGTTTTATAATTAAATGGGCAACTAAAATTATGGTATCAACCTTAATTTTAAGTTGCCTTTTAAAAAGTTTATAAGGAGTTAATAATAGTATACAAGAAGGGGAGGTTAATAATGGATTTAAAAAACTTGATTAAAGAACTTGAGGTTGAAAGTATCTATGGACCTATAGATGTGCAGATAGATAACATTCATTATGATTCCAGACTCATAAAGCCGGGAGGTCTTTTCATATGCATTGAAGGGTTTATGACGGATGGACATAATTATATCAATGAAGCTATAGAAAATGGAGCAGTGGCAATTGCTGTTGAAAAGGAAATTCATGAAGATCGGGTTCCTATCATTAGATTTAAAAATACCAGAAGAGCTATGGCGTCTATAGCCAGTAATTTCTATGGTAAACCCAGTCAGCTCCTTGATATGATTGGTGTTACGGGAACCAATGGAAAAACATCAGTAACCTACATTATTAAGAGTATTCTAGAAAATTATGATAGAAAAACAGCCATAATTGGAACCCTTGCCACATTAATAAATAATGAAAAAATGTATTCAGCCAGAACAACACCAGAGTCCTTAGATCTACAAGGCCTCTTTAGAAAAATGATTGACGGCGATGTTGATACATGTATAATGGAGGTCTCATCCCACTCCCTTGAGCTTAATAGAGTAGACGAGGTTAGCTTTAAGGTGGGGATCTTCACCAATCTAACCCCAGATCATTTAGATTTTCATAGCACTATGGACAATTATCGAGAAGCAAAGAAAAAGCTCTTTTATAAAACCACCCATTGCAATATTATTAATCTAGATGATGAAGCTGGTAGAATAATAGTTAAGGATATAAAAAATCTAGATACCCCTTTATTAACCTATAGCATAAATAACCCTGCAGATTTTGTTGCAGAGAATATACATAATAATGGTAAAGAGCTCAGCTTTGATGTAGTTGGACCAGAAAATTTTAATATCAAGTTAACCTTAAAGACTCCAGCCCTATTTGCTGTTTATAATGCATTGGCCTCTATAGCCTGCTGCTATAGCTTAGGAGTTCCTGCAGATATTATTGCCGATGGACTAAATGCTTTTATTGGTGTTCCTGGTAGATTCCAATCAATAGATGGACTAAAGGAGTTCAGTGCAGTAGTAGATTATGCCCATACTCCTGATGCTTTGGAGAATGTGTTGAAGGCTGCAAAGGAGTTTACTAAAAATAAATTAATTACTGTTTTTGGTTGCGGAGGAGATAGAGACCAAACAAAAAGGCCTGTAATGGGAGAAATTGCTGGTAAGTATAGCGATTTTTCAATTATTACCTCCGATAACCCTAGATCAGAGGATCCCTATGTCATCTTATCTATGATAGAGGAAGGAATAAAAAGGACTAAGGGGAACTATATAATAATAGAAGATCGGAAGGAGGCCATTAGGGAAGCTGTAAAGATGGCTGAAGCTGGAGACTTAATTGTAATAGCAGGAAAAGGACATGAAACCACACAGATTGTTAAGGACAGGGTGTTGGTTTTTGATGATAAGCAGGTGGTTTTAGAAGTGGCTGGAGAGGAAGGTCGAATATGATAACTTTAACCTATACAACCCTTTCAGAAATATGTAAAGGTGAAATTATCAGAAGGGGAAAAAAAGATTCATTTCAAGGTATATCAATAGATACTCGAACAGCTGAAAAAGATATGCTTTTTCTCCCATTAAAGGGTCAACGCTTCGATGGGCATCATTTCATTAGAGAGGCCTATGAAAAAGGAATCTCTGGAGTTTTAATAGACAAAGATCAGAAGCTAAATACTGATGGTTTAGATGGTATCTATATAATAGAGGTTGAAGATACCTTAAAGGCTTTAATGGATATTAGTAGTTACTATAGAAGGCTATTTGATCTACCTTGTATTGGTGTTACCGGTAGCACTGGAAAGACCACAACCAAGGATATGATAAGTGCCGTTTTAGGTAATCGTTTTAAAATACTTAAAAATATTGGAAATTACAACAATCAGATAGGTTTGCCCTTAACAATCTTTAATCTGGAGCCCCAACACCAAATGGCCGTATTAGAAATGGGGATGTCCTCCCTAGGGGAAATCGACAGTCTCGCTAATATTGCAAATCCTAATATTGGAGTTATTACCAATATTGGAATGTCCCATATAGAGCATTTAGGCAGTAGAGAAAATATTATGAGGGCAAAAATGGAAATCACCAATTATATGAACTCCCAGGACTATCTACTATTAAATGGAGATGACCAGTTTTTATCTCAAATGAGAAATGTACCTACTAAATTTATTAAAATTTTCTTTGGCTTATCAAAGGATAATGACATCTTTCCAGAGGAAATTCAAGCAAATAAAAATGGGGGCTATAGCATAGTAATTCATTGGAAGGGAAAGGCCATAAGTTTCAACATTCTTCAACCAGGTATTCATAATGTATATAACGCCTTAGCCTCCATATGGATAGCCTTTCACTACAATATTTCCCCAGAGGAGATACAAACCTCCTTGGATGAGTTTAAGCCTTCCAGTATGAGATTGGAAATACACCAATTTAACAATATAAAAGTGATAAACGATGCATATAATGCCAGTCCAGATTCAATGCGGGCTGCCTTAGCAGTTCTAAACCTACAGAAGGGTAATAAGCTGGCTATTTTAGGAAATATACTAGAAATGGGTACCTTTTCTGAAGAGGGTCACAGGATGGTTGGTGCTGATCTAGCATTAACAGATATTAACAATCTGGTAACAGTAGGAGAAATGGCAAAGTGGATAGGAGAAGAGGCTACGAAGCATAAAGTCGACTTAGATTGGCATAGCTTTAATAATAATGAAGAACTAATAAAAGACCTCCCTAAAATCCTTCAGAACATAGATGCAATATTGGTAAAAGGCTCCAGAGGTATGAGAATGGAAGAAATTGTTTATTATTTACAAGAGAGGAGTTAATTAAATGATACAGCACAAGCAGCTGATCTATACTATTATTATTGGATTTGTTATTACTCTGATTCTTGGTCCACTAATTATTCCTTATCTAAAAAGGTTAAAAGTAGGACAAATGGTTAGAGAGGATGGTCCTCAGAGTCATCTCACCAAAAGTGGGACCCCCACTATTGGAGGAATCATCATAATCTTTTCAATCCTAATTACTTCTCTTACATCCGGGGTAATTAACCAAGATTTATTGGTGGCTTTAGCTGCGACTACCGCCTTTGGAATCATTGGGTTTATTGATGATTTCATTAAAGTAGTTTTAAAACGATCTCTAGGATTAAGAGCCTATCAAAAAATATTATTGCAAACAGCCGTTGCTATATTATTGGCAATATATCAGTCCAATGTTTCTGTGATGGGAACACGAATTATAATACCCTTTATCCAAGGCAGTGTAACCATAGGAAACCTTGTCATACCACAATACTTAGACCTTGGAATTTTGTATATACCCTTTATCATATTTGTTGTAATAGCCACAGTAAACAGTGCCAATTTAACCGATGGTTTAGATGGTTTAGCTTCGGGGGTAACCCTTATTATTGCAGCCTTCTTCAGTGTACTGGCCCTGGATTGGGGTTATACCAGCTTGGCAATCTTTGCCGGAGCTGTAACTGGGGCCTGTCTAGGCTTTCTACGGTTTAACTCCCATCCAGCTCAGGTTTTTATGGGGGATACCGGTTCCTTAGCTTTAGGGGGAGCGATTGCTTCAGTGGCGGTATTGATGAATGTTTCTATGATTATTCCTATAGTAGGCGGAATATATTTTGCAGAGTCCCTATCGGTGATACTACAGGTTGCCTCTTACAAGTTAACAAGAAAAAGGGTTTTAAAAATGGCTCCCCTCCATCATCATTATGAGTTAAGTGGGTGGGCAGAAACAAAGGTGGTAATTGTATTTTGGATCATAACGGTAATATTATGCTTAATTGGAATGATCGCACTGAGCTGATAGAAAAATATGTAATTAATAATTAGTAATGAGTAATTAGTAATGAATAATGAATAATGAGTGATGAGTATTGAGTAATAATTATAAGTAAAAAATCCAATCTTTGATTAGTAATAGCCACTTAGGTAGTAATTTGACATGAATCTATATTGATACTTTAGTATTCATGACAAATTATCTAGCAACATAAATTCAACATTCAACATTTAACAATCAACATTTAAGTTTTCAATTCTCAATTCTATAAGAAGGGTTGGTTTTTATATGAACTTACAGAATAAAAGAGTTTTGGTTATCGGTTTAGCTGTAACCGGTGTGCCTTTAGTGAAGGTTCTAGTTCAGCTTGGCAGTAAGGTTATTGTAAACGATTTAAAATCTAAGGATAAGCTTACAGATGCCCTGGAAGAACTAAAGGGACTAAATGTGAAATACATATTCGAAGAGCATCCTAATGATCTTGATGTGTTAGGAACCATAGATTTAGTAGTTGTTTCACCTGGAGTACCACTGGATATTCCTTTTATTAATTTACTTAGAGAAAAGAGCATAGATATAATAGGAGAGATAGAATTAGCCTATAGATTGGGTAAGGCTGATATTGTAGCCATTACAGGTACCAATGGTAAAACCACAACAACAGCCCTTACGGGTAAAATCTTCAAGGATGCAGGCAGAATAACCTATGTTGTAGGCAATATTGGAGTACCAGCTATATCTAAGGCCCTAGAAAGTCAGCAGGGAGACAATATGATCATGGAGGTTAGTAGCTTTCAATTGGAAAGCATTTCTAAATTTCACCCCAAGGTTGCAGCCATCCTCAATTTAACCCCGGATCATCTAAATCGTCATAAGACTATGGAAAACTACTTAAATGCAAAGCTGAATATTTTCATGAACCAGAATTCTAATGATTATGCTGTCATTAACTATGATGATGAAGTTTTAAGGGAAGCCAGTAAAAGATTGTCGGCTAATATCCTATTTTTCAGCAGAAAATCAAAGCTGGAAAAGGGAGTTTATGTGAAGGATCAGAAAATCGTCGTTAAACTGGATGATAAAGTTCTTGAAATTATTCCCATTGATGAAATAAAGATTCCCGGTAATCATAATTTAGAAAATGCTTTGGCGGCTACAGCTATGGCCTTTGCTATGGGAATTGAACCTATGTCTATAGCCGATAGCTTAAGAACCTTTGAAGGGGTTGAACATCGGATTGAGTTTGTTGATGTGATTAATGGGGTTACCTATATTAACGATTCTAAGGGAACTAATCCTGATGCTTCAATTAAGGCAGTAGAGGCAGTTAAGGAACCAATAATTTTACTTGCAGGCGGTATGGATAAAGGAAGCGACTTTACAGAGTTTATCAAATCCTTTAAGGGGAAGGTAAAGGCTTTAGTTGTTTATGGAGAAACCGCTGAAAAAATAAAGGGTACAGCTATATCCCTAGGCTTTAGCAATGTGGTATTAGTAAAGGATTTACAGGAGGCAGTTGAATACACAAATGAAATTGCTACTGCTGGTGATTCAGTATTATTATCCCCTGCCTGTGCCAGCTGGGATATGTATCCAAATTTTGAAGAGAGAGGAAGACATTTTAAAGAGCTGGTTTCAAAATTGAGGAGGTCTTAAAAATGGCAAAAAAGCCAACCTATGACTCAACGATAACCCTAACTGTAGCTGCATTAGTGGTAATTGGTATAGTAATGGTTTTCAGCTCTAGCTATGCCAATGCCTTGGTAAATTTTAAGGATGGATATTTTTATTTAAAGAAGGGCCTGATGTGGGGGGCTCTTGGGACCTTCGCAATGTATTTCTGCGCAAGGTTTCCTTATTATAAATGGGAGAGATATGCTAATCTACTTTTTTTCTTTAGTATAGGTCTCTTGATATTAGTTTTAACCCCTGTGGGAACAGAAATAAATGGGTCCCAACGATGGATAACCATTGCTGGTCAAACCATTATGCCATCGGAAATTGCAAAATTCTGTGCAATCATTTATGTTTCTACAACCATAACCAGAAAGAAAGATAAAATTAAAAGCTTTGTTTATGGGGTTCTTCCATATCTGCTAATTATTGGAATGTATTTCTCCTTAATCTATTTCCAACCAGACCTCAGTACTGCCTTTGTTCTGGGGGTGGTGATTATGTCTATCGTATTTGTTGGAGGAATGAAGTTAACCCATTTTATTGGCTTAGCCTTAACGGGCTTAGGAGCTATTAGCTCCTTAATAGCATATATTGTAATTAAAGGGGATAGCTATAAGGCTCGGCGTATAACGGCTTTTCTTGATCCATGGGCAGACCCCTCTGCTTCTGGTTTTCAGGTTATTCAATCCCTCTTAGCCTTAGGTTCTGGTGGGCTATTTGGACGAGGGCTGGGAAGGAGTGTTCAAAAACACTTTTATTTGCCTGAGCCACAAAACGATTTTATTTTTGCTATAATAGGGGAAGAACTGGGGTTTATTGGAGGAACTGTTGTCTTATTATTGTTTTTAATTCTTATATGGAGGGGTGTAAGAATAGCCATGAATGCACCGGATTTACAAAGCTGCTTATTGGCGACGGGAATAATAGCCTTAATAACCATACAGGTTATTATAAATATTGCAGTGGCCACCTCTTCAATGCCAGTTACTGGAATGCCCTTGCCCTTTATTAGCTCTGGTGGAAATGCATTAGTAGTTTTTATGGCCTTAACTGGAATACTACTAAACATATCTAAGCATATTAATCCTGATAGGAGATGAGTTTAATGAAATTTGTCATTAGCGGAGGAGGAACTGGAGGACACATTTATCCAGCAATAGCCATAGCTAATAAAATAAAGCATCAGTTGCCTAGTGCTGAAATCCTTTTTATAGGTACTAAAGAGGGTTTAGAAAGTGATGTAGTACCTAATGCCGGCTATGAAATGAAGCATATTACTGTTAGCTATCTAAGGCGCAGCATATCCCTACATAATGTAAAGAGCGGATTTAAGCTGATGAAGGGGTTTTTTCAGGCATGGAGAATTTTAAAAGACTTTAAACCTGATGTTGTCATCGGTACTGGAGGGTTTGTTTGTGGTCCGGTGCTATATGTAGCCTCGGCCATGATGGGCCTAAAAACAATCATACATGAGCAAAATGTTTTTCCAGGGCTAACCAATAGAATCCTTTCAAGACATGTTGATGTGATTCTTCTTAGCTTTCAGGAGGCAAGTAGATTTTTTAGATATCCCCAAAAGCTTGTATATACTGGTAATCCCATTAGGGATGCCTTCTTTTTGATTGAGGATCAAGAGGCTAAGAATCACTATAACATTGATAGTAACCAGCCCATTGTCTTGGTGGTTGGAGGAAGCGGGGGTTCTTCAAAGCTTAATCATGCTATAGCCCAGTTGCTAACAACTTCTAAAGCTTTGAATTATAAGCTAATATGGGCAACAGGTAAAAATCATTATCATAAGGTTATTGAAGCTTTTGATGATGAAATTCTTCGTAATCATATGATAATTCCCTATATTGATGATATGCCCTATGCAGTAAAGGCAGCTGACATTGTAGTATGTAGTGCAGGGGCCATTACCATAGCGGAGCTAACTGCTGCCGGAAAGCCGTCAATATTGATTCCTAAAGCCCATACTGCTGAAAATCATCAGGAGTACAATGCAAAGGCCATGGAGGAGAAGGGTGCTGCTATAATGCTTAAGGAGAATCAATTATCTGCTGAAATACTAGATGAAAATATAAAAAAAATCTTAGGGGATTCTAAACTATTGGAAAGTATGAAGATGGCTAGTAGGAAATCAGCAAAGGATGATGCAGCAGAAGCGATACTAAAAGAGATTATAAGGCTTTAAATATCTAAAAAAACCAAAGAGTAACACCTACAGGGTTTCTGCATAATATGTTTATATATTTGTTAAATTTGCCAGCAGATATTTTTTTACATATATAAATAAACATATTGAACTTTGGAGGTGACCAGCTGGTGAGTAAATTTGAAGTAATCGGTGGTAATAAAATAGTTGGAGAGCTAGAGGTGCAGGGTGCAAAAAACTCAGTTCTTCCTATTTTAGCTGCAACTGTGTTAAACAGTGGTATAAATATAGTGCATGATATTCCAATGCTATCTGATGTTGAAATTATGATACAAATCCTGGAGTCTGTAGGCTGTAAGGTTACTAGAGAAGGGAATACCGTAGTGGTGGATTCCAAAAATCTCAATAATTACGAGATACCTGAGAAGTTGGTTAGAGAAATGAGATCATCCATAATTTTTTTAGGAGCTATGCTAGCAAGATGTGGAAGGGTTAAAATTAGCTATCCAGGTGGATGGGATAACACATGGGAAAAGAGTTGAAGTGAAGGTAATAGGTAATAGGGAATAAATAATTAGTAATAGTAATAGTAATGGTAAGCTACAGTTAATAGATAATAACTAATAGTGAATAGCCTAAAGTTTAAAAATAGAGAAGACAAAAACTATGAAATTTGCAAACAAATTTCCACATCAATTCAACATTCAACATTCAACACTTATTAATGTGCTTTTACAAAGGAGGAACTATGCTCAAGAGAATAATGGCATTTACCATATTTTTTGTAATTTTTTTTAGTATTTATGGAGGAATGAATTATTTTGTTTATACTCAGCTGATGAATCAATTTACTCTTGGGGGATTCATTAAGCTACTTATTCAATTGATTTTTTGGTTGGGGGGAGTCAGCTATGTTTTAGGACGCCTTATAAGAAAATTTAAGTATGGCTTTATAGTATCTTATTTTGGATCAATATGGATGGGAATATTATCAATTTCCTTATTTGTTTTAATGATCAAGGAAGTTTTATTATATATTATTAATGGATATGATTATCAAATCAATACAATAGCCTTTACACTAATTCCAATTCTAAGCCTTGTGTCAATTACCATTGCTAAAAAAGGCCCAATTCTTAAAACCATAGAAATAAAATATCAAAAAACAATGAAAAATCAACTAAGGATTATTCATTTATCCGACATCCATTTAGGACTATTAACCTCTAAAAAATGGGTGAATGAACTGGTGGAAAGCTGTAATGGCTTAGAGGCAGACCTTATCTTAATTACAGGAGATATGGTGGATGATGAATATGAGAAAATCAAGAAATTTGCACCAATACTAAAAACCCTTAAAGCTAAGGTTGGAGTATATGCTGTATCAGGCAATCACGAAATATACTCTGGATATGAAGGCTTTAAGAGATTCTGTGGTGATGCAAATATCGAAGTGATTGATAACAAAAGAATAGAATTGGAGGATATCACACTAATTGGAGTTGACGATTCTTCAAATCGAAGAGGCGCAAATGCTAATCATCAGCTGAAGGATTTATTGACTGACAGTGATTCAGCAAAGCTCCATATTTTATTATCTCATCAGCCTGTTAAATTTAGAGAGGCAGTTGAAGCAGGAATTGATTTGCAATTATCTGGCCATACCCATAGGGGGCAAATCCCTCCTTTGAATTTTATTGTGGCGATAATTTTCAAGTATTCCTATGGTGTCTATAGATACAAGAACAGTTACATTTATACAACCTCTGGCACTGGAACCTGGGGGCCACCAATGCGCTTATTTTCTAATTCAGAGCTGGTGAAAATTGAAATTTCACAAGAGTAATATAGATAATATTAAAAAATCTTCATATTTGTAAAAAAAAGTTTGTATGCTTCATGAATCTATGGTATAATTTGACTGTAAATTAAGTAAGGAGGTGTAGGATGGTTATGATTAGTTTAGTTAACAGAGAATTAATAAGCATTAATGCTATTGTATCAACAGGTTTTTTTGGCATCCCCAAGGGATTAGTATGCCTAGAATTAAATACTCTGTTTTCTAAGGGAAGTAACTCATCTTTACTCACCAACTGATACATAGTGTAATCAGCCCAGGTAAGGATATGCTTGCCTGGGCTTTTTGTTTGATTTTATATTCATTGCCCTGGTAGCTACTTCTTGCCAGGGCTTTTTATATGGGTTTACTTAATGAATAAATAAGGGGGCGAAATGATGGCAGCATATTATATTGGTGGTTTTAACCATTAAACATGATTTATGGGATAGGGAACCAAAATTAAAAAATCCTAAAAAAGTAAAATTTGACCGCAAGGGGGGTCTACAATGAAGAATATTAAATTATTATGGAATTATATGAAGGGAAATAGAAGTAAGTATACCTTTGCTATTCTTAGTATTGGTATGGCAGCACTATTTAGCTTAATTGGACCATTGGTGATGAAAATTACGATAGATTCCATTATTGGAAATGAACAGCTTTCTGCACCCTATTGGGTAGTAAGAATTATTGAGGGGTTTGGTGGTGTTTCAGCTTTGAAGAGTAAGCTGTGGATTCCTGCAGGGATGTTGGTGGCCTTCACAGTCTTTAGAGGTTTATTCCTATTTTTCAAGGGGAAGTGGTCTGCAGAGGCTGCTGAGACCGTCTCAAGAAAAATGAGGGATCAACTTTATAATCACCTTCAATATTTATCTTATCAGTATCATGTTAAGGCAGAGACTGGAGATCTAGTACAAAGGTGTACATCTGATGTTGAAACTATTAGAAGATTCTTAGCTACTCAATTTGTTGAAATCGGTAGTGCATTGTTTATGCTTCTATTCTCTGGTTATATCATGTTAACCTTAGATTTAACCATGACATTGGTATCTCTAGCATTGGTACCAGTAATTTTTACCTTTGCAGTGGTTTTCTTTATTAAGGTTAAAAAGGCCTTTAAGCTAATGGATGAATCGGAGGGGAAGATGTCTACTACCCTTCAGGAAAACCTAACGGGCTTAAGGGTGGTTAGGGCCTTTGGACGTCAAAGGCATGAAGAAGAAAGATTTGAAGAAAAGAATCGTATTAATAGAGATTTTACCTATAAGCTCATTAGGTTGTTTGCTTGGTATTGGTCCATATCAGATCTAATTTGCATGTTCCAAATCGGAATGGTACTGGTTACAGGGATCTATTGGACCGCTATGGGTAGAATCAGTTTAGGCACATTGGTGGTATTTACAACCTACATTGGCATGCTTCTATGGCCTGTTAGACAGATGGGTAGGGTTATTACCGACCTTGGAAAGGCCATGGTGGCTGTAGAAAGGATTCAGGCAATTATTGATGAGCCCATTGAAAATATGGAGGAAAACGGAGACAAAAGTCCGATTTATGGAAATATTTCCTTTGAAAATGTTTCCTTTGGTTATGAGACGGATAAACCCATTCTAAAAAATATTAACTTTAATGTAGAGGCAGGTCAAACCGTTGCAATACTAGGCCCTACTGGTTCCGGGAAAACAACCTTAGTGCATCTATTAGCCAGACTATTTGATTATCAAGAGGGCTCAATAAAAATTGATGGTAAAGAGCTTAAGACCATTGATAAGAAGTGGATACGAAGCAATCTAGGTTTAATATTACAAGAGCCTTTTCTCTTTGCAAAAACCATTAAAGAAAACATCAGACTGGGAAGATACGATGCAAATGATGAGGAAGTAGTTGAGGTGGCACAGGTAGCCTCCATCCATGATGTAATTTTAGAATTTGATAAGGGTTATGAAACCCTTGTAGGAGAAAGGGGAGTATCCCTATCTGGAGGTCAAAAGCAAAGGATGGCCATAGCCAGATCCTTAATTAATAATTCACCAATTGTTGTCTTTGATGATTCTTTAAGCGCAGTTGATACAGAGACGGATGCATCCATTAGAGCGGCACTAAAGGAGAGAAAAAATAAGGCAACAACATTCATCATATCCCATAGGATTTCAACCTTGTCGGAGGCTGATTTTATAATCGTTTTAGATAAAGGTAAATTAATACAAACTGGAAACCATGATCAACTTATTCATGAGGAAGGTTTATATAAAAAGATATGGAATATTCAAAACTCATCAGAAGATGGATTTATGGAGGTTGCTAATTAATAAAAGAATTATTCAAATTAATTTAGTATTTGAAGGTAGGTAGATAAAATGATAGAGCATAATGAACAAGAGCATCAACAAAAGATTGATTTTAAACTGTGGAAGGACATATTTAAATATACTCTCCCACTAAAAAAGGAAATGATTCTACTTGCAATATTGATGGTGGCTGTTGCTGTCATAGATGTAGCCTTTACTTATATGACCAAAATAGCTGTAGATCAATTTGCTATGGAGGGTACCACAGAGGGAATAGAGTATTTTATCCTAGTGTATTTCCTCCTTATTGTAGCACTATCCTATACAGTATTTAAGTTTATAGATATGGCGGCAAAAATAGAAACGGGAATCACCTATTCCATCAGAAAAGCTGGCTTTAAAAGACTTCAAGAGCTTTCCTTCTCTTATTATGATAATAAGGCTGTAGGGTGGCTGATGGCAAGGATGACCAATGATGTTGTCCGATTGGGTGAGATTATTTCATGGGGAACAGTGGATATGGTCTGGGGCTTTACCAAGATGACTGCTATAGCTGTAGTAATGTTTTTCTTAAATTGGAAGCTGGCCCTAATAACCCTCTCTGTAACTCCCTTTTTAGCTGTTATAAGCCTATATTTTCAAAAGAAAATTTTAAAGGAATATAGAGTAGTGAGGAAAATTAACTCAAAAATCACTGGGGCCTTTAACGAAGGAATTACTGGTGCTAAAACTACAAAGGTATTGGTAAGGGAAGAGAAAAACCTAGAGGAATTTACTGAAAAAACCGGAGAAATGAGAGCTGCATCCATAAGGGCTGCCATCTATTCATCCCTTTATCTGCCTTTGGTATTAACCTTCGGAAGCATAGGAACTGCTCTAATACTGTGGTTTGGGGGGATTGATATTTCGCGAAACACCATTAGCTATGGAACCCTTGTGGCTTTTATCTCCTTTACAATTCTTTTCTTCGAGCCAGTAAGGGAACTGGCTAGGGTATTTGCTGAGTTTCAAAATGCCCATGCCGCTGCTGAAAGGGTAATGTCCATGGTAAATACTGAGCCAGCAATAAAGGACACACCTGAGGTAGTTGAGATATTTGGAGATTCCTTCAATCCTAAAAGAGAAAACTGGCCAGAAATAAAAGGAGACATAACCTTTAAAAATGTGTCCTTTTCTTATAACCCTGAGGAACCAATCCTGGAGAATTTTAATATAGAGGTTAAGGCTGGAGAAACCATAGCCTTGGTTGGTGAAACCGGGTCAGGTAAAAGTACCATTGTAAATATAGCTTGTAGATTTTATGAGGCCACCAGTGGAGAAATTCTAATTGATGGTGTAAACTACAAAGAACGTTCCCAGCTATGGCTCCACTCAAATCTTGGCTATGTACTACAAAGTCCCCATCTATTTAGTGGTACCATTAAGGATAATATTCGATATGGTAGGCTAGATGCCAGGGAAATGGATATTATTAGGGCCGCAAAGCTTGTAAATGCCCATGATTTTATAATGAAGCTGGAGAAGGGCTACGATACAGAGGTTGGTGAGGGAGGAGGATTGCTTTCTTCTGGGGAGAAACAGCTGATATCCTTTGCAAGAGCAGTTTTAGCAAACCCTAGGATTTTTGTGTTAGATGAAGCTACATCCTCCATAGATACTGAAACGGAACAAATGATTCAAAAAGCCATTAACAAGGTTTTAAAGGGTAGAACCAGCTTTATTATTGCCCACAGGCTATCTACCATTAGATCTGCCGATAGAATTCTTGTTATTCGTAAGGGTAAGCTCATAGAAGCAGGTAATCACCATCAGCTAATGAAGAAAAAGGGATATTACTACAGATTATATACGAATCAATTTATTGATGAGGAAGGAAAAAAGGCGTTAGAAAGCTAAAAGGGAGGTTTTACCTCCCTTTTAGCTTTCTATCCATAAATTAAGTCCTCAGACTTTTCGATGGTAAGATTTTAGGGTAGAATAAAGCCATAAAATAAAATTGAATGTATACTTTTTAAAACTTAAGTGTTTTTTAAAGAAATGGAGGAGAAATAAATGATCCATCAATATCTAGATATAAATCCTGAGGTACAGGATGCATTAACGAATGGAAAACCTGTGGTGGCCTTGGAATCCACAATTATTTCCCATGGGATGCCTTATCCCCAGAATGTAGAAACCGCTTTAAGGGTTGAAGAGATCATACGAGGAAAAGGGGCTGTACCAGCAACTATTGCAATTATTAAGGGAAAGCTAAAGGCGGGCCTTACTAAAGAAGAAATAGACTATATGGGTAGGGGAAAGGGTATTCTAAAAACCAGTAGGCGCGATATTCCCTTTTTAATATCTAAAGGCCTAGATGGTGCAACAACAGTTGCTTCAACAATGATTATTGCCAGCTTGGCACAGATAAAAATTTTTGCAACTGGGGGGATTGGTGGAGTTCATCGGGGTGCAGAAGAGAGCTTTGATATATCAGCAGATCTACAGGAGCTTTCAAACACCAATGTTGCCGTTGTATGTGCTGGTGCTAAGTCTATATTAGACTTAGGATTAACGTTAGAATATTTAGAAACCCATGGGGTACCAGTGGTAGGGTTTAAAACAGAGGAATTACCAGCCTTTTATACCAGAAAAAGCGGCTTTAAAGTAGACTATATTGTTGAAGATGCTAAGGAAGTTGCAGCGGCCCTAAAGACTAAATGGGAGCTTGGTTTAAAGGGAGGAATGGTTATTGCCAATCCTATACCAGAAGAGCACCAAATGGATTTCAATATCATTAACCAAGCTATAGATGAGGCACTTATGGAAGCAGGTATCAGGGGAATAAAAGGAAAGGCTACAACCCCTTTCCTGCTAGAGCGGGTAAAGGAATTAACAAAAGGAAATAGCCTGGATGCCAATATACAGCTTGTGTATAACAATGCCAGGGTAGCAGCTGAAATTTCAGTGGAGCTGGCGAAGCTAGAAAACCCAGTGTATAGTGAATAACTAATAGTTAATAGTTAAGGGATAAAAGGTTGGTTATAGGTTAATGGTTATAAGTAATAGGTAATAGGTAAAGAATTAAGAAGAAGAATAAAAACAATGAGTAATTGGAAATGAGCAATTAATGGGCAGGAAATTATGTAATAGGTATATTAAAGGATCAGAATAAATAACAAATAAGAGATTTGCAATGCAAATCTTTCTTTAATTCAACATTCAACATTCAACATTCAACATTTTTAAAAAAGCCTTAGGGCTTTTTTTATTTCATAGGAAAAAAGTTCGTTTTAAGTCCTATGAAATGGGAGGTTGTTAAGGGGGGCGTTCCCCCTTATTAAAGTAAGGAGGGTACAGTGAAACGTCCTAGGGAACACATGGGTTCCCTGGAAAACAAAAGCATTTTAACCATAGAAAATTAACGCATGAAATGCTTTTGTTCTTTTAATAGGACATAGTTTTTATTGCATATCTATAATATAGAAACCCTTAGAATTGGAGGGAAATATTATGGAAGAAAAAAAAACCAATAGCAAAGGAAGGAGGAAGGATAAAAAAGTTGTAGTTGTTCATAAATATGAGGGTAATAAAACTATGGAAGAGGTGGTTAAGATTTTAATTAAGAATAAAGTTAAAAGTAGATGCCAAGGGGGATATTGATGAGGGTATGCGGCTATGTCAGAATATCTCGAGATGAAGATAAAGAAAACTATAGCTCAATAATTCAACAAAAGGAACTAATATACCAAAAGGCTCAAGAACTAGGGTATACCATAGATAAAATCTATGAGGATGATAATGTATCGGGTTATACCTTTGACAGAGTAAGCTTTAACTCCTTAGTAGAAGACATAAAATCAGGAAAAGTGAATTTTTTGCTAACTAAGGATAGCTCAAGGATCGGAAGACATAATGCTAAAACCTTACTTTTTTTTGAACTACTAGATCAATATGAAACCAGGTTAATATTAATAAATGAAAACTATGATAGTAGAAAAGATAGTGACGATATCCTGGGTCTTAGAACTTGGTACAACGAGATGTATGTAAAGGATATTAGTAGGAAAATTATTGGGAGTATAAGAAGCAAACAAAAAAATGGTGGCCTAGTAATCCGTAACACCTTTGGTTACCAAAAGGATAAAAATTTAAAACATAAGCTTTTAATAGATGAGGAGGCAGCAGAAACAGTAAGGTATATTTTTAGCTTATACATACAAGGATGGGGCTATAGAAAAATATCCGCAAAACTTAATGAAGAGAAAATACCAACTCCCTCTCAGTATAAGAAAAGTAAAGATGGTTCGAACATTCAGGTAGCACAGAACTGGAATCCAGTTCATGTTCAGAGAATCATTCAAAATGATATATACACGGGAGTTCTTAGATGTAAAAAAACCATCAAAAAAAGGATTAAAGGTGAATCTGTTAAGATACCTGAAGACCAACATATTATTTACAAAAATCATCATCCTGCCATTGTTTCAGAGGAAGATTATAAAATAGCTATGGAGATAGCCGAAAAAAGGGTAGAAAGAAAAATCAAGGGTGGCAGTAAGGGAATAAACCTCTTTTCCGGATTTCTATACTGCAGTAAATGTGGAAGCTATATGATTATGAGAAAAAGAAAGGAAAGACATTATTATTACTGTGGTAAATATCATCAACTGGGAAGGGATTATTGTAGTGGACATAACATTTCAGGTGAAGAAATTCAAAATATTATTATTGATAATTTGAAGAAAATTTTGATACTAAAACCTACAGCTATGAAGGAGTTAGAGAAAACATGTGAAATTTTTAGAGATGTAGGGAATATACAGAAAGCACTTAAAAAAATCAACAAGGATATTGATATCAAAAGAAACGAGTTAAAAAGCTATACAAAGCTCTATTCAAGGGGGAGGCTTGAAGAATCCCTTTATCGGGAACTAATGGATGAAGGGGAAATGGAATTAGAGTCTATGATGTCTAGATTTGTGACATATAATAATAAAGTTATAGCGATGAATAATGTACAAAAAATATCCATTAATGGAATAATTAATGATATAATTAGGAAGAAGGATTTGGAGAGACAGGATTTAGAGATATTAATTGATAAGATATTGGTAGGGCAATCCGAGGATTACCCTGATGGTATCTATATGAAAATATTTTGGAACTTTAACATAAGTACCATGAGATTGCATACCCAGGGGGATGTGAAATTGGACCAAGGCCCATTGATTTACACCTTAGATCCCTAAGGAATATGGGGGCAAAGATAGAAGAAAGTCATGGCTTCCTAATCTGTGAAGCCACAGAGCTTAGGGGAACTGAAATCCAGCTGGATTTCCCCAGTGTAGGTGCAACAGAAAACATAATCCTTGCTGCTGTTTTTGCCAAAGGCACAACGGTTATTAGAAATGCAGCTCGAGAACCAGAAATCATGGATTTAGAGCGTTTTATTAATGCTATGGGTGGTAGAGTTTGGGGTGCAGGTACAGCAACCATATATGTTGAAGGGGTAGATAACTTCCATGATGTGGAGCATAGAATCATTCCTGATAGGATCGTGGCAGGAACATACCTGGTGGCAGCTGCCATTACTAAAGGGGAAATTCATCTAAAAAATGTAGTACCAGAGCATTTGCAATCTGTTCTTTATAAGCTACGGGAAGTCGGTTGCATTATTGATGCTGATAACAGTAATATTTACTTAAGGGCACCTGAGAGGCTATTGTCTGTAGACTCCGTTAAAACCCTTCCATATCCAGGGTTTCCTACTGATATGCAATCTCAAATGATGGCATTAATGACAGTTGCCGATGGTATAAGCTTTTTCATTGAAACCATTTTTGAAAATCGTTTCAAACATACTGAGGAACTCATCAGAATGGGAGCAAATATAAAGGTTGATGGGAGAATAGCTTTAGTTAAAGGTGTTAAAAACCTTACTGGTGCAACCGTTAAGGCCAAAGACTTAAGAGGCGGTGCATCACTTATTTTAGCAGCCTTGGCAGCAGATGGAAAAACTGTTATAGAAAATGCAAGACATGTAGAGCGTGGTTATGATAATATACATGTAGAGCTATCGAAGCTAGGGGTAAATATCATTAAAACTTAGATTCTATTAATAGCAGTCTATGGCTGCTTTTAATATAATGGTATTATGGACAAGCATAAGAAGAAAAGTTCAAAATCTAAAAAAAAACTTATAACCGAAAACACCAATGGAAAAACAGGTTTGTTTTTATGCCTTGGTGAAGTAATTGACATAAAGGTGGAATTACAATGGAAGATCATTACGGTAAAGATGGTAAAAGAAAATTTAAAGGGAAAGGTAAAGGCTATGTATCTTTGATGCTACTACTAATGGTCTTTGCATTGTGGGGCCTTTATGGAATACTCCAGTCGGATTTCTTTAATTTAAAAACTGTAGTGGTAAAAGATCATCAAAAGGTAATGGAGGAGGAAATCCTGGAGGCTTCTAAACTTATATTTGATAGAAGCATTTTGAAAATAGACTTAGAGGAAGTAGAAGAAAATATAACTTTTTTACCCTACATTAGACAAGCTAAAGTAGAGAGAAAATTGCCTAGTAAGCTTATTATCCAGGTGAAGGAAAGAGAAGATTATGCTATAATATCTTATATGGGCAAATTTATATATATTGATAAAGAGGGTGTAATTTTAAAATCAGTTGATAGCTATATTTTTAATGAACTGCCCTTAATTAATGGAACCAAAATAACCAGCTATAAGCTTGGTGAAAAAGTATTGGCGGAGAATTTTGATACGCTAATGGATTCTTTAGTCTTAATAGAAGCATCAAAGCTTACTGATATGACAGAATCCATATCGGAAATTGATATATTAAATAAGGGTCTTTTGAGGCTTTCTACTGTTGACGGCAATGAAGTTCTTCTTGCTGAGGGTAACAATCATGTTTATAGTATGTTGGCACTGAAGGATATTATGGCTGCCCTCTATTCGATGAACAGAACCAATGTCATTATAGATTTACGCTTTGAAGGACATGTTACAGTTAAAGACCGAGAGGGTCAGGAGGAGTAATAAATGAAGGATATGAAGGGAAAGATAGCTTTTGCCATTTTATGTGGGATATTTGGAATAATCCTTTCTATACAGTTTAAGACAGTGAATAATCCATTGAGATCCGGATTATTTGCCAATTTCAGAGCCCAGCAGGTTACAGCTGAATTAAGGGATCTTAGAAGTGAAAAGGAGCACCTAGCTAAAGAGCTTTCTGAAATTGAAAACAGGTTAAGGGAATATGAGAGCTTTGAAGCCGATGACAACACCATTATTAAAAACTTAAATTTAGACCTGGAAAGGTATCAATTTTTATCAGGAAATAGTAATGTTGAAGGCCCGGGAATTATAATAACCATCGAAGAAGAGGTTGAAGATGGTAAGAATAGCTTTATTATGCTATATAATGACCTGCTTTTAGCTATTATAAATGAGCTTAATGCATCCACGGCAGAGGCTATAAGCATAAATGGTTTAAGGTATACATCTTCAACTGAAGTATATTATAGCTCCAATAGTGTGTTAATTAACTCTGAGCAAACAACCCTTCCTTATGTAATTAAAGCTATTGGGAATCCTGAAACCCTTGAAGCTGCTTTAAATATGAGATATAGAATCATTTGGAACATGAGACAAGAGGAAGGCATTAAGGTAACAATTGAAAAAAAAGATCATATTGTCATTCCCAAAGTGACAGAAATTATAAATTATAAGTATGCTAAACCTGTAGAAGGTAGCTAATAAACCTCCGGAGGTAATTTGATGAAAAAATTCTTTACAGGGATCATAATCCTGATTACATTCTCTATTTTAGGCTTTATAATCACGCTACAGCTAAGAAATGTTCAGGATGACTATACTTTTGTTAGTCTGAAAACCATAAGTGATTTACAAAGCCAATTGGAAGGAGAGAAGAAGGAGATAGAAAATCTAAAGGAGTTGGCAGATGCTAGTAGAACCCGTCTTCAAGAATATAGTGAAGCTCTAAAAACAGAGGGAAGTATAAGGGATGTTTTAGCCAATGATTTAAAAAATATGAAAATGCTAAGTGGTCATATAGACCTTGAGGGGCCTGGAATAATTGTAAAGCTCAGCGATAGTGAAAGAGAGCTTTATGAAGGAGAAAATCCTAACAATCTTGTTGTGCATGAGTCTGATGTTTTAATAATAGTGAATGACTTAAAGGTTGCAGGTGCTGAGGCGATTTCTATTAATGGTCAGAGGGTGGTACATCTTTCGGAAATAAAATGTGCAGGCCCCACCATTACAATCAATAATCATACCTATGGACAGCCCTTTATTATAAAAGCAATTGGAGATCCCATAACTCTAGATGCCGCAATTAAATCTCCAGATTCATTTAGTACACTTTTAAAGGAGTGGGGACTAATTGTAGAAACTGAAACCAGCCCATGGGTTTTCATATCAAAATATCAAGGTGAAATTGCATTGAAGTTTGCAACACCTAAGGAAGGTGAATAAATTGATCATCGCATTAATCGGTTTACTGATAGGTATTATACTTGGATTGTACTTACCCATAACTTATCCTGCTACTTTTTCTCTCTATATATCAGTAGCAATATTGGCTGCACTAGACTCAGTATTTGGAGCCATTAAATCTATATTAGACAATAAATTTCATACAGGTATATTTGTTTCTGGCTTCTTTGGCAATGCAATTCTAGCTGGTCTATTGGCTTATATAGGAGATAGAATAGGAGTACCCTTATATTACGCTGCAATTTTTGCCTTTGGAAATAGGCTTTTCCAAAACTTCGCCATTATTCGACGGCATCTTATTGGAAGTATCAAACAATAAGGTTGGCATATTAAGGTTATTCCACCAGAAATTTTTATTGAAATTATACTAAAAAAATTAAATTATTTCCAATTTAAAAAAGGAAATCAATTATTTATGTTGAATTAAATAAGCATCATATATTGCTATATTTCCTGCTAATCAATAAGTATAGCCTTATAGCCTATGGAATAATAATAACATTCATGCTATAGTAAAAAATGATGACATTATGCTAATAATTATGATATCGATACATAACAAGGGGGTTATAATGTGTTGGAGTTTGATATTGATATGGAACAATTTGCTCAAATAAAGGTTATTGGTGTTGGTGGCGGCGGAAACAATGCTGTCAATAGAATGATCGAATCGGGATTAAAAGGTGTCGAGTTTATTGCAGTAAATACAGATAAGCAGGCTTTATTTACTTCAAAGGCAGAACATAAAATTCAAATAGGTGAAAAACTGACAAAGGGCCTAGGGGCTGGCGCTAATCCTGAAATAGGAAAGAAGGCTGCAGAAGAAAGCAGAGAAGATATACACAAGCTACTTCAAGGAGCAGATATGGTTTTTGTTACTGCTGGAATGGGTGGAGGAACTGGTACTGGAGCAGCTCCTATCGTAGCAGAAATTGCTAAGGAAATGGGGATTCTTACAGTAGGAGTTGTAACGAAACCCTTTACCTTTGAAGGAAAACGAAGGCTGACCCATGCTGAAGAAGGTATAAAGGAATTAAAGGATCGCGTTGATACCCTTGTAACAATTCCCAATGATAGGTTATTACAAGTAATAGAAAAGAAAACAACAATGCTGGATGCTTTCCAAATAGCTGATGATGTGTTAAGACAAGGGGTACAAGGTATATCTGACCTAATTGCTGTACCAGGTCTTGTAAATCTAGATTTTGCCGATGTAAAAACCATCATGCTGGAGCAAGGCCTAGCCCATATGGGAATTGGAAGGGCCAGCGGTGAAAATAGAGCAGTTGAAGCAGCTAAGCAGGCCATCCATAGCCCATTGCTAGAAACCTCTATAGAAGGTGCTAAGGGAGTATTGTTAAATATTACTGGAGGAGCTGGCTTAGGATTATTCGAAGTAAATGAGGCAGCGGAGCTGGTAACTCAGGCAGCTGATCAGGACGCTAATATTATATTTGGTGCTGTTATCAATGAGGACCTAAAGGATGAAATAAGAATTACTGTAATTGCCACAGGCTTCGAAAAGGATATCATGAAGTTTGTAGATAAGCAGGGAAAATCAATCCTATCTGCTACAGCTAAGGAAGTTGCAGCAGGTGAAGAGAAGAAGGATGATTTTGATATCCCAATATTCTTAAGAAGAAAAAAATGAAAAAAAGTTCAATTATAAAAACCAGTGGATATCCCCTTAGGGATAGGACACTGGTTTTTATATTACAAAAATATGCTAAAAAAAAAAAGCTAAAAAAAAGCTTATCTGTTGAATGCTTATAATCATATAAGAATAATTACTTATTGGCACAGTACTTGCAGATTTAAATATTAAAAGATCTTAAAGGAGGAGCTTCTATGAAGAAGTGGTTTCAAAGCTTATTAAATCAATAGAAGAAGCAAACAAAAAAAATTTGGGGATCCCCAATTAAATGAATATATAAAACTATTTACTTTATACCTGATAGGGGTAGAATATAGATAATACATAAACATTTATAATAGAAAGGTAGGAGATATAATGAAAAAGAAAATGATGATTGAAGGAATGAGCTGTGAACATTGCGTAAGACATGTAAAAGAGGCTCTAAAGGAAGTAAGTGGAGTTCATTCAGTGGAAGTAAATTTAGGAGAAAAAAGTGCAGTTGTTGAATTGGACCAAGAAGTAAGTAATGATCAGCTGATTGCTGCAGTTGATGAAGGGGGATATGAGGCTGTAGAAATTATAGAGCTGTAAGATTGAATACTAAATAAAAATGTAAAGATCGTAGCGTAGATTTAATAATCAATGCTACGATCTTTTTATTATAGGAACTCTTTACCAAGCTAACCACCAATGATAAAACCTTTTCTGCTCCTATAATGATAGGGGAATAATTAAATAATTGCTCAGATGTTTTGGGAATATGGTATACTCATAATTAGGTACAAAATGTGATTAACCATTGCTATCCTGGATAGAAGTAATTGACTTAAGGAGGTATGCTATGAAATCTAAATTCCTTTATCTTATAATAGGGATATTATTATCTATTATTCTTCTACTAACCAGTGTTGAAGTTATAGCCTTCAACATGAACCATTACAGAAGCTCCTATGAGAAATATAATATATCCTCTGAAACCGGTATGGATCTAGAAAATTATCAATTTGTGGTTAAAGACCTTCTCTCCTACCTACGTAATGAAAAGGCAGTATTAAATACTAGGGCCATTGTTAGAGGGGAAGAGATTGAAATCTTTGGAGAGAGAGAAAAGCTTCATATGATAGACGTTAAGGAATTATTTATTAAGGGACGGGATATCAGAAACATTGGCTTAATTGTGCTAGTATTAATGGTAATTACCCTATTGAAAAAGGATAGGCGATGGAAAAGGAATTTCTCAAGAACCATGTTTTATACGGCTATAGTAAATATTCTACTATTAGCCCTATTCTCTGGGCTAATATATTTTGATTTTAATAAATACTTCACTTATTTCCATCTGATATTCTTTGATAATGATTTATGGATTCTAGATCCTCAAACTGATATACTAATCCAAATGGTACCAGAAGCATTCTTCTATAATACAGCAATTAAGATCATTAGTATCTTTATAGCAAGTATCAGTATCTTGGCAGTAACAGGTTGCTTTCTACGAAGAAAATTTAAGAACATACCATTTAAAGCTACAGTAAAGGAGGAGGAAGTCAGTTGTTAAAAAAAATCGTAGGAATCTTGATTATTTTACTTGTTTTAGCCTCTGGAGTAGGCTTTGTAGCAGCAGATGAGTTGGATGTAGAACCGATGACTGAAAGAGCTAAAATCCTAGAGGTTGAATACGTTGAGGAGAATCAAAAGGAAGATGTGACCTTTCTTAAATACTATCAAGTAAAGCTTGAAATATTATCAGGTGAATATAAAGGGAGAATATTTGATATTACCCATGTATTAACAGATAGCCCAGCCTATGATATCATAGTGGAGCCCGGAGACAAGGTTTTGGTCGGTATAGAAGAGCTAGAGGGTGGCTCAATAGAGGTTTATATCTCTGAATATTTAAGGGACAGCTATGTATTAGGCCTTGCAGTGTTTTTTATATTACTTCTTATAGTAGTTGGTAGATTAAAGGGGTTAAAAACGGTTATAACCCTTGCATTAACGGTGTTGTTAGTTCTTAAGGTTATTTTACCAGGTCTATTGATGGGATATAATCCAATTCTATTGGTGGTGGTAGTATCCTTTGTTATCACCATTATGACAATTGTAGTTGTTGGTGGATTTAATATGAAAAGTCTAGCAGCTATAATCGGTATATTAGGGGGAGTTCTCTCTGCGGGGTTAATTGCTTTTATTATAGGTACAAAGGTGCGGCTAACAGGACTATCGAGTCAAGAAGCTATGATGCTTTTATATATACCCCAGGGAATAAAGTTTAACTTCAGCGATTTACTATTTGCAGGAATTATCCTAGGAGCTTTGGGGGCTGTAATGGATGTAGGGATGTCCATTGCCTCAGCAATTGAAGAAATCAAAACAGTGAATCCCCATCTAACTTCAAAACAATTGATTATTTCTGGGATGAATGTTGGTAGAGATATTATGGGAACTATGGCCAATACACTGATATTAGCCTATACCGGTAGTTCAATACCATTATTACTAGTATTTACAGCATATGATGAACCCTTTATAAAAATCATTAATCTAGACCTTATCGCAACGCAAGTTGTTCGTTCATTGGCCGGTAGTATAGGTTTGATATTAACCATACCTCTAACAGCTGTAGCAGCAGGATTGTTGGCTAAGTATTCTAAGAAGAAAAGTGTAGAGTAATCTATAGTCAGACTGTTGGAAAGTAAAATTTCAAATCGGAAACAACTATATTTTAAATAAAGAGAAATATGTGGAGTTAATAAAAAAGAACGATAAGATGGAAGATCAGTATTTTCAATGTTTGAGCCGAAGGTGAGTTTTGAAAATACCTGACATCTTTGAGTTCATCCTGCCCTTTGTCCGGGAACCGATTTCTCTGTTTTAAAATATAGGGGTTTTTAACAACCTCAAAGTGTAGAGTAATCTACACTTTTTTTTATTGCCAAAGAAATTAAATATATTTTCGACTTCACAAATTGACAAAAAATTGAAATACCTTCCTATATAATAGACATAAAGATTATAACAATTGAATATTTCTATAGTAGAAGGGATATGTCCCTTTCTATGGGAGGTGATTGGATGGTATTATACGCAGAGTATGTCTTTCTTGAAAACTTTATTATGAACTATATTATATTGTCCCTAACTGCAAAGTTTGGAAAAGCCAACCATAAAAAATTGCAATTAGTTGTAGCATCCTCCATAGGAGCATTCTATGCATTTATCATTTTTTTTCCATCCCTTTACTTCTTATTTTCTATAATAATGAAAGTGGCTTGCTCTATGCTGATTATCGTTGTGGCCTTTACTCCCTATAGGTTTAAAGACTTTTTTAGATTATTAGGTATTTTTTATTTAGTAACATTAATCTTTGGTGGTGCGGGTATAGCTTTATTTTATTTTACCAATTTTAATGGAATTATTAGCAATGGAATTTTTTATATAACCAGTATTTCAGTAAAAAATATCATTATTTCGTGTGGAATTGGCTATGTTCTAATTAACTTCTGCTGGGGGTATATACAGAGACAATTGGGAAAAGAAAAGGTTTTAATGAGGGTTAAAATACTTATTAAAGAAAATGTAGTAGAGGTTACCGGCTTGGTTGATACCGGAAACTCCCTTACAGATCCCCTTACTAAATATCCCGTAATGGTGGTAGAATATGATGCCATCATCTCTATTTTACCTAAGGACATTCAAGGTCTATTTACAAACTATAGTGCTCCAAATCTTTCTGAGATATTGAACTCGCTCCAGGATTCACCTTGGGTTACCAGACTTAGATTCATACCCTTTGAAGCCTTAGGTACAGAAAATGGTATGTTAATAGGCTTCAAGCCCGATGCAGTCATCATCGAAAAGGATAGCAATGTAAAAAATATAAAAAATATTATCATTGCAGTATATTGTAAAAGGCTATCGAAAACAGGAGATTACAGCGCATTGCTTCATCCTGATTTAGCATAATTATTTCTACAGGAGGTTTTACCTAGTGAAAAAGAAATTCGTAAATTTTAAGTTTAAAATTTGGTATTATTTTATAAAATTCATGAGAAAATTTCATATAGATTCGGAAGAAAGTATTTTTTATATTGGGGGTAGTGAGGCATTACCTCCTCCTTTAACCAATGATGAGGAAAATTTTCTGATTTCTAAGCTCCGTGATGATGAAAGTACAGTCAGAACAATACTGATAGAAAGAAATCTTCGGCTTGTTGTATATATTGCAAGAAAGTTTGAAAATACAGGGGTAGGTGTAGAGGATTTGATTTCCATTGGGACAATAGGTTTGATAAAAGCGGTGAACACCTTTAATCCTGATAAGAACATTAAGCTTGCAACCTATGCTTCAAGGTGTATTGAGAACGAAATACTCATGTATTTAAGAAGAAATAATAAATTAAGAATGGAGGTTTCCTTTGATGAGCCTCTAAATATTGATTGGGATGGAAATGAGCTACTTCTTTCAGATATATTAGGAACGGAAAATGATATCATCTATAGGTTTTTAGAAGAAGAGGTTGATAAAGAGCTTCTTAAAATTGCACTTAACAAGCTATCAAAGCGGGAAAGAAAAATTATGGAGCTAAGGTTTGGATTATTTTCTGGACAGGAAAAAACCCAAAAGGAGGTTGCTGATATATTAGGAATCTCGCAATCCTATATATCTAGATTGGAGAAGCGCATTATCTTAAGATTAAAAAAAGAAATAAACAGGTTGGTTTAAGCCTCTAATTTGTTAGAGGTTTTTTTATTTGAAACCATAAGAAGTCGTATTAAAATTCCAACTTGGGTCAATAATTTTAATAGAAAGGGGTAATTCAATTGAAAGGACGGAAGTAGAACAATGCATATAAACAAGGTTGAAATTTGCGGAGTTAATACATCAGAATTACCAGTGTTAACAAATCAACAGATGAGAAAATTGTTTGATAGGATTAATCAGGGGGACCATGGTGCTAGGGAGGAATTTATAAGAGGGAATCTCCGACTGGTTTTAAGTGTGATACAAAGATTTAATAATAGGGGGGAGCATGTAGATGATTTGTTTCAGGTTGGCTGTATTGGCCTAATAAAGGCCATTGATAATTTTGATTTAAGCCAAAATGTAAGATTTTCTACCTATGCTGTACCAATGATTATAGGAGAGATAAGACGCTACTTAAGGGATAATAATTCAATAAGGGTTAGTAGATCCCTAAGGGATACAGCATATAAGGCTTTACAGGTTAGAGATCAGTTAATCAATAAAAATGGTAAGGAGCCTAATATCTCAGAAATAGCTGAGCAATTAAGTGTTCCAAGGGAAGACATTGTATTTGCCCTTGATGCCATCCAAGATCCTGTTTCTCTATTTGAACCGATTTACCATGATAGTGGAGATGCAATTTTTGTTATGGATCAAGTTAGTGATGAAAAAAGCATAGATGAGTCATGGATTGATAGCATAGCCCTTGGAGAAGCCATGAGAAGGTTAAATGATCGCGAAAAGCTAATATTATCCTTAAGATTTTTTGAAGGAAGAACTCAAATGGAGGTAGCTGATGAAATTGGCATTTCTCAAGCTCAAGTTTCAAGATTGGAGAAAACTGCCTTAAGGCATATGAGGAAGTTTATATAGGAGGCAATTAAGAATTAAGAATTAAGAATTAAGAATTAAGAATTAAGGATTAAGGATTAAGGATTAAGAAAACAACTTATGGCTTCAATAAAAAAGACTATTTGATTCATTTCGAGGGACAAATCATATCATCATAGAATTTACCAAAGGAAATTTTTTCAACAATTCTACATTCTATTTTCTCAATTCTCAATTTTATTCTTTATAAGAATAGATTAATTTCTATTCTTTTTTTTGTCATAAAATTCTTTACTCAAAGATAAATATTATAGTAGACAAGCAAGGAAAAATATTGATATAAATTGGGAGGTTTTTTAAATGCTAAGGGCTTCAGAGCTTACACAAAAGGAAGTAATCAATGTCACCGATGGAAAAAGAATAGGAGTGATTACAGATCTAGAGGTAGATCTTATAAAGGGCAGGATTACAGCCATCATTATTCCCGCCTTAGGAAAGTTTATGGGCATATTTGGAAAGGAACATGATTTTGAAATACCATGGAATCAAATCAAGAAAATTGGAGAGGATGTTATTTTGGTGGAGATTCGGAATAGCCTTGAGCCTATGAAACTAAGGGATGAGGAAAATCACCAAGAAATTTTAGAACCAGAATTTATTAGAAAGGGTGAGGTTGATAGAAGAGAGGAGTAATGGTCCTTAAAAAGAATTAGACAACCTCGAAGGGGTATATTATAATGTAGGAAGAAGTCTATTTCCAGAGAATGGAGGGATTAAATGAATTGTCCATTTTGCTCTCACCAGGATTCAAAAGTTGTTGACTCTCGACCTACTGATGAAGGACAAGCCATTAGAAGAAGAAGAGAATGTATATCCTGTAGTAAACGCTTTACAACCTATGAAAAGGTTGAAGAAATCCCTTTAATTATAGTTAAAAAAAGTGGTGAAAGGGAACCCTATAATCGAAACAAGGTTATGAATGGAATCATTCGAGCTTGTGAAAAACGACCCGTTTCTTTAGGCAAAATTGAATACATAACAGATGATATTGAAAAACACCTATACAACTCTATGGAGTTGGAAATTACCACAGGTTATATCGGTCAGTTGGTTATGGAAAGGCTTAAGGAACTGGACGAGGTAGCTTATGTTCGATTTGCTTCAGTATACCGTGAGTTTAAGGATATTAATACCTTTATGGATGAGCTAAGAAAAATGTTAAAGGAAAAGAAGGATTAGGGGGAACAGGTTCATACTTGTTCTCTGTTTTTAATGGGTTTAATTTATAAATTTCGAAATATTGCTATTTATCATAATTGATTTAGCACAAATTAAAAGAAAATAGATATAAAGCTTAAATTTAGTAAGAGTATTTGAATAGAATTTTAAAGGATGGTGTACTATGAGCTATAAGGTACTTGAAGAAAACAACATTAAATATATTTCCTTTGATAGATTAAGGGAAATTCCTTATATTAAGCATGGCTTTAGTACGAAAATAGGGGGAGTAAGTACCGGAAGCTATCAGCAGATGAATATGGGTTTTAAAACCGGGGATAAACCAGAGAATGTTATTCAGAATCTCCGCCTATTCTGTGACGCTTTAAAAATGAATTTTGAAGACCTAGTAATTTCCCATCAGATACATAGTGACGAGATAATGGTTGTGAAGGATAAGGGCAGGGGATATATGAACAACCCTTTAAGGGGCATTGACGCTCTAATAACCAATGAAGTGAGAATCCCTTTAATGACCTATTATGCAGACTGTGTACCTCTTTTTATTGTTGACCCTGTAGAAAAGGCTGTTGGGTTAGCCCATGCAGGCTGGCCAGGCACCGTAAAGAAAATTGGTTATAAGACTATAAAAAAGATGATAGAGATTTATGGTACTAAACCAGAGGATATAATCGTGGTTGTAGGCCCTTCCATTGGTGAGTGTTGCTATGAGGTGGGAGAAGAAGTGATCGAAAAATTTAACCGAAACTTTACAAATTGTCAAAGCTTTGTTATTCCAAAGGGCGGAGGCAAGTATACCCTTAATCTATGGGAAGCCAACAGGTTAAGCCTAAAGGAAATTGGGGTATTAGATAGAAATATTATAATCAGTGGCCTATGTACTGGATGCAACCCGAGTTTGTTGTATTCCCATAGGATGGAGGGGCCGGAAACTGGGAGAATGGCTGCTGTCATACAATTGCTATATTAGGAGGAGTTATCATGAACAAAAGAAGAATTCTTGTTGTAGATGATGAAGAGCATATTTTAGAGTTAATCAAATTTAATTTAGAAAGTAACGGTTATGAGGTTTACACCTGTGAAAACGGTGAAGAGTCCCTTAGATTCCTAGAAGATAATACAATGGATTTGATGGTGTTGGATTTAATGCTACCTGGGATAGATGGCTTAGAGGTATGTAACCGAATAAGAAGAATGTCGGGTCATGAAAAACTGCCAATCATCATGCTTACTGCTAAAGGGGAAGAAACCGACCGAGTACTTGGTCTGGAACTTGGTGCAGATGATTATATGACAAAACCCTTTAGTATAAGGGAATTGTTAGCTAGAATTAAGGCAATCTTTCGGCGAACAGAGGTTAAGGAAGAGGTTAAAGGCAAAATTCTAAAGGTAAAGGATATTGTCATAGATACAGAAAAACATGAAGTAACGGTGGCAGGCACCCCTGTAGACTTGACACTGAAGGAATTTGATCTGTTAAAAATTCTAATTGAAAACCGTGGAAAGGTTCTTTCTAGAAACCTTTTACTTGATGAGGTTTGGGGATACGATTACTTTGGTGAAACTAGAACTGTTGATGTACACATAAGACACCTTCGGAAAAAAATTGGTGATGACGAGTCTGGAGAATATATTGACACCATAAGGGGAATTGGATACAAGATGAAATAGGGAGCAGGGTGCAATATGCAAAGGAAAATTTTTATTATATTTACAATAATCTTGTTATTAGGTATTTTAATGACCAGCTTTCTATATCTTAGTTTGATTAGAAGTAGTCATTTGGATGAATTAGAAAATAAACTTATATCAAATGGAAAATTAATTGAAGCGATTATTCATGAAAGAGAAGTCCCTTTAAATAAAGAAGAATATCAGAGAATCGCTACAACCTATGGCGAAAAAATAGGCTCAAGAATAACCCTTATTGATGGTAAGGGGGTTGTTTTAGCAGATACCTTAGCAAGGCTAGATGGAATTAAAAACCATTATAATAGGCCTGAAATACAGGCTGCTTATAAAGGGGAGGTAGGTAGAGCTACCCGCTATAGCGCTACAATAAATGAAGAGATGTTTTATATAGCTATCCCTGTGGATATTCAGCCTCACAATATCAAGGTTATTCGATTATCGGTGAATCTGCAGCAAATTAAGGATCTTAATCGTAGACTTTATTATTATGTAGGGATTTCCATGCTTTTAGGATTTTTAGCTACCCTCTTACTGGCCTCTAGGTTTATTAGAAAGCTGATGGAGCCGATACATGAAATGACTGAAATCTCACAAAAGATCGCTGATGGAGATTTGAATCGGCGGGTTTATGTAGTATCTAATGACGAAATGGGCATCCTTGCAAATAATTTTAATCATATGGCAGACAAAATGAAGGAAATGATTGATAAGCTTTTAGAAAGTAATACCAAGTTCAGTGGACTATTAGCAAGCATTATTAACCCCATTATCGCGGTAGATAACAAGCATAAAATTATATTTTTAAATCCTGCAGCTGAGGAGCTTTTCCAGATCTCAGCCGATGAAGCAACTGGGAAACATCTTTTAGAAATTGTAAGAAATAATCAACTGGATGAAAAAATTAAGGACGTTTTTGAAAATCATAGGGAGACTCAATTAGAAATATCTATTGATGAGCCAACAGAAAAGATTTTAAAGATCTATACAAATCTTATAAGGCTAGAAAATGATCCAACTAGAACAATGGGTATTGTAGCACTCATTCAAGATGTTACAGAAATACGGAAGCTGGAAAAAATGAGATCAGATTTTGTTGCCAATGTTTCCCATGAGCTTAAGACCCCCTTAACCTCCATTAGTGGATTTGTAGAAACCCTTAAATCCGGGGCAATAGAAGATGAAACCACAAGGGAGCGCTTCTTAGATATAATTGATATCGAAACGGGAAGATTAACAAGGCTGATTGATGATATTCTTACTTTGTCAGAAATAGAAAACACCAATATTAGAAGCTATAAGCAGGAAATACATCCATCGGAGGTTATTGGAGAGGTGCTAGAAATATTAACACCAATAGCCACCAGTAAAGATATTTCTCTTACTGGTGATATAGAGGCGAATCTACCACCAATTAAGGGGAATAGAGATTGGTTTAAGCAGATGCTCATTAATTTACTAGATAATTCTATTAAATATACGCCAGTGGGTGGCAAGGTAACCCTTAACGCCTTCAAAAAGTATCATAACACCATCATATCCATTAAAGACACTGGTACTGGAATCGCCAAGAGTGAAATACCAAGACTCTTTGAACGTTTTTATCGAGTGGATAAAGCCAGAAGCAAAAGAATTGCTGGAACGGGTTTAGGATTGGCAATTGTTAAACACATTGTATTATCCTTAAAGGGAAAAATTAAGGTTAACAGTGAGTTAGGGAAGGGAACAGAGTTTACAATTATCCTTCCAATTGAAAAATCAAATTAGAAATTAATCATTAAAGCATAACAGCCCATCAATAGATGGGCTCTTTTTATTCCTATAAAAGAATACTTTCAATATTGTCAGGGAAACCTAAAAACAATCAAGAGCTATCAAGGAGGAATATCAATGTCTATAGGAATGATTTTATTGATAGGTGTAACAGTACTAATTTTTATGGGGCTTGCAGAAAGGGTACTAGACCGCCTGAGATTAAATGACAAAGCCGCCATAATCATTATACTAGCCATCATTTTATCCACCATATTTATTCCAAACATCGATTTAACTGAGAGGGTTTCTATAAATATCGGTGGCTTTGTAATTCCCTTGGCCTTAGCAATTTACCTATTTATTAAGGCTGAAACCGGTAAAGAAAAGCTAAGGGCAGTAATAGCAGCAGTGGTGGCAGGTACAGTAATCTATTTGGTTCAAAGATTTGTATTACCAGCAGATCCAGAGGCTCAAAGAATAGACCCCAATTATGTATACGCAATCCTTGGGGGGCTGACAGCCTATATTTTAGGAAGATCAAGACGTGCCGCCTTTATTGCAGGGATTGTTGGTGTAATTATCAGTGATTTAATACAATTGGTTTTAAATATAATCAACAATATTCCATCTCCTACCCGATTTGGTGGAGCCGGTGGAGTTGATACTACGGTTATTGCAGGTATATTAGCAGTGGTTATAGCAGAAATTATTGGTGAAACCAGAGAAAAGCTTCAGGGAGGCACTGCTAAAAAGAAGATGCACTTTGAAAAGGGACATTTTGCTAGTAGTCTTGGGCAGGATGAATCAAAAAATCAAGATAAAGGTCAAAATAAGGATGATGATAGGATTGGAGGAGATGATGGAGATGAGAAATAAGCTATCAATTTTATTGCTTTCTTTAATACTAATAATGTGCACAACCCCCTTCTCCTACGGTGATGATTGGTATGAAGACTATGGAAGCTATTTCACTATTCTGGATGTTAAAAATGGTGAAGAGGTGTTTACAACAGCAAGGGAGGTTACAAAAGGGGATCAGTACCTAAGCGGTGATAATAAAATGTATAAAGTAGTAAGGGTCAATACTGATAAGAAAACAGCCTATGCAGAGTTTATAGAGGATGTGACACTTCCAGAGGTTGATGAAGCTGCACTGGCAGCAATTATGGAGATTCTTAAAACCCCCAGTGGCCTACGGGCTTTGCTAGCCCAACAAGAGGGAAGTAAGAAAATTGGAATATATGCTACCCATACTGCCGAATCCTATGTTCCCACCGATGGTACTGAGAGTAATCAATCCGGTGGAGGGATTCTGAAGGTAGGAGAAAAGCTAAGGGATCATTTAAAAGCTACAGGGGTAGAGGCCATCTTTGATAATACATCCCATCTACCCCATGATGCAGGAGCCTATAAAAGGTCTAGAAGAACTGCAGTACAGTTAATGAGGGATAACCAAATCGACACTCTATTGGATGTCCATAGGGATGCAGTTCCTGCAGAAGCCTATATAGCTGATATTAATGGTGAACCAGCCTCTAAGGTTCGGCTGGTGGTTGGAAGAGGGAATCAAAATTTTAAAGCAACTGAAGAAAATGCATGGAAGATAAAATCTGTTGCCGATAAAATGTATCCAGGTTTAATAAAGGATATATTTTATGCACAGGGTGGGTACAATCAAGATTTAACACCCCAAGCAATGCTGCTTGAGATGGGAACCTTTGAGCTTAAACGAGAAAGAGCTGAGAAGTCTACAAAATTTCTTTCAGAAGTATTAACTACTGCCTTCTTTGGTGGAGTTGTACAGGATAAAAAGGATGGTGGAACCGAAAAGGTTGAAGGAAGAGAAGATAGCAACGCAGGCTCTGGGTCTGGAATCATAGCACTATTACTAATCCTAGGTGGAGGAGGGTTGGCCTTCTTATTTCTAAGCTCTGGAGGCAAAGAATGGAAATCTAAGGTTTCTGGCTTCAAACAAGAGTTTAATAGCTTCCTAGGAAGAAGAAGGAAAAAGTAAATTATGTCCATAAGCACAAATTTTTTAATGATTATTATAGCTTTACTTATGGGAACCATGGCAAGGGTATCTATGATGAGGGTGGACTATAGGCAATATCCAACCTATCCACAGGCCTATCTATCTCATTTTACCTTGGGGATTATTGCTGCTGCCTTGGGAGCAGTGGCAATACCTGCCATAGCATCTAAAGAATATGTAGCAGTAACCTTTTTGGCCCTTGCTGCCCAGCATTTTAGAGATGTTAGAAATTTAGAGAGACAAAGCTTAGATAATATAGAGATAACAGAGCTTGTTCCTAGAGGTACTGCCTATATTGAGGATATTGCCAAAGCCTTTGAAGCAAGGAATTATATAGCTATCCTAACTGCCCTTGCAACCTCCACTGGAATATATCTTGGAGATTACTTTCATTTAAGTATAATCCTTCAGGGGTTCATAGGAGTTATTGTTGGTTATAGTACCTTATTTCTTTTGATTCGTATGTTACGGGGTAAAGCTATTGAGGATATCGCTGAGGTTAAAGAGGCCACCATTGCCTTTGATGGCCCATTATTAACCCTTGCAGGTGTACCAGTAATTAATATTGGCTTAAAGGCTTCAAGGGAGATTTATTTGAACAATGGAAAGGCCGTTGAAATCATTCCTAAAGACTCCTATGGAAGAGCTATATTGGCAAATCTTGGACAACGGCAGGCTTTGCAGCATAATGCCGCTACTCAACTGGGAATTAGAAGGGATATTGATGAGCCAGATTTTTCACCCATCGCAAGGATTAACCCTGAAACTGGAAGTATCGTAATGGCACTAATACCAATAGATTCAGATATTGAAGATTTCATTACTGTTGTAAGGCGAACACCAATATTGGAGTCTTCAAAGAAAAAACCTATCAAATAAAGCTAATGGGAGAGGCCTATGGATATTGGAATAAATAATTTTATAATAGCTGTAGTAACTTTAAATAACGAAGCTCATGTAAGGAGTGGAGGCTCCCCAATAATTTATGCTAAGGATGAGGATGAAAGGGAAAGGGTTGCCTTATTAATTGCTAAGACCACAAGAGGAATGGTACATGATATTGGTCTTGGCACCTATATCATCGTCAGGCATTAGGTGAATAAGATGAAATATATCTATATTTATAGAAAAAATGATTATGCAGCTCTTTTGGCTGCATATCTTCGTTTAAAAAACAAAACAATATCTACAAATCAAATAAAATTTGGAATTTTGTTTTTAGGAATAGACGAAGAATTAAATGAGGTTTACATAGTAAAATATCGTAGAAATCCTCAGGTCTTAATAAATCTGTTAAAAGGTATTGGTGAGATATATAGGGAGGAGTTAAAAATCATCGATTTAGGAAAATATGATAGAATATATTTTAGAACTTTTAAAAATAGAGTTAAAAGAAACCTTTTGAAGGATCGATTTAAATATGAAAATCTTTTATAGCTGCTATGGTGGAGCCCACTCTTCAATCATTACCGCCAACATCCATTTAGGCTTATTACCTGATAAAAGGGTGGCTACTATTCATGAAATCATCCATTGTCCATACTTTGATGCTACCAAAAGCAAAGAAATTGGAAGACCCATTTTTATGGGGGAGGATTCCTTGAAAAATCAAATATTTGCATTGGGGATGGCCTCATCGAGGAATCAATATA
Source organism: Alkaliphilus serpentinus (assembly GCF_009017255.1). Classification (GTDB taxonomy): domain Bacteria; phylum Bacillota; class Clostridia; order Peptostreptococcales; family Natronincolaceae; genus Alkaliphilus_D; species Alkaliphilus_D serpentinus. The sequence continues at coordinate 96,425 of NZ_WBZB01000004.1, read as the reverse complement.
CTCAGCTCTTATATGAATATGTTAGGCTTCAACAGGGTAGCTGTAGAGGGGAAATCCTGATAATCAATACAATTCCCCTGATTAATCTAAAGGTAAGGGTAGGGGGCTTTCTATCAAGGAAGTTAAACCTTATAAGTATTGGAAGACCCCTAGTAGCAATAGGTATTCAAAACAGGTATATGAATTTTGTTAAATTAGTTGAAAATCTTAAAGCTTCCTTATAATAAAGCTTGACTCTTATTGAGTTTAAAGTTATCATATTTTGATGCAATATTTATAAGAGGTGTGTTAAAATAGTGATAATGGATAAAATTATTAAAAGTAGGTGTAACCTTGAAGGAAATTAGCGGAAAAAACGTAATTAGTCATATTGAAGCCGGAAGTATCGCTGAAGAGCTGGGCTTAGAGGTGGGGGATATACTCCTTTCAATTAATGGGAATCAAATAGAAGATATAATTGAGTATAAATTCTATATTGCTGACGAGTACTTAGAGGTAGCTATTGAAAAGTCCAACGGAGAAGAATGGGTTTTAGAGATAGAAAAGGACTATGATGAGAATTTAGGCATTGACTTTGAAAATCCTTTATTGACCCATATGAGGAGCTGCCAAAATAAATGTATCTTTTGCTTTATTGATCAGCTACCACCCAATATGAGGGAGAGTCTTTACTTTAAGGACGATGATTCGAGGATGTCCTTTCTTCATGGGAATTATATCACTTTAACCAATATGAAGGAAGAGGATATCAACAAAATCATTAAATATAGGATAACCCCAATAAATGTGTCAGTCCATACCACCAATGGTGAGCTGAGGAAAAAAATCCTTAACAACAAGTTTGCTTCAAATATTCTGGAGCTCCTAACCCTGTTGGCTGATAACGATATAGAAATGAATTGTCAAATCGTTCTATGCCCTGATTTTAATGATGGAGCAGAGTTGGATAGAACACTGAAGGATTTAGGAAAACTCTCCTACTCCATCAATAGCGTTGCAGCTGTACCGGTGGGTTTAACGAGATTTAGAGAAGAGCTTACGGAGCTTAGGGCTTATGATAAAGCTTCAGCCCAAGGGGTTATAAGACAAATAGAAGGCTGGCAAAAAAAGTTCCAAAATAAGATTGATAGCAGCTTTGTATATTTATCAGATGAGTTCTATATCTTGGCGGAGGTTGACATACCTGCCTATGAAGCCTACGAAGGATTTCCACAGTTGGAAAATGGTGTAGGGATGCTAAGAAAATTTCGGGATGAAGCAATGGAAGCCCTCAACAAAGCAGAGGATATACTTTCTAAAGAGAAACGTATAACCATTGTAACGGGTAACTTGGCCTGTGACTATATGAAGTCCATCAGTCAGGAAATCAATCATAAGATTAGCATGTTAACCACCGAAGTTGTATGTGTAAATAATCATTATTTTGGTGGACAGGTTTCTGTAAGTGGATTGTTAACGGGGGTGGATATTTTAAATACCCTCAGGACCCTTCAGCTTGGAGATGAAATCTTTATTGGAGAAAACCTTTTAAAGTCAGGAGAAGAAGTGTTTCTTGATGATATGACAGTATCAGAGCTGGAGACAGCATTAAATACAACAATAAGAGTTGTTCCAGTGGATGGTGAGGCTTTTATTAACAGGCTTTATAATTGAGAACATATGAGGTGAGGATGAAAATGGCAAAACAAGTAGTAGCAGTTGTTGGAAGACCTAATGTAGGTAAATCCACACTATTTAATCGAGTTGCAGGAAAAAGAATCTCTATAGTAGAGGATCATCCTGGTGTTACAAGAGATCGGATTTACGCTGAAGTGGAGTGGTTAAATTACAATTTTACTCTGATAGATACAGGTGGGATTGAGCCAGAGTCAAAGGAGACAATTCTTTCTCAAATGCGTAGACAGGCTGAAATCGCAATTGAAACAGCCAATGTAATTATTTTTATGGTGGATGGAAGGGAAGGCTTAACTGGCACCGATAGAGAGGTTGCATCCATGCTAAGAAAGGCGAATAAGCCTGTTATATTGGCAATTAATAAGGTGGATACTAAGGAGCATTCTCCCTATTACTATGATTTTTTTGAGTTGGGTATGGAGTCAATGGTGGAAACATCAGCCACTGCTGCCTATAACATTGGAGATTTGCTGGATGAAGTAGTCAAGCACTTCCCAAATCCAGATGAAAACCAGGAGGAGGATGACGTAATAAAGGTTGCTATTATCGGTAAGCCCAATGTAGGAAAATCCTCTATTATCAATAAAATACTTGGTGAGGATCGAGTGATTGTAAGTGATATTGCCGGAACAACCAGAGATGCCATTGATACCCCCTTTACTGACGGGGAGGATCATTATTTACTAATAGATACTGCCGGGATTAGAAGAAAGAGTAAGATTAAGGAAAATATTGAGAGGTATAGTGTTATTAGATCCTTTACTGCAGTAGAAAGGGCCGATGTATGTTTATTGGTTATTGATGCTGAGGAAGGGGTTACGGAGCAGGACAAAAAAATCGCTGGCTACAGTCATGAAAATGGTAAGGGTATGATTATTGTAGTTAATAAGTGGGACTTAATTGAAAAGGATACCCATACCATGAATAAATTTACTAAGGAAATTCGTACAGAACTGGCCTATTTACATTATGCACCCATTATATTTATTTCTGCCCTTACAGGCCAAAGAATGAATAAACTCTTAGAAACCATTAAATTTGTTTCCAATCAAAATGCCATGAGGGTTCCTACTGGTACTCTAAACGAGATTATTGGAGAGGCGGTGCTATTAAATCAGCCACCCTCTGATAAAGGAAAAAGATTAAAGGTTTTCTATGGAACTCAGGCTGCTGTTAAACCTCCAACCTTTGTTTTATTTATCAACGATAAGGAGTTAATGCATTTTTCTTATCTTAGATATATAGAAAATCAAATAAGAGAAAACTTCGGCTTTGAAGGTACACCAATTCGATTTATGTTAAGGGAAAAGGATAAGGGGGATCGTTAAAGTGAGAGACTTGATGCTGATTTTAATAGCGTATTTTCTTGGAAATTTCTCAACCTCCTTTATTGTAGGTAAAATATATGGAAGGATTGATATCAGAAAACATGGTAGCGGAAATGCCGGTACCACCAACGTATATCGAACCTTGGGTGCTAAGGCAGGAGCTTTAGCCCTAATTGGCGACGCCCTTAAAGGGGTATTGGCCGTCTATATAGGACAAAGATACGGAGGCACAAATTTGGCTTTGCTTTGTGGAGCCGCTGCAATTATCGGTCACAACTGGCCAGTTATTCTGAAATTTAAAGGAGGTAAGGGTATTGCCACATCAATAGGAGTGGTATTCATGGTACAGCCTTTATCCGCAACCATTTGTATTGCCTTTGGTTTAGTTATCCTTTTTAAATTTAAATATGTTTCATTGGCTTCTGTTTCAGCAATTAGTATCTTGCCCATAATTTTATATTTCTATGGAAGAAATTATTTTATATTTGGTTTGGTTTTAGCAATTATGGCTGTATATCGACATCGGGCAAATATTCAAAGACTATTGAAGGGAACAGAAAATAAAATAACTGCTGGTTCAAAAATGAAGGGGGGACTATAATTGAATTCTATTAAGATCGCCGTACTTGGAGCTGGAAGCTGGGGTACTGCCCTAGGCATTCTTTTAGAAGGAAAGGGTCACAAGGTTAATCTTTGGATGAGGGATGAAAAGCAGCATCAAGAAATCACTGATACCAGAAATACTAAATATTTACCTGGTATTAAGGTTCCTGAAGGAATTAAGCTCTTTACAGATTTAGAAGGTGCCTTAGCTGATGCCGATTTAATCCTCACTACAGTACCTTCCCAAGCTGTAAGGGGAGTTATACATAATGGAAGGCCTTATATTAAAGATCATCAAATAATTGTTAATGCAGCTAAGGGAATCGAGATTAACAGCCTATTGAGGATATCAGAGGTAATAAAGGAAGAATTACCTCGGAATCCCTTTGTTTGCCTTTCTGGCCCATCCCATGCAGAAGAGGTTTGCAAAGGGATGCCCACCACTGTTGTAGTAGCTTCTGAAAGCCGAGAAACTGCTGAATTTGTACAGGATGTATTTATAACCCCTAGCTTTAGAGTATATACAAACCCAGACTTAACAGGGGTTGAACTGGGTGGAGCCCTTAAAAATGTTATAGCCTTTGGAGCCGGAATATCCGATGGTTTAGGCTATGGAGATAATGCCAAGGCAGCCCTTATGACCCGGGGAATTAGGGAAATCGCTAGATTGGGTAGCAAAATGGGGACTAATTTGGCCACCTTTGCAGGACTGACAGGGATTGGAGATTTAATTGTAACCTGTACAAGTGTCCATAGTAGAAATAGAAGGGCTGGGATACTTCTAGGGGAAGGGAATTCTCTTGAGGAAACCTTGAGTAAGGTTGGAATGGTGGTGGAAGGAATCACAACCACCAAAGCTGCATATCAGCTTGCGAAAAATTACAACATCGAAATGCCTATAACAGAAGAAATCTATAAGGTAATTAATAATGAAATTGATGCAAGGGATGCTGTAACCAATCTAATGTCTAGGGATAAAACCCATGAGATGGAAGAGGTTGTGAATACAGATATCAATTGGTGAAATAGAACTAAAAAGTCTAATCTGAAAGGATTAGGCTTTTTTATTGAAATACATCTAAGCAAATGTTTTTAAATAATAAAATTTCTGGAAGGAAATTTTCTCAATAATTCTACATTCAACATTCAACATTTAACATTATTGAGGAAAAATTCCTCAAGCTTTTATTTATTTGGCATATTTACCTCCTACAGAAAATATAAAGTATTAAGCAGTTTAAAGATGGAGATTAGGCATAAATTCATGTACCAATCATATATTTATAATGTTAGACATGTATAAAAAAATAAAATCATAAATGCCAAAAAGGAGGGAAAGAGCGTGGAAAATTATGACATTTACAGGGATATAGCCCAGCGTACACAGGGAGATATTTATATAGGGGTAGTGGGACCGGTTAGAACTGGAAAATCAACCTTAATAAAAAGAGTAATGGACTTATTTGTACTACCCAATATAGAAAATGCCTATAAAAAAGAAAGGGCTAAGGATGAATTGCCTCAAAGTGGTACTGGGAGAACCATAACCACTACAGAACCAAAATTTGTTCCCAATGAGGCCGTTGAATTAACTCTGAAGGAAAATGCCTCCTTCAAGATGCGAATGATAGATTGTGTAGGATACTTGGTAAAGGGCGCAATAGGGCATCAGGAGGATGGAAAATCTAGAATGGTTAACACACCTTGGTTTGAGAAGCAAATACCCTTTGAGGAAGCTGCAGAAATTGGAACAAGGAAGGTTATTAAAGAACATTCAACAATTGGTCTAGTTGTAACAACAGATGGCTCTATTACAGATATTCCAAGGGAAAATTATATTGAGGCTGAGGAAAGGGTGATTAGTGAGCTACAGGAAATCAAAAAGCCCTTTGTTATGCTACTGAATACAAGAACACCAGAGGCTGAAGAAACCATATCCCTAAAGTATAGCTTAGAGGAAAAATATCAGGTTCCAGTAATTATTAAAGATTGTGCTAAGCTTGATATGAATGGAATTCATCAGATTCTAGAAGAGGTATTATTTGAATTCCCAGTAACAGAGGTTAATATCAATTTACCAGGCTGGTTAGAAACCATAGAATCCAACCATTGGTTAAAGGCATCCATATTTGATGAAATAAAGGAAGCAGCTGGAAATATGAGACGTCTAAGGGATATAAATGGTATGGTGGAGCAGCTTAAGGGAATCGAAAACATCAAAAGGGTATCTTTAGATAATATAAAAATGGGAGAAGGCTCAGCCAACATTGACTTAGCTACTTCAGATCATCTATTCTATAAGGTTTTAGAAGAGAAAACCGGGTACACCATTGAGGGAGATCACCACTTGATTGCTCTTATCATGGAGCTTGCCAAGGCAAAGAAGGAATATAATAAGGTAGAAAAGGCATTGAAGGATGTAATGGATATAGGCTACGGTCTTGTTCCACCTGCCTTAGATGAACTAACCCTAGAGGAGCCAGAAATATTTAGACATGGAAATCAATTTGGTGTTAAGCTTCGGGCCAATGCACCATCCCTACATTTTATAAGGGCAGATATAGCCACTGAGGTTTCTCCTGTGGTAGGTACTGAAAAGCAAAGTGAAGAGCTGGTAAAATATCTATTAGAAGAATTTGAGCAGAATCCTGAAAAAATATGGGAGTCCAATATGTTTGGAAAATCCCTCCATGATTTAGTTAAGGAGCAGCTACAAAATAAGCTTCAAATGATGCCTGAAGATACAAGAATCAAGCTACAAAAAACGCTACAAAAAATCATCAACGACGGTAGTGGAGGATTAATTGCCATTATCCTATAGGGGATTATAGTCTACACCTTGGATTCTGTGTTATCAAAGTAAGCTCTAGTAATAATACTAGCTCCAGTAATCATACTGGAGCTTTTGTATTGTTTATATTAGAGGATGTCGGGTAGGTACTTACTATAGAAGAATTTTAGGAGGGATTATAGTTGCAGCATAAATCTAATAAAAGAAGAAATCCTTCAGCTTTGATATCTTTGGTTCCAATAATGATCGTAGGAATATCTCTTTATTTTTCAGTATTTCTTTATGATGGCCAGCCACATTTTTCTTTGTTTCTTGGAGCAGCAGCGGCTGGATTATTGGGATATTTTCTGGGATTTTCTTGGAAGGAAATTTCCAATGGACTCATCAATAGTATCAATAAGGGCATTTCTGCCTTAATCATCATGTTAATAATCGGTATGCTAATTGGGGTATGGATAGGTAGTGGTATGGTTCCAGCCCTTATTTACATAGGATTTGACTTATTGCTACCAGCCTGGTTTTTACCAATAGTATTAATACTAAGTTGTGTAACCTCAGTGATAACAGGAAGCTCCTGGACGACCATCGGCACCATAGGAGTAACAGCTATCAGTGTAGGATATGGTTTAGGAATATCTGAACCTATCATTGCTGGGGTGGTAGTTTCTGGGGCCTTCTTTGGAGATAAACTTTCACCAATGTCAGATTCTACTAATTTAACATCATCTCTTTTAGATGTGGAGCTTTTTACCCATATAAAGCATATGCTCTATACCACTGTGCCAAGCTTTTTAATTGCATTGCTTTTTTATACGCTATTAGGATTATTTTCAGTTAAAGAAGCAGACATTGGAATCGAGGTTATTAAATATCAAGAGGTAATTAAAAATCATTTTAACTTATCTCCTTTATTGGCTATACCACCCTTAGTGGTTATTGTTATGGTAATATATAAAGTGCCTGCGATACCAAGTTTAACAGCAGGCTTAATATTAGGTGGATTGACTCAGATATTCATTCAAGGACAGACCTTAGAAAAATTTTATCAGACGGTTTATAATGGCTTTATGATTGAGACAGAAATTCCTGAGATTAATGAACTGCTTTCAGGGGGTGGATTATCAAGCATGTATAATGTAGTAGCTATAGGAATATTGGCATTGGCTTTTGGTGGTATAATGGAAACCACAGGTATGCTAAAGGCCATAGTGAATACATTTCTAAAATTCACCTATAGAATAGGTAGCTTAATTACGGTAACTCTTTTAACCTCTGTTTTCCTGAACATCTTTGGTGGTAATCAATACATGTCTGTGATTATTCCTGGTGAGATGTATAGAGAATCCTATAGAGAAAAAAATCTTCAATTGAAAAACTTAACTAGAACATTAGAAGGGGGAGGCACCTTAACTTCTCCATTGGTGCCATGGAATAGTGGGGGATTGTTTGTACTATCAGTCTTAGGGGTAAGTCCCCTAAGCTACGGACCCTATGCAGTAATCTGCTGGTTAACACCTATAATTATTGCTATATATGGATATTTTGATATAACAATGCATAAACTAGATAAAGTGGAGGAATATAGCTGATTACAACTCTAAAAAAGTCTTGACTTTTTTACTGTTTCACCATAAAATATTATTTGTAGCATTAATAGCTGGCTGTGGCGCAGTTTGGTAGCGCGCCAGACTGGGGGTCTGGAGGTCGCAGGTTCAAGTCCTGTCAGCCAGACCAGTTATGATGAAGAATCCCATCCTAAATAGGTTGGGATTTTTTAATTTGATGACAGTAAATCTGTCCCTTCATTAATTTCCATTATACTTAAAAAATAAAACGGTTTCTTAATTCATCTTCTTGGAATAAATATGATATAATATATGGAAAAGAATTAGCACAAGGATGTGATTTTATGCTAATAGATGTATTAATGCTTATTTCAATTACCTTATTGACAACAACTATAATAGGCTATGTCTTTACTGTAGTTAAAGAAAGGTATTACCTAAAAAATAATATTATTTTTCTTGATCATAAAAACCTTCAGGCAGAAGATTTGGAAAAAGTGGACGTGAAGCATTTTATGTTGGGCTCATTAGAAATCATGTCTGGAGATGAAGTAAAAATAAAACTAGAAGATTCTGCATCTATTTCAGGAATCGTTTTAGGCGTCATAAAACAAAAAAATAGTATATCTATCATAACTAAATCCCATGGTGTAAAAAATCTTGAGGTATCGGCAATAAAAAAAATGAAAATTATTAGTCGGTATGGAAGGTTTTTTACTTGGTTATAAATAAACCATAACCACAAGCCCCTACAAAGTAGTAGGGGCTTAGATATTTATTAAGAAAAATATTGGATTTAGGTCTATAGGACGAATAAAATATCTCAATCCATGAAGGAGTTTTCCTATGGGTGAAGAATTAATATACAGTAGTAGTAATGATGGAAGGTGGTTTAATTGCAACCAACTAAAATAAAAAAACGAAGTAAAAGAAAAAGAAGAGTTTTTGGAAAATTAATTATGATTACCATCATTGGTCTATATCTGTTATCTAGAGTATACCCATTGTATGGAGCATCAGGACTAGAAACCTATATTGTAGAGCATGATAAAATTGAACTTGTTCTATCGGCAAAAGCCTATATCGCCCGTGATGAGAAGGTTTATAGAACTCTGGGGGAGGGTGAAGTGAAGTATTTTGTGGACTCAGGGCAGCGAGTTGCAAAGGGTCAGAAGCTTGCAGAGGTATATTTAGAGAGTTTTGATGAAAAAACTATAGAAGAATTGGAAATAATTAACCTAAGACTTGAAAACATAAATAATAGTACCTTAAATGAGGAGGAAATATTTGAAAAGGATATTGAAAAAATCAATCAGGAAATAAATCAATATCTACAGCAAATCCAAAGGGATATTAACCTAGGAGACTACAGCAATATTAATTCCTATAAAAATCAGCTGGAGGTTCTTGCTGAAAAGAAAAATCTAATTTCTGGCGATAATAGCTTTGGAGGCAAAAATGCAAATGAATTATTAGAGAGGAAAAAGCAGCTGGAGGATAGATTAAGGAGTAACTACCAAGTAGTCTATAGTGATATTCCAGGTTTTGTTACCTTTGGAAGTGATGGTTTGGAAGATATCATTAATTTAAGATCCATTGAAAGCATCACATCTAAGGACTTTGACCTACTATTAAACTCAGAAAAGCAAATTAAGGATAAAGAATCAGAGGAAAAAATTCCAACTATCAGAATTGTACAGAATCATAAATGGAGTATCTTTCTCAAACTAAGTCCTCAAGATGCTGAGGGCTTTGAAGCTGGAAACCAATATTATATTCGCAATCATACCAATGATCGAAAATACCAATCAATACTTAGAAGTATTACAACACAAGAGGAAGATGCAATCCTGATATTTGATTTAAATGAATCCATGGAAGGAGCTTTAGATGTTAGAAGTATTGAGGTGGATATTATCAAAACCTCCTTTGAGGGAGCCATAGTTCCTAATACTGCTATAGTAGTAAATCAAGGGACTCCAGGAGTGTTCAGAATTGATGTAAATGGTTTTGCTAGATTTGTTCCAATAAAGGTCAAAGGGCAGAATGCTGGCTTTTCTATTTTATATGATGGTTACTTTGAAGAAGCCAATGATGAAACTGATAAGGTAGATCGAATTAATACCATATATTTATATGATGAGATTTTAATGAAGGGTGAAGGAGTCTTAGATGGACAGAAGGTAAAGTAAGGAGGGATTTTGCTTTTGAATATAGAAAGGAATCTAGAAGTCGTAAATCAGTTAATCCAGCAAGCCGCTGATAATGCTGAAAGAAATATAGAGGATATTACATTAATTGCTGTCACCAAAACTGTTACAGTAAAGGAAGTCAAGGAGGCTATAAGCCAAGGTATAACCGATATTGGAGAGAACAGAGTTCAGGAGCTCCTTAAAAAGTATGAAGAGCTGGGGGACGCTGTTAGATGGCATATGATCGGTCACCTTCAAAAAAATAAAGTTAAGTATATAGTTGATAAGGTAGACTTTATTCATTCTGTGGATTCACTGTCTTTAGCAGAAGAAATTGAAAAAAGGGCGGCTAAAATAAACCGACCTATTAATTGTTTAGTTGAAGTAAATATTTCTGGAGAGGATTCTAAGCATGGATTAGAGCCCACAGAGGTTAAGAGCTTTATAAAAAAACTCGATGAATTTAAGTATCTAAGGGTTATGGGCTTAATGACAATGGCACCTTATGTTGAAGATCCTGAGGCTACAAGAAAATATTTTAAAGGATTAAGGAATCTATCTGAAGAAATTAAAAAAATTCCTTTAAATCAAGTTAGCATGAGTTATTTATCAATGGGTATGTCAAATGATTTTCAGGTGGCAATTGAAGAAGGAGCCAACATGGTTCGTATTGGAAGTGCCATCTTTACAACAGAAGCTTAGAATAAGGAGGAGATAAGAATGTCAGGTAAAATTATGGATAAGGTAAAGTACTTTATTGGGTTGGATGTATTTGATGAGGAAGAAGATCTAAATGAAGAAGTAGAGATTCAGCAGGAAGACTTAATGATGGTCAATAATAAGAAAAATAAGGTTGTTAATATTCATACTAAAACACAAATGAAGGTCGTAATTTATGAGCCTGTTAGCTTCGAAGAGGCCTCAAGTATTGTTGATAGTTTAAAAAACAGGAAGCCTGTTATTATAAATTTAGAAAGTGTTGAACCAGATTTAGCCAAAAAGTTTTTTGATTTTTTAAATGGAGCAATTTATGCTATTGATGGCAACATTCAAAGAGTTTCTCAAGGAATATTTATTTTGGCACCCAATAATGTAGATATATCTGGTAATATTAAGGATGAATTAAAGAATAAAGGGGTATTTCCCTGGCAGAAATAATAGGAGAGTGATGTTTTGTTTACTAGAGTAGATGTAATCAATGCCTTGTATTATTTATTTAGAATAATTAATTTCTTAATTTTGGTAAGGGTTTTAATGAGTTGGATTAATCCAAATCCAAGAAATCCTATTGTTCAGTTGGTTTATGCGGTTACCGAGCCAATAATTGGACCTGTTAGACACTTAATTTATAATGTATTTGGTTACAAAGGAATGATTGATTTTTCACCAATAGTAGCCATATTTTTGATGCAAATAATATTTAGCACCCTATTGAGGTTTTTGTAAAGGTTGTGACAGAGTTTGCAGGACAAAGAGAAGTATATTCAACATATAAAGGACCCTCAACTGCAACAGACCCTAATTAAGGTCTTAGATCAGGTTAATGGGGTTTTGAAAAAGCATGAAGTGAAGAGTACGGACTTTTTAAGTCCTTATTACGAGAAGAAAATTCGTGAAGTTCTCGTCGGAATAAATAGAATTTGCCACTTTTCCTATGGAGGCTATGAAGGAGCAGAAAGAAAGGTAGTTTTAATCCACCCCGACTATTTAAGTAGTGAGGATATTGAACTACCCTTAGCTGCCCTTGAAATCACCAGTAATGATCAGTTCTTCAAATGTAATCATCGGGATTTTCTTGGAGGAATTCTAGGATTGGGAATTAAAAGGGAAAAAATAGGCGATATTCTAATCAATGATGATTCTAAGTTAATAAAGGGTTATATTATACTCCATAGAGATATGAAGGATTACATATTGTTTAATCTCAATCAAGTTGGAAAAAGCAAGGTAATGGTCAGGGAAGTTCAATTAAGTGAAATTGTAATCCCTCATATTGAATACAAAGAGGGAATTGGTAATGTATCATCCCTTAGATTAGATGCAGTAATTGCAGAAATCTTTAATTTATCTAGAGCTAACGCCCAATCTAGGATAGAAAAGGAAATGGTAAAGATAAATTGGGAAATCATAACCAAGGTGAGCTATGAAGTTAACTGCAATGACTCCCTTTCTGTTAGGGGCAGTGGTCGGGCTGATATCGTTGAGATCCTTGGAAAGACTAAATCTGGAAGAATTAAGCTTAAATATAAAATACCAATGTAATGGAGGTGTAAGGATGATAACGCCATTGGATATTCAAAACAAAGAATTTAAAAAGGGTATCAGGGGTTATAAGGAAGATGAAGTTGATGAGTTTTTAGATCAAGTGATGATTGATTATGAAAAGCTATACAAAGAAAATAGTGAATTAAAGGAAAGTATCGAAAACACGAATCAAGTAATTGAAAAGTACAAAACCATAGAAGACACCTTAAAAAATACCCTTGTAGTTGCACAAAACACAGCAGAAGAAGTTCGGGCAAATGCCCATAAAAAGGCTGAGGTAATTATTCAGGAGGCTGAAAACAAAGGTAAAGAAATCATTACAAAAGCCAACCAAGAAGCTGATAATATAAAAAAAGAATCCAATGAATTAAAAAAGCAAATACAAATATTTAAAACGCGATTTAAGACCCTTCTTGAAGCTCAACTAGAGGCTGTTTTAAAGGATATTGATGAAATTTAATAGAATCCATTATAATAATCTCGTCTTAGACGGGATTTTTTACTAAATTTATTTATTTTCCTAGGTTAAATATTGTATAATAGTCATGGTAATTATTATGATATCCAATAAATAGATTGTAAAACGAAAGCTTAAATGGGAATTATATATATATAGGAGGGAAGAAAATGATAGTTGGTATTATAGGTGCAATGGACGAGGAAATACAATTATTAAAAGAGAAAATGGATATAAAAGAAACCAAGATTATTTCAAAAATGGAGTTTTATATTGGAAGCCTTGAAAATAAAAATATTGTATTGGTTAGATGTGGTATTGGAAAGGTAAATGCTGCAGTTTGCGCACAGATTTTAATAGGACAGCTAGGAGTAACCGCTGTAATAAATACAGGTGTGGCTGGGGCCATACACGAAGATTTGAATGTCTTGGATGTAGTAATATCCACTGATGTTCTTCAGCATGATTTTGATGTAACAGGCTTTGGTTATCCTATTGGTGAAATACCAAGAATGGATACTTCCATCTTTACAGCCGACGATAGACTCCTGCAGTTGGGGATGAAGGCGGCAGATGAGGTTTTAACCAAGAATAAAGTGTTGAAGGGCAGAATTGTTTCAGGAGATATTTTTGTAAGCAATAGTGACCTTAAGGATAAGCTATGGAAGCTATTTATTGGGTTTGCTACTGAAATGGAGGGTGCTGCTATAGGTCATACCTGCTATGTAAATGGTATTCCCTTTGTAATCATTCGTGCGATGTCAGATAAAGCTGACGGCTCTGCCCACTCTAATTTTAATGAGTTTGTTCAAAAGGCTGCTGAGCATTCTAAGGAAATCGTAAGAAAAATTCTTAGAGATTTATAAGTAAGAAGGAGTAATAATGGAGCTAAGACTAATTAAGAAAAAAGATAAAAATGATTTTAAAGAAGTAAAGATTAAGGACGTAATTATTGGTGGACAAGCCACCACCATAATTGCTGGGCCCTGTGCCATCGAGGGTGAAGAGCAAATTTTAAGGATTGCAGAAACTGTTAAAGCCATGGGTGGGAATATACTAAGGGGTGGGGCCTTTAAACCCCGTACATCACCCTACTCCTTTCAAGGCTTAGGAGAAGAAGGTTTAAGGCTATTAAAGATCGCTGGAGATGAGGTTAACCTACCTGTAGTGTCTGAGGTGATGGATACAAGAGAAATAGAAATGACGGATAAATATGTCGATATATTTCAAATAGGTTCAAGAAATATGCAAAACTATAGCCTCTTAAGGGAGGTTGGTAAAACCAATAAGCCTGTAATTTTAAAGCGAGGGATGGCTGCCTCTATTGAGGATTGGTTATTGGCGGCTGAATATATAGCCTCAGAAGGAAATCTTGAAATTATCCTATGTGAAAGGGGTATTCGTACCTTTGAGGGCTATACAAGAAATACCCTGGATCTTTCAGTGGTTCCAATAATCAAAGAGGAAACCTTTCTTCCAATAATTGTTGATCCCAGTCATGGAACTGGAATAAGGGAGTTAATTTTACCTATGTCTATGGCTTCAATAGCTGCCGGAGCTGATGGGCTAATGATTGAAATACATCCTAATCCAGATAAAGCTCTGTCTGATGGGATGCAATCCCTAAATTTTAAGGATTATGAAGTTTTGATGAAAAGGATTAGGAGTTTAAGTGAATATTTAAAGAGCTAATTTAAAAGGGTTGGGAGGATAGATTCCAATCCTTTTGTGTTTTTTGTAGAATCATTAATTAAAAAACCTAAGGAGGGGAAAAATAGAACTGAAAAGGTGAGTGATTATGGAGGAAAAAAATCATAAAAAGGAAAAAACATCCTATAGAAGGCTGGAAGCTTTAGCAAAAAATATGGATAATATGCGAGTTGCAGAGTATGTTGCTATGATCAACCATCCAGGCCGTTTAATCTTTATGAATTTTCTATTAGGCTTAGTAAGGGGCTTTGGAATGGGTATAGGCTTCACCATTTTATTAGGTGGGCTAATATATTTAATGAGGGGATGGGTGAATCTACCTGTAATTGGAAGGATTATCGCTGATTTATTAGATATAATAGAAAATTATCGATAGGAGGAGTACTGGTGGATAAAAATAAACTAAACTACTATAAAAATAAATTAATCAATGAAAAATTCAATACAATAAATACCCTTGAATTAATGGAAAAACATCATAACAAACATGCCTCCATGAGGGAGTATACAGAAGAACTATCTGCCTATGATAATCATCCAGCTGATTTGGGTACAGAAATGTTTATGGTTGAAATGCAGGGAAACCTAGAAAATCATGAAAGATACAGAATTACAGAGATTGATAGAGCATTGGGAAAAATTGAAGAAGGTTCCTATGGTAGTTGTGATCTGTGTGGTAAAGAAATACCAGAAGACCGCTTAGAGATTCTGCCTGAAGCCAATATCTGTATGAGTTGTGCAAAGGAAAAGCTCCCCTTAGAAGCTATGCAGGGGGATAGAGGACGACCTATAGAAGAGAAACTCTTATATCCACCCTTTTCTAGAACCAATATGGATGGCAAGGATTATACGGGATTTGATGGGGAGGATACCTATCAAGCAGTAGAGAAGTTTAATGAAATCAAAAATGACCCTTCCTTTCAAGGAGGAAATCAACAAATGGTTTTTGATGATGATGCTCCGGGAATCGTTCAAGGGGTTGAGAAGGTAACAGAGGACCAATATTTAGAGCAGCTATACACCACTGGCCTCGATAGAAGGCTGAGGGGAAATAATAGAAGTAAATATTAAAAGATACTACAAAGTATCTTTTTTCTTAACTTAATGATATAATCAGTAATGTCAATATTCATAAAGGGGGCTTTATAGTGGCATATTTAATAGTTTTAATAGTCTTAATACTAGATCAAATAACCAAGCTCTGGGCAATTAATTCCCTAAAACCGATAGAAAGTATTGCTGTAATTCCGAAGATTTTTCATTTAACATATGTTGAAAATTCAGGGGCTGCCTTTGGAATCCTTCAAAATCAAAAGTTGTTTTTTATATTTGCCACCACCCTAATTGTAGTGGGAATTATAATTTTTATATCAAAGAATAAAAAGCTATTTTTGACAATGAAGTTGGGTTTGAGTTTAATTATGGCAGGGGCCATCGGTAATTTGATTGATCGAATACGATTTAGCTATGTAGTTGATTTTTTTGATTTTAAAATTTGGCCTGTTTTTAATATCGCGGATATTTCAATTGTAATTGGCGCATTATTAGTCTCTTATTTAATTATCCGATACGATTCATTTAGTCCAAAGGAGCTGTAGCCTATGGAAAAGAGTAAGATTTTTATATCAGAAGAGGAGGAAGGAGTTCGGTTGGATGTTTTTTTAGCCGATGCCTTCCCGGAATATAGTCGTAGCTATATACAAAAACTTATCAAAGAAGAGATGATTTTAGTAAATGAGAAGCATGAAAAAAGCAAATATATCGTAAAAACAGGAGATGGTATTGAGGTTGAAATTCCACCACCTAAGGTGTTAGATGTTAAGCCTCAAAATATCCCCCTGGATATTGTTTATGAGGATGATTCCTTATTGGTGGTTAATAAGCCTCAAGATATGGTTGTTCATCCTGCACCGGGTAATTATGAGAACACCTTGGTAAATGCCCTTTTATATCACTGTAAAGATCAATTATCAACGATAAATGGAGTTATTCGACCAGGTATTGTACATAGAATAGATAAGGATACTACGGGACTTTTGGTAGTAGCTAAGAATGATAGAGCCCATCAATCATTGGCTCAACAGTTAAAGGACCACAGCATTACACGAAAATATCATGCAATTGCCATGGGTAATATTAAAGAAAATCTGGCAACTATAGATGCTCCCATAGGTAGACATCCTGTTGATAGACTGAGGATGGCTGTGGTTCATGGTGGCAGAAATGCCATTACCCATATTAAGGTTGTAGAACGATTTACTCAATATACCTTCATAGAAGCTCAACTGGAAACCGGTAGAACCCACCAAATAAGAGTGCATCTATCCTATATTAAGCACCCCCTATTAGGGGATGAAGTTTATGGTACTAAAAGCAGTAGGTTTAATTTAAGGGGACAGGTTCTTCATGCAAAAACCTTGGGTTTTGTTCATCCTACAAGGGAAGAATACATGGAATTTGAAGCTCCTCTTCCAGAATATTTTGAAAAGCTTTTAAGGGTAATTAAAAATAATACAATAAGAGATAATCCTCAATAATATGTGAGTATAAAAGAAGGGGTGAAATAATTGATGGAGGGTAAAACTGTTCAAATTCTTGATGATAAGGGGATAATGAGGTCTATTACTAGAATAGCCCATGAAATTTTAGAGAAGAATAAAGGCCCTAAGGATTTAATACTTATAGGAATTAAAACCAGGGGCGTTCCCATTGCCAAAAGACTTGCAGCAAAAATCAAGGAATTCGAGGATTTTGATATTCCAGTAGGATTATTAGATATTACCCTATATAGGGATGATTTGTCTAAGGAAAACCTTGATCCGGTAATCCACGGCTCATCTATCCCCTATGATATTAATGATAAAACCGTGATTCTCGTTGATGATGTTTTATATACTGGGAGAACCGCTAGGGCAGCCCTAGATGCCCTTGTGGATATAGGTAGACCTAGTATTATACAATTGGCGGTATTGATTGATAGAGGCCACAGGGAGCTACCCATAAGGGCTGATTATGTAGGAAAAAATGTACCAACTGCAAAAAATGAAATCGTTAAGGTAAGACTACAAGAAACAGATGATGAGAATTCAGTGATGTTAGAGAATTTATAGCTAAAGGCTACCAATGATGGTAGCCTCAGATTGTAGACGAAGTATTCAAGATTAAGACTGATCAAAAGCTGGCAGATGGGAGGCATAAGAAAAGTCAGCGATTGCAGCGTATACAGAAATACGTAAGAGTGCTGACTTTTTGCAACAACAAAGCAGATGATAGTTTTTCATCAGTCTAAGGCTACCAATGATGGTAGCCTTTATTTGTGCGACAGGCAGTCGCACATTCATAAACTAAAGTTTATGAAATCTTGAGTGTCAAAGCAGCGACCACGATACCAATAATGGTAAAAACGAGTTTAGAGATTGGAAGCTCAAGAGTTCTCGAAGGTGAAAGTCCTTCCCTAGGAGTGCTGATACAACCTAGGAAGCCTAGTCTAGGGCAATATCGTGAGGTGTTGTCTGAAGGAGACGTGGAAAGTCGAGAGACCCATAGGCGGACTAGCAGACCGAAATGCAGAGGTGTGAAGCACAGGTGGCGGGGTAAACTGACGACCATGCGAATAAAATGGAAAGTCAATAATCTTAGTTCAATGAATCAGCCGATTTAAAGTAGTTTATCATGTGAAAGTGCTCGGTATGTTAGGAAGGAAAGTGCGATGACCCTGTGAGGTCTCTATACAAGCCTGTAAGGGGTAGTGGAATATAAGGTTAAGCCGAAGTTTCTGCTACGGATAGAGAAGTCAGACAGTTTCATAGTACGGAAGTAGGTATTAGACCAAACTGGTACCGAACGGAAGGGAACTGACCTCAGTGGTCCCAGCTTTAATCATGTGTAATGATAACGGTAACGCTACGAAAGTAAAAACGAACCGAAAGGACACAAGAAAGGTGAAGGATAATAAATGAATCAAGAATTGAAGCTTAAAATGCATAGTATTTATGGACAGCTGTTAGTTGAAAGAAAGCTAATGGAAGCATGGAAACAGGTTAAAGAAAATAAAGGCTGTGGAGGTATTGATGGTGAAACCCTCGAAACCTTCGCTGAAAAAGAAGAGGAGAAGATCAATAAACTCCTAATTACCCTAAAAGAGAAAAGCTACGTACCAAAGCCAGTAAAGAGGGTATATATACCAAAGAAAAATGGTAAAAAAAGACCATTAGGAATCCCAACCATAGAGGATAGGATTGTACAGCAAAGTGTGGTAAATGTCATAAGTCCTAAGTTTGA
The DNA here is from genome assembly GCF_009017255.1 of Alkaliphilus serpentinus. Lineage (GTDB taxonomy): Bacteria > Bacillota > Clostridia > Peptostreptococcales > Natronincolaceae > Alkaliphilus_D > Alkaliphilus_D serpentinus. The sequence continues at coordinate 77,559 of NZ_WBZB01000004.1, read as the reverse complement.
GAATGAGATATTTCATAAATGGTCATGTGGATACAGAAAAGGATTAGGTGCAGAAAGAACAATGCAGATAATTCTTTGGAATCTAGAAACAGGACACAACCACATATATGACTGTGATATAAAAGGGTTTTTTGACAACATACCACACAAGAAACTGATGAAGATATTGAAAAATATATAGCTGATGGAACTGTCCTAGATATGATATGGAGGTGGCTAAAGGCTGGACATATGGAAGAAGGTAAATTCCATAATACTGAATCTGGCACTCCGCAAGGAGGGGTGATTTCGCCAATACTTGCAAATATATACCTAAATGAACTAGACTGGGAACTAGATAAGGAAAATATCCGTTTTGTAAGATATGCTGATGATTTTCTTCTTTTTGCAAAAACAGAAGAAGAAATCAAAAGAGCAGGTGCGGCAGCGAATAGGGTAATAACTGATTTAGGATTGGAAGTATCAATGGAGAAAACAAAATTCGTTAATTTCAACAATGAAAATTTTAATTTCCTTGGATTTACATTTGAGCATTGGAGACAAAGAAAGAACGATGGAGAGTCATATTTCATCGTAAGACCTACTGAGAATTCGATCAAAGACTTCAAAACTAAAATAAAAGAGAAAACAAGGAAAAGCCTAACCCTTAGCACCAAAGCATGGCTAGATGCCTTAAATCCAATAATAAGAGGAAAGATAAACTACTATCTAAATATCTACAAGGCAGTTAAAGCCAACGAAGGATATGGTCAGAAAAGTAGATGTATACTACAGGCTTTCAGCAAGGAATTACATGCAGTAGACTCCTATGTTAGGCAAAGGTTAAGGGTAGCAATGATACACAAAAATCCATGTCAAAGAAAAGGCTGGCTCATGACCTCAAAGTGGAACAATGAGTATTTTGTTAAGATAGGGCTTATACCATCCCATTGGTTATATTATAACAAAATGTGGGGTTACACCTTAGAAATGTACTTGGAGAAAATAACGGCCAAAAGTAGAGCAAAATTAGAGAAACAAATCAAGAAATTAAAAGAGAAAGGCCAAGAGTATTATACTCCTGACCGAGTTTCAAAGATAAATGCTGCAAAAAGCTATGCTTAATTCATTTAAAACACGTTGGTAAGCCGTATGCCTTAGTAGGGCACGTGCGGTTTGATAAGGGGGTAGCTATGAAAATAGTTACCCTACTTTATAGTTAATATTGCTTTTTATTAAATCCTTCTGATCTATAGAAGTATCTTGAGTTCAACATTCAACAATAAGGTAGTAGGTTATTTACCTACAAAATTAGAAATAGGTTTTTACTCATCTACTCAAATATAAACTGGTTATCGAAAGTCTGCTTCTTCTTTTGGGTTTAACCCTATTACCTATTCCTTATAATTATAGTAATATGTACAAAGAGAACCGTCCCTGTTGTGCATATTCAACATTCAACATTTAACATTCAACATTCAACATTAACTTCTTAATTTACTCTATCTCCCTAACTCCCTTTATATCTCTTAAGCTTCCGTCCACATACACTGTTTCATAATGATCATAAATAACCATCCCAGCCTTAGCTCCCGAAGGCTTTTTGACATTTTTCCTAGGGGTATAGTCTACAGCCACCTTGGTAGACTCTCTTCCTTTACTATAATAGGCTGCAAGGGTTGCGGCTTCAAATAGTGCTACTTTGCTATAACCATCCTCCTTAACCTTTAAGATTGTATGGGAACCAGGGATGTCCTTAACATGAAGCCATAAATCATTTTTACTGGCCAGCTTAAAGGTGATCTCGTCGTTTTGTTGATTGTTTTTGCCTATGATGATTTCGTAACCATCGGAGGACAAGTACCTTAGAAATTTAGGTTTTTTTCCTTGTTCCTTTTGTTTCCTTCCACCCTTACCCTTAATGATCCCCGCTTCCGATAACTCCCTTTGAATTTCCTCTAAATCAGATATATGGGTTGAATGCTCAATGTTCATTAGAATTTCTTCTATATAGGAAATTTCATCCGTAGTAATATCCATTTGCCGATGGACCTCAGAAACAGCGGTTTTGTACTTGTTGTATTGCTTGTAATAGCTTTGGGCATTTTGAGAGGCACTAAGCTTTTGATCCAACTCTATAACAACCTCTGGCATTTCTGCATCATAATAATTGATGACACTGATTCTTTCCTCTCGTCCTTTTATTAGATGTAGGTTTGAAGTAATAAGATCTCCCTTAACCTTATATTCCTCAGCCCTTTGAGCTCTTTCTAAATCCTTTTGAAGATTTTCTATCTTATTGTAGAGCCTATCAAGCTTTATATTTAGATTTTTTCTTAAGTCTTGGGATTTTTGCTTAATTCTTTCCCTAATATCTCGATTTCTATAGAAGGTCTCCAGCATTCCACTTACATCTTCGAAGGTTTCCAATCTATAGATGGAAAGATGCTGTAGCTCTAATACATTAAAATCAATATACTTATCAGTAGCATCGTCAATATAGATGGAAGGATTAAAGGCTTTTGTTTTAATCTTTTCGATTATAGACGTAAAGGAATGATATAAATCCCTCAGTTTACCTTCCTCAACTCCTAATAGAGGGGTATTTTCCTCTATATCACTGAGAAAACATAGCTCCCTAGATATCAGAGGAGAAATACCCGTAAAGGTACCGTAAATTGCCTTTAGAATCTTATCCTTTCGATCCTTTAATAATCTATCACTAAATTCTTCAAAAGTTTCAACAGTTAACGGATTAACCTTATCTCCAGCAGGGGGCATTTGATAAGTAAGACCAGGTAATACCTGCCTATATCTACTTACATCTATGGGAACTCTTTTGATTGAATCAATAATCTTATCAGAAGTACTATCTACTAGAATAATGTTACTATGCTTACCCATAATTTCTATGATTAATTTTTTGCTCTTTAGTACATTTAACTCATCATAGTTTTCAATGTTAAATATAATCATTCTCTCCATCTCAGGTTGGGTTATGGATATAATCCTGCCTCCCTGTAGGTGCTTTCGTAATAGCATACAAAAGTTCGGGGGAGCAGCAGGGTTTTCCTTGCTGTGGTCAATAAAGTGGGTTCTAGGATAACTGCTATCAGCAGAGAGTAGAAGCTTATAATTCCTTCCTTGAGCTCTAATATGTAATAATAACTCATCAATCTCTGGCTGATAAACCTTTTCTATTTTGTTAATTGGTAAGAGTTTTTGAAGCTCCTCCACCATTGCCGCAATTACTAAACCATCTAATGCCATATAAATCCCTCCAAAATATCTACATTTTATAGAATTTTTTAATAGAAGTTCACTAATAATTCTTGATTAAATTATGGTTATATGTGATAATATTATATTTATAATACAATAATACAATCATACATGAAAGGTCATAAAAAAACTACTTTTTTGATTAAAAATCTAGGCAAATTGATTAAATGAGGTGAAAAGATGTTCATTCCCTTTAAAAAGATGCATGGAGCAGGCAACGATTTTATTGTGATTAAAGAAGAAGATATTCCTGACAATGTTGAACTTCAACAACTGGCCAGAAGCTGCTGTCATAGAAATTTCGGAATAGGAGCAGACGGACTCTTGGTGGTGGCGGCTTCCCAGGCAGCAGATGTTAAGATGATCTATTATAATAGTGATGGCTCCATCGCCAATATGTGTGGTAATGGGATACGCTGTTTTTCAAAATTTGTTTTTGATGAGGGCTTAGCAAATAAGGAAAACTTCAAAGTCGAGACCCTGGCAGGTATCTACAGGGTGGATGTAAAAATAGCAAATCATAAAGTTGAGTTTGTGAAGGTAAACATGGGTAGAATGTATTTTAAACCGGAAGAAATACCTGTGGTACATGATGGCCCTCATTTTATTAAGCAAAAGATTCATGGGGGAGGCAAGGTATTTGAAGCTACTACTGTATTAATGGGGGTTCCCCATACTGTGATCTTCCTAGATAAGTTATCTGATGATGATGTAAGGAACTTTGGACCTATTATAGAGAATATGGAAATCTTTCCCCATAAAACCAACGTCAACTTTGTAGAGGTTGTTAGCAGAGGTTTAGTCCATGTGAAAACCTGGGAGAGGGGTGCTGGTTTTACCTTAGCCTGTGGTACGGGGGTAACCAGCGTATGTGGTGTGGCCCATTATCTTGACTTAGTAGACAGTGAGGTAGAGGTTATAATTGATGGAGGAAGACTTCAGGTAATTATTAAGGATGATGGAACTATGGATATGGAAGGTCCAGCTGAGGATATTTGTGAGGGAAAATATTACTATAAATGAAAAATTGTGCACAATAGGGACGGTTCTCTTTGTGCATATGAATAAGGAATAGGGAATAGGGAAAATGAATGAAGGATAGTTGAAAATTTAGCAGTTAAGTTAAAAGAAATGTGTACTCATGTTTCATCATAAATTCTACATTCTTAATTCTTCATTCTTAATTCTTCATTTCAACCATCATTACTATTGTAATAATCATTAATGAGGTATAAAATATTAAATGAGTAAATTTCTGTTTATTTTCTTAACGGAAGGATGAATAAGATGATAAAAAGTATGACTGGTTTTGGTAGAGGAGAGGCCCAATCGGAGCATAAAAAGTTCATGATTGAGCTTAAGTCGCTGAATCATAGATACCTTGACACAAGCATAAAAATGCCAAAGATTTTTACATATCTAGAAGAAAAGATTCGACAGCGAATTAAAGACTATATAAAAAGAGGAAGGGTAGAAGCCTTTATTAGCTTTGAAAACATTGGGGATACCGATGTTAAGGTTATTCCTGATATTGCCCTTGCTAAGGAATATTTAAAGGCTATGAAGGCCTTGGATAAAGAACTTGAAATCAAAAACGATGTTAGCATATCTCTAATAACTAAGTTTCCTGATGTGATTCGTATCGAAAAGGAAGAGGCAAATGAAGATGAAATTTGGAGCTGTATGGAGGAGGCTCTTATTTTAGCTTTAGAAAAGCTTACTGAAATGCGGGAAAGAGAAGGACAACAGCTAAACCAAGATATCATAAAAAGACTGGATATTATTAAAGATATGGTTAAAGAAATAGAGGATAGGAGTCCAATAATTGTTGAGGAATATCGGAAAAAGTTAACCGATAGGATCAAGGAGCTTATTGATGATGCCTATACAGTCGATGATAATCGAATTATTATGGAGGTAGCTATTTTTGCAGATAAAAGCAGCGTAACTGAGGAGATTGTCCGCTTTGATAGCCACATTAAGCAGTTTAAGCAGGCTATGAAGGAAGAGGACTCAGTGGGTAGAAAGCTGGACTTTATTATTCAAGAAATGAACAGAGAGGTTAACACCATTGGTTCAAAGGCAAATGACTTAACGACAACCAATATTGTAGTGAATATAAAAAGTGAATTGGAGAAGATGCGGGAACAGGTTCAAAATATTGAATAGGGGGTCTATAAATGAGTATAAAACTAATAAATATTGGATTTGGAAATATTGTTTCTGGTAATAGAATTATTGCTATTGTAAGTCCCGAATCAGCACCTATAAAGCGAATTATTCAAGAGGCTAGAGATAGGGGAATGCTGGTAGATGCAACCTATGGTAGAAGAACAAGGGCCGTCATTATCACCGATAGCGATCATATCATACTATCTGCTGTTCAACCGGAAACCGTAGCCCATAGACTAAATTCAAAGGATCAGAATAAGGATGTAGAGAATACTGACTGTCAGGAAGGGTAGCTAGAAAGAGGAGAGTTTATGAGAAAAAAAGGCTTACTAATAGTAATATCAGGTCCATCGGGAGCAGGTAAAGGAACAATCTGCAAGCTGCTTCTTGAAGAAAATCCCCATATAAAGGCATCTATTTCAGCAACAACCCGTAAACCTAGACAAGGAGAAGTAGATGGCATTAATTACTTTTTCATTGACACCGATGCCTTCAAAAATATGATTCAAGAAGATGAACTTTTGGAATATGCCAAGGTTTATGATAATTTTTATGGAACCCCCAAAAAATATGTATTAGATAATCTTGAGGCTGGCAATGATGTATTATTAGAGATAGATATAGATGGAGCCTTACAAATTAAAGAGAAATTCAATGAAGGGGTTTTTGTATTTATCTTGCCTCCATCCCTAGAAGAGTTGAAGAATAGAATTATAAATAGGGGTACAGAAACCATGGAGGATATCAATAAACGATACAGCTCTGCATTAAAGGAAATTAATCAAGTGATTAAATATGATTATGCTATAGTAAATGACAATGTAGAAGGGGCTATTCAGGATATTGAGGCCATCCTTAGAGCAGAGGGTTGTAGGGTAATAAGGCAATATGAAGATATAATAACTAGATATTAATTAGACAAGGAGATGATAAAGATGTTATATCCATCAATTAACGATTTATTGAAGAAGGTTGATAGTAGATATACTTTAGTGCTGGCAGCTTCAAAGCGAGCAAGACAGATAATAGACGGGGATAAGCTTTTGGTTAACCCTCAATCAAAAAAACCCGTATCAATTGCCACACAAGAGATTTATGAAGATGCAGTAAATTATACTAAGTATAATGAAGAAGCAAATAAGTAGGGAAGTTAGAACTATGGTAATAGGTAATAGGTAATAGGTAATAAGGAATAAGTACAAGTAATAGTGAATAAATAATAAATTGCTTTTCTTTGCTAGAAAGGAATGTTTTGAATATGCTTAAAGGCAAAAAAATTGTAATTGGAGTAACCGGTGGTATAGCGGCTTATAAAGCTTGTGATATAACCAGTAGCTTGAAGAAGCTAGGGGCAGAAATCAACGTGATTATGACTGAATCTGCAACTCATTTTGTGAATCCTCAAACCTTTCAGGCTTTAAGTCAAAATCCCGTAACAGTAGATATGTTTGATACCCCTAGATATTGGGATATTGAGCATATTAGCTTAGCTCAAAAGGCAGATTTGATTTTAGTAGCCCCAGCTACAGCCAATATCATAGGGAAGGTTATCAATGGGATAGCAGATGATATGCTTTCCACTACTATTATGGCCTCAACTGCTAAGGTTGTATTTGCTCCCGCAATGAATACAAAAATGTATCTAAACCCCATCGTACAAAATAACATTGAAGGGCTAAAGGCATTGGGATATGCTTTTATTGATCCAGCCAGTGGTCGATTAGCCTGTGGTGAATTAGGAGTCGGGAAGCTGTGTGAGGTTGAAAAAATCATTGTTTATGTTACAGAGCTCCTATCGATGGAGGCAGATCTAAAGGGTAAGAAGCTTTTAATTACAGCAGGGCCCACAATAGAAGCCATTGATCCTGTAAGGTACTTAACCAACCATTCAACTGGAAAAATGGGTTATGCCATAGCAGAGGCCGCCCATGGCAGAGGGGCAGAAGTTACCCTTATATCTGGCCCTACCAACTTAAAACCCCCTGCTGGTATGGAATTTATTAGAGTAAACACAGCAGAGGAAATGTATGATCGCGTGCTAGAGAACTTTGAAGAAAATGATATTATTATAAAGTCTGCTGCAGTAGCCGATTATAGGCCAGAAGCTACCCATCCTCAGAAGATGAAAAAGCAGGATGATGATTTATATATTAAGCTAGTAAGGAATCCAGACATTTTGATGGAGCTAGGAAAGCGAAAGGGAAACAAATACCTTGTTGGCTTTGCTGCCGAAACCAACGATATTATAGAGTATGCTAAGAATAAGCTTAAGAAGAAAAACCTCGATCTAATTGTAGCAAATGATTTAACTGAAGAGGGTGCAGGCTTTGGAAAGGACACCAATGTAGTCTATTTAATAGATTCAAAGGAAGATACGACGAAGCTTGATAAGATGACAAAGCTGGAAGTAGCCCATAAGGTACTAGATAAAATTGTTAAATCAATTTAAAAGAGAATCCTTCGATGAAAAGCTCAAAAATCATCAAAGTATGTAAGCCTTCATATTCGGGATGTAACAAATTCGGTGAAACAAGGTAGTGGTTTGCCTGCTGGATTTTTACAAAATAGAAGATGGAGGTTTTTCAATAGCATTCGTATTGAGAATCTTATAGTACAAGTAAAACCTATTACTATAACATAGGTAATTTGATATAATAAGCATGGGGGTGAAATAATGGATTCTAAAAAGCTGGTTGCTCAGGTAATTGTTGACAATAATAGCCATCAAACGGATAAATTATTTGACTATTTAATTCCACCCCATCTAATTAACATCCTAAAAATTGGAATGAGGGTTTTAGTTCCCTTTGGGAAAGGAAATAAAAGACTGGAAGCCTACCTGCTGAATATAGCTGTAATTAAAGAGGAATCTTTAAAGCTAAAGGAGATTATAACACCACTAGATTATCATAGCATCCTGTCGGAAAATCAGATAAAAATGGTTTTTTGGATGAGGAAAAAATATATGTGTAAGTTTATTGAGGCCATCCATTGTATTATTCCCACTGGCATCGTAAATAAGGAGAAGAGAATTTTACATTTAACAAAAGAAAATTGGAGGAACTTTATTCCTCACCAGCAGCATAAACAAATGCAGATAATGATGCTACTGGAGGAGCATGGGGGTTCACTATCTCAAGATCTCATCAATAAAACCCTACCCTTTAAGGACTGTTATCAAGCAATAAAATCCTTAGAGGAGGAAGGTTATTTAGATATTGAATACCAGTTATCCTCAAGGGTTAATATCAAACGAGAGCAATATGTTAAGCTGAAAAAAACCATTGAGGAGATAGACATTGTCCTTAATGAGTTAAATCGAGCCCCTAAACAGGTGGCCATGTTAGAATACTTATTAAAACATCGTGAAGCTAAAACTACTGATATAACAAAGACAATAAACACAACCAATGCCACCATAAGAGCTTTAGAAGCCAAGGGCCTTATTACCATCTTTGAAAAGGAGAGTAAAAGAAACCCTTTTTCTACCGATGAGGTTGAATTATATCCAAAGCTAAAGGCTACAGAAGAACAGGAAAATATCATTAAAGAAATTGTAGGGGATATAATAGATAATAGGTCTAATAACTATTTAATTCATGGAATCACTGGAAGTGGGAAAACTGAAATCTACCTACAGCTGATGGAGGTTGCTAAGGCTGAAGGGAAGGAAGGGATTATTCTGGTACCGGAAATATCCTTAACGCCTCAAACGGTGGAACGCTTTAGAGGACGATTTGGAGAGGGTATTGCAGTATTTCATAGTAACCTCTCTGAAGGTGAGAGATATGACGAGTGGAGGAGAATTTCAGAGGGTAAGGTTGATATGGTTATAGGTGCTCGATCGGCAATATTTGCCCCCTTTAATAATTTGGGTTTAATTATCGTCGATGAAGAGCACGAGCAAACCTATAAATCTGAACAAAACCCTAAATACCATGCTATTGATATAGCTTTTCTAAGGGGAATGACAGAGAAGGCAGTGGTGGTCTTAGGATCTGCTACCCCCTCTATAGAAAACTATTATAAGGCCCAGAAGGGCGAAATCAAATTAAGGACCTTAGAAAAAAGACCTCAGATGGCCAAGTTGCCTGAGGTAGAAGTAATAGATATGAAGGAAGAGCTTGATACTGGTAATACAAGTATATTAAGTAATAGACTTAAGTCATTGATTATGGAAAACCTAGAAAAGAAAAAGCAAACAATATTATTCCTAAATAGAAGAGGTTACTCTACCTTTGTCTCCTGTAGAAGCTGTGGTCATGTGGTAAAGTGTAATCATTGTGATATATCCATGACCTTCCACATGGGGACTAAAAGTTTGAATTGCCACTATTGTGGCTTAAAAATATCTGCCCCCACCAGCTGTCCTAGTTGTAACAGTAATAGGATTAAGTACTTTGGAGCAGGAACACAAAAGCTGGAGAGGGTAATAGAAGGGCAATTTCCAGGGGCTAGAGTAGCAAGACTGGACTTAGATGTTACTGGAAAAAAGGGTGCCCATGAGAGAATCCTTGCAGATTTTAAAAAGGGCAATAAGGATATTTTAATTGGAACCCAGATGATTTCAAAGGGACTAGACTTTCCCAATGTTACCCTAGTGGGGATTATCTCTATAGACTCTACATTAAACCTACCTGATTTCAGAGCATCTGAAAGGAGCTTTCAATTAATTACTCAGGTGGCCGGTAGGGCAGGTAGAAGCCTCCAAGCTGGAAGGGTAGTTTTACAAACCTATGATCCTAATCATTTTAGTATCGTTACTGCATCTAAACATGATTTCAAAGGCTTTTATAATGAGGAGTTGGAAATTCGAAAGGAATTTGCATATCCCCCCTTCAACAACTTAATAGCCCTCAACTTTAGTGGAGGAAGGGATGATGAGTTATTTCAGTATGTTAATAAAATTGCTGATGGTATAAGGTATATTCTTCAGTCTAAGGGATATCAGAGTATGAATGATATGTTATTGGGTCCCAATGCAGCAATTATACCTAAAATCAATAATAAATATAGATACCAAATACTTCTTAAGGATCATGGAGTAGAGCTAGGAACCTTAAAGAGATTAATTAGATATTTTTTTATACAACATCGACAGAAATATCTGCCTAAAGGAATTTTAGCTGGTATTGATATAAATCCCTATAATTTAATGTAAAAAAGGAGGAAGAATATGGCCATTAGAATAATTAGAAAAGATGATGATCCAGTATTAAGAAAGCAATCAAAAACAGTAGATAAAATTGATGATAAAATTATACAATTATTGGAGGACATGGCTGAGACTATGTACCATGCTGAAGGAGTAGGTCTGGCGGCACCCCAAATAGGGATACTGAAGAGAATCATTGTAATCGATATTGGTGATGGGATTATCGAACTAATTAATCCAGAAATCCTTAAAAAGGAAGGTCAACAATGTGAGGAGGAAGGTTGTCTGAGCCTTCCAGGTAGATCGGGTAGGGTTGTTAGACCAAAAAGGGTTGTGGCCAAAGGATTAAATCGCCAGGGTGAAGAAGTAATTATTACTGGTGAGGACCTATTAGCGGTAGCCCTATGCCATGAGATCGATCACCTGAATGGTGTACTATTCACTGATTTAGTTGTTAAGGAAGATTAGAGGTGTTAAAATGCGAATAATATTTATGGGGACTCCTGATTTTGCCGTACCATGTCTAGAAGCCCTTATAGAAGAAGGTCATGAGATCATTGGGGTATTTACCCAACCCGACAAGCCTAAGGGGCGGGGGAATAAACTTACTATGCCGCCGGTAAAGGAGGTTGCCCAAGAAGCAGGACTAATCGTTTATCAACCAGAAAATATGAAGACCGACGAGGTATTTGAGATTGTTAACGATTTAGAACCAGATTTAATTATTGTTGTAGCCTATGGACATATATTACCAAAAAGGATTTTAAATATCCCACCCTTTGGATGTATAAATGTACATGCATCTCTTTTACCAAAATATCGTGGAGCTGCTCCAATTAATTGGGTAATTATCAACGGTGAGGCATCAACTGGTGTGACAACCATGTATATGGAGGAGGGCCTAGATACTGGAGATATGATCCTAAAGGAAAAAATTGCCATTAAGCCTGATGAAACCGCTGGAGAGCTACATGATAGACTTTCGATTATAGGAGCAGAGGTTTTAACTAAAACCATTGACCTGATAGAGGTTGGAGGGGTTGAGAGGGAGCCCCAAAAGGATGAAGAAGCAACCTACGCAAAAATTATGAGTAAAGACTTAGGCAAAATTCATTGGGCCAATGAGGCAATTAAAATTAAAAATTTAATTAGAGGTACCATTCCATGGCCAGGTGCCTTTACTACTTACATAAATCGTACCATGAAGATTTGGCGTGGTAGGGTTGAAAATATTGATGAGGAGTATCTACCAGGGAAGATTATAGAAGTTTCCAAGGAAGGGATCTATGTTGGAACTTCAAAGGGCTTATTAATTATTGAAGAGCTACAATTTAGCGGTGGTAAACGTATGACTGTTAAAGAATATCTTGTTGGTAATACTATAGAAAAAGGCATAGTTTTAGGTGAGGAAAATGAGCTTTCATAACGTGTGTATAAAGGATAAATATCATAAAAATTTTATCGTGGTTATTGCTATTACTGCCCTTGTGATTATAGCTTTAATTGCCCTTGCCATAACCTTGTATTTTCATAGGGATTTAACCTTTGCTAGGCTATTGGCAGGAGTTTCTCTTGGATTATTGGTTTTTATCCTAGTTATATTATTAACTACTATAAGCTCAGCCATCCTAATGTGGTATAATATACCTATACCAACCTATATAAGTCCCTTTGCTAAGCTCAGTCTTATGTTATTATTTCCCATAACCTCCTATATTGGAAAAGCCTTGGGAATAAGAACTGAGGATATAGGCAGAACCTATACCCTAATAAATAATCAGTTGGTGATGGCTAACACCTACGAAATTAGTGGACAGGATATCTTATTGTTAACGCCCCACTGTCTTCAAAAATCCTTTTGTCCCCACAAAATAACCCATAATATAGATAACTGTAAAAGGTGTGGCAAATGCGATGTAGATAAGCTTTTGGAGATGAAGGAAAAGTATGGTGTTTCCATTAATATTGTTACTGGTGGTAGTCTGGCAAGAAAGATCATTAGCAAAACCAAACCACAGGCAATTATTGCAATAGCCTGTGAGAGGGACTTAATTAGTGGTTTAAAGGATGTAAAGGGTATCCCAGTAGTAGCCGTGGTTAATAAAAGGCCCGAAGGCCCTTGCTTTAACACTGAAGCAGATATTGAAGAGGTAGAAAAAGCGATAATACATTTTATAAAGGAGTGAGTTTATGTTTTTTCCAGTGGATGAAACCATGATTGTATTAATACCGGCGATAATTTTTACTTTATATGCTCAAAGTAAGGTAAAAAGTACCTTTAATAATTATTTAAGGGTTCCTACAAGAAAAGGCTATACTGGCTTTGATGTTGCCAGAGGGATATTAGACTCTTATAATCTAAGAGATATCCCAGTAGAGCCTTCTCAAGGCCATATGACAGACCACTATGATCCAAGAAAAAGGGTTGTTAGGCTGTCCCAAGCTGTTTATAATGGTTCTTCCATTGCCTCAGTGAGTGTAGCTGCCCATGAGGTGGGTCATGCTCTTCAACATGCAGGCGGATATGCTCCACTAACCTTGAGGAATGCAATATTTCCTATTGCCAGCTTTGGCTCATCAGCTGCATGGTTCTTTATCATTGGGGGTTTATTTCTAGGATACGATGGATTATTTCAAATAGGCATTCTTTTATTTGGCGCAGCAGTAGCATTTCAGGTTGTTACCCTACCAGTGGAGTTTAATGCCAGTAGTAGAGCCATAAGATTATTGGCAGATGGGGGATTTATTGCTGGTGAAGAGCAGCAATCATCACAAAGAGTTTTAAGGGCTGCTGCACTTACCTATGTTGCAGCTATGGCGGCATCTGTGGCACAGCTATTAAGATTAATATTATTAAGAAATAGAAGAAGATAGCAAAGGCCATAGGAGCCTTTGCTTTTTATGGGGATATATAGCTAGGAGGAAGGAATATGACTGCAAGAGAAGGGGCTCTAAGGGTTCTTTATCAGATTGATGTGAAGGAGGCCTATTCGAATATAGCCTTAAACAGGGAGATCAAGGAAAATCCCTATACCCCAGTGGATAGGGGATTTTTAACGGAGCTGGTATATGGTGTTTTGGAAAATCAAATGAAGCTGGACTATATTATTGGTCAATTTTCGTCTGTAAAGCTGAAAAAAATCCACCCCTATGCCTTGATCCTCATTAGATTGGCCCTGTACCAATTATTATTTTTAGACAAGATCCCTCCCTCCGCAGCAATCAATGAATCTGTGGAGCTTTCAAAAAAATATTGCAAAAAGACCTCAGGCTTTATCAATGGTGTGCTAAGAAATATTTTACGGAAAAAGGGTGAAATCCATATGCCCTCAAGGGCTGATGACTTACCTCTTTATCTGTCCCTAAAATATTCACATCCCCTATGGATGGTGAATACCTTTTTGAAGTTCTTTGATCCTTCCTTTACGGAAAAAATATTAGAGGCTAACAATGGTAAACCGGAGCTTTATGTAAGGGTAAATACCTTAAAAGCAAGTGTAGCTGATGTCCTAAAGAGCCTTGAAGGAAAGGGCTTTACCATTCATAGGAGTGGGTATATTGACGAAGCCTTGGTGATAAAGGGAGAGAAGAATCTTCAACAGTTGGAGGAATTGAAAAAGGGACATATTTATATACAGGATTTTGCATCTATGTTAATAGCAAAAATCCTTGATCCTAAGGAGGGGGATTTTGTTATTGATGTCTGTAGTGCTCCAGGTGGAAAAACCACCCATATTGCTCAACTTATGAAGAATCAGGGAAGGATATTGGCTAGAGATATTCATCCCCATAAATTAAAGCTGGTACAATCCAATGGCAAGAGATTAGGGGTGAATATTATTGAAACCCAAGAGTTTAATGGAATAGAGTTAGATGAAAACCTTTTAGGAAAGGCTGATGGGGTATTGGTGGATGCCCCCTGCTCTGGATTAGGAATTATTAGGCGGAAGCCTGAAATCAAATATCGAAAAACCAATGAGGATATTAAGGCCTTAACCGAGATGCAAGCTAAAATATTATCCAATGCTGCTAAATACTTAAAAATAGGTGGTACCATAGTATATAGCACCTGTACCATAGATCCTAGGGAAAATCACAAGGTGGTAGAGACCTTTTTAAATCATAACAAGAATTATCAGCTAATAGATATCTCAAAGGAATACCATAGCTTTATACCAGGCAATCATCAAGAGGCTATGCTACAGCTATACCCTGGAATGGATGGGACAGATGGTTTCTTTATATCTAAAATCATCAGAAAATCTTAAAATGTCTGAGGAGGATTTAGTTTGATCGATATTTTAAACTTTACCAGTGAAGAGTTATCAGAATATATTCAGCAGTTAGGGGAACCAAAATTCCGTAGCAACCAGGTATTCCAGTGGCTTTATAAGGGAGTAAAGTCCTTTGATGATATGACCAACCTTTCAAAAAAACTTAGAGAAGAATTAAAGTCAAGGGCCTATATCAATAGGGTAAGGGTTGAAAAAAAGCTGGTATCTAAAATAGATGGCACAATTAAATATTTATTTTTACTAGAGGATTATAATATAATAGAAGGTGTAGTAATGAGCTATAAGCATGGGCTCACGGCTTGTATATCCTCACAGGTGGGGTGTAGCATGGGCTGTAGCTTCTGTGCCTCTACAAAGGGAGGTTTAATTCGGCATCTTAAGGCCAGCGAAATGATTGGACAGCTTCTGGCAATGGAAGAGGATTTAGGAGAAAGAATCAGTAATGTAGTTATTATGGGAAGTGGCGAACCCCTACATAATTTTAATGAGGCAATACGTTTTTTACATATTGTAAATGATGAAAAGGGATTAAACATTGGGAATAGACATATAACCCTGTCTACCTGTGGCTTAGCACCAGAAATTAGGAAATTAGCAGATTTACAAATACCCATTAATTTAGCAATTTCCCTTCACGCACCAACGGATGAATTAAGAAAAAACCTCATGCCAATAGCAAAAAGATATCCGATTACTCAATTAATGGATGCTTGCAGATATTATTTAACAAAAAATAATCGACGGATAACCTTTGAATATGCCTTGATTAAGGGCGTAAATGATGAGGTATCCCATGCTCAACAGTTGGCAAAGCTCTTAAGGGGCCTATTGTGTCACATAAATTTAATTCCTATAAACGAAGTAGTTGAGGGTAATCATAAAAAGTCCAATAATGCTACAGTTAAAACTTTTGAAACCACATTGAAAAAGAATGGAATTGAAACCACCATTAGAAGAGAAATGGGATCAGACATCAATGCTGCCTGCGGACAGCTAAGAAATAGCCACCTGAAGAATGAAGAATGAAGAATGAAGAATGAAGAATAAAATGGAAATAACATCATGAGTAAAAAGTAATGAACTAGTTACAACTCATAAAGGTGGGAGGTTGGAAGAATGAAGGTAGGGGCCGTTACAGATGTTGGTAAGGTAAGGGATAATAATGAAGATCATTATTGGGTTTTAGAGGATCCATTAATGCTATTCATTGTGGCAGATGGTATGGGAGGCCATAACAGTGGTGAAGTAGCCAGTGAATTGGCTATTGAAACTATTAAGGAACATTTATTAAAATACATCCTCGATGAAAATGAGGATGAGTCTATAAAGGGTATCATTTTTGAAGCCTTTAATCGTGCCAACACAGAAATTCTTAATAGAAGCAATCAAGATGATGGCTGCGATGGTATGGGAACGACGGCTACCCTTGCTTTATATCATGAAGACAAATTATATATTGGTCATATAGGAGATAGTCGCGGCTATATTATCAAAGAAGGGAAGATAAAACAAATAACCCAAGATCATTCCTTGGTAGCTGAGCTTTTAAGAAAGGGCAGTATTTCTGAGAGGGAAGCTCTAAAGCACCCACAAAAGAATATTATAACCAAAGCTTTAGGAACTGATCAGCAGGTTAAAGCCGATGTTTTTTCAATCGATTTTAGCGTAGGAGATACTCTAATATTGTGTACAGATGGTTTAAGTAATTTTGTAGATCAGTATGAAATTGAGAAATATGCCCTAGAGATGGAGGACTGTCAAAGGGCTTGTCAGGAAATGGTGGACCTTGCCAACTTCAGGGGAGGATATGATAACATAACCATCATAATGATAAAAAATAATCTCTTAAATGGGGAAGGCAGGTGAAGATAATGATCGGAAAAAATCTAGGTAATCGCTATGAAATCGTAGAAAAAATAGGTGGTGGCGGGATGGCCATTGTTTATAAAGCGAAATGTACTTTGTTGAATAGATATGTTGCTGTTAAAATCCTAAGACCAGAATTTGTAGCCGATAAAGACCTTCTTGATAAATTTAGAAGGGAATCTCAGGCAGCTGCAAGCCTATCCCATCCCAATATAGTAAATATCTATGATGTAGGTGAGGATGAAGGTATTTATTATATTGTAATGGAATATGTAGCTGGTAAAACTTTAAAGGAAATCATCAAGGAGAAGGGTCATTTAAGCTTTAATGAGATTATTGATTTCGGTAAGCAAATTGCCTATGCACTAAAGCACGCCCATAACAACCATATAGTCCATAGAGATATCAAGCCCCATAATATTCTGGTAACTGCCGATGGTAGGGCTAAGGTAACGGATTTTGGCATTGCTGTTGCAGCTACTTCATCTACTATTACCAATGCCGGTAGTGTAATAGGATCTGTTCATTATTTCTCACCAGAGCAGGCCAGAGGCGGCTATACCGATGAAAAGTCAGACCTTTATTCCTTAGGAATCGTTTTATATGAAATGGCTACAGGAAAGGTGCCCTTTGAGGGTGAAAGCCCTATTACAGTTGCATTGAAGCAAATACAGGAAAAACCAAAGGAACCATCAAAGATTATCGAAGATCTGCCATCAGGATTAGAGGAAATTATTTTAAAGCTGATGCAGAAGGAACAGTCATCAAGATATCAAACTGCTCAAGATTTAATTGACGATTTAAACCATTTAAAGAATGATCCATCTACGAGGGTATTTGGTAGCCGAATTAGTGAGACGGATTCCCCTACTCAGGTGATACCTGTAATTAGTGAGGATATGTATGGTAAAACTGTTAGGGATAAGGCTGAAAGGGTAACCCATAAATCTAGAAGAAAAGAGCCGCCGGTAAAGGAAAAGAAGCTAAGTAAATGGTTAGTAACGATTGCAATCCTCCTTGCTTTAATGGCAGCTATTGGTGTAACGGCCTTCTTCTATGCAGGTAGCTGGTTGAAAACCGATGATGTAGAGGTACCACCACTGGTGGGTAAGGATATTGATGAGGCTAAAACCATAATAGAGGAATTAGAACTAAATATTCATATTACTGAAAGATTTGACAGTGAGGTTCCTGTTAATCATGTAAGAAGTCAAAGTCCTTCTGCTGGTATGAAGGTGAAAAAGGGACAAACCATTAATGTATCCGTTAGTGCTGGCAGCCGTTTGGTAAAAGTACCTAACTTGATAAACCAAAATGGCTTTGATGCAAAATTGCTATTGAAGGAGGCCAATCTAGAGGAAGGTGAGGTAACTGAAGATTTCAGTGACTTGCCAATAGGTGTGATAATTGATCAAAACCCAAGGGCAGGTTTGGAGATTCCAGAGAATTCTGAGGTAAATTATGTTGTTAGTAAAGGGAAAGAACTGGCTACCATCCTTATGCCCAGTTTAATAGGATCAACCCTTGAAAGCGCTGAAGCAACTTTAAAACCTTTAGGAATATCTATTGGTACTGTCTCAAGAGAAAACAGTGAAGTAGAGGTAGGATTGATTATTGAACAGAGTATACAGCCTCAAACAGAAACCTTAGAAAATAGCGAAGTAGACCTTGTAGTTAGCTTAGGGCCTGAGGCTGGTGAAGAACCCCAACCTCAACCTGGAGATGGTGAAGGTAATGATGAAGATCCACAACCTGGAGATGACGAAGATGGAGAAGATGATACAAATACCGGTGTGCCAATATCCACAAGACCTATCTATTTCAAGTTGGATGGCTATTCTGGAATCGTGGATATCGAAATTTTTCAGTTGACCAACAATGGTAGAGTCAGAATTGAAACCATAACCCGAGACATATCTAAGGATGGAAGAGATGTTAATTTAGAAGTCAGGAGTTCGGGACAACAGACCTTTGAAATATATGTAAATGGGAATCTTTATGACACCATAGAAATAACTTTTTAGGAGGAATTAAATGAGGGAAGGCAGGATCATAAAAGGGATTGGCGGTTTTTATTACATTGATTCAGAAGAAGGGTTATTTGAGTGTAAGGCAAGGGGAATCTTTAGAAAAAACAACTTAACTCCTATGGTAGGCGATTATGTGTTTTTTACGGTTTTAGATGTAGAAGAGAAAAAAGGCGTAATTGAAGAAATTAAACCTAGAAGAAATATGCTCTTTCGTCCACCAGTCGCCAATGTAGATCAAGTAATTGTAGTTTTTGCAGTAACTCAACCAGACCCCAATCTTTCTTTATTAGATCGTTTTTTAATTCTTGCTGAAAAAGAAGACTTGGATATTGTCATTTGCTTTAATAAAATAGATCTTCTTCCTTTGGAGGAATATCAGTGGATGTTAGATATTTATAGTAGAGTGGGCTATAAGGTAATCACAACCAGTAAGGATCATCCCATAAGTCTTGATGATTTAAGACAGGCTTTAGCTGAAAGGGTCTCTGTGGTGGCAGGACCATCGGGTGTAGGGAAATCTTCATTATTAAATCATGTACAGTCCAATATTCATCTGCAAACAGGAGAGGTTAGTAATAAGACAGAGAGAGGAAAACATACTACAAGGCATGTGGAGCTAATCCCCCTAGATCAAAAGGGATGGGTAGTAGATACTCCTGGATTTAGCAATCTACGGATGGATTTCACTGGAGAGTTACAGCTTACCCACTACTTCCCGGAATTTTTAAAGCCCAGTGAGGAATGCAAATTTACCTCTTGCCTCCACGAAAAGGAGCCCCAATGTGGAATAAAAGAGGCTGTTAGTATTGGAGAAATCAGTGAAAGTAGATATGAAAGCTATTTGCAGCTATTGGAAGAGATACGAGGAAATAGGAAGTATTAATCTTACTTGACAATTGAAAATGGAATGTTAATACCAAGCCTATGTACAATATTCAATAAAAAGCACATATGATGTTCTATTTACACCTTGAGTGGAGGGAAAGGATGATAATAAAATGATAAAATTAGCACCATCTATTCTATCGGCAGATTTTTCTAGGCTGCTGGAGGATGTTAAAAAGGTAGAGGAAGCAGGCTGTCATCTACTTCACATTGATGTTATGGATGGACATTTCGTTCCCAATATCACAATTGGACCATTGGTGGTGGAGAGCTTAAAGGGTAAAACCCAACTACCCTTCGATGTTCATCTGATGATTGAAAATCCAGATCAATATATAAAGGATTTTGTGAAGGCTGGAGCGGATATTATAACAGTTCATAGTGAAGCTGTAGTTCATCTTCATCGAACCCTTCAATTCATAAAATCCCATGGGGTAAAGGCTGCCATTTCCCTTAATCCAGCAACGCCTCTTAATGTATTGGAATATGTTTTAGAGGATTTAGACATGGTATTGTTAATGACGGTTAATCCAGGCTTCGGTGGGCAAGGCTTTATCCCTTCAACCCTTCCCAAAATAAAAGCTTTAAAGGAACTTATCACAACAAGAGGCCTGAATATAGATATTCAAGTGGATGGTGGTATTAAGGCTGATAATATTCAGGAGGTTGTGAAGGCAGGGGCAAATATTATAGTTGCTGGTAGTGCAATTTTTAACAGTGGTGATATAAAAACCGCAGTGGATACCTTAAAAAGAAACGCCCTTGACTAATAGAATGATGGAGGAAATCGATGCGGGTATTAATTATTGCTAATGGAGAAATAGGCGATTTAAAGTTTTTAGAAGAATTACTTTCTAATCACAACTATGTTATTTGCGCTGATGGTGCAGCGAAGTATTTGCGTCTATTAAATATAAAGCCTGATATTTTAATGGGGGATTTTGATTCTATAGATGAAAGAGATTTGCAATGGATGAAAAATCACCATGTAGAGATTTATGAATATCCTGCAAGAAAGAATTTTACCGATACAGAGCTGGCTATTGATTATGCCATGGAGCTAAAGCCCCAGCTTATAACCATTGTAGGTGGGGTTGGTTCTAGATGGGATCATAGCATAAGCAATATGCTTCTCCTTTACAAAATTCTAAACAGCGGAATTGAAGGGGTTATTTTAAATGAAACCAATCGAGTTACTATTACTTCAAGTTTTTTAGAGTTGGATAGAATAAATGGCAAAACCCTTTCAATAATCCCAATAACTTCATTGGTAAAGGGTGTTACCCTAAAGGGAATGGAGTATCCCCTTAACAACTACGATATTACCATGGGGGCTTCCATAGGAGTCAGTAATATGATAAAGGGAGAAAAGGGAAGTATTCAATTATCGGAGGGGGTACTATTGGTTTTCCAAAGCAGTGAAGAAGATTAAAGGAATAGGTAAAGGTGCCACATTGATAAAAAATAGTGGCACTTTTTTACTTTCAGCATATGATAAATACAAGAAGCATTAAAAGTAGGTGAACTTATGTATAAAAGAAGACGAAGCTTTTCATTAGGAAATCTTATGGGCTTAATATGCTGTGTTATTGGTATATGTATCATGATTTATGTAATACCCTTTAAAGCATGGATTTTCATGTTTGGATGTGGTTTTATTTTAGTTGGAATCATTATATTTAAGCTATAAAATATAAAAAGCCTACCTTATGGTGGCTTTTATATCATGGTGAAAATTTAATTATAAAGCTCTTTCAACTTTTCCAGCTCTTAAACATCTTGCACATACACTAATTCTTCTTGGTGTACCGTTAACTATAGCTTTTACTCTTCTTAAGTTAGGGCTCCAAGTTCTTTTTGAGTGTCGGTTAGAGTGGCTCACCTGACTTCCAAAAACTTTTCCCTTTCCACATACATCACAAACCTTTGCCATGATAACACCTCCTTCAATCAAGGGCAACTTAAAAACATAATAATATTATCACAATGATGATATTTTTGCAATATTTATATTGATATTATTCCTAATCCTACAAAAAAAATAGAAAAAAAATCAGTGAGGGGTTTCATTGTTGCTTTTTAGTTGAACAATTTGGATATTTCATATACAATATTCATATACAAATAATCTTATACAATTTGATGATGGCAACCCTAAAGTGGTAATAATAAAGAATAACAATGTATAAGGGAATAAATAGAAATCTAAGGAGGGTTATTCATGCCAGGAAAACTTTCAAATGAATTTGGAACAATCATTATAGATGATCAGGTTCTTGCATCTATAGCAGGTATATCAGCCATGGAATGCTATGGTTTGGTGGGTATGGCAGCTAAATCAGCAGCAGGTGGATTAGTAGAACTTATAAAAAGAGAGCAATTAAGCAAGGGTGTTAAGGTACAAACTGAGAATGATACAATTATTATTGACCTCTTTGTTATTGTGGAATTTGGAACACGGATATCTGTTGTTGCAAATAATATAATTGAAAAGGTAAAATACAACATAGAGCACTTGACAGGTATGCATGTTAAAAAGGTTAATATAAATGTTCAAGGCGTTCGAGTAGAAAAGTAGCTAAGGAGGTACTAGGGTTGATAATAGAACATATAGATGAACAACTTTTAAAGAATATGATAATTGAAGGGGCAAATTCTTTAGAAAAGAATAAGCAATTAGTGAATGCCCTGAACGTATTTCCGGTGCCAGACGGTGATACTGGAACCAATATGGCCTTGACAATGCAATCTGCTGTTAGAGAAGTGAAAAACTGCAAATCTAATACTATTGAAGATATTGCCAATGCCCTTGCCAATGGTTCCTTAATGGGGGCCAGGGGTAATTCTGGTGTAATATTATCCCAGCTTTTTAGAGGATTTGCCAAGGGTGTGAAGGGGAAAGCCAAGCTCACCACAAGGGATATAGCTATAGCATTAAAATCAGGCTCAGATACAGCCTATAAGGCCGTTATGAAGCCTGTAGAGGGCACTATCCTTACGGTGGCAAGAGAAAGCGCTGAAAGGGCCATGGAGCTTGCCAGAAAAGAAAAAAATATTGCTTCCTTTATTGAAAAGGTAATAGAGCAGGCTGAAGATACTCTAAGCAGAACCCCAGATATGCTAAAGGTATTAAAAGAAGCTGGAGTTGTTGATTCTGGCGGGAAAGGCTTAGTTTATATATACATAGGAGCATTAGGTGCTTTAACTGGGAATATTTCTGATGTTGAAGATGAAGAAATCCTAAATGCAATTTTAAATTATGAAGATGATCATACAGGGGAGCTGTTATACTCCTACTGTACAGAGTTTATGATTAACGCCACTAATGTAGATACAGAAGAGTTCAGGAGTACCCTAGAGCCATATGGAGATTCTTTATTGGTGGTTGGTAATGAAAATATCGTTAAGGTTCATATTCATACCAATAATCCTGGAAAGGTTCTTGAAGAAGGCCTTAATATGGGTTATTTATCCGATATAAAAATTGATAATATGAAGCTACAGCATCGCCAAGAGGTGGTGGAGGAGATATCCCTTCCAAAGCCCAAAATTAAGAAACCCTACGGTATGATAACCGTTACTATGGGGGAAGGCCTTACAAAAATATTTAAAGACTTTGGTATAGATTATGTTATTGAGGGTGGCCAAACGATGAATCCTAGTACAGAGGATTTTATAAAGGCCCTAGAGGAGATAGATGCTGATACCATCTTTATATATCCCAATAACAGTAATATCATAATGGCAGCAAATCAAGCCAAGCTTATATCCTCTAAAAATGTAATAGTGATTCCTACCAAATCTGTACCACAGGGAGTTTCCGCGATGTTGGTCTTCAACATGGAGCTTTCTCCTGAAGAAAATCAAGAGGAAATGGAAGAAGCCATTAAGAATGTAGCAACCGGTCAAGTTACCTATGCCGTAAGGGATACCAGCTATAATGATGTTGCAATAAAGACGGGAGACATTCTTGGTATAGGGGATAGTGAGATAAAAGCTGTAGGGGCGGACATTAAAAGTGTTTCCTTAGAGCTACTTGATAAAATCGTAACTGAAGATCATGGAATGATTACCCTATTTTATGGTCAGGATTTGAAGGAAGAAGAAGCCCAGCAATTGGCTGAGGAGCTTGAAGAGCTGTATTCCCATTGCGATATTGAAGTGTATTATGGAGGTCAACCACTATATTACTACATTTTCTCTATTGAATAAAATCTAAACGAAACAGCTTAGCTGTTTCGTTTTTAATATATCTATGTGATGTAATTGGGGGTTAAGGAATGGATACATTATATACCAACATTCAGTACCTAAAGGGTGTTGGTCCTAAAACTGCAGAAAATTTAAAAAAATTAAATATACATACTTTAATGGATATGCTTTATCATTTTCCTCGAGATTATGATGATCGGCGAAGGATTAAGAAAATAAACCAGCTGATACCAGGAGAAAAGGTGACAGTTTATGGTCAGGTTGTTGCCTCATCTAGAGTTATTAAAAGCCGTAGAAGAATGACCATTATTCAATTTCCATTGAAGGATGAAACAGGTAGGATTTTTATAACCTTTTTTAATATGGCCTATCTTAAAAATCAGTTTAAGGCTGGTATGTCCCTAATGGTCAATGGTGAAGTTAAAAGAGGTCTCCATGGCTTAGAAATGGTTAATCCGATTTACTCTACCATAGAGGAAACCCAAGAGGAAGGTGTGGATAAAATCATGCCCATCTATCCATCAACTGAAGGTATTAAGCAAAATCAATTGGTGAAGCTACAAAAACATCTGCTACCCTTTGGAATGAATTTAATAGAAGAATTCTTACCAGAGATCATAAGAAGGGAAAATAAGCTTTGTGATTTAGCCTTCGCCCTTAAAGGTATTCATTTTCCAGAAGATGAAAGACAGCTGAAGATCGCTAAATATAGATTGATTTTTGATGAATTCTTTCTACTGCAATTATCCCTTGCCTCCATAAAGAAGAATTTAAGCAAAAATAAGAATGCTACTCCTTTTATGGTGGAGGATGGTCTGAATCAACTTATGACAAAATTGCCCTTTCAATTAACAGAGGCACAGGATAGGACCTTGAGGGAAATATTGGTGGATTTGAAGAAGACAACCCCGATGAATCGTTTGGTTCAGGGTGATGTGGGGTCTGGTAAGACCATTGTAGCCATTATCGCATTATATTTAGCGGTATTAAATAATTGTCAGGGAACCATGATGGCCCCTACTGAGATTTTGGCCCAGCAGCATTATGAGAGCTTAACAGAGCTTTTAGGCCCCCTTGGAGTAAGAATTGCCCTATTGGTGGGTAGCTTAACCAAGGGTAAAAAGGATGCAGTACTTCAAGGTCTTAAGTCGGGAGAAATTGATATTGTTGTAGGTACCCATGCAGTTATCCAAGAGAATGTAGAATTTAAACATCTGGGTTTAGTAATAACCGATGAACAGCACCGTTTTGGTGTTAGGCAACGAGCCACTTTAGCCAATAAGGGGATTAATCCCCACATTCTGGTTATGACTGCTACTCCCATTCCCAGAACCCTTGCATTGATACTATATGGGGATTTAGATATTTCCATTATAGATCAGCTGCCACCAGGTAGGAAGGAAATAAAAACCTATGAAGCTGGAGAAAATAAAGAAGAAAAAGTATATAATTTTGTTAAAAAGCAATTGAAAGAAGGAAGACAAGCCTATATCGTATGCCCATTGGTGGAGGAGTCGGAAAGCATAGAAGCCCAATCGGCGGTTGAAACAGCTGAAGTATTAGCTCATTCAGTTTTTCAGGATTACTCAGTGGCCCTCCTCCATGGTAAGATGAAGCCCCAAGAAAAGGAGGCTATCATGGCAGACTTCAAGGCAGGAAATATTCAAGTTTTGGTTTCGACTACAGTAATAGAGGTTGGAGTGAATGTCCCCAATGCAAATATTATGCTGGTGGTTAATGCTGAACGCTTTGGTTTGGCTCAACTTCATCAGCTGCGGGGACGTGTAGGCAGGGGCATCCACCAATCCTATTGTATATTAATCAATAAGGGTAAAAATCCAATTGCTAGGGAAAGAATGAAAACCATGGTGGAAACCAATGATGGTTTTATTATTTCAGAGAAGGATCTTGCCTTAAGGGGCCCTGGAGAATTTTTTGGAACAAGACAGCATGGCCTACCAGAGCTAAAAATTGCCAATATATTTAAGCATGTTAAGATCTTAAAAACTGCAGAAAAACAAGTTGCTAAGTTATTAAAAGAAGATCCGAAGCTAACCTTAGAGCAATATCCCCAGCTAAAGAAGAAGTTACAACTGCAATTTGAAGGCTTTAGTGTAGATGGAGGAATGTAATGTAACCAAGGCAAATGTTAAATGAGTAATGTTAAATGTTGAATTATTGTAGAAATTTCCATAAGAAATTTCATTTTTAACAAAACTAAATACGACGTGTGTGTGTAATTATTTATGTTTATTATTATAATGAAATTTGTTTGCAAATTTATTCCATCATTTAACATTCAACATTCAACATTAAGCATGTATTTATATTTCCCTATTAACCCATACTATGTTAAAATGATAATAAAGAAAAATTTGTCACAATAAGGAGGGGGAAAATGCGTGTCATTGCCGGAAAAGCTAAAGGCCATAGACTAAAGCCCCCTGAAGGATTGGATGTAAGGCCAACTTCAGATCGAGTAAAGGAATCAATTTTTAATATTATACAATTAGATGTACTGGATGCAATTATTGTCGATTTGTTTTCTGGCACTGGAAATCTTGGAATCGAAGCTTTGTCTAGGGGAGCTTCAAAGGCTTATTTCGTTGATAAAAGTCCTAATAGTATCAAAATCATTAAAGAAAATCTTCTTAAAACAAAGCTCCAAGATCATAGTGAAATCCTAACCAGCGATGCTATAGCTGCCATTAAGAAGCTGATGGATGGCAATATAAAAGTCGATATTGTCTTTATGGATCCACCCTATTGTAAGGATTTAATAGAGCCTGTGCTAATTGAAATAGAACAAAGTAAAATATTAAAACATAACAGCATCATTGTAGTTGAACATGATAAAAAGGATTTCATTCAAGAAGAGATAGGGCAGATTATTTGTTATAGAAGGAAGAACTTTGGTAACACTAGTATATCTTTTTATCATTTAAGGGAGGATACAGAATGAAGATCGGTATATATCCTGGAAGCTTCGATCCAGTAACCAATGGTCATCTAGATATCATTGAAAGGGCTACGAAGCTATGTGATAAGGTAATCGTAGCAGTATCCTGCAATCCAAATAAGAACCCTCTATTTACTTTAGAAGAAAGGGTTCAGCTCATAAAAGAGGTGATAAAACCCTATTCTAATATAGAGGTAGATACCTTTACAGGTCTTCTTGTGGATTATGCAAAGGAGAAAAAAGCATCCATGCTTATAAGAGGCCTTAGGGCGGTATCAGATTTTGAATATGAGTTTCAAATGGCTTTAATGAATCGGAAGCTTAATCCAGAGGTTGAAACCATTTTTTTAATGACCAGTAGCAAAAACTCCTATTTAAGCTCAAGCCTTGTTAAGGAGGTGGCCCGATTAGGAGGATGCATTGAGGGGTTAGTGCCAGAAGTAATCAAAAAAGCAATTACAGATAAGCTATAATCTAGTAAGTAAGGGGGATCTTTATGAATGTATTAAAGCTTTTAGAAGAACTAGAAGATATAGTTGAAAGTGGTAGCTCCATACCCTTTGCCAATAAGGTATTAATTGACCGGAATGATGTATTGGAGATCATTAAGGAAATTAGAATACAGCTTCCTGATGAGATTAAGCAAGCTCAATGGATAAAGGAGGAAAGACAGAGAATACTTATTGAAGCCCAACAGGAAGCCGATGTTATATTAGAAGAAGCAAATAAACACATCCGGGAGATGGTTGATAAAGACGAAATCACTAAGCTTTCTACAAAACAGGCTGAAGAGATTATTGCTCAAGCCCAAACTAACGCAAAGGAAATGCGGATAGGTGCCCGGGAATACGCTGATGAATTACTGGCAACAACCGAAGGTAAGCTAATGGAACTTATCGAAATCATTAAAGAAAATCGAAGCGAGTTAAAGGGGATGAAGGGTTAAACTTCATCTCTTTTTATAGTTTAAAATCATTTTAAAATAATTGAAAAAGGCAATAATAGAGGCTACCAGCAATAAAAATAGGATAATCATAATAAAAATCTCCATAGAAAATAAAAAACTTTGTATAAACCGATCCTTCATCATTAATACAGGATATTGTAAAAATACAGGCTTTGTTACCTGAAGCTTAGAAGAAAAGAAGGGGAATAAAATTACTGTAAAGACCGCTGCCATTATGCCATGAAGAAACTTTGAAAACAAGTAAATCTTAGCCGATATATCGGTGGTGCTAATAAAGCTGATAGCCTGAGCATTAATGGATAAACCACTCCATGCAATAATAAAGGCAGCTACAGTGATTTTGGGAAGTATCCAGCTGCTAAAGGTTTCTGCCACCAGCTTAGATCCTAGGGTTATTTCAAAAATTCCTGTAAGTAAGCCATTGGTAAGGGATGAGGTAATCCCTAAGGGCTTTAAAAAAAATAAGAGGAAGTTAGAGAGAATCCCAATAATCCCAATGGTGGTTAAAACCCTTATAATGACAGAAAAAAGTATAATAAAACCGCCTACAACAAGTAATGTATTTAAGGATTCCCTTACAGCATTGCCAAGAAGTATACCTAAAGGAGGATTCTTACTTCTAGTAGCCTTGAGTTCCTTAAATGCAGCGGAAAAGATGTTTCTTCGAGTAGAGCTGTAAAAATTCAAAGCAGGGCTTTTATAAAATCTAAATAGTAAGCCTACACTGATGGATCCCAGGTAATGACAAAGGGCAATAAATATTCCGATCTCCACTGACTTAAACATACCGATACCAACGGCCCCCAACATAAAAAGGGGACCAGAAGTGCTGCAAAAGGCAGCCAGCCTTTGGGCTTCCTCGGTGCTTAGAACTTTATCTTTACGGAGTCTGCTAACTATTTTTGCTCCAACGGGATAGCCAGAGGTTATACTCATGGCATATGCAAAGGAACCCTCTCCAGGGACATTAAAGAGGGGCCTCATTAAAGGCTCCAATAGAATCCCAATAAACTTAACAACCCCTAAGCCAATTAAAAGCTCAGCGCCAATAAAAAAAGGTAATAGGGCCGGCAACACTATAGTAAACCAGGTCATTAAGCCCTTATAGGCGGCATCAACTGATTCCTTAGGAAGGAGAATTATTGAAATGATTATAAAAATAACCACGATTATCAATGTATAGGTACTAAAGAATTCTTTTGCTTTCTTAACCATATAAAAACCACCTTCTATTTTTTCTAGTAATATATATATATTGAAGGGAATGGGGATTTAGTAAAATTCATGATGTTTTATTGTAAGTTAATTTACTTCTGTAAGGATGGATATAATAAATATAGTTGACAGCATTGATTTAGTTGATATAATAAAGTTATTGAATAAGTAAAATACAAATAAGAGTATAGGTGCTCTATTACATAAGGGTGGTTTAATGTTTATAGATAAAGCAGTAATTCATTTGAAGGCAGGTAAAGGTGGAGACGGAGCAGTAGCCTTTAGAAGAGAAAAGTATGTACCTGCTGGGGGTCCCGCCGGTGGCGATGGTGGTAAAGGTGGAGACGTAGTTTTTGTTGTAGACGAAGGCATGAGAACATTAATGGACTTTAGATATAAAAAGCACTATAAAGCTGAAAGTGGAGAAGATGGCGGTAATAAAAACATGTTTGGTAAGGATGGTGCCAATCTTGAACTCCATGTGCCACCAGGTACAATTATACGAGATGAAAAAACCGGGGCTATAATTGCCGATTTAACCCATAAGGATGATCGTGTGGTTGCTGCAAAGGGTGGTAAAGGCGGCAAGGGGAATACCCATTTTAAAACAGCAACAAGACAAGCTCCTAGGTTTGCCATAGCAGGAGAGGCTGGAGAGATTGTTTCTGTTGTTCTTGAGCTTAAATTGATAGCTGACGTAGGTTTGGTAGGCTTCCCTAATGTAGGTAAATCAACATTGTTATCGGTGGTAACCAGTGCTACACCTAAAATAGCCAACTATCATTTTACCACCATTACCCCAAATTTGGGGGTGGTAAGTACCAAATACGGAGATAGCTTTGTTTTAGCCGATATCCCAGGGCTAATAGAGGGGGCCCATGAAGGAACAGGCTTAGGTCATGAGTTCCTTAGACATGTTGAGAGAACAAAGTTGCTAATCCATGTTCTAGACGCTGCAGGAATAGAAGGTAGAGATCCTTTGGAGGATTTTGATAAAATAAACCAAGAGTTAAAGCTCTATAATGAGAAGCTGGCTACTAAGCCCCAGATTGTAGCCGCTAATAAAACAGATATCCCTAGTTCACAAGAAAATGTAGAACTGATAAAAAAGGCTCTTAAACCCAAGGGAATTAAGGTGTTTACCATATCAGCCGCAACTAGAGAAGGAATAGATGATTTGATGGTCTATGCTGCTGAGAGGCTGAAGGAACTAGAAACAATCCCAGAGGTGATTGAAAACAATGAAGAAGAAAAGATGTATGTCTTTAATCCAGAGGAAGAAAAATTATTCACCATCCGTAGAGAAGATAATAAGTATATAGTTGAGGGTAAGTTTATAACTAGACTAGTAAATTCAACAAATTTTGATGATATGGATTCATTGGCTTATTTCCAAAAAGTACTTAGAAAGAGGGGTATTATTGATGAGCTAAAGGAGATGGGAATTCAAGAAGGAGATTTGGTGAAAATTGACGACATTGAATTTGAGTATTATGATTAAGAGACGGGGGTAAAAAGAAGGTTATGGACTGCATTAATTGTGAAAATTGCAAATTAGACACTAAAACATATTTTTGTTTAGCTAAAAATGACTTTGTAATTAAGCAACAGGAATCAACCATTGAAAAGGTTAGATCCGGCTGGAAAAAAGGTGTTAAAGAGTATGAAATTCATCGAAGAAAGCTTAGAAAAGAAGTAGAGGTATAAAAAGAAAAGGAGCAATTGAATGTTAACTGGAAAGCAGAGGAGTTTTTTAAAGGGTATAGCTAATACTGAAAAGGCCATTACACAGATAGGTAAAGCTGGAATTACAGATAGCTTTATTGAACAATTAGATTTGGCTTTAGAGGCTAGAGAGATTGTAAAGGTAAATATATTAGAAACCAGTCTTTTAGATACAAAGGAAACAGCCAATAAAGTAGCGGATATCCTAGAAGCTGAATTTGTTCAGTCTATAGGGAATAAATTCGTTATTTATAGAAAATCCAAAAATAATCCAAAGATACAATTACCTAAAAGCTAGTAATTCACTAGCTTTTTTTTATGAGATAAAATATTATTAAATTATTGTAGTATTTAAGCAGGATATATGATATAAATATTGAATGTTATGTACAATAAAATTCATATGTAATAATTTATAGTATAGATTATATAATTTCATGTATGGGGGATAATATGAAGAAAATCATAAGGGGTAGCTATAGATATATTGTTATATTTTTTGTAATTATTATCGCAGCTGGCTGCCATAATGATTCTACTTCAGTGAATTCAGATGATATTAAAAATATTCTATTAGAAGAATATGAAGATGGCAGGATAAAGGTTACCTACAATTCGTTACATGGTGAAGATCAAATAAACTTTAAGGTGGCTCCTGGAGAAACCTATAGCTTAGACTATGAACTACGGTCCGATGAAGGCATATTTGATGTAAAAATAGTAGACGAAAGCAATAATCTAATATATCAGTTTCCATTATTCAACGACCTAGTCAATATTCATAGGAAAGAGATTGATCAAAATTCCCATCTTAGAATTATTGGTGGAACAGTTACTATTGAATCGGAATATGAATCCATAATTGTATTGGTAAATGGACACAAAGCAACAGGATACCTGAAATTAAACTTAATAGTTAACTAAAGCCTTCTTTATGAAGGCTTTTTTGTTGTTTATTTCTGATAAAAAGGTGGTTTTCCTCAAGAGGTATAATCGAGTAGGCTATAGAAAAAAATAGGATATACAAAACCCTAAAGTAGATCCACATGGGTCTATTTTCCTTATTGTAAAAGCTGTAAAGCCTATAAAATCATTTGAATATCTGATAAAATATAGTATAATATAGCAGGTAGGATGAGGGGAGGGGTAAAATTGCTTAATAACTACGTAAAAAGAGTAGGGATACTGGGAGGGACCTTTGACCCTCTACATTTAGGACATCTTTATATAGCTGAAGCCACTCTTGAAAAGCTTCAGTTAGACAAGGTCATTTTTATACCTACTGGTATATCACCCCATAAGGTTCAAAGAACACCGGCCCTTCATAGATACGTCATGGCCCATATAGCCACCTGCGAAAATACAAAGTTTCAGGTCTCTCCAATAGAGATTAATAGGGAAGGAGCTTCCTTTACCATAGATACAATAAGACTGCTAAAGGATGAATATCCAAAGGAAACTACCTTCTACTTTATAACAGGCGGAGATGCCTTTATAGAGTTAGATACTTGGAGAAATTATATGGAGTTATTAAAGCTTGTAACCTTTGTTGTGGTCAATAGATCAGAAATCAAAAGGGATCATCTGCTAAAGAGGATTAAGGATTTTAAGAACTCCTTTGATGCTAAGGTTATATTGATCAACCTTCCAACTTTGGAGGTATCCTCAACGGATATTCGACAGAGGGTAAAAGATGGACAAACCATAAGATATTTAGTAACAGAAGGTGTAGAGGCCTATATAAAAAAGTACAGACTGTATAAAGATTAATGAGGTGAATGAATGATTAAAGATAAGATAGTAGAGGTTCTTAACAATATAAAAAACCATATGTCAGAGAAAAGGTACTTACACACTTTAGGGGTTGTTGATGCTGCTGTATATTTGGCAGATAAATATGGTGAGAATATTGAAGAAGCTAAACTAGCTGCTCTACTACATGATTATGCAAAGGATTTTACTGAAGAAGAACTGAAGAACTACATTCATAGAAATGGAATAGATGTAGATGAAATTTTAATTGTAGCCTATCAACTCCTTCATGGAAGGGTTGGGGCCCATATTGCTAAAAACCGGTTTCATATAAACAATCAAGATATTTTAAATGCAATTGACAATCACACTACAGGTAGTAGGAACATGAGTAATCTTGAGAAAATTATCTATTTAGCAGATTTTATTGAGGTTGGTAGAGACTATCCTGGGGTTGATGATCTTAGAATCGTCGCTGAGGAGAGTTTAGATAAAGCAGTATTACAGGCTTTAAACAATACGATTAAATACGTTCTAAGTATTGATAAACTCCTACATCCCAATACAATCTATGCCCGTAATGAACTAATGATGAAGAGAGAAAAGGGTGAATAACATAAAAATGTTTATTAAAAAAAAGAAAATAATATTAATTTTATTGGTTGTTGTTTCATTTCTAGCCATTGCTAGTTATTTTAATATTGTTGCCAGTAGCGGATTCGGCGAGAAAAAGCACATTCTGATATTTGGCGTTGATTCCAGTGAAGGAAAGACCAATTCTCGGTCCGATACGATTATGCTTTTCAGCTATGGTGGTGGCATGAAACCCATGCTCATATCCATTCCAAGGGATGCTAGAGTTCAAATACCAGGAAGGCAAAATCTTGATAAAATTAACCACGCCCATGCTTATGGAGGATCAGAGCTTCTGGTTGAGAGTGTAGAAAACTTATTTAAGATAAAGATTGATCATTACATAGGAGTTAATTACAAAGCGGTAGAAGAAATGGTGGATGCCCTTGGTGGAATTGAGGTGGAAGTCCCTATGGATATGAAGTATAGCGATCCCTATGCTGATCCACCCCTTCATATAGATTTAAAAAAAGGTCTTCAGGTTTTAGATGGTAAAAGCGCCCTACACTTTTTAAGATTTAGGAAGGGATATACCAATCAAGATTTAGGTAGAATTCATGCTCAACAGGATTTTGCTAAGGCAGTTATAGAAAAGGTATCTACCCCTTCAATCATATTTAAGGCACCTAAGTTAATAGGTACCTTTTATAGCAACATCAATACAGATCTGTCTAAGATGGAAATGGTTGGTTTGGGATTTAAGGTAATGGGTATGAAGGTTGATGATATCAACAGGTTAACCTTGGCTGGTAGTAATAAATACATCAATGGGATATCCTATTTTATAATAAATGAAGAAGCGTTATCTGAGCTTCAAAAGGAGATATCCTCTGGAAAAACCCTTGGCAAGGTAGAGGTCCTTAATGGAAATGGCGGGGTAGGAATTGCAACGAAATATGCTGAAATTCTTGAAAATAAAGATATTGTGGTAGGAACCATTGGAAACCATAGCAACATGAATATTGAAAAATCCTTCATTGAATATAGGAGTTCTTATAAAAAAGAAGCAAAAAGGATTGCAAAAATCTTGAGCATATCCAATCTCATCTTGTTGGAAGATGAAAAGACTGAAGCGGATATTCGGGTAATAATAGGTAAGGATTTAGAATAAAATACACTTGTACTGATGATTTATTTGCAAATAAAAATGCTTAAGACATAGGGGGAAATTATGGACATTATAATCACAGTTTTACTATTCATATTAGGCTTAATCATTATCATTAAGGGTGGAGATTGGTTTGTTGAGTCTGCAGTTTGGCTTGCCAAGGTTACTGGAATACCCAGTGTACTAATTGGAGCAACTATAGTAAGTGTTGCAACAACCCTACCAGAGCTACTGGTATCAACCATAGCCACCTATCAAAAATTTTACGACGTAGCCATTGGTAATGTAGTAGGATCCCTTGTATGTAATATTGGATTAATTCTTGGTGCTACTGCATTGCTGTCGCCAATAAAAATATCCAGAAAAAGCTTCGCTTTAAAAAGTGGTTTTATGTTATCTATCTGCATTATTGTTTTTATGATGTCTTGGGATAAAATGATTACTGGCTTTGAGGGTAGCATTTTGTTAATCCTATTTGGAATCTATATAGCAATGAATATCCTTGAGTTTAAAGGTAAAAACAAAGGCGCCGGAGATGGTATGGAAAGGATTCAATATGATAAGACCCATGCCACAAAAAATATTTTTATGTTTGTTTTAGGTGCAGTTTTTATAACAGTAGGAGCTAGGCTTCTAGTTACCAATGGAGTAGCTATTGCCAAATTAATAGGAATACCAGAGCAAGTAGTTAGTCTAACCTTAATTGCCTTGGGTACATCATTGCCTGAACTGATAACGGCTATTACATCGGTAGTAAAGGGGCATCATGGTATTTCAGTAGGAAATATCATTGGGGCTAATATACTTAATATGGTTATGGTTATTGGTTTATCCTCCAAGATTGCTGAAGAGGGACTTGTAATAAGCTATCAAAATGTGATGGTGGGAGCAACCATCTATAATATACCTCAAACTCTATATCTAGACTTACCGGTAGCATTGGGGTTAATGGCCATATTATTTATAGGCGGAGGCTTATTAGGTAAGATTAATAGATGGATAGGGGCAATATTATTAAGTGTATATAGTATTTATATTTTTACTTTGGCAAGGTTATTTTTATAAAATAAGGAGGTAGTTCATGGAAAATCATATTTATCAACTTGTTGAGAGAATTGTTCATTATATTGATGAAAAGCTTGGTGAGGACATTAAAGTCTTGGATATAAAGGAAGTGTCATCCATATG
This sequence comes from Alkaliphilus serpentinus, assembly GCF_009017255.1. Classification (GTDB taxonomy): domain Bacteria; phylum Bacillota; class Clostridia; order Peptostreptococcales; family Natronincolaceae; genus Alkaliphilus_D; species Alkaliphilus_D serpentinus. The sequence goes on along the minus strand of NZ_WBZB01000004.1, from coordinate 42,136 downwards.
TGATTACTTTGTTATTGCCAGTGGCTCCTCTATAAGACAAGTAAAATCAATATCTGATGAGATTGAAGACCAGTTATCTAAGCTGGATATCTTCCCGCGGCATAAGGAAGGATATCATGCTGGTAGATGGGTATTGATGGATTATGGAGACATTGTGATTCATATATTTCATGAAGAGGACAGGCTCTTTTATAATATAGAGAGAATTTGGAAGGATGCTAGAAACCTTAATATTGACAATATTGTGAATAATAATATATAATTTTAAATAACTTAATATCCTTAGTAAAGGGGAGGAGTAGTAAACAAAGTTGCTTATTTCAGAGAGTCGGTGGTTGCTGAGAACCGATATAGCAGACTGTTGAACTTGCCTAGATAACCCCTTAGAGGATGGTTCCTATATCAACCATGAAAGTGGACTTTCTGTCAAATAGGGTGGTACCGCGGGTGTAACTCGTCCCTAAGATGACTAGAAAGTTTTTATTTTTTGATAAAAATTAGGAGGAGAAGAAAATGGCTAATTATCCCTTTAAAGAAATTGAAGAAAAATGGCAAAAGCATTGGATGGAAAATAATCATTTCAAAACTGTAGAAAATGAAAAACCCAAATACTACGTGTTGGAAATGTTTCCCTACCCATCTGGAAAAATACATATGGGACATGTTAGAAACTATTCCATAGGAGATGTTGTTGCTCGCTTTAAAAAGATGCAGGGCTATAATGTATTACACCCAATGGGGTGGGATGCCTTTGGATTGCCGGCAGAAAACGCTGCAATCAAGCATGGAATTCATCCAGATATCTGGACAACAAAGAATATTCAAGAAATGAAGGATCAGTTAAATCCTTTGGGATTGAGCTATGACTGGGATAGGGAGGTTGCCACCTGTAGTCCCGATTATTATAAATGGACCCAATGGATTTTCCTACAATTCTACAAAAGGGGCCTAGCCTATAAAAAGGAGTCAAGGGTAAACTGGTGCCCTTCCTGTGAAACCGTTTTGGCCAATGAGCAGGTAGTGGGTGGTCTATGCGAAAGATGTGACAGTAAGGTTGGTAAAAAGATGTTAAATCAATGGTACTTTAAAATCACTGATTATGCTGAGGAACTACTTCAAGAAATCAATAATCTACCTGGCTGGCCCGAAAAGGTGAAAATAATGCAGAGCAACTGGATTGGAAAAAGCACTGGAGCAGAAGTGAACTTTCCAATAAATGGTAGTGATAAAACCATAACCGTATTTACAACTAGACCAGATACAATATATGGTGCAACCTATATGGTCCTTGCTCCCGAGCATCCCTATGTAGCTGAATTGGTAAAGGGTACTGAATATGAAGAAGAGGTAAATTCTTTTATAACTAAGCTACAGCATATGTCTGATATTGAGAGAACTGCCACAGATATAGAGAAGGAAGGAATCTTTATAGGACATTATTCAATTAATCCTATTACAGGTAGGAAGATTCCTATATTTATAGCCAATTATGTATTGGTGGATTATGGAACCGGAGCAATTATGGCAGTTCCTGGCCATGATCAAAGGGATTTAGATTTCGCTAGAAAATATCACATAGAGGTTATTCCTGTTATTAAGCCTGAGGAAGCCCAAGACTTTACAATAGAAAAGGAAGCCTATAGTGATGAGGGAATCATGATGAGTTCTGGAGACTTCAACGGCTTAAAGAGCACAGAGGCCTATGATAAAATCCTTCAATTGATTGAGGAAAAAGGTGTTGGAAATAAAACAATTAGCTATCGTTTAAGGGATTGGCTTCTTTCAAGACAGAGATATTGGGGAACTCCCATTCCCATAATCTACTGTGATACCTGTGGAACAGTTCCAGTAAAGGAAGAAAACCTACCAGTGGCATTACCAACGGATATACAGTTTACAGGTACAGGTTTGTCTCCATTAACCACCAGTGAAACCTTTTTAAATGCCCCATGCCCCAGCTGTGGCAAAATGGGTAGAAGAGAAACCGATACTATGGATACCTTTGTGGATTCCTCTTGGTATTTCTTAAGATACACCGATGCAAAGAATACTGAAAAAATCTTTGATAAGGAGAAAACCGATTATTGGATGCAGGTTGATCAGTATATAGGCGGAGTTGAGCATGCAATTCTTCATTTGCTGTATGCCAGATTCTTTACCAGAGTAATGAAGGATCTGAATTTGGTATCTAATCCAGAGCCCTTTAAAAACCTACTAACTCAAGGGATGGTTCTAAAGGATGGAGCTAAGATGTCAAAATCTAAGGGCAACGTAGTTAGCCCAGAGGAAATCATTATCAAATATGGTGCTGATACAGCCCGACTATTTGTATTATTTGCTGCTCCACCAGAAAGGGATCTAGAGTGGAGCGATCAGGGGGTTGAAGGCTGTTTCAGATTCTTAAATAGAGTATGGCGCCTTGCAATTGAAGCCTTAGATAATGGATTGTATAATCGTAAAGCCAACACTACTACAAAAGAGGATAAAAACCTTAAATATATGATTCATAACACCATCAAAAGGGTCACTGAAGATGTGGAAGGTAGATTTAACTTTAATACAGCGATTAGTGCTGTAATGGAGTTGGTTAATGAATTGTATAAGTACAAGGAGCTGGAGGATATTGATGGAGGCCTTGTAGAGGAAGGGATTACTACTGTTATTGTTCTACTTGCTCCATTTGCTCCCCATTTTACAGAGGAACTGTGGGCCATCACTAAGGGAGAGGGTAGTGTTCACAAGCTATCTTGGCCAAAATACAGCAAAGAAGCTATTGTACAGGATGAAGTAGAGGTTGTTATACAGATCAATGGTAAGCTTAAGGATAAAATAACCATTCCTTCTGATATGACAAAGGAGGCTATGGAGGAACTAGCCTTTAACAACGAAAAAATCCAAAGCATATTAGAGGGTAAGAGTATTGTAAAGGTTATTACCGTACCAAAGAAGCTTATAAATATTGTTGTAAAATAAAGGGGAGGATCATTTATGGTTAAGGGGACACATCCGATATTAAAGGGAATGATACCAATGGTAGAAGGGTTAGCTAAGACCTTTGGTAAAAATTGCGAGGTAGTTTTACATGAAATAAGTGATAATAAAAAGTCTATTGTAGCTATTAGCAATGGACATGTAACTGGTAGAACAGTTGGTAGCCCTATGCTGGAGGCTGGTGTAAAGGCAATTAGAAAGGGTAATGAAGCGGATAATATTCTAAATTACCGAAATAAAAGCTCCGACGGGAGGGTTTTAAAATCATCAACAATGTTTATAAGAGACGAGAAGGAAGAGATTATTGGTTGCTTGTGTATTAACATAGACATATCAGAGTTTGTTGTTGCTCAAAGGGCATTAGAGGAGCTAATTCAAACGGACAACAAAATGGATAATAGTGTTGGAGACTTTGCAAGTAATAATGTCAATGATGTTTTAATTAATATTGTAGCAGAGACCCTTGAGACCCATGGGAAGCCCGTTGCCTATATGAATAAAGATGAAAAGGTAAATATTGTTAAGAAGCTAGATGATCAGGGTGCCTTTTTAATAAAAGGAGCCATTGATTATGTTGCTAAAATCCTATGTGTTTCTAGATATACAATTTATAATTACTTAGACGAAATAAGAGTAAATAGTTAAGGAGGAAATTATATGAACAAACCAATTAATACAAGCAAGGCGCCAGCTGCCATTGGACCCTATTCCCAGGCAATTGAGGCTGGTAATATGATTTTTGTCTCCGGACAAATTCCCTTTGTACCTGAAACCATGACTTTGGTTTCTGAGGACGTACAAGATCAGACAAAGCAGTCTCTAGAGAATCTTAAGGCAATACTAGAAGAAGCGGGCTATACTTTAAATGACGTGGTAAAAACAACCGTCTTCATCAAGGATATGAATGAATTTGGTTTAATCAATGAGGTTTATGCCAAGTATTTTACAGATAACAAACCTGCCAGAGCTTGTGTAGAGGTGGCTAGACTTCCAAAGGATGTGAAGGTTGAAATTGATGCAGTAGCCGTAAAATAATCATTTAAAAAGCGATAGGTTTTAACCTATCGCTTTAAATTGAAGACAAAGTATTCAAGATGCAGACTGATCAAAAGCCTTTAGATTCGAGACGAAAGCAAAACCAGCGATTGCAGCGTATACAGAAATACGTAAGAATGCTGGTTTTGTGAAGCAACAAAGAAGATGAGGGTTTTTCATCAGTCTGAAGCGATAGGTTTTAACCTATCGCTTCTTCATTAGACTTTTACTAAAATGGTAGGAGCTTCTACCACTATAGGAGATAAATTGTCTCCTTTTTTTTCTATATCGAAGATAGTTAATAAAGATCTGCCATAGAATGATAAATAATATGACTCCAATAATGATATGGAGAAACCTTTTACTTCTTATGAATATAGGTTTAGCCTCTATTGCTTCATTTACAATTAAATCTACCTCGCCTAAAATCTGATCTCCAGCTCTATAAACCAGCTTACCTAAAGTGGTTCCTGCCTCTAGGGGAGCTATAATTCCATCATTGATGATAACCTCTTTCGTGATGCTGTTTATATCAAAATCCTTTGGAAGGATGGCCGAAAGGTCTTTGTTGGTATATAAAGAGAGGTTTTCTACCAGGGCATTATCAACAAGAATCTCCTGTTGAAAATTATTGGCTCCAACCAATTGAACTTCTTGGAAATTATCAAAGCCATAGTCAATTAATGTTCTAGCATCTAAATAAACATTTGTACTCTGGGCACCTAAAACAACTACTATAAGCCGTCTTCCATCTTTAACTGCGGAGGTAATAATGGTTTGTTGCGCATCTCGAGTATATCCAGTTTTTACTCCATCCACTATATCATATTTAATGTCTATATACTTGCCATTATAAATAATTTGATTTCCACCACCTGTAGCCCAAAGAAATCTATTGGTGTTTCTAAAATATCTTTTCTCGGGAGTTTGTTCAGTTTCATCAAAGGTTAGAAAATCAATTAATATCGTTTCTCTAAAAAATTCATTTTCCATAGCATATCTAGCGATGGCTGCTAAATCATAGGCCGTAGTTAAGTGATCTTCATCCGGTAAGCCATGGGGATTGGTGAAGGTAGTGTTTAATGCACCCATTTCCTTAGCCCTTTTGTTCATCAATACTGCAAATTCCTCTACAGAACCAGAAATTCTTATAGCCAAAAGCTCTGCAACATCATTGGCTGAGCGAACCAATAAGGCTTGTATAAGCTCTCTGACGGTGAAGGATTCCCCCTTTAATAGATACATACTAGAGCCAGGTACATATATATCATAATCTACTGTTATTTCTTCATCTAAATCTAAGGTTTCAATAGCGATGATGGCTGTTAAGGCTTTAGTTGTACTGGCAGGGTATGTAACCTCATGAGCGTTATGCTGATATAAAACATTACCTGTTTCGTAATCCATTATAATGGCATTTGGGGCCGTGATGGTAGGAGGTGTGGCATAAGTGAGGGTTGTTAATCCCAAAAAAATAATTAAGGTTACTATTAAGGCCTTAAATATCTTTGCTGAAGTTTTCATTATTTTTACTCCTTCTCGACAAGATTAGTTAATATGACTATTTATAGTATATCAAAAAAGAAAGGATAGTTTAAGCTAAAATATTAGGAAAAAGAAGGAAAAATATGCTGTGTTATAGAAAATACAAAGGTAAAAACCAATAAATTTAGTAACAGGTTAAGTTAAAGTTATATCTTAATCTATTATGGATTCTGGACTAAATATAATTTTAAATGTTGAATGTTAAATGTTGAATGTTGAATTGTCGAGGAAATTTGCCTTTAGCAAATTTCAACAAACTTATTCATTACTTTAATGATTAGATTTTTATTTTCTATTTTCAACTTTCAATTTTACGTTCTTAAAGAAAGGATGTATTAACAATGGAGCTAAATAGTAAGCATAAAAAAGTCATCATTTTGCTAATAGTAATTATTACAGCAGCAATTTCCTACAACAGCTATAGGTCTAAATCTGAGGAAAGAGTTGTTTTAAGCCCTGCAGAGGCTGAAAAGGAAGTCGATCCACCACTGATAGAAGAAGTAATGAAGGAATCCAACTATATTTTTGTTCATATCGAAGGAGCAGTTAATAAGCCCGGGGTCTATAAGCTAGAAGGGAAAGTGAGAATCTATGAAGCCGTAGAGGCAGCTGGAGGCTTGACAGAGGAAGCTGATACAACTAGAATTAATATGGCGGTTATGCTTGAGGATGAGGACTTTGTCTACGTACCAGCAAAGGGGGAGGAAAATCCTCCAATAGAAATCTCCATCACTTCTGAAAAGCCTTCTCAGGAAGGAAAGATTAACATTAATACTGCCGATAGCAAAGGCCTAATCAGCTTAAATGGTATTGGGGAAGCCATAGCTAATAGAATCATTGAGTACAGAAATGTTAACGGCCCCTTTAAATCCATAGAAGAAATAAAAAATGTCAGCGGTATAGGTGAAAGTAAATTTAACGCTATTAAGGATAAGATTACTGTAAAGTAGGGATTGCTGTGGTAAATAAGCTCATAAGCTGGGTTATGATTACAATTTTATCTATTATGGGGAATGTTTTTTCAACTATCCAAAATAAAGTTGAACCCCAATTGATGAAAACCATCATTGAAGAGGAAATCCAGAGGCTAACCTTAGAAGAAAAAATTGGTCAAATGCTGATGGTTAGCTTTAACGATAATCAAATAGAGGAGTACATAAGTACTCATAAAATAGGTGGATTTATAATTTTTACCCACAATATAAAGGACTATCCTTCCATTGGCTCCTTAACTGAAAAAATCTATTCAACAGGCCTTGATACCCTTGGGATAGCACCCTTTATCGGAATAGATCAAGAGGGAGGTACTGTATCAAGGTTAGAGGATCTCTTTTATCCCATTGTAGGTAATATGACATTAGGGGCTGCCAATTCACAGGGACTAGCAAAGGAGCAGGGAAAAATTATTGGGTGTATTCTAAAGGAAATCGGTGTAAACTTAAATTTTGCTCCTGTAGTTGATGTCAATAGTGATTATAGAAATCCTGTAATCGGTCTCCGTTCCTTCGGAAATAATCCCGAGGCTGTATCCACTATGGGGCAGGCCTTTGTTTTTGGACAACGGGAAGCTGGGGTCATTTCTGCCATAAAGCATTTTCCTGGCCATGGGAATGTAGATGTGGATTCCCACTATGGGCTACCTATTAACCCACGAGAATGGGAGGAAATAGAAGCTACAGATTTGGTACCCTTTAAAGAGCTTGCGGCAAATGGAATAGAAATGATCATGACAGCCCATATAAAGGCTCCCAATATAGACCCCAACTACCCAGCTACTTTGTCTAAGAAAACCCTGACAGATCTATTAAGGCAGGAGTTATCCTATGAAGGGGTTATTATAACTGATGATATTGGGTCAATGAAGGCAATAACCACTCAATACCCTACAGAGGAGGCAGCCATTAAAGCCATTGAAGCAGGTGTCGATATCGTCTTAATTGTGGCCGATGGAAATAAAGTAGAAAAAACTATAGCTTCTTTGAGGAAAGCTGTTGAATCAGGTAGATTAACAGAAGAAAGAATCAACCAATCCTTAAGAAGAATTCTTAAGCTAAAGCTTAATTATGGCTTGTTTAAGCCAAGGGGCCAAGAATCCCTATATAAACAGGAGGATCTCAATAACAAAATTATCGCCCATAATGAAAAGGTTTATAGGGAAGCTATAACAACCATCAGTAATACCTTAGGGGCCTTTCCAATAGAAGAAGATCAGAAGGTATTATTTATAACTCAGGGTAAAAACCACTATTTAAATCCCTTAACTAAAACCTCCGAAGGATTGGATAAATTAATTGGACAATACTACAATAGCTTTGATATTATAGATATAAATTCTAAAAATTCTTCAAATATCCAGAAGATCTTAAAGGATTATGAAAGGATTGTGATCTTTTCCCAGAGGGGATATCAGCATAGACTTATGAGCCAGCTTTTAAAAGATTTTAAGGATCATCCTGAAGTGGTGCTGGTTTCAGTTGCTGAGCCCTATGAGGCTTTGACCATCGGAAAATTCAGCTCCCATTTAGGAGTATATGGATGGCAGTGGGAGGGTTTAAAAGCCCTGATGGAGGTTTTGATCGGTAATACTTATCCAAAGGGGATTAACCCTGTATCCCATAATCAATAGTGAAGGGAGTAGACTTATTTGAATAGAAATCAAAGATTAACACAGCTTACAAAGAGTGCAGGCTGAGCAGGAAAAATAGGACCAGATGTCCTGACACAGGTACTGTGTCATTTACCTAAAATTAAAGATGAAAGATTGATTGTAGGCTTAGATACTTCTGATGATGCAGCTGTATATAAACTGAATGATAAGGAGGCTATTATTCAAACCCTAGATTTTTTTACACCAGTTGTGGATGACCCTTATATCTATGGTCAAATAGCAGCAACCAACGCCTTAAGTGATGTATATGCAATGGGTGGAAGACCCCTAACAGCTATGAACATTGTATGCTTCCCCAGTTGTTTACCTATAGAAGTTTTAAAGGAAATTCTAAAGGGTGGTGCTGATAAAATACAAGAGGCTGGAGCCTTGCTGGTGGGGGGGCACTCTGTAGAAGATGATGAACCAAAATACGGCTTATCTGTAACTGGAATCGTAGATCCAGACAAGGTATTGGCCAATAGTGGAGCACGGGTCGGGGACTACTTAATTCTTACAAAGCCCATAGGTTTAGGAGTGCTAAATACAGCTATAAAGGCTGATCTTACCAACGAGGAGCACTACAAGGCTGCAATTAAAACCATGGTAACTCTAAATAAATATGCATGTGAAGCAATCATAAATTTAAAGGTCTCCAGCTGTACTGATATTACTGGATTTGGTCTTTTGGGCCATGCCTATGAGATGGCTAAGGGTAGTAATGTCTCCTTTGAACTGGATTCTTCAGCAATCCCTATAATAAATGGAGCCAAGGAATTTGCTGAGATGGGGATTATTCCAGCGGGTATGTATGGTAATAGACGTCACCTAGAGGGCCATGTAAAGGTTATAAATAATATTGAAGATTCTCTATTAGATTTAATGTATGACCCACAAACCTCCGGGGGCCTGCTGATTGCAATAGCAGAAGAGGACCTGGATTTAGCCATATCAGCCTTAGAAAAAAGCAATAAGAATCCCTTTGCAGTAATCGGAAGGGTAACTGAGAAGTCGGAATTTGATTTATACGTAAAATAAAAAACAGGTATTCACCATTGGTGAATACCTGTTTTTTTATCATTACTTCACTTTTGTTGCGAAGAATTCCTTAGTAAGCTTAAATACTACACCACTTAAAAGCACTAAACCTACTAGGTTTGGAATGGCCATCAATCCATTTAAAGTATCGGCTAAATGCCAAATTAGCTCCAAACCACCAATAGCTCCAACTACAATAGCTGGTAACCACAAAATCCGATAATATTTGTTGATGTTAGAACCTAATAGATATTCAGCACACTTCTCACCATAATATGCCCAGCTTAAGATTGTAGAGAAGGCGAATAACAAAATGCCAATCGATACAATAATACCACCCCAAGTTCCAGGAAGACCTGTACTAAAGGCTTTCGTTGTTAGGGCTGCACCAGTTACACCGCTGTTCCATACCCCAGTAGATAGAATTGTTAAAGCCGTTAAAGTACAAATTACGATAGTATCAGCAAAAACCTCGAATATACCCCAAAGGCCCTGACGAACAGGATGATCGGTTTTAGCAGCAGCATGGGCAATTGGAGCACTACCTAAACCAGCCTCATTGGAGAATACACCACGGGCAACTCCATAACGCATGGCCATCATAATTGTGGCTCCTGCAAATCCACCACCTGCAGCAGCAGGAGTGAAGGCATGCTTAAATATTAAGGCGAAGGCATTAGGTATTCCACTGATGTTCAGCAGAAGAATTACCAAAGCACCTATAATATAGAACACTGCCATTATAGGAACTAACCTTTCAGTAACAGATGCAATACGCTTTAAGCCACCTAATATAACAAGACCAGCGGCAACAGCAAGAACAATACCTGTTATCAATGGATCAATTTTAAAAGTGGTTTCCAGAGCAGCTGCCACTGAATTAGATTGAACCATATTTCCTATACCAAAGGCTGCAATGCCACCAAATATAGAAAAGAGCACTGCCAGCCATTTCATTCCAAGGCCCTTTTCTATGTAATACATGGGTCCACCAACAAAACTACCCTCTTTATTCTTTTCACGATATTGAATGGCAAGAACAACCTCAGCAAACTTTGTTAGCATACCAAAGAAGGCTGATACCCACATCCAAAAGATGGCTCCTGGTCCACCTAAGGCTATTGCTGTGGCAACCCCGGCAATATTACCTGTTCCTATGGTTGCAGCAAGGGCTGTCGATAGGGCCTGAAAGGGGGTAATATCTCCTTCCTCAGATGCTTCGGGCTTTTCGAAAATCTTCATTAAGGTTTCCTTCATGGTAAATCCAAAGCGGCGAACCTGAAGGAAATTTGTTCTAAAAGAATAATAAATACCTGTTCCTACTAGCAGCACCAGCATAGGGGGACCCCATACATAGCTATTGATGGTTCCATTGATTTTTTCGATTGCATTAATAAAGCCTAGCATTAATAAACCTCCTCCATAAAAAATATTTAAAAGAACAGTAAACTCTTGCTAATATTCACCTCCTTAGTTTATACAATTTTTCTAAAGCTATAAATCTTTTTCAATATAAAAAATAGATAATATGTAAAGTTTATTTGTTAATAAATAATATAATTGTTATTAATATATACTACCATAATTATGAAGAATAATAAATAGAAATGTCAGACAATTATAAATTTATAAGTATTATTAAAAAAATTAACTAAAAATCAATTGGTATACCCTAAAGGAAAATATGCTATAATTTATTTATTATAAGTTGCTAAAGAGGAGTGAATTTCAATTGAGTAAAGAAAAGCTTTTAAGGAATCTACCATCGGTGGATGAGCTTCTGTATGATGAAGAGATTAAGGAAATCTTAAATAGAATACCCAGAAGGGTTGTTGTTGAAAACGTTAGAAGGGTGATACAAGAAACGAGAGAGAAAATTCTCAAGCTAAAGGACTCACATTTAACAGATTTTAATGTTGATAAAGAAAATATGATTACAGAAATATTGATAAAGGCTAATAGATTCATGGAAATGAACTTAAAAGAGGTTATAAATGCTACGGGAGTAGTCCTCCATACAAACTTGGGAAGATCATTGTTGGTTGATGATATGATGGAGGATCTATGGTCGGTGGCCTCTGGTTATTCAACCCTTGAAATCAATGTAGATACAGGAAAAAGAGGAAGTAGATATAGTCATGTTGAAGAACTAATCAAATTTATTACTGGAGCAGAGGATTGCCTAGTGGTAAATAATAATGCCGCTGCAGTAATGCTGGTACTGTCAACAATGGCAAAGGGTAAGGAAGTAATTGTTTCTAGGGGAGAACTGGTTGAAATAGGAGGCTCCTTTAGAATTCCGGAGGTCATGGAGCAAAGTGGTGCCAAACTTGTGGATGTAGGCGCTACCAATAAAACCCATTTAAGGGATTATGAAGGTGCAATTGGCGAAAATACAGCTGCCCTCATGAAGGTTCACACCAGCAATTATCGGATTTTGGGCTTTACTGAGGAAATAGGCCTAAAGGATATGGTGGAGCTAGGTAAGCGTAGGAATCTGCCAGTTATAGAGGATTTGGGTAGTGGTGTATTAATTGACCTCAGCAAATATGGATTAGCCCATGAACCAACAGTTCAAGAGAGTGTTAATGCTGGGGTTGATGTCATAACCTTTAGTGGAGATAAGCTACTAGGAGGCCCCCAAGCAGGTATTATAATTGGTAAAAGAAAATGGATAGAAAAAATGAAAAAAAATCCCCTAACTCGAGCCTTTAGAGTAGACAAGCTTACCATGGTGGCCCTAGAGGCAACCCTCCGGTATTATCTTGATGAGGAAATGGCTGTAAAAACCATTCCCACCCTAAGAATGATTACTGAAGGGGTTGACACCATTAGGGAAAGAGCGGAAAAGCTTATGAACTTAATTACTTCTATGAAATTACCTTTATATATAGATTGTAGAGAAGATTACTCTCAGGTAGGAGGAGGGTCCCTCCCATTAGAGAAGCTCCCAACAAGGATTTTAACGATAAAGGCCCATAATATTTCTACTCCTCAACTGGAGGAGGGTCTTAGAAGATCTAAAAAGCCAATTTTTACTCGAATAACTGAAGATTTAGTTATAATAGACCTTAGAACCATTAAAGAAAGAGATTTTGAGGATATTTGTCAGGGTTTAAAGGAAGTATTAAAATAGGAGGCTAATGCTTTGAAAAATATAGTTATAGGTACGGCAGGTCATATAGATCATGGTAAAACAACCCTTATAAAGGCATTAACAGGACGGGATACTGATAGATTAAAGGAAGAGAAAAAGAGGGGAATATCCATTGATTTAGGCTTTACCCACTTTGATCTTCCCAGTGGTAAAAGGGCTGGAATCATTGATGTACCGGGTCATGAAAAATTTATCAGAAACATGCTGGCTGGTGTTGGGGGTATGGATATTGTAATGCTGGTGGTGGCAGCTGATGAAGGTGTTATGCCCCAAACGAAGGAGCATTTAGATATTTTAAATATGATTAACATTAAGAAGGGAATCATAGTCGTAACCAAGATTGGCCTTGTAGACGAAGAATGGCTACAGCTTATTCAAGAGGATATTCGAAGCAAGGTTCAGGATACCTTTTTAGAGGATTCGGAAATGATTTTGGTTGACTCTGTTAAAGGAATCGGTGTAGACAAATTGATAGCCTTGATAGACAATTTGGCAGATGAAACTGAAAGTCGAGATATCAATTCTCCTGTGAGAATGCCTATAGACAGGGTTTTTTCCATAACGGGCTTCGGAACCGTTGTTACGGGAACCTTAATGGAGGGAAAGATCACTGTGGAGGATACTTTGGAAATTCTTCCTGAAGAGGTTAAGGTCAGGGTTAGAAATATTCAAGTCCATGGAAAATCTGTAGAGACGGCATATGCTGGTCAAAGGGTTGCCATAAACCTAGCCAATATTAAAAAGGAGGATATAGAAAGGGGTCAGGTATTAGCTCAGATCAACTCTATGGAAAACACCCTGATGATGGATGGAAGAATTAATGTCTTAAGGGACTATGAAAGAATCTTATCCAATAGAGATCGAGTAAGGCTATATTATGGATCTACCGAGGTTTTAGCAAGGGTTGTATTATTAAATAAAGAAGAGGTAAAGGCAGGAGAAACTGCCCTAATACAATTGAGGCTTGAAGAAACTGCTGCTGTAAAAAAAGGGGATAGAATTATTATGATACACTATTCTCCTATGGAGACCATTGGTGGTTTTATAGTGATCGATGGCAATCCTAAAAAGCATAAGGCCTTTGATGAAAAGGTTATAAAGGAGCTTGAATTAAAGGAAAAGGCCTCTCCAGAGGATATTTTGGAAAAGCAGATAGAAAGATATAGTAAGGATTATCCTGATATAAGCTTCCTGGCCAAGGCTTTAAGTCAGCAGCCAGAGGAGATCTTATTGTTAATTGAAGAATTAGCGAATAAAAAGAAAGTGGTAAGGCTTGATAACAACTTTGTAATTCATATAAAATCCTTTGAAAAGCTGAAAGAAGATGCTACTAAGCTTTTAAAGGACTATCATAGTAAAAATCCTTTGAAGACGGGGATTCAAAAAGAAGAGTTTAAGAATAAAATCTTTCCTAAGGGTAAAGGGAAGGTGGTAGATAGTATAATGGAATTAATGGATGGAGACTTCATAGAAATTAAAGAAAAATTTGTTTCACTAAAGGGTTTTGAGGTTATACTTAATGATTCTCAACAACTTATAAAAAGCAAGCTTGAGGAGATTTATCTAAGCAATCCCTTTTCACCTCCGAAACTAGAGGATGCTTTAAAAACTTTAAAGTACAATAGTAAGGATATCCAACAGGTGGTGGAAGCTATGTTAGGGAATGAATTAATCAGACTTAATCAGGAGGTCCTTATCCATAAGAAGGTCTTAATAGATGCGAAAGAAAAATTAATCTCCTTCATTGAAAATAAGGGTTCTATTACATTAGCAGATTATAGAGATGTTTTGGATACCAGTAGAAAATATGCTGTAGCTTTATTGGAATATTTCGATAGCAATAAGGTAACCAAAAGAGCAGGGGATGAAAGAATACTATATTAAATAATCTTCTATTCAATACTTTATATATTTTAGAAAAATATATATAATAATTATTAAGAGTTTCCAATTAAACTAAATGAGGTGAGTTAAATGTCCTATAAGCTATTGATTGTAGATGATGAACCATTAATGGTTAAGGGTCTAAAATACAGTCTTGAGCAAGATGGTTATGAAACGGTTGTCGCCAGCGACGGGGAAGAAGCCTTAGATAAATTTAAGTCTGACAGATTCGATTTAATTTTACTGGACTTAATGCTTCCTAAAATAGATGGATTAGAAGTATGTCAGAGAATCAGAGAAAAAAGTCAGACACCCATAATTATGCTAACTGCAAAAGGAGAAGATATTAGTAAAATCTTAGGCTTAGAATATGGTGCCGATGACTATTTAACGAAGCCCTTTAATATTCTTGAGCTTAAAGCAAGAATAAAGGCTGTATTAAGAAGAATACAGTCCTCTGAGCCTGCTGTGGAAAGGGTTATAAACATTGATGATTTTACTCTAAACACCTTAGGGCGAAAGGTGAGCATTAGAGGAATAGATATTAATTTAACTGCTAAGGAGTTCGATCTGTTATTGCTATTAGCTGCCAATCCTGGTAAGGTTTATAGTCGGGAAGAACTACTTGAGATAATTTGGGGCTATGAATATTTCGGAGATTTAAGAACAGTAGATGTACATGTAAGAAGACTAAGGGAAAAAATTGAGAAAAACTCCAGCCATCCAGAATATATTCTAACCAAATGGGGGGTAGGGTACTATTTTAGGAGTAAGTAGTCAGTTTATTAGTATTAGGTGGAAGATTCTCTCCACCTATTTATTATTACTAATAATCGCCCTTTTAATAATTAATATTGCAGTCTATGATAGTATTAAGAACAATTATATTGTTGAAAAAGAAGTCAACTATCTAACTCAAGCTAATATTCTATCTAATAGAGTTAGGCTTTCAATTGATGAAGCCAATCGTGAGTTTAATCAGCTTCAACTCAATCAGATGATGGAGGAGGTAAGTCATCTGATTAATGGTAGGGTTTTAATAATTGATGACGATAAAAATGCCATATATGATTCCTTCAATGATATAATGAATACAGCGATTAATACCTTTGAAATAGATAGATCCTTAAAAGGAGAGAGTATTGCAAATATATACAATCTTACTAATTATGGTGCTACTATGTATGTTGCAGTTCCTGTAAACTATTTTGATCGGATACTAGGGGTTGTTTTTATATCTGTATCCCTAGAGGATGTCTTTATTTCTATTAATAGAGTGAAAAATCTCCTGTTTTTTATATCTATAGTTACTTTGCTTCTAATTACCGTGATAAGTCTATTTTTTGCTAACGTTATCTCTCATCCTATAAAAATCCTAACCGATGCTATGCAAAAGACTGCCCAGGGAAAGCTTAATGAAAGGGTGGAGATGGAAGGCAATGATGAGATTGGTCAGCTTTCAAGGGCTTATAATTTTATGAGTACAAAGCTTAGTCATATAGAGAAGCAACGGAGGGATTTTGTTGCCAATGTATCCCATGAGCTAAAGACTCCATTAAGTTCAATAAAATTGCTGGCAGAATCATTAATTATGCAGTCAAAGGTTGAGGTTGGAATATATCGTGAATTTTTGATTGATATAAATTCAGAAATTGATAGATTAAATGAAATAATAGATAGCCTATTAAATATGGTGGATTTGGATGAAGAAAAGCTTAATCTAAATTATGAGTTAACCCATATAAATCATATAGTTGAAAGAATCGTTACTTCAATAAAACCTTTGGCAGACAATAAAGATATTAGAATCTTAATAAATCAATGGGAAAAGATTCAAATTTATGTCGACAAGGGTAAAATATATCAAGCCCTTATGAACATTATCCATAATGCAGTTAAATACACAGATAATGGTGGAAGAATAACGATTCATATTGAGAGGGAAGGTAAATTTGCAGTTATTAAGGTAAGGGATACAGGACATGGAATACCTATGGAAAGTTTACCCTTTATATTTGAGAGATTTTATAGGGTTGACAGTGCAAGATCAAGAAAAACAGGTGGTTCTGGTTTAGGTTTATCAATATCCCATCAAATCATAACCCTACATCAGGGAAGCATAGAGGTGGAAAGTCAACTAAATATAGGAAGCACCTTTATAATTAAGTTACCTAATGATATAAATCAGCAGTTTTGAAAATAGATTGTAAGGATGATAAATGTGAAAAAGAATCTATTTATAATTCTAATGTTGTTAGTAATAATTTTATTGTTATTTATTCGTTGTGTAGACAATCGATATATTAATAATAATTTACAAAACTCCGATATAGAGATCGCACCCTTTCCCGAAGGAACTTTAGAGGAGTATGTGATTTACTTTGCCAACAGTAATAGAGAACATTTAGTGAAGGAAATTCGAACGATTGAGAGAATGAATGAATCTAGAGAAGAAATTATCATGAGGGAATTAATGAAAGGACCTATTGATTCATCCCTACGTGCAACAATCCCTCCACGGGTTAGAATGTATTCCATAACCACGGCTGATGGAATAACCTATGTGAACTTTTCAAAGGAGTTTGTAACGAAATTCAGTGGTGAAGAAATGCAAGAAGCAACCACAATTTATTCAATTGTTAACTCCCTTACTGAACTTAGTCATGTCAATAAGGTAAATATCCTAGTTGAAGGGGAACGCCTGGATGTCTATAATAAACTTATGTCCCTTAAAGAAGCCTATAGCAGAAATGAAAAAATAATCATGGGTTCTTTTATGTCTCCTGCTGAGGTTATAAAACAGTATTTCAACTATATTGCCAATAAGGACTACAGAAGGGCCTATGATTTATTATATAGGCCTCTAGATATTAATATTGATTACTCAATGTATTATCATCTATTGAGAACCAGTAAGGGAGATGTTATAGATTATACCATTAGATACTATAGTGTTAATCAGGTTAATGGAACAATAACTATGCTCGTTGATTACGAAGAAATAACTGAAGATGAGACTAGATATTATAAAAATGGTAAGTTTAAGCTAAAGAATGAGTTTGGAGAATGGAAGATATTACTCGATGAGATAGAAGTAGGTGAAATCCAGGAGTAAGCATTAATAGCCATTTGAAACTAGTAAGGTTTCAAGTGGCTTTGTATGTTTTGTATCATGGAGATATAATATATGGTTGACACATAAAAGCGTCTTCTTTTAAGAAAAACAAGTGAAAGATAGTGTTAGGAATTCATATGTTACATTTATTTAAGACTTGCCTTCTTGACATCAAACCGATTAAATATTATAATTTTACTAGAAAAAAAAATATTATGAAAATTGCATTTTATATATGAAAAAAATCATATCTAGTAAAATATACTCAATAGTCACAAAAACATTTATGAAAATGGTATTAAAGATTGTAACCTGAGAATGAAAACCAGAGATTAATGAGTAATTAATTTTCTAGGTATAAATCTAGTATATTGAGAGTTATCATTAATTGGTTTTTTTTCTTAGTTAACAATAAAAAACAAACCTAAAATAAGGGGGAGGAAATTTAATGAGAAAGTTTATGACGTTAATTTTAGTAGTGCTTCTAGTATTCTCACTAGTTGCTTGTAGCCAAACTACAACTACTGAAGATCCAGAAACACCAGCACCAACCACTGATGAAACGACTGAGAAGCCTGAGAATGATAGGCCACTAGTTGTTGGTTCACCAGATTTTAATGGTGACTTCCACGAAGGTTGGACGAACTCATCTTACGACAAGAACATTAGACGATTAGTATGGGGCTTCGGTTTGATGACTGATAACCCACAAGGTGAGGTTATTGATTCTCCACTTGTAGAAAGCAAAACAGTAAGTGACGACTTAACAATGTGGACATTTAAAATTAAAGATGGTATTAAATTCCATAATGGTGAGGAGTTAACTGTTAAAGACATTAAATTCACATATGATTTCTATATGGATAAGGAAGCTTTAGCTGCAACTGGAGGTTCTTCATCTTTGAATGATTACGTTAATGAAATAACCATTGACGAAGAAAAGAACGAAATTACCTTCGAATTGAAGAAGGTTATCTTCACAACTGATATGACAGTATTCTATGAGCAATGGATTTTGGCAGAAGATACTATTACAGAGGGTGCTACTGCTGCAGGTCAAACTGTTCAAGAATTTGTAAAGAGCAACATTAGTAACCCAATTGGTTACGGTCCATACGTATTTGAAGAATATAAACCGTCTGAATACGTAAGATTAACAAGAAACCCTGATTATATTGATAAAGCTCCAGCATTTAAAGAGATTATTGTTAAAGTTGTGCCTAGTGAAACTGAAATGGACCAATTATTACTAGGTGAAGTTGACTTGTTATTCCAAGCAGTAGAGGAGCCCAAAATTGAAGCTGCTATAGAAGCTGATAACTTAACTACAAACAACTACTACAGACATGGTGGTGGAACAATGGTTCTACACACCGACTATGAAGCTTTCCAATTGACTGAAGTACGTCAAGCATTTGCTTTCGTATTTAACAGACCTAAAGTTATCGAATTATTCTTAGGTAAATACGGTATTGCCTCTCAAGGGCCTTACTCTAAGAACCAATGGATGATGTATGATGACGATGAAATGGATCTATTAGGTACAGCTGCCAATGGTAGATTCGAAGATTCATTAATAAATTATGATATTCTTGATGCTAATGGTAAGTTTGATGAAGCTGCTAATATTGCCAAGGCTCATGAATTATTAGACGCTGCGGTTGCAAGAACTGATGGTGAATATGCTCACTTAACTGGTGATGGAACTAATGGATATATGTGGAAGGGCGAACCTTTAAATATTAAAATCGCTTTCACTGCATTCTGGTCAGATACCTATCACTTAGTATGGAACGATGAATACGTTTCAAAATTAGGTTTTGATGTTACATTAGTTGGCTTAGATTGGCCAGTAATGTATGGTCACTGGACAGGTAACACTACTGAAGAAAGACAATACCATGCATACGTAGGTGGTGTAAGTTATTTAATCAAATCTAACCCAAGAGCTGATTATGCAACTGATCAAATATTAGATTGGGGTCACCCATCAAATAACGGTCCTCGTTTCTCCGGTGGTTCAACCTACACTCCAGAAGAGTGGGATAATTTATTAAGAGATATCGAAAACGCGCATCCATTAACAGGTGCAGACGAGTATAGAGAAAACTGGAGAAAATATATCGTTGCATTTAACAAAGAAGTACCAATTATACCAGTTTACTCTAACAACTATTTTGACTTATACAGTTCAGACATAGAGAACTTAAATACTAATGCATTATGGTCATGGTCAAGAGCTATTCTTGATGCTAATTGGAAGTAATAGTTCTAGCAGTTTAAATATTTAGTAGGATTAGTGTTAAGACCACTATTTAATAGTTAGATAGTGGTCTTATTTTAAGAGGAGAGTGAGTAAATGGGACATAAAAGTGGATCTAAAACCTTCTTTGAAATTATTACTCCTTATATAACTTATTTAGCTAAACGATTGATTTCGCTGATACCGGTATTATTTATCATAACAATAGTAATTTATACGTTAATTAATCTAATGCCTGGTGATCCTATTATGGCGATGCTAGATCCAGAAAAAACCACAGCTATGACCATAGAAGAGCGAAATCAATATGTAGAAACCATGAGAGCCTTTATGGGTTATGATAAGGGTATTGTAGCAAGATATTTTATTTGGTTAAGAGACACTTTCTTTGAAGGTGAGTTTGGATATTCTATAAGATTCAACAAACCAGTTAATCTGATTATTGGGGACTATATAGCACGGTCCTTTAAAGTTAACATTATTGGATTTATCTTAGCATTTTTAATTTCTATTCCCATAGGAATAACAGCTGCAGTAAAGAAAAATAAGCTCTATGACAAATTTATTACTGTAGTTACAATTGTGGGCATTTCAATACCGTCCTTTTTCTTAGCCTTATTGTTAATATTGTTATTTGTTGTTTACCTCAGACTATTCCCATTCTCAGGGATGTCAGATCCTAAAGGGGTAATACCAGACTGGAAGTACCTAGTTTTACCAGTAACGGTTATTGTATTAACATCTCTTGCAAGTTTGGTTAGATATGTTAGGGCTGCAATGATAGAAGTGTTGAAAGCAGACTATATTAGAACTGCAAGAGCAAAGGGTTTAACAGAAAAAATTGTTATTTATAGGCATGCATTTCAAAATGCATTGATTCCTGTGGTAACACTAATCGGTATGTATATCCCACTCTTATTTGGAGGCTCTATTGTTGTAGAAAAAATATTTGCTTATCCAGGAATGGGTTATTTATTAAATGAAGCCTATGGATATAAGGATAGAGCAATTCTACAAACAGCATTACTTTTCTTCGGTATGCTTACCTTATTAGGTAATATATTTATTGATATTGGTTATATGGTTGTTGATCCAAGAATTAGGGAAGGGAAGGTGAAATAATGTCTGAAATTATAGAACAAAACAAAGGTTTCAGTAAGGAAGATGAAGTCATTCTTTCGCCTACGCAACAGATTATTATTAAATTTAAGAACAACAAATTGGCTATGTTTGGATTTTGGTTATTTACAATAATTGTTACAGTAGTAGTGGTAACACATTTTTATGCAGAATTCACTGGCTACGACTTTTCAGCTACAGATCCAGCCTTAAAGAATCTAGGTCCTAGTTGGGAGCATCCATTTGGTACTGATAAATATGGTAGAAATACATTTGTCCGTGTATTAGAAGGCGGATGGATTTCATTACAAGTTGGATTTATGTCAACCATTATGGCAGTAACCATTGGTGTTACTATGGGTTCTATTGCAGGCTATTTTGGTGGTAAAATTGACTCAATTATCATGAGAATCGTTGAAGTTATCTATTCATTCCCATTTTTAGCAATAGCATTTACTATTTCAGCAATTTTCAGGGATAAACCGCCACAATTTAGACTATTCGTCATTGTTGGGATTTTAGGACTTATAAGCTGGACTGGACTAGCAAGAATCGTTCGTGGTCAAATCATGTCCTTAAAAGAGCAAGAATTTATTCTAGCAACTAAAGCATTAGGAATCAAGACACGAAATCAAATTATTAGACATTTAATTCCCAATGTGCTAGCTATGGTTGTTGTTTCAGGAACCCTTACCTTTGCCAATGCGATTCTAATGGAAGCATTCTTGTCATTCTTAAATTTATCTGTAACAGAACCTATTCCTACTTGGGGAGCATTGTTATCAAAGGCTTCTCAAAACAGTACCTCTTTAAGGAAATTCTGGTGGATTTGGATATTCCCTGGTACAATGCTATTCATGTTTATTATGAGTATAAACTTGATTGGTGAAGGGTTAAGAGATGCTATTGATCCTAAAGCTGAAATTACTACGAAGGAACAAAGAAAAGCTGCAAAAGAAAGACGTAAAGCCGAGAAACAAGCTGCTAAAGAAGCAAAATTAGCTAGTAAAGGAGGAGTGTAAATGAATAACAAATTACTTGAGGTTAAAAATTTGCACACTTACTTTTTTACAAATAAAGGTACTGTGAAAGCAGTTCAGGGTGTAGACTTCACAATAGAAGCTGGTAAAACCCTTGGTATCGTTGGAGAGTCTGGATCCGGTAAATCAGTAACAGCTTTTAGTATATTAAACCTATTAGATCATCCAGGTAAAGTTGTTGATGGTGAGATACTTTTTAATGGAAGGGATCTTTGTGGATTAAATAATCAGGGCATGAGACGTATTCGAGGTAATGATATTTCTATGATATTTCAAGAGCCAATGACATCCCTTAATCCTGTTCATCGTATTGGTAGACAATTAAGTGAGCCTATCATGTTACACCAAGGCAAATCGAAAAAAGAGGCTTGGGAAGCAGCAGTTGAACTTTTAAGAGAAGTTAATATTCCCAATCCAGAAAGTGTAGTTTATAATTTTCCTTTTCAGTTATCTGGTGGTATGAGACAGCGTGTTATGATTGCTATGGCCCTTGCCTGTGAGCCAAAACTACTAATTGCTGATGAACCAACAACTGCGTTAGATGTTACCATACAAGCACAGATCTTTAAGCTAATGAATGATCTTAAAAAAGTGCATAATACAGCAATCATGTTTATCACCCACGATTTAGGAGCCATTGCAGAGCTGGCAGATGATGTTGCTGTCATGTATACAGGCGAAATTGTGGAGCGAGCTCCTGTTGATACGATTTTTGATAAAAATAGTAAGTATTCACATCCATATAAGGAAGGGTTATTAAAATCGATTCCTCTATTAGATGTAGAAGTTGAATATTTAGACCAAGTAGAAGGAAGTGTTCCCCACCCTTTAAAATTACCAAAGGGATGTAGATTTTCAACCCGTTGTGAGTATGCTACTGAAAAATGTGTTAATGAAAAACCTGAATTGGTTGAGGTGGAAAGTGAACATTTGATAAGATGTTTTTATCCAGAAGCGGGGTGTAGAAATGCCTAATGTTTTATTAGAAACTAAAGGAGTAAAAAAATATTTCCCAACAGGAATGAAAAGAAACGAAAAGAGAAATCTAAAGAGATTAAGTTTAGAGACTGTAAGAATCTATAAAAAAGATTATCCTGATACAAATCCTAAATTAAAAGAAAAAGAATTATTTAATGATATTTATAATCAGTTTAAAGAAGGTAAAATTTTTAGTGACGAACTTAATAGTGTTTTAGTTGAATATGAAGCTCTTTCAAATGTTCATGGTGATAGGCTATATGTTAGGGCAAATGATGGCATAAATCTTACTATTTACGATGGTGAAACTGTTGGTTTAGTTGGGGAATCTGGTTGTGGTAAGTCTACATTCGGAAGAACCATCCTAAAATTATATGAACCAACCGAAGGTGAAATCTTATTTAATGGAAAGAATATTACCGATTACTCAATGAATCAAATGATACCTTTAAGACGAGAAATGCAAATCATTTTTCAAGATCCATATTCATCATTAAATCCAAGGATGACTGTAGGAGAGATTATTGGAGAAGCCCTACTTGAACATGGTATTTTTAAGAGTAGAAATGATGAATTTGAAAATTACGTTAAAGAAATCATGAGAACATGTGGGCTGGATGACTATATGATTTATAGATATCCCCATGAGTTTTCTGGTGGACAACGTCAAAGAATAGGTATTGCCCGTGCCCTTGCACTAAAACCGAAATTTATTGTTTGCGATGAGGCTGTATCAGCCCTTGACGTTTCAATACAATCGCAGGTTATAAATTTACTAAAAGACTTGCAAAATAAATTTGGACTATCTTACCTCTTCATATCTCACGATTTAGCCGTTGTTAAGCATATTAGTGATAGAATTGGTGTTATGTATTTAGGAGATATGGTTGAGTTTACTGATAAGCATAGGCTATATGATAATCCACTACATCCATATACAAAGGCCTTATTATCAGCTATTCCTGAAACAGATTTGGAAAAAGCTAGAAGTAAGAAAAGAATCATTTTGGAAGGGGATATTCCTTCGAATATTATTGTACCTACTGGGTGCAAATTCCATACCAGGTGTCCTATTGCGAAGCCCGTTTGTAAACTCGAAATACCAGAGTTTAGAGAAGTAGAAAAAGGACATTTTGTGGCTTGTCACTTTAGTGGTGCGGAACTGTGAGATTTTTCAATGACAAAGATTTAAAATCAAGAAAAAGAAAATTCCTTGAAGAAGAGAAGATTTTGAAGGAACTAAAGGATAAGGCAGAATTTGAAAAGGGAGATTTTCTTGCATTGATATTTGCTGCTTTGATAACATTACTACCTATAGTATTAGGTATATTATTCTTATACTATGTTATTACAATGCATTTCTTTGGATAATTATGCTTAGCATCTTTGTCAAATCGTATTGATTGATTTAAAATTGTAAATTATAGAGCAGCTTAGGATTAAAAGATCCTAAGCTGCTTTTTTAAATTTAATAGGAAAGTTCTCTTTTTTCCTATTAAATGGGGGATTTTAAGGGGCCCACCCCCTTATAAAAATAAGGAGAGGTGAGTTGTGTCACGAATAAGTGACACTATGCTACGAACGGCGTCGAGGCGGTGAGACGACCGAAAGGGAAGCGTCCTAGAGAACGCATGGGTTCTCTGGAAAACAAAAGCATTTTAACAATACAGAATTAACGTATGAAATGCTTTTGTTATATGGCTGGAGTACAGATTTTGTTATAATATCTATAAGAACCATCATAATATTTGGGATATTAACCTTATTTGCAATCCTCTCGGAATATTTGGCTTCTTTATTTACAGCTAAGAAATTCAATATATCTAAGAAGGGCCTTTGGGGATTATTTATGGGTGGAATATTAGGCTTTTTTATCTTTAATGTGATTGGAATGATATTAGGTCAGTTTATTGGAGTATTCATAGGTGAGGTCCTTTCAGGAAAAAAACTACTTTCAGCCCTTAAAGCTGGTAGTGGTGCCTTTATTGGATATGTAATAGGTATGATCATTAATTTTACAGTTGTGTTATCTATGGTGGGATATTTTATAATTGTGTTACTTAGAGGAGGATAATATGAAGGATAAAGAAATGTTGAAGGTACATTCCATTCTTTTTTTAGGAGTTATAGGAATTTCATTTTCTGCTATTATTATTAGAAATATTTCTGCACCACCTACAATCATAGCAATGTACAGGCTACTGATCACTACCCTTCTTTTTATGCCCTTTACTCTTACCAGAAGAATACAGGAGTTGAAGAAGGCCACCTTAAGGGATTACTTCCTCTGTTGCTTAAGTGGATTGTTTCTTGCCCTTCATTTTATCACATGGATTACCTCTTTATTTCATACCTCAGTGGCAGCTTCAACTGTTTTGGTTAGCATGCAGCCTATATTTACTGCTTTAGTTGCCTTTATCCTTTTTAGAGAAAGAATAGGCAAAAGAGCGCTAGTGGGTATGATGATTGCCATCATTGGAAGTAGCATTATTGGGTTAGAAGGCTTCGGGAATGAAGATGGGAGTTTCTACGGCAATATGTTGGCCTTAATTGGTGGTTTGATGGGGGCTTTATATGTCACCATTGGTAGGGGAATGCGACAAAAAATGTCCAATTTAACCTACGGATTTTTAGTATATGGAAGCTGTAGCATTGTATTAATTTTGGTTAATATCTTTACAAAAACTCCCTTTGGGGGTTATAGCACTATCGATTATATTTATTTTGCAGCCTTAGCTATCATCTGTACAGTAGGAGGACATACGGTTTTAAACTGGGGTTTAAAATATGTTGAAGCCAGTAAAATTTCCACCTTTATGCTGGGAGAGCCAGTGGGTGCTACTTTTTTAGCTATTATTATATTAAAGGAGCTCCCGGGAATCCTTCAAATTATTGGTGGAGTCCTCATTTTACTTGGCTTATATATCTTTACAGGAATGTCAGAAAGGCTTAAGGGTAAGAGGGCAGCTACTACAAATTAATTGTTTTCTTAAGAATGGGTAAATTCTTACATTAAAATCTTCATACACCTCAAATATTAAATGAACTTTAGTATTTGTAGGTGTATTTTTTATTGAAGTTATCTTCTGTTGGTTTAATTTTAGAGAAAAATAATCATACTATCAACTATAGAGCAGTATGATTTAATAACCACCCAAGTGGGTGGATTCTACTCTAGATATACAGCCTACAGGAGATGTGTTATAATGAAAAAAACACTGAGCTTTTTATTAGAATGGCTTCAAATTATTAGTATTGCATTGTTTTTAGCATTGGTAATCGAGAATTATTTGTTTAGTTTTGCAGTAGTTCAGGGAAAATCTATGGAGCCCACCATTAAGCAACATGATAGGCTTTTGGTTTTAAAGCACGCTGTTTTTAAAGATCATTTGGAGGAAGGGGATATCATTGTTTTTCATCCTCCTGGTACAAATAAAGAGCTCTTTGTTAAGCGAGTAGTTGCAAAGGAAAAGGATTCCTATGCAGTAGAAGGTGTAGAGGTATTTGTAAATGATGAAAAGCTAGGAGAAAGCTATGTTGCTGATATGGGTTATCTCGATAGATCCTATAATTATCTTGAGGGCACTGTTCCTAAAGATAGCTTTTATGTTTTGGGGGATAATCGAAATGATAGCAATGATAGTAGAACCTTTGGTTATATAAAACAGGAGCAAATTGTAGGTAAGGTGGTCTTTAGAATATGGCCCATAAAAGATGCAAGGGTCTTTATCAATAACAATCAATAGCATATAAAACTGTGGGGGACCTATAATGAGGGATTATTCGTGGCTTTAAAGGAGGATATAATTGAATATAGTAAATCCCTTGGTATTGATTTAATTGGATTTACATCAGCAGAGGCCTTTGAGGAATTAAGGCCTATTTTAGCTTCCAGAGAAGCCCTAGGCCATCTATCTGGCTTTGAAGAAGGGGTAATGGAAAAAAGAATCAATCCTCGACTGACAATGGAGGATGCTGAGTCCATTATTGTTATTGGACAAAGCTACTATCACGATGTAGATCAAAAAAATAAGCCCCGATACCATGGTGAACTGGCGAGAACCGCTTGGGGAAGGGACTATCATTTTGTTCTGATGGAAAAGCTTACAAATTTAGCAGAATATATAAAAAAGCTAAGTTCAAACCTTCAATATAAGGCCTTTGTAGATACTGGGCCTTTAGTGGACAGGCATGTGGCCCATAGGGCAGGATTAGGATGGTATGGTTATAATTCCACCTTGATTAATGAAGGATATGGATCGTGGTTTTTTATTGGATACCTCCTTACCAACCTACAGCTACAACCAGATAAAACATTGGAGGATCAATGTGCTGGCTGTAATCTATGTGTTGAACAATGCCCTGGAGGAGCCATAGAGGGCCCCTATTCCTTTAATGCAAATAAGTGTCTCTCCTATGTACTGCAGCAAAGGGAAACCATTCCCCATGAAAAAAGGGGGAACTTGGGAAACCGATTATATGGTTGCGATATATGTCAGTTGGTATGTCCCCATAATAAAGAGGTAAAAGCATCTAAAGAGGAAGCATTTATCCCCAAGGATCTACCCCATCACGTAGATTTAGTTCAGCTTATTAATATCACCAGTAAAGACTTCAAGACTCTATTTAATAAAAATGCTTCTGGATGGAGGGGGAAAAAGACCCTTCAGAGAAATGCCATCATAGCCCTGGGAAACTGTGGTGATCAAGAAGCTATAAAATATTTAATGCCCCTTTTAAAGGACCCACGGAGGGAGATAAGGGAGTATGCCCTAGGGGCAGTTTACAAGTTAGATAAGAATGCAGCAGTTAAGGCAGCAGAAGAATACGATATGACTCACATAATAAAGGAATTAATGGCAAAGGATGAAATTTAAAAAATTCATAGTGTAGTATTGTAACCCTCTTGAATAGGATGATAGTATAATTTATTTTCATCCTAGATAGGGGGTTATTTTTTGAGAAAAGAAAATGAGTTATCCCATGACAGTCTTTATAGAAAAAGTAAAATTGACAATTTTTATTTTAAAACTACAGAGGAGGTTGGAGATTTAAAGGGATTGATTGGTCAGGAGCGGGCAGAAACAGCCATGACCTTTGGATTATCAGTGGAGCATAATAGCTATCACATATATATAAGGGGAGCAAAGGGTACCGGTAAAACCACCTTCGCCAGGAATATTATAGAAGCCATAGCAAGGGAAAAAACTCTCCCATTTGATTGGTGCTATGTATATAATTTCCTTCAGCCAGAAATGGCCAAGGCCATAAGGATGCCCTCTGGTATAGGGAGACTTCTGAAAAGGGATATGGAAGAAATGGTGGAGGAGCTGATTCTTCAGGTATCCAAGGCCTTTAATAGCGATGATTATGATCGTCAAAGGAATGAAATCACCAAAGGCCTACAGGAGGAAAAAAATCGTTATCTTCTTATGTTAACAGAATTTGCCAATGAGAGGGATCATATTATAAAATTCACCAGCACAGGCTTTATTTTTAAGTTAAAAACCGCTGATGGGGAATTGGATGAGGAAGACCTAGTAGAAATGGATGAAGATACCAAAAGAAAACTAAAAAAATACCGAGAAGAGGTTCAAGAGGCAGCCTTAGAGGTGCTGCTAAAGCTAAAAAATCTTGAAAGAAATGCCAAAAAACAGCTCTTAGAGCTTGAAAATCGTGTGGGTACCTTTGTAATCAATCCAATTATAGGCCAACTCTTGGAAAAGTATCGGGATTGTGAAGGAATACTAGAGTACTTAAAAGGAGTTGAAGGGGATCTTTTAGATAACATCTACCATTTCATTTTGGAAGAGGATGAAGAGTTTATTAATATAAGGGAAAAAATTGAGGGGAATTCCTTTTTGAAAAGATATAGGGTGAATCTTTTTATTGATAACAGTCACTTAGAAGGTGCTCCTGTTATTATGGAGTTTAACCCAACCATGAATAAACTAACGGGTTCCATCGATTACATAAGCGAGAATGGAGTCATGAAAACCAACTTTTTACAGATAAAGCCTGGGGCCATCCATCTAGCCAATGGGGGATATTTAATCATTGAGGCCAACAAGCTTTTGGTTAATCCCTATGCATGGGATACTTTAAAGCGGATACTGCAAACCAAAGAAATTACCGTGGAAAACATGGGAAGTCAGTTGGGGATATTAGATATAGCCAGCATTAAGCTGGAGCCTATTCCTATTCAAATTAAATTGGTATTGATTGGTGGAGAGTATCTTCATCATTTATTAACCCATTATGATGAGGATTTTCAGAAATATTTTAAGGTTTTAGTGGATTTTGATGAAGAAATGGATAGAACCCATGAAACGGAACTGATGATGGCAAAATTTGTGGCCAGCTATACAAAATCTAAGGGCCTTAGACCCTTCGATGGAGAGAGTGTTGGAAGATTAATTGAATATAGCTCTAGATTAGTAGAAAATCAAAATAAGCTTTCTTCAAGATTTAATAAAATTATTGAAATCATTGTTGAGGCTGATCAATGGGCAGCAGTTATGAAAAGTGAAATTATAACTAAGAAGCATGTAATAATGGCCATAGAAGAAAAACAATATCGAAATGATAAATATCAATATAAAGTTCATGAAGGCTTTAAAAACAAAAATATTTTAATTGATGTGAAGGGAGAAAAGGTAGGTGTGATTAATGCCCTATCAGTATTGCAATTAGGTGATTACTCCTTTGGTAAGCCCAATGTTATAACCGTTACCACCAGTTTGGGAAGAAAGGGTATTGTCAACATCGAAAGGGAAGTTGATTTAAGCGGAAGCTCCTATGATAAAGGAATTTTAATACTTACAGGATATCTGCAGGAGCAATTTGCTCAAGAAGGCCCCTTATCCCTATCTGCCTATATATGCTTTGAACAATCCTATGGTGGAGTAGATGGAGACAGTGCCTCCAGTACAGAGCTATATGGAATTTTATCCAGCTTATCAGGTACCCCTATAAAGCAATATATTGCCGTAACCGGCTCTGTAAATCAGAAGGGATATATACAACCGGTGGGTGGGGTGAATTACAAAATTGAAGGTTTCTTTAATGTTTGTAAAAGCAGGGGCTTATCCGGTAGGCAAGGGGTTATCATTCCAGAGCAAAACATTGAGAATCTTATGCTTTCAGAGGAGGTAATTGAAGCTGTAAAGGATGGAAGCTTCCATATATATAGTGTTAAGCACATTAACGAGGGAATAGAAATTTTAATGGGTGAATCCCATAAGGTGATCATTGATAGGGTAAGAAGGAAATTAGAGAAGTATCGTAGGGCTTTAAAGGAAGAAAAATAGCAAAATGTTAAATAATTAACATAAAAGTCCTCCCAGGGAGGGCTTTTATATTTCCAATAAATACTGTATGTCTATTGGGGAAACCATTGAAAAAACTATAAAAAAATTATGAAAGAAAAAGAAGGATTTTATAAAAAAATGTGGTATTCTTATAGTGTGTTCGTGACATATGTACAGAAAATCCTTAACATATAAAAAAATTAGGAGGCGCGGATCATGGAAGGAAAAATGAAGGTTATTATGAAAAAGGAACCAAAGGCAGGAGCTGTTTTAGCAGAAATGGAGATACCTAAAATTGGCCCAAAGGACATTCTGGTAAAGGTTATGGCTACTTCAATATGCGGCACTGATGCCCATATCTACAGCTGGGATGCATGGTCGCAGAAAAGAATTAAGCCCCCCTATGTAATGGGTCATGAATTTGCTGGGGAGGTGGTTGAGGTTGGAGCTGATGTAACAGCCATAAAGGTTGGAGATGTCGTTTCAACCGAGACCCATATCGTATGTGGGGTTTGTGACTTGTGTACCACAGGAAATGCCCATATATGTAGGGATACAGCTATTCTTGGTGTTGATACCAATGGAACCTATGCTGAATATGTAGCAATACCAGAAAGCAATGCATGGAAGAATCCAAAGGGGATAGACCCAGCATACCTTGCCGTTCAAGAACCATTAGGCAATGCTGTACATACACTACTAGCTGGGGATATCATTGGCAAGACTGTAGCAGTTGTTGGATGCGGACCTATTGGAATTATGGCTGTTGCTGTTGCCAAGGCGGTTAGTGCTTCTAAGGTGATTGCCATCGAAGTAAATGAGTATCGATTGGAGCTGGCAAAAAAGCTCGGTGCTGATATTGTAATCAATCCGTTAAAGGAAGATCCCATTGCAAAAATCTTAGAGGTTACTGGAGGTATGGGAGTTGATGTTGTTGCGGAAATGTCAGGGAATGCCCTTGCCATTCAGCAGGCCTTAAAGTACATAAAACTTGGAGGCAGAATGGCTTTATTAGGGATTCCAACCGCTGATGTAGCCATAGACATAGCCAATGATGTGGTGTTTAAGGGAATCACATTACAGGGTATAGCTGGAAGAAAGATGTATGACACATGGTTCCAGGTGAAGGGTTTAATTGAATCTGGAAACTTAAACCTTGAAGAAATCATAACCCATCGTCTCCCTATGGAGGATTTTGAAGAGGGCTTTAAATTAATGGCCAGTGGAAACTGTGGTAAGGTGGTTCTTTATCCAAATAAAGAAGCCCTAGATAGCTTTGCAAAATAAAAAATTTGATGTTTATAAGCTATAGGAATATGCCAATAATGATAGTAAGTCTATAAGTTATAAGGAGGTAGTTATAATGTCAAATGTTCATGAACTGAACTTTTTGAAGGAGAAAATTCAAGAACTTAAGGATCAGGGTGTATATCGTAGGTTGCCAATCTTAGAAGGAGCCAACGAAGCAGAAGTCATTTTGAATGGTAAAAGAGTAATTAATCTTTCCTCTAATAATTATCTTGGATTAGCCAATCATCCAAGGATGAAAAAGGCTGCCATCGAAGCCGTTGAAAAATATGGTGTAGGTGCAGGAGCTGTAAGAACCATCATTGGAAATATGGATATTCATGAGGAAATGGAACAATTACTTGCTGAATTTAAGCGAGAAGAAGCCGTAATGGTATATCAATCTGGCTTCAATTGTAATGCTGGAACCATTCAAGCCATAACAGAAAAGGGAGACCTAATCATTTCTGATGAGTTAAACCATGCCAGTATCATTGATGGATCAAGGCTAAGCAGAGCAGATAAAACAGTATTTAAGCATGCTGATTTAAATCATCTTGAAGAGGTACTTAAGGCCAATAGAGATAAATACAGAAACCTTTTAATCATCACCGATGGAGTATTTAGTATGGATGGAGATATTGCTCCCCTTCCTGGTATTGTTGAATTAGCTGAGAAATATGGTGCCATGACCTATGTGGATGATGCCCATGGCTCTGGAGTCCTTGGAGAAAGCGGTAGAGGTACTGTAGACCATTTTGGACTACATGGTAGAGTGGACTTTACAATCGGAACCCTTTCTAAAGCCATTGGAGTAATAGGTGGCTATGTGGCAGGAAGCGAAACCATGAAGGAATGGTTAAGCCATAGGGGTAGACCACTATTATTTAGTACTTATTTACCTCCAGCTGCTGTAGGGGCCATAAATGAGGCAGTAAGAATATTAATGAGTACAACAGAGTTTACCGATAGATTATGGAGTAATGCAAGATACTTTAAGGATAAAATCAGTCAACTGGGCTTTAATATTGGAAATAGTCAAACCCCCATCACTCCTGTAATTATTGGAGATGAAGCCAAGACTATGGAATTTAGCAAGAAGCTATTTGACAATGGAGTTTTTGTATCTGGTATCGTATTCCCAACTGTTCCAAAAGGAACAGGAAGATTAAGATGTATGGTTACAGCAGGACATACAACTGAACAGCTGGATAAAGCTGTTGAAGTCTTCAAAAAGGTTGGAGAAGAACTGAAGCTGTTGTAGGTAGCAAATCTAAAAACTGAGGTATTTTACCTCAGTTTTAGATTGAAGACAAAGTATTCAAGATGCAGACTGATCAAAAGCACTTAGATTCGAGGCGCAAGCAAAACCAGCGATTGCAGCGTATACAGAAATACGTAAGGCTGTAATATGGCTGGGTCTGTCTCTCAGGGGTTAATGAAAATGCTGGTTTTGTAAAGCAACAAAGAAGATGAGGGTTTTTCATCAGTCTGAAACTGAGGTATTTTACCTCAGTTTTTTTATGCCATTAAATTAGTAGGTAATTTTTACTTCGTTTATTTTACCAGAAAATGCACATATTTATTAAGGTAAGGATTGTTATAAGGAGGTTGTCTAGTGAAGAGGATTAGAAGCATTCTAATAGTTACAACAATGGCCTTAGCAATGATACTGATCACCAGCTGCCAAGGAAACAATGCTGATAATCAACAGGAAGCAATTGCAGTAGAGGTCTACGAGGTAAAAATGGATGAAATTCAGGAGAAGGTTACCTTAGCAGGTCAACTAATGCCTTCTAATAATGCCATGATTATAGCCCGTCAGCCTGGCTTAAAGGTAACAAACCTTGCAGTAAAGCTAGGGGATAGAGTTAAGGATGGGGATTTTTTGTTTGAGCTGGACAAAACCTTAATAAGAAAACAGGTGGAACAGGCTAAGGAGAACTATGAATTTGCAAGGGAAAATCTTCGTTTACAGAAGCTTTCTATAGAGGAAATGGAGAAGCAAGCAGGAGAATTGGAAGCCTTACAGGAAAAAGGAGGACTATTAAAGGTCTTTAACAATAATGCCCTTCCCAACATCAGCAATAACCTTGGTGGTGATGAGATATTAAGGGGAGCCGAAATACAGGTAGAGCAAGCTCGGCAAGTATATTCAAATTCCATACAGCTTCTTAGTGAGCTGGAATATCATGCCCCCATAGAAGGAATCGTTTCACAACTAAATATACAGAAAAGTCAGGCCTTTCTTGGAAATGGACCGGCTTTAATCATCTCAAATACTGATGAACTGAAGATATCCATCAATGTAACCAAGGATCTACTGAATCATCTATCTATAGGGGATGATGTTTTGGTAAAATATGAAGAATCAACGAAAAAGGGTGTAATTAAAGTTTTAAATCCTGTGGGAGATCCTAGAAGCGGTCTTTATTTAGCTGAAATTTCTATAAACAATGGTGATAACAAGTTATCAGCCGGCAGTTATGTATTGGTTGAAATCACAAAAGAGTATAAGGATAGAGCCATTGTTATACCAAAGGAAGCAGTTATTCAAGATCAAGAGGGTACCCATGTTTATATAGGAAAAGATCAAAAATCAGAAAAAAGAGCTGTAGATATTGGTATTATGGCAGAGGATACAGTGGAGATTTTAAACGGGATAGAATTAGGTGACCAAGTGATTGTAAAGGGACAACACTTTCTACAGGAGGATTCATTGATTTTGATTAGGGGTGAGGAAATTGAAGCTAATTGAATGGGCAGTGGAGAAATCGGTTTCTGTTATTATGGTTATGCTATTAATCATTATATTGGGAACAGTATCATTATTTAAGCTGTCAATGGATCTATTGCCTAAAATCGATGTTCCCATTGCTGTGGTTAATGTACAATATCCTTCAGCTGGCCCCCATGAAATAGAGAATATCATTACAAGACCCATAGAATCCGCTATGGCTATGGTCCACAATGTCAAAACGATATCCTCCAGCTCCTCAGAGGGGAATTCCAATGTCATCGTTGAATTTAATCAGGATACCGATATGGACTTTGCAACCCTTGAGATGAGGGAAAAAATCGATTTAATTAGAAACTATTTACCAGGAGATATATCAGTTCCCATGGTTATGAAGATTGATCCCAATGCCCTACCAATCATGCAGATAGGAGTTTCAGGAAATCAAAATCTTGTAGAGCTTTACCGAATGGCGGAGGACTATATTAAACCCAGGCTTGAGAGGCTAACTGGTGTGGCAGCAGTAGATATAACAGGAGGTTCAGAAGAGGTTATAGAGGTCATAGTCGATCCAATAAAGTTGACCAATTTAGGGATTTCCCTTCAGCAGCTGGTGGGAATTTTAAGGGCAGAGAATATTAACCTTCCTGTTGGAGACATCACCGATGGAGACAGCACAAGGCTGATACGGACCATTGGAGAATTAGAAAGCTTAGAAGACATAAAAAAGTTGCCGATTCCTTCTCCAACTGGGGTAGTCGTACCTCTGCAGGATATAGCCGAAGTAACCAGAAGAATTGACAAAAAGACGGAAATAGCAAAAATGAATGGACTGGAGAGTATACAAGTAACCATTCAAAAACAACCAGTGGCCAACACAGTAAAGGTTGCTGATATCATACATAATGAGCTAGATAAATTAAGGAAAGAAAATGCTGATCTTCAAATAGAAGCCATAATTGATCAATCCCTATACATAAAAAACTCTATAGGGAATGTGGGCAAAACTGCAATGTATGGTGGGATTTTGGCTGTTATTCTTTTATATATTTTCTTAAGGGATAGCAAAAGCACCCTCATTATTGCCCTGGCAATACCCATATCCATTATGGCCACCTTTACCCTGATGTTCTTTTTTAACATCACACTAAATCTCCTATCTCTAGGAGGTTTTGCATTGGGTGTCGGAATGCTGGTGGATAACGGCATCGTTGTGACGGAAAACATCCATAGATACAGAGAAAAATATAATGATAACAAGAAGTTTGCCATTATGGGGGCAGATGAAGTGGCTATGGCAGTTATAGCATCCACCTTTACCACCTTAGCTGTATTTCTACCCATAGCCTTTGTGGAGGGTATGACAGCCCAGATATTTAGAGAACTGGCTTTAACGGTGACTTTTGCCCTTTTGGCCTCTTTAGGTATTTCCTTAACCCTTGTGCCGATGCTATCTTCGCGGCTGATGAAAAAACAGCAGGATAAGAAAAGGGGAACTTTGTCTGCCTTTAATGACTATTTTGATAAGCTAAGGGATTATTACAGAAGAGTACTAGAATGGAGCCTTAATAATAGGGTTACCGCCTTGGCCATCGCAGTAGTTACTTTTTTAGTTTCCATGTCATCTTTGTTGATGGTGGGAGCTGAGTATTTTCCACAGTTTGATGAAGGAACCTTTACCATAGATATAAGGTTACCTCAAGAAGCGAACCTAGAGGATACCGAAGAGATTACTAAAAAAATAGAGGAGACCCTTGAGGGATATAAGGAAATCGATTCAACCTTTGTAAATATTGGTGGAAGCAGTACTTTCTCTATAACCAGTCATAGAAGGGTATATAGAGCCACCATTGACGGGAGATTGGTTTCTAAAGAAAATAGAAAGCTTTCTACGGCAGAGGTTGTTGAAAATATTAGACAGGATTTGAAAAACATTCCTGGAGCAACTATTAAACTTGAAAGCTCGTCATCCCTGATGTCAATGGGCTTTGGAGGAGCTTCTGTGGAAGTTGAAGTAAAGGGAGAAGATCTAGAAGTTTTGAAGGAGATTACCGATGATATCATTAAAATCACTGAAGGAGTAGAAGGTACAAGGGAGGTTGTCTCCAATTATGTTGAAGGAAGACCTCAGATGGCCTTACGGGTTAATAGAGAGGTGGCTTCTAGATATGGACTGCAATCTGCCCAGGTGGCTGCAACAATCAATCAATTAGTGAGGGGTGTAAATGCCACCCAACTTAAGGAGGAGGGTAAAGAAATTCAGGTAATTGTAAGGGGAGCCGATTATCTGATTAATAGTCAGGCCAATTTTCTCAATATACCCATCATGACACCCTTGGGGATTACTGTACCCCTACAGCAGGTGGCTGACTTGGAAATTGTCAAAGGCCCCTCAACTATTAGAAGAAGGGATCAAGTAAGGACAATGGATGTTAGTGCTGTGGTGATAGAGAGGGATGTCAATACAGTTACCAACGAAATTAAGAGGAAGCTTGATGCATATCCTTTTCCAAATGGTTACAGCTATACCTTTAGGGGCCAGAGAGAACAATTGGTGGAAGCTGTTTTAAGCTTGATTTTAGTGGGTATTTTAGCTATATTATTGGTATATATGATTTTAGCCTCTCAATTCCAATCCTATATGTACCCCTTTATAATCATGTTGTCGGTTCCACTGGCTTTTTCTGGAGGTGCACTGGGCTTGTTTATCACTAGGAGGCCAATCAGTGTTCCAGCTTTAATTGGTGCCGTTGTTCTGGCGGGGATTGTGGTAAACAATGGGATCGTATTAATAGACTATATCAATGTTTTAAGAAAAGAGGGAGTAGGCAGGGAGGAAAGCTTAATAGAAGCCGGGGACACCCGTTTAAGACCCATCATGATGACCACCTTAACGACTGTCTTGGGACTTATACCCTTGGCAATTGGCTTAGGTGAAGGTGGAGAAGCCCAAGCACCAATGGCTACTGTGGTTATAGGTGGATTATTATTGTCAACCCTCCTAACTTTAATCATCATTCCAGTAATCTATGTAATGATAGATGATTTACAGATGAAATTGTTTAAAAAGAATATGCAGTAAAGGATGTGGGGGAAATGTTAATAGGAGTATGTACAATGACTTTGCTACTTCATGAGGTGAACTCCTTAAAGGAGAAAAGACATATTCTAAAAAGTGTTATAGAACGGGTAAAAAGTAGGTTCAATGTTTCAATAGCTGAGGTGGGAGAAATGGATAAATGGCAGGTGGCAGAAATTGGATTTTCCTGCGTAAGCAACAGTAGTAGACACGCTGATGCCATTTTAAACAATGTAATAGCCTTTATCGAAAGGGATGGAAGGTTTGATATAAGCGGATGTGATACGGAAATATTATAGGGGGCTACGTAAGGTAATAGGTAATAAGTAATAAGGAATAGGTATTAGTTTTATGAAAGTTATTGAATTAAGATCCTTAGATAACTTGGAAAGGGAAACCTGATTTATCGGGTTCCTTCAACATACAACATTTAACATTGAACCATGAAGGATGATGATTTTATGAAAAAGGAAAAGCTAAATAAAAATGAAATTAAAGAGGTTTTAAGTAAGCTTGAAGAGCTATATAAAGGTGCTAAAAGCGAGCTGGAATATGAAAATCCCTTTCAGCTTTTAATTGCCACCATTTTAGCTGCCCAATGTACAGATAAAAGGGTCAATCAAGTAACAGCAAAGCTATTTGAACATTATCAAACTCCCGCCGAGTTTTTAGAGCTTACGGAGGAGGAACTGGGGGTTTGGATCAAAAGCTGTGGCTTCTATAATAGCAAGAGCAGAAACATCTTAGAGACCTGTAGAATTTTAGTGGATAAATACAATGGAGAGGTTCCACAGGTTAGAGAAGAACTAATGGAGCTACCGGGGGTTGGCAGAAAGACGGCAAACGTTGTAATTAGTAACGTTTTTTCACAGCCTGCAATAGCCGTGGATACCCATGTTTTTAGAGTTTCCAATAGATTGGGTTTAGCCAATTCTGATGATGTTTTTAAAACTGAAGAGGATTTAATGAAAAACATCCCAAAGAATAAGTGGTCTGAGGCCCATCATTGGTTAATTTATCATGGAAGAAGGGTATGTAAAGCCAGAAAGCCCCAATGTGAAATTTGCACTCTAAATGATCAATGCTTGTATTATAAATAAGCAGATAACCCGATCAGATATCTGATTGGTGTTAGCCCTTTAGTTATAAGAAGATAAGCTTTGTAGAAAACTAATTTAGTATCAAAACAAGACATTGTTGATATAAGTTAAAATTTGCTATGCAAATTTTCACCTGAATTCAACATTCCACATTTAACATAAAGGTGAAGGTATAAATTAAAATTTGAGGAAGCCTAGTATCATAGAGTAAAATTTACTCCCTGATAATAGGCTTTTTAGAATTGATTTTGTGAATGTTTTTAGTCACAAGAAAAAGGAAAAACTCGATTTATGAAGAAATATGTAAGATAGGAATCGAAGCAGGGAAAGGATGTAGTCTATGAATAAGGACAATCTTCATAACAGTTCATTGGTCTTTGCTCTAGATATAGGAACCAGAAGTGTTGTGGGACTTTTAGGAAAGCTTGAGGGAAAAAAGCTTGTTGTTCACCATAGTGCAATGGAGTTTCACCAAAAGAGGGCAATGTTTGATGGACAAATCCATGATATAGAGGGTGTAGTTGAGATCGTCTCCAAGGTTAAAGCCCAATTGGAGGAAAAATCAGGACAAAAACTAAAGGATGTGGCCATTGCAGCTGCAGGTAGGGCCCTTAAAACCTGTAGAGTAGAAGTAGTAAAGGAATTAGACGAGGCTAAAGCCATTGACAAGCATTTGTTGGATAGCATAGAAATCGAAGGACTTCAGATGGCTCAAATGAAGCTGGAGGAAGAAGCTGTCGAGCTAACCAATTATTATTGCGCTGGCCATACCATCGTAAATTATCACCTTAATGATGGACTAATGACCAATCCTATCGGTCATAGGGGTAAGAAGCTGAGGGTAGATCTCATAGCAACCTTCCTTCCTTATATAGTGGTGGAAAGCCTATATACGGTTATCGAAAAAAGCGGACTAAATGTTCATTACATGACCCTAGAGCCTATAGCTGCCATAGAGGTAGCTGTTCCTAATAATGTAAGGCTACTAAATATTGCTATGGTTGATATTGGCGCTGGCACCTCAGATATAGCTATTACCAAGGATGGAGCGGTGATTGCCTATGGGATGACCTCAACAGCAGGTGATGAAATAACTGAGGCCATCGCTAAGGAATACCTATTAGACTTTGATAATGCTGAAAAACTTAAATGCAATCTATTAAAAGAGGAATATCAGCATTTTAATGACATTTTAGGCATAGAAAGAAGGGTAAGTACTGATGAAATACTGGATCGTGTGGAGGGAGCAATATCTGCCATTGCAAAGGATATAGCCAGTACCATAATAAAGCAGAATGGTAAAGCCCCCAGTGTAGTATTCTTAATTGGTGGAGGCAGTCAAATTCCTAGGCTTCCAGGTATTTTAGCAGATATGCTTGATATACCAAAGGAAAGGGTGGCCGTTAGAACCACGGAGATTATTCAAAATCTCGAAGGAGGTCAACTGCCAGTATCTGGCCCCGAAGGAATAACTCCTGTAGGTATACTAACCAAGGCAATAGACAGCAAAGCAGCTGATTTTATAGAAATTACAGTAAATAAGCAAAAGGTTAAGCTATTTCAAACAAAGGAATTAAAGGTTAGCGATGCCCTTGCAATTATCAGCTTCAATCCCCGTGATCTTATGCCCAAAAGGGGAAAATCTCTAAAGGTAACCATCAATGGAATAGAAAAAAACCTTTATGGTGAATATGGCGAGGTTGCTAAGGTGTTTTTAAATAATGATATCACTAGCCTAGATGCTAAAATAAAAAATGAGGACTATATAACCATTATACCTGCAAAGGCAGGTAAGGATGCTAAGGCTACCTTAAGGGATTTGATTAATCTAGAGCCCAAAATAAAGGTTAACGATAGCAGGTTTAATAAGCTATATGATCTCAAGGTTAATAGAAAGGGAGCTGAAGGTTGGCAACCCTTAAGGGATGGAGATATAATCACCTATAGAGAAATCAATACAGTAGCAGATTTATGTAGATTTCTAGACATTGACAGCAATTCAAAGGAAATATGTATCAAGGATCAATTGGTAGATGCTAATGAGCCGATAATGGCCGATGCTGAAATAATCATTAAGGAAAAGCCTCAAGAAAAGCCAGTGGAAGAGGAGCAGAAAACTGCAGCCTCCACCTCAAATAAAGACGTAATGGTGATCCTATATAATGGAAACCCCCTTGTAATTGATAAACCCCATAAGGATTTAATTTTTGTAGATATCTTTAATTATATTGATTTCAATCGTAATAAGGTGATGGGGAAGCTTGTCTTAAAACATAATGGAGGGCCAGCAGATTATATGGCTCCTTTGAGGGATGGGGATAGTGTAGAAGTTAGATGGGAATAAAGTCATAAAAACCAAGGGTGAAAGAACCAAAGCGAACCAAGGGGACGGTTCTCCTGGTTGAATCTTCTGTTGGTTGAATCGAGGATTTTGAAGAGTCTAACCAAAAGAAACCTTCATCTTCCTTACTACTTATCACTTTAACATGACCACACGCATGACCAAGAGAACCGTCCCCGTGGTTCCCCGTGGTTCTATACGTGGTTCTACCTATTTTCAATTTCTAATCTTTAACTTTTTTCTTAATTGATTGAGATAAATCATCTTTATTTAACATATCCTTAAATAATTGATTTTCCTTATCAATTATTATTTTGTTTTTATCTATTTCTATATGACCTTGTATTGGATTTAGGGTTGAATATGGCATTCCTGGTGTTATATCGTCGTATTTTTTAAGAAAAAAGAAGTATTCTTTATTTTTATTAAAATAGTTTTTGATTTTTATAATACCATCTATATGGCCAAGTTGCTTTATTTGTATTTTTTCACCAACTCTTATATCACCCTTTAGTACATCTAATACTTGGACTTCTGAAACTGTATATTCAAGTAAATCATCAACACTTTTATCATAATCCTGATCCTTTTGATTTTGATTTACATTAATCTTTGCTTTACTAATTTCATCTACTTTACCAATTACAATTACATCAGCTTCTTTAATTAATGTATCTTCATCAGAATAATGAGGGTAGTCTGCGAGATAGGTTGAACTCATCTTGGAAAAGATCCATATTGGAATTAGGAGTATAACTACTACTAAACCTAAAATGATTTTCTTAGAAATTTTCATAAAGAACCTCCTTTAAATTTAATTGTTATAATAAGCATTTACACCATCAATATCATCCTGTTGTGGAGTAATCATACTTTCTCTATCTCTATCATACCTCATAATTGATGGAGACTCTGGAGGATTATCCCCTAATGATAGAGCATGCCCAAATTCATGAACTAATACGCTTTGCCAGAAATTATCACTCTTTCCTACTAGTTGACTTCTATTAAGTTGTATAACAAATTTTGTTGCAGGACCCCAAAAAATGTACTTTAGAGATGGCTTGTATACTCCATACCAAGTATCATCATACTGACCTGTTATAACGTAATTATCGCTTTTTGCTTTAGTTAATTCAACAGATGTGTCGGTGTTATTCCATGCAGCAATTGAATTATTAAAAATAGAACTATATGAGCTTCTATTTTCTACTATAAAGCTAGTAGTTGGCATCCCGGTTGATATGTGTACATATCCATATGTTATACTTGAAAACATTAACACTATAATTATCACAACTGGAATAGGTCTAATTAATTTTTTCATTCTATCATCTCCTCATATTATAGTTTCATTCAGTACTTCCATATATTTTTTAACAGAGAACCCTCAACTACCTATC
The DNA here is from genome assembly GCF_009017255.1 of Alkaliphilus serpentinus. Classification (GTDB taxonomy): domain Bacteria; phylum Bacillota; class Clostridia; order Peptostreptococcales; family Natronincolaceae; genus Alkaliphilus_D; species Alkaliphilus_D serpentinus. The sequence continues at coordinate 67 of NZ_WBZB01000004.1, read as the reverse complement.
TGCGAGAGAGTAGTAGCTGATGAGTATGATTAAACATGGAAGTTCATTTACTTAAGGAAGAGCTAAA